>CAYMIG010000002.1:54284-375450 GCA_964390635.1 uncultured Vampirovibrionales bacterium | reverse complement strand
ACCGCCGCCGCCGCCGCCGCCACCGCCGCCGCCGCCGCCGCCACCGCCGTATCCGGTTGCAGCCAACGAGCATGCGCGCGTGTGGGGTGACCCGCACATCGAAGATGCCGATGGTGGCAAGTACGATATGCAGCAGCGCGGTATCTTCAACCTGCTGAAAGACAAGGGCGTGGCCCTGAACGGCAAGTTTATCGGAGGACCCAACAACACCACGATGGTGGGTGAAGGCGGGCTGACCCTCGGTGGACGCACCATTCACGTGGCCGCTGACGGCACCACCACCATCGGCTGGGCCGATCCCAAAATCAAGGCGCCTGACATCATCCTCAAGGATGGCCAGACCGTGATGTTGGATAACGGCAGTTCCGTCACCAAAAACGGCAAGCAGATTGTCGTTCAGACGCCGGAATACAAAATCCAGTTCGATACCGGAAAAGAATACAAGAGCATCCCCTACATGAACATCGACGTCTGGAGCAAGGCGGGTGGTGTTCTCTCCGACGGGGTGCAGCCCACCGGCCTGCTGGGTGAAACCTTCGACGCCGACGACGCGATCCAGACCCAGGCCAAGCTCTTTGACGGCGACTATGACGCCTACAAAGAGAAGGCCCTGCTGGAGGGCAAGCAGGATACCGGCGTGGATCCCACCATCCGCAAATGGGATCCCGCGGGCGGCCACAAGGACTGGGTGACCACCTTGTACCGCAACATCCTGGGCCGCGATCCCGAAAACCAGCAAGTGGTCGAAAACTGGGCCAAGGTCGCCGAGGAGAAAGGCGAAGGCGAAGTGCTGAAAGGCTTCTTCAATTCGCCCGAGTTCCAGAACAAGAAGCTGACCCCGGAACAAACCGTGGAGCTGCTCTACCGCTCCATCTTGTACCGGCCCTCGGATCCCAACGGCAAGGCTGGCTGGGTCAACGCCCTCAAGAACGGGCAGAGCATCAACCAGCTCATCGACTCGTTCCTGAACAGCGCGGAGTACCAGGGTATGGTCAAGAACGGTACCGCGCCGGATCCGAAGCCTGGCAAAATCCCGGTTCCCCTGCCAGAGCCGCTTCCGGTTCCGCCCAACCCGGGGCCCGTACCGCCGAAGCCTCCCACGCCGGAACCAATGCCGCTACCAGCGCCGGTTCCGCCGCTGGACAACATCCAGCAGCTGATCAAACAACTGATCGATTTCCTGAGCCGGTTGTTTGGCGGTAATTTCCCCAGGTAAAAAAGCACCAGGCCCGGCCTTTTGGCCGGGCCGCCCCCAAACCCGCGAAGGGACGGCCTTCGCCCCCAATTCAAAGCAACAATGGAGGTCATCGTCTACAAATCGAATGGCTTCCACGGCCAGACAGGCCGTGGCCCCGGACCGGCCCCGTCAGCTGCCCTGAAACGGTAACCAGCCCGTCATTCTTGTGGAGGCGGCCGGCCCGCGCTACTGAAATGGAACAATCTTCCTGGCATGTTTGGAAGGCAAAGGGCATTGCGCCCGGCGCCGAGCAGAAAGGGACCCTATCGGAGCAGGGTCCTTTTTTGCCGCCATGGTTTTTGGGGGCCTAGACACCGGAGCAATTGCGGCGGGCGGTCAATCCTGTGAGAATGGGGGAACACCACGTTGTTTTGTTTTGGGGAGGACGAATACCAATGAAAGGGTTGATGCGCTTTGCGCAAGGCGGATGCGGTTTGCTGGCGGTCATGGCGGTATTGGCCGGGCCGGCCATGGCGCAGATGCCCCCGCCGCCGCTGGAAAATACCATCACCACCCAGGGCCAGGGCGAGGTGCACGTAAAGCCCGACTCGCTGAATGTGTCGCTGTCCGTGGAATCCCGTGCCGCAACCCTGGACAAGGCCCGCAGCGATAACAGCCGCAAGATGCAGGCGGTGATTCAGGCCGTCAAGGCGTTGAACATCCCCAACCTCACCCTGGAGACCTCCGGCGTCAACATCTATCCGGTACAAGGCGAATACCAGCGCAACCAGGCCCCGAAAATCGTGGGATACCAGGCCACCAACAGCCTCAGCGTGAACGTGCGCCGGGCGGGCCGCGATGAGCTGGCCGCCTACGGCAGCCGCATCATGGATGCCGCCCTCAATGCCGGGGCCAACAACGTGGGCGGGCTCAACTTCTACCTGGACGATCTGGGTTCCGCCCAGGGGCAGGCGCTTCAGGAAGCGGTGCGAGACGCCCGCCGCAACGCCGAGGCCATGGCCCAGGCCGCCGGAGTTACCCTCAAGGGGGTTTCTTCCATTGAGGGGCAGCCCCAGTTTGGCGGTGGTTACCCTCGTCCCGTTCCCATGATGTCCTACAAGGCCGCAGAAGCTGCCGAGGCGCCCCCCACTCCGGTGGAAGCCGGGGAAACCACCGTTACCAGTACGGTGATGGTGCGCTATCGCTTCTAGTGCCTGGATTTTCCGCAAAGGAGGGCCCTATGTACAGCGTCAGCAGTTCCATTATCATCCAGGTTCCCTCGGATTTCTGTTACGAGGCCTGGTGCGACTTCGAGCGTTTTCCGGACTTCATGAGCCGGGTCGTGCGGGTGGAGCGGGTCTCCGGGCTTGGGCGGGTAGCCGGGGGCCTGGAGGAAGGCGAGGTGTGGCACTGGGAGGTGCGGGGCCCCTTGGGACGTCATTACCACTGGGACGCGGTGGTGGTGTTGCGGGAGCGGGACAAGACCATCAGCTGGGCCCCCCTGGTGGGCGAGACCGATGCCGAGGTGGCCACGTCCGGCTCGGTCAACTTCCTGAAACTCGCTTCCGAAAAAACCCTGCTGGAAGTCAAGCTCACCTATTCCGCCCTGCAGCCCCCTTTCGGGGAGTTGCTGACCGACTTGCTGCACTATGGCGACACCCTGGTGGATGATTCGCTCAGGGAGTTTCGTTATCACGTGGAGCGCCTTTACCAGCAAACCATTCCCACCCGCCTGGAGCGGGAGGAGGGCGGCGTAATGCACAGCGAGCAAGCCTTGCGCGCGCAGGCCGGTATACAGGGCTCCCGGTCAAGGCCCGCTACTTCGTCGGATTCGCGGCCCTGACGGTTCCAAACAAGGCCAGGCTGCTTTCGGCCACCTGGTCGTAATGCCGCTTCATGGTATCCAGCAATCGCTGGGCTTGGGCATGGGTGGCGGGATTCTCCAGGCTGGCTGCGCCGTAGTCGGTTCCATCTGGAGTTTGCCAGGTGGTGTCTTTGCGCAGGACGGTAAGCAGCGTGGTAATTTGCCGACGGGTGGAAGTGCGGGGCGAGAGGTTGGGCATCAAACGCTTGCCGGTGAGTTCTTCGGCCACCCGTAGCATTTCCTTGTAAAGGTCTCTTTGCCATTTCTGGGCGCCGTCCCGGCTTTCGCGGGGAACGTAGACGATGTTGTTGTTGAACGATTGCAGGAAGGAGCGGATGGCAAACAGGCAGCTATTGTGGCGCTCCGCTTCGATGATCTTGTGCGGGCTGAGCAGCAGCGGATCCGAGCTGGCCAGGGCCAGGGCCGCCACCGTGCCGTTTTTGACCTCCTGGTGGTGGCTGAACAGGTTGATGGCGTTGATGCGGTTTTCCACCCGGGCATGCGGGGTGGCTTGCAGCCGGGCCTGTAAGTCGGCAACAAGCTTGAGCCGCTCCGGTTCGGGTATGCCGGCCATGGGCTGGTTTTGCACAATGTCGTCCAGTAATTCGCGTGCGCTCAAAGGGGCGATTTGGGGATAGCGGGAGGCCAGCTCCGCGCGGATGCCTTCCATGGCCGACAGAGAAATGCCGCGCAGGCCGGATGCCACTTGCTCCCGCTCCAAATCCCGCCGGATGCGCGTGCTGATGACCGGAGGGCGTGTCCCCCGGAACGGGGCGCTGAAACGCCGAAGCAACAGGCGCTGAACCTGGGGGAAATGGGACAGGTGGGGGCGGATTGCCTGCATAATCACTTCAGTCAGCACGTAGCGGGAATCGTTGTTGATGGAAAGCGCCTCCACCACCCCGGCTTCGAACGCTTCCGGGGTCATGGCCCTGCCGGCCAGCACGGCTTTTAGTTCGTCCCCAAACTGAGGATCGGCAAACACGTGCCGGGCGATGGCGCTGCCGATGACCGGGTGGGTTGCCAGGTTTTCGCGGGAAAGCTCGACGGCCAGCTTGGGATCGTGCAGCCAGCCCACCATGGCCGCCTGCAGCAGTTCGGCATGGCTTGCCTTTTGCCGTTCCGCCTGGATAACGCACAGCCGGGTAACCTGGCTGGCGTGCCGGACGGCATCGGGATAGCCCATTTGAAAGAGAATGGGGGCGGTTTTGGCCATAAAACGATGCATCAGGCTGATTTCGCGGGGTGTGAACCCGTGGCGCTGGGCCAGCTCCCGGTCAAGCTGGGGGATGGTTTCCTGGATGGCCCGTACGTACTCCAGGGCTTCCGCCTTGGCCTTTTCCGGGGTATAGAGCGGCTTGCCCAGCAGCAACAGGTGGGTGTTCATGGCTTTCAGTTTGGGCTGAGCCAGGATGTCGGCGGCCACCCGGTGCAGCTGGGCCTGCCCTTCCATCACCTGGCGGTAGGTCTCCTCCAGAAAGGAATCCGGCAGATACACGGGCGCGTATACATCCGGGTTGTCGGGCCACCCTTGCAGGGCCTGGACAATTTCGGCCAGTTCCGGGGCCTTGGGGCTGTAGCGTCCCGCAAAGCTGACCTGATCGATTGGGGGCGCATGGCGCGCGGCAACCCCGTCCGCGGCGGGTGCCTGGGCCCGCGCGGCGGAGTATACCTGGGGTTGAAGGGTTTTCAGCAACATGCCGCTTGCCTGGGTTAACAACAGGCATATTAAAACCGCTGAAACCTTTTTGTTGTTGCGGGCAAACGACAGGGGCATGAAGCGATTGACTTACCCTTTGGCCGACTTTCTCCCCGTTTTTTTCCGGGGTGCTGTGTGGGTACTATTATCCGTCCGATTGTCGCGCGCGGCAATTTCTTCCATGCTCTCCCCGACCCCGTCGGGTTGGTCTTGCGGCTCGTCGTTTTCCTCGACCAGCAGGGCAAAGCGTTTCTTGAACTCGTCCAACTCCTTCTGATCCAGATCCTCCAGCACAATCAGCCGGTTGTTGGCTCCCCGGGTGGCGCGAATCAGCTCGTCAATCTTCAGGTGCAGCGCCTCGCTGTCCCGGTTCTGCGTATTCTGGATGAGAAACACCATCAGGAAGGTGATGATGGTGGTACTGGTGTTGATGACCAGCTGCCAAGTATCGCTGAACTGGAAGAGGGGGCCGGTCATGCCCCAAACGATGATAATGCCCACGGCCAGGGCGAAGACCGGGGAGGTTCCCGCCAGGCGGGCAGTGTGGGTGGCAAACCGGGTGAAAAACCCTGGCTTGTGGTTTTTGGTTGGTGACTCCGGCTGTTGCCGGCTGTGGTTTTGCGGTTGGGCCATATCGAGTCTCCTTGCTGCAATCATAGCAGCGCCGGCCTGCGGTCCGCACTCCCCGAAAGGCTAGTAGCCATGTCGGTTTTTTACCCCCGAAAAAGAAAAAACCGCAGTCCCTGCGGTCTACTGGTTAGTAAGAAAAAGGAAGGAAAGAAGAAGAGAAAGTAGTCCGAACCGATTGACACAGCTTAAATTCCCGGGGAGGGGGGAAGGGTAAACTTTGAAATACGATGTATGTAACATTTATTTACATCGGGACTTCCCCAGGGCCGGGCCCGGCTTGGGGAACGCGCGGGCTTATGGTATAAAAATGGCTGTTTTCAGCGTGAAAGGACGCCCCGCCATGACTGCCATCTCCGAGACTTTCAGCGTCAAGAGCCTGTATTCCGACTACTGCGCCAACATGGAAACCTACATCATGTTCCGCATTGCCCAGCGCGTGGTGGAACTGACCCCCGAGCTGGAGAAAAAAGGCCGTCCCCCGCTGAAGATGAGCATTGGGGCCCCCACCATCGACCCCCCCAAGGTGGTGCTCGACTACTTCAAGAAAATCCTGGACGAGCCGGGCATCCATACTTACTCGGTGCCCAAGGGGGAGAAATACTTTCTGGATGCCGTGGCCCAGCGCATGAAAACCCGCTTTGGGGTGGAGGTGAACCCGGCCAACGAGATTACCTCCCTCATTGGCTCCAAGGAGGGCCTTTCCAATATGTTCCGGGCCATCATCACCCCCCGGCCCGATAAAAAAGACCGGGACATCATCCTGACCCCGGATCCCGGCTATGCTTCCTACGTGGATGCCATCGAGGTGGCGGGCGGGCACAGCTATCCCACCCCGCTGACCCCGGAAAACCGTTACCTGCCGGATCCCGAGGCGGTCATGGCCCAGCTTCAACAAGACGGCTACGATCCCAAAAAAGTCAAAGCCCTCATCATCAACTATCCCAGCAACCCCATTGGGGCCACCGCGCCGTTCAGCTATTACGAAAAAGTGGTGGAATTCTGCCGCAAGCACCGCATTCTGCTGATTAGCGACGTGGCCTACTCCGAAATGTATTTCTCGGGGGAAGAGCCGCCCCACAGTATCCTGGAAGTACCCGGTGCCAAGGATCTGGCCGTGGAGTTCCACAGCATGAGCAAGCCCTACGCCATGACCGGCTGGCGCATCGGCTTTGCGGTGGGCAACGCCGATGCGGTGGGCATTCTGGCCAAGATCAAGGGCACCTTGGATACCGGCATTTTCCGGGCCATCCAAAAGGCCGCCGCCTTTGCCCTGACCAGCCCGGAATGCGACGCCTACATTGCCGAAAACAACAAGATGTACGCCGAAAACCAGCGCATTATGCTGGAAGGCTTCAAACGCCTGGGCTGGCCCATCGAGGAACTGGATCCGCCCAAGGCTACCTTCTACCTGTGGCTGCCCATTCCGCGCAATTACGACAGCTGCGAGAAGTTCGCCTCCGACGTGCTGGAAAAATCCGGCGTGGTGCTGGTGCCGGGTACGGCCTTCGGCAAATACGGCGAGGGTTTTGTTCGCCTGTCCCTGGTGACCCCCAAGCACGAGCTGGAGGAAGTGATTACCCGTTTCGAGCAGGACGGCTTCCTGTACTAGCGGGTGGGCCTCGCTTCCTGCAGCCATAGGATGCGGCGCTCAGCCGGCCTTGTTATGCTGGGCTTAAGCAAGCAAGGAGTGAGCGATGAAACGTGCCGGACTGGTGCGGGATGCCGCCCTGTTGGCCATGGTGCTGCCGTTTGGCTTGTTGCTGAACTGGGCAATACAATCTCAGCGGCTGGACGATCTGATGTTCGTCGGCGTGCTGGCCCTGCCCGTGACCATCCTGGTGGTGACCCTGGCCAAGTGGTCTAAAATCGAAGTGGATGAGCTTTAGGACGATTCCATGCAAAAATCCCTGTGCCTGGCGTTGCTGTTTGGGTTCCTGATGACCCTGGGGCTGGCGTTTGCCCAGATGCCCCAGCCGGCCACGGTGACTTACTACTCTGACAACCGGCGCTATTTTGTGCTGCAGCAGCCCAAACTCTCTAAAATCACCGTGTACGAGCTGCAGGGGCCGGGAAAGGATCCCAAGTACCTGTGGAGCACCTTTGGCGACTACCGGGAAATTGCCATTGCCGACGATGGCCAGCACATGATGGGCAGTATCGGCAACATCATTCCCACCCAGTACCGCGAGGACATGGTGGTGATGACTTTTATGGACAAGGGCAAGCCCATTCGCAACGTGCGGCTCAAGCACGTAATGCACGATTATACCAAGCTGGTGCGCACCAAGAAGGGGCAGTGGGTGTGGGGCTTTTTCAGGGGCTTCGATCGCGCGGGCAACTACGTGATTGAAACCGTGGAAAAGAAAAACTACGTGTTCAACATGAAAACCGGGACAATCGTTTCTAGCAAATCGCTTGAGCGGCTATAATATACCGTTAGGTGAAGCAAGGAGATTACCGGATGTCCGCCGGCACGGATACCGAGTCCAAATACACCGCGGAAGCGGCAGTGTTCCTGAACATCATGGATGAAATGGCCCCGCAGATTGGCCTGGATTACTCCGTGGACAGCATTCAGCGCCTGGAGAACTTCATTGCCGAGCATTTCGACCCGCCGGGCTCCAGGCAGGTCAGCGATTCGCTGGTGGTGGGCATTGGCTGCTACCTGGGCGAAGTGATCATCCGGCACCTGGGCGGCCACTGGAACCGCCAGGATCGCCCTGAGATCAACCAGGTTGGCGCGGTGGAAGCGGTATTTCCCATCGAAAAAGTACGGAAACGGTTTGAAAACGGCCCCACCGACTCGCTGGCCTGGTATTACCACAGCATCGTGCGTCAGGCCCACGAGGCCGGGCAGCAGTTGCAAGTGTCCAACGGCAGCCTGGTGGGCAGGCTGCTGGCCATCTTCCGCAAGTAGACGCCAGCCTGAACACTGGCCCAAGTTGGGACAATCATTGCCTTGGCCTGCAATCCGCAACCGCTTCATCCCACGTGGACCCGCAGTTACCAGCTTTACGGGGAACCCCATGCCCTGTGGCTGGTCAGCGCGGACGGGGCGGAAAACCTGGCCGGGCTGCACCGCATTCTGGAGGCGGCAGGGCAGGCCCAGGCCACCCCGGAAATTGTCCTGTATGCCATCCCGCAACGCGACCTGAACCAGGCTTCGGCTGGCGGCTTTTGCGACTGGCCGGCGTATCGGGCGCATTGCCGAAATCTGGCCGCGGAGCTCCAGTCCTTTACGCGCCAGACGGGTATCCGCCCCCGGCTCTACCTGGAGCCCGACAGCGTGGCGCATGCCGTGCAGGGGGTGCTGGATAGGCCGGAAAATTCGCAGGCCCGCTCCTTTTGCCTCACACGGTTGCGCCACCTGGCCGATCTGGTTGCCTTGTTTGGCCAGGCGGGGGCATGGGTCTACTTGGATGCCGGCCACAGCGGATGGTTTGGCTACAGCCCGCAGGCCATCTCGGCCATGGCGGCGGCGTTGAACCAGGCCGGCATGCGGAATGCGGCGGGGATTACCAGCAACGTGGCCAACCGTCAGAAAATCAGCGGCGATCCGCCCTGCGAGCATGATTACCTGCGCCACCTGCTGCCGCTGCTCGATCATCCCCACCCGGAAACCGTGGTGGATACCAGCCGCAATGGGGGGGTGCCGCGGGCGCGGGAATACCTGCTGGGGCCGGAGGGCCTGGTGCTGGATGTGAGCGAGGGGGTGCCGGTTGGCCGGTGGTGGCGGCATCCCGGCGCAGGCATTCTGATTGGGGACGCGGCGCGAGAGGTGAGTCTGGATAGCTTGCTGGGGCAACAGTATACGTTTGATGAGGCCGCCATGCGGCTGATAGCGCCCATCTGGCTGGATCCATGCTGGGAAGTCGCGCCGGGGCCCGCGCCGACCGATGACACCGGGCTGGCGGCCATTACCCGCTTCCGTTACATCAAGCCCCCGGACGAGGCTGACGGGGCGCTGGGGTATCCGCCGGGTGCTTCCCGCCACGACACGCTTTGCCTGCGCCGGGGCATGCCCACGTCTTAACCGCGTTTACCGGGTGGGGGCGGTGGCCGCTTCCTGTTCAGCGCGCTTGCTTTTCTGGTAGAATGCAGGCCCATAGCATTGAGAGAGAGGGAGTGCCCGAGATGCGTAAAAAGCTGGTTTCTGTCCTGGTGCTTGCCGTGGCGGGGCTGTGTGTGGCCAATGCCGGTTTCAGCAAGTGTCATTGCAACCATAAAGTGGAATTCAAGAACGGCCAGGGGCAAAGCGTGGGCTTTGCCAAGCTGGAGGAGACCTCCCACGGGGTGATCATCCGGGCGGAGCTGGAAAACCTGCCGGAAGGTTGGCATGGCTTCCACCTGCATACGGTGGGCAAGTGCGAAGGGCCGGACTTTGCCTCCGCCGGGGGCCACTTTAACCCCATGGGTAGCCACCATGGCTACGGAGATCCCGAAGGGCCGCACGTGGGAGACTTGCCCAACATCTGGGTGGGCCCGGACGGCAAGGCCAAGCTGGAAGTGTTTGCCGCCCACGTAAGCCTGGAGCCGCAAGGCAAGAACAGCTTGAAGGATGAAGACGGCACCGCCCTGGTCATCCACGCCAAAGCGGACGATTACCACTCCCAGCCGGCTGGTGAGGCTGGCCCCCGGCTGGCATGCGGCGTGGTGCCGTAGCGCCGCAAGGTTATTAGCGCGACGGGCCGGGGGGAATACCCCGGCCCGCTTGTCTCCTGGCCTTTTGGGGGAGTGGGGGAGTGTTCTTTTGGGGAATGGGCGCGCCCGGCGTTTCGCGGTAGCATAAGGCCTGCAAGGTTGGTTCAGAAGTCGTATGGCCGGATTGACACGCCGGGCTGCCCAAAACGGTTGCCGGCAGCGGGAGCTCGCCCTACGGGACGGGTTCCCGTCTTGTCCGGTGCCTTGGGAGGATATGCCCGTGATGGAACGCCCCGTGAACGTAACCCGTCCACCCCGTGCCGAGGATGAGCTGCTGGAGCGGCAGGAGGTGCCGGCTGCCGAGCTGGAGACTCCCCCGCAGGCGCCCGACGGTGACCCGGATATTGGGGACGAGTTCACCACCAGCGGAACCTCCCGGGAGGATTGGGCGCGGGATCGGGCCAAGGGCTGGAACCTGAAGGCCATTGATGACGCCCCCCTGCTGTAGGGCGGGAGGCTCCATCTTCGGGCGGCACTTTTTGGCGTTTTGCAGTATGCTGGAAGCATGCAAGAGGCTGCCAAACCGAGCAAACAGCGATCGAAAAAAGTGGGACTGCCGCCGGGGAGCCTGGTTTACATTGGGCAGGAACGCACCCACAAGGCCCATGTTTCCGTCATCCACTTCGACGGGCATGGCCTTACCGAGCGCATTGTGGCTACCCCGGATGAGTGCCTGCCCCTTCCCGAAACCGGGGTCACCTGGATTAACGTGGATGCCGTGCATGATAGCCAGCTGCTGGGCCGGTTTGGAGAGTTATTCCAGCTGCATCCCCTGATGCTGGAAGACATTCTGAATACCGAGCAGCGTCCCAAGCTTGAGGTGTCAGATAAAGTCATTTATATTATGGCCAAAATGCTGGAGTATCGGGCGGGAACGCGTACCATTATGTCCGAGCAGGTCAGCATGGTGCTGGGCGAACGCTGGATTCTGACCTTCCAGGAGGAGCTGGGGGATGAGTTTGAACCCATACGGGAGCGCTTGCGTGCGGGCAGTCCTCGCCTGCGGGATTCCGGCCCCGATTATCTGGCCTATGCCCTGCTGGATACCATGGTCGACCGCTACTTCCTGGTGCTGGAGCAACTGGGCGAGGAATTGGAGCGGCTGGAAGACCAGATGGACTCCATGCAGAACCTGTCTCCCGACTTGCTGCGCGACATGCACGACATCAAGCGGGAACTTATCTTTATGCGCAAAACCGTGTGGCCTATGCGCGAGGTGGTGAGCACCCTGCAAAACCTGGATTCCCCGCTGATGAAGCCGGCCACCACCGCCTATCTTCGCGATGTGCACGATCACGCCATCCAGGTGATCGACAGCCTGGAAACCTACCGGGATCTGCTTTCCAGCGCCCAGGACCTGTACCTGTCCATCATCAGCAACCGGATGAACGAGGTGATGAAGGTGCTGACGGTGATGTCCAGCATTTTCATCCCCCTGACGTTCATTGTGGGGGTCTACGGCATGAACTTCCGCTATATGCCTGAACTGGAAACCCCCTGGGCCTACCCGGCGGTGTGGGTCGTAATGCTGGTGATTGCCCTCAGCTTGCTGTTGATCTTTCGGCGCAAGCGCTGGTTATAGTTGCCCGCTGCCTTCCAGGGAGCAGCGATGCTGGAGGCAAACTGCCCTGGGTGTCTCCGCCGGTTGCTGGATGGGCGCGCACCGCACCATGGGCTGCATGGCGTGCCGGAACTTTTCGTACTCGGCCTGGAACCGGGCATTCACCGCGCTGTGCTCCATGCAGACCCCCGGTACGACCACGCAGTCCTTGTCCGCCTGGCAGGCGAACCAGGCCGGGTCTGCCTGGGGGGCGGAATTTTCCTGGGCTACCTGGTTGGGCTGTCCCGGGGGTGGCAAGGGGGGATCTCCCTGTGGGGAAAGGGCCGCCTGCCGTTGGCAGCCGGTCGCGCCCAGGGCCATCACCATACAAAGCGCGATGGGCAGGCCCAAGGTGTGCCCAATGCGTTGCATGAACCGATTCGCCATCTCAACACCCCGCTTGAACAGACAGTGACCCGCCCATTTTGAGGCAAGCCCCCCCAAACAATCAAGCGGCCATAACGGGCAGCGGGTTCTGCCGGGTTTGCCCTCAGGCTTTGCGATCGAGGCCGGGGGCTTCCTGAAAGCCGGGCAGGCCTTTGCCCGATTTCTGAAGTAGGCCGTGAACCTCTTTCAACATGCGGGAAACGCCTTGCGGGTATTCGTCGCTTCCCGCTTCCTCCGGGGCCCCGCCCTGGGCTGAAGGCCCAGAAGCTTTGCCGCCGGCGGCTGGGGGCATATTTCCCGGCGTTTGCATGCCGGCTGCCTGGGATGGCAGGCCAAGGCCATTTGTTGCCATGGTCGTGCTCCTCTTGTCGATACGCTCTTGCTCTCCAATAGAAATAAAAACCCGGCGGGCGGCCAAATTGCGGAAATCGCCGGCGGCTCAAGACCCGGGGCCAACGTCGGGAAGATGGTGGGGGTGGCGGGGCGGGGTTATTTTTGCAGGTCCGCCTTCAGCACGGCCAGGATTCTTTCCGCCATTTTGGCCGTGGAAAGCGCCAGGAAGTGCGGCTCGAATTCATGCAGCTGCTCGCCGCCGGTGACCCCGAAGGAGGGCATTGAAGGGATAGCGGGCCGGCCGTTCTTGCGGATTTCTACCGGGGCCTCGCTGGGGGCCTGTCTCGGCGCACCTGGATATAATAATCCCGCCCATCGTTTACTCCCAGGCCGGCGGGCAGATCCGGGGAGGTTTTCAAGTGGTGGTCAATGGCGTACTGAAGGCTGGTGTTGTTGGTTTGCACCGTCCAGCCAAAGCGAATGGCGTGCATGGGGCTTTCCTTTATGCGTTTTCCATAAGGTTTTCGGGCGGGCGGGGCTATTCGCCCTGGGCCGCTTCGACGCTGTAAAACTTGTGCTTGTCCAGCAGTTCCGACAGATCCCCGCTGCGATCCAGCAGGGTAACGCCATCTTGCGCCATGGCTTCGGCCAGTTCGTGGTCGTGGCGGCGATCCGGGGTGCGGGTATCCTTGTGGTCGTCCCGGGTGCCGAACACAAACACATCCCCGGCGCAGGCATGCCCGGAGCGGACTTTATCGGAATAGCGCATGCGGAGGGTGTCCAGGGTGCGTATTTTGCCGCCGCTGACCCCGCCCTTAACCGCCACGGCGGAAAACTTGAGGCTGTCCATGAAACAATCAGGCTCCCAAAAACAGAAGGTTACTCTCCCCACAACGTTCCTGAAGCCGAAAACTTGCCCCCAGCCGAAGGCTCTCAAGATTGGTCGACGTCTGCATGCCGGCTGCCTGGGGTGGCAGGCCCAGGCCATGTGTTGCCAGGGGTATATTCCCCTGCAAGTAAAAAGATGAATACGCGCCTGAACAAAATAAAAAATTATCCAGGTGGGAAGGCGATCAGCCCTGTTGGAGAGACGTTGAGCTACATGGGATAGTTGTTAAGCTTATATTCAAAGCCGGAATAGTGGCTATGGGACAGCTGGGTAAGCTGGGCCTTGATTTCATCCAGGTTAGCCCTTAATAGCCGGGTTAGCGGGCCATTTTCCCCTTGGCTGAAATCGATATTGTCCAGAAGGGCAAAAACATGCCGGGTGTTTAAATGCTCCAAAATCCCATTTCCCAACAGAGCGCCTTTGGCCGTCAGGTCGCCTTGCAGCAGGGCGCAAGTGCCCAGCTTTTCCCGCTGGGGGTGGTGGGGATCCCGGGTGAACCGGGTGAGAAACACGTCGGGGCTGTTGTTATTCAATACGATGAAAGCGCTGACTTCGGGTTTTTGGCCTTGAGCGTACAGATAAAGTTCGGCACTGCCAAATTTGGGCGTAACCGGGCCGACCATAGAAAAATCCTCCCTCAAAAGATCTTCAGACAGGTAGTCGTATTTACACAAAACCCCTCCGCCGCCAAAATTGCCTTGCCGCCACCCAGGCCGATGGGGCACGAAGAAAAGAAAAAACTCCCCAGGTAGGACTCGAACCTACAACCCTGCGGTTAACAGCCGCATGCTCTGCCATTGAGCTACTGAGGAATGTCTCTGTACAACGGGTACTATAACCCATCTTTTTTTCAAAATCAAACCTCCTTGCGGAGGAGATCGGTGTACGTCCTGTGTTTAATTAACAAAAGGAGGCACAATCACGCCGCCAAACCCTTCTTGACCCGGTGGCGGCTGCCGAGCCCTTTCCCGGCCAGGGAAGGGAGGTTTTTAAAAATTCCGCCCAATAGTAGTTGCAAATTATTCTCAAATAGGCTAATCTTATCTGTATCAGTTGAGAATAATTTTCAATAAAATTTGACGGGTCGTACCGCATGATCTGATTACCTCCAATACCGGTACGGCCCTTTTTCTTTGGGCCCAAAGACGAGCCTGCTCCTTGCAAACGCTGCCGCTTTTTTTTACGATGGCCCCATCCAAATCGTTCGGAGAGTATTGATGCCCGCTTTCATGTTTGACAGCCCCGCCCTGCCCAAGGCCGATATCGGCGTTTTCGGGGGGTCCGGCTTCTACGATTTCATTGACGTGGTGGACGAGGTCAAAATCGAGACCCCCTATGGCTCCCCCAGCTCCATCATTACCATTGGCGAGCTGTACGGCAAGCGGGTGGCCTTTATGCCCCGGCATGGACGCGATCACAGCCTGCCGCCGCACAAAATCAATTACCGGGCCAACGTATGGGCATTCAAGTCGCTGGGCATCAAGCGGGTTATCTGTCCCTGCGCCGCCGGCAGCCTGCAAAAGCACGTGAAGCCGGGCCAGTTCGTTTTCTGCGATCAGTACGTGGATCGCACCAACGGCCGGGCCGATACCTTCTTCGATGGCCCCATCACCACCCATGTCAGCGCCGCTGACCCCTACTCCGCCGAGCTGACCCGGCTTGCCGTACAGGCTGCCCAGGACTGCGGCATCGAATACCACGAGGGCGGCACCATCGTGGTTATCCAGGGGCCGCGTTTCAGCACCCGCTCTGAGTCCAAGTGGTTCCGCGATCAGGGCTGGGAGGTCATCAACATGACCCAGTACCCCGAAGTGCACCTGGTGAAGGAGCTGGAAATGGATCCGGTCAACATTTCCCTGATTACCGACTACGACACCGGGGTGGAAGGCGTGCCCCCGGTGAGCCACGCCGAGGTCATCGAGGTATTCACCGAAAACAACGCCCGCCTGCGCAAGTTGCTGTTCCGGCTGATTGAGCTGATCCCGACCGACAAGGCCGAGCCGGAATTCGCCAACGTGCTGGTGTCTTCCCGTCACGGATAGCAGAGAGCCTTTCAGGAGCAGCGGTTATGGATAGCACCACCCTTGCGGCCATCCTCAGCGCCATCATCCGGGTCATCGACCTGTATACCTGGGTGCTGATTGCCCGTATCCTGCTTAGCTGGTTTCCGGTCAACTGGTACGACCAGCCTTTCAAGCTGCTCAGGGATGTGACCGACCCGGTGATGGAACCCTTCCGTCGCCTGATCCCCCCCCTGGGCATGATCGACATCTCGCCCATCGTGCTGTTTTTCCTGCTGAACCTGGTTCAAAGCGGCCTGGTGGCGGTGTGCCAGAGCACCACCGGCGTGAATTGCCCCATCGGGTTTTAGCCTGTAGTTCCCCTCACTGTCTTGTTTGAAGCGGAGTGATCCTTTTATGAACCCCGTTGCTGCCATCCCAGCCCGTTTTGGCCTTTGTGGGCCTGCCAGCGTGCCGCGCCCGGCCCGATTTGGTATGGCGGACGCTACGACCCGCTTTACGCCGCAATGGCAAACCGAGGCCGAGGAGCTGATGGGCTGGCTGCGCGCCGGGCAAAAGCACCCTGCCCGCCCTTCAGGCGCCGCGCGCCCGATGGCCGGCGTCCCGCGCCATGCCGCGTTTCTGGACGGCATGGCTTCGTTGGGGGATGGGTTTGCCTCGCTGGGAGCCGGGCTGGCTTCCCTGTTCGACTTTGGCCGGGTGCGCCGTCCTTCGTTTCCGGCGTGGCGCGGCGCGGCCGATCGCCTGAGTGCCCAGGATGCCTTGCGGGGCGACTGGGAAGCGGTAACCCGCGACCTGCACGACAGCATGGGCCAGGTGGGCCTGTACTTGCGTGAGGCCATGATCGACACCCTGCCCGAGCTGATGAAATCCGCCCATACCGATGGCCGGGGGGCCCGGCTGGTGGCTAACTTCTATTTTCAGGCCGCCCTGTCCCAGCAAGGCGACAAGGTTCGGGTTTCCAACCGTCCGGCGCTGCTGAAGGCCATGGCCTGGTCGCGCATTGCCGATCACCTGGGCCAGGAACCTTTGCCGGTCTGGATTTACAGCCCTCAATGGCAGGCCCCCAGGCCGCTGCGTTTTACCTTGACCCCGGTTGAAGATCAGTTGGTGCAGGCGGACGTGGAAGGCTGGCTAAGCCGCCACCCCTCGGCCTCCAAGGCTTAGGGCTGCTTTTATCCGCGCGGGACACTATCCGCTGGGTATACGGTGGATGGCGTTTTGAAAGCACGGCAATTTCTGGGCTGGAGTGCTTTTACATGGGGTGACACACCTTCTCTTCCATTGTTTTGCTTTTGAAACATCCTGTATATCCCTGTGATGCCCTCTTTTGAGCCTGCGAGGTCCCTATGCAACCGCTTGGTTTCCCTGCCCCGTCCCGTCCCACTATTCGTCCCGCCTTTGCCGGAACCGTCCCACCCGTACCGTCCCCGGATTATGCGGGCGAGGATCCCCCGGGGCGACGCAAACAGACTGATGTGGTGCTGACCCTGCTGGTTGTGGGCGGCTTTGCGCTGTGGAGCGGGCTGAAAATACTGCAAGGTATTCGAGACCACAGGCTTTTTGCCCCGGTGCCGGTGCGGGAACCGGCGGATACCCGGCCCGATCCCCGCATTCCCGATTTTCCGGGCAAGCCCCTGCTGCAAGACCTGCGCTTTGTGGCCGAGGCGCCGCTGGAAGCCGGCCAGGGCAAAAGTATTTCCTGCATCCTGCGGTACGGGGACGCGTTTGGCGCCGAGGAGCCGGTGCGTCTGATGCTGGAGGTGGATCCGGGCGGCCAGGTGCAAAAGATCATCTACAACCTGCATGCCTTCAAGAGTTATAAACCGGGTCAGGTTGGCTACGAGGCCCACGAGCGGGCCTGGAGCGCCTTCAAATCCACCATGGCGGATGTGGCCGCGCAAAACGGCTATATCGTGGTGGATTCCACCGCCCTGCCCTACCAGTTTGCCCGCTTTGAGCTGGTGCGCCGGCAGCCGGAAGCGGCCAGCACTCCCTAAAGCTTGGCCTGCCCGTAGACGGCGGATTCGCTTTTGCGGATGACTTCGCCTTCCACGATGTTCAGCTTGTCGTAAATCTCGAACGGGTTGTCGGGCCGTTTGCGCTGGGTCAGGCGTTCTTCGGCGTAGTCAATCTCTTTGCTCAGGATGGCGTACTGCATCTCGTGTGCGTTAATTTTGTCGCGCTTGATGATTTGGTAGTCGGCCTGGCCGCAGTGCTGGCAATACTTGTACAGGGTGGTCACGCGGCCGTCCGGGGTGGTTTTGGGCAGGCGCTTGGAGCCACAGGTACGGCAGCGGCACAGCGTCCACAGCAGCACAATCTTGTAACCGCAATCCGGGCAGTAGCCGGAACGGTTTTGCGTGCCGGGTGTGGCCGTCACCTGCTTGTGTTGGCATTCGCGCTCAAACAGGTTGTAGTAAAAGGCATGCAGTGCCTTTAAAAATTGCATCTTCCCCGTCTGTCCCGTGTCACTTCACTTCCTTGAGTATCTATTATAGAGGCCCCGGGCAAGCCGCACAACAAAAAACAATCAATTTCATCCCCGTGGAGGACAAAAATCGCCGGGCCGGATGCCCGCACCCCAACCAAAATCCCCCGCTACTGGGTATTGGGGGATACCCGGACAAGCCAAAGCCCCTTGCCGCAAGCCCTGCAAAAAAAGAAGCTACCGTTGAGCGGTAGCGTGACTTGGGGAGGAGGTTGGGGAAGTGAGATTCACTGTTATAGTGTGAACTCATTCACATGTTGTATATCGGCCTGGCCCCGTCAAACTTTAACCCTTGCCGGGGGCTTGTTACACTATGTAAACTAAGGGGAGGCGTACTGAGGCAAAAGAGGGCAACGCCAGGCCATGTTTCTTGTTAAAGCAGAAGTAGCAAACCCGAGGCCGGAACGCATGCGTTTCATTCAATGGCAAAAACCCGTTTTCAGCGTCTTCATCCTGTCGGCCTGCCTGCTGGCCAGCGCGGTGCAGCCGGCCCGTGCCGGGCTGACCATGAACCCCTACATCCCTCCGGAAATCGTGTATGCCGACAACCTGCGCCAGAACGTCAAGCTGCCGCCGCAAAAGATCGACATCAACCACATCAGCCTGAACCAGTTGCGCATTTTGCCCGGCTTCGACGAGAACCTGGCCCTCAAAGTTATGCGCAGCCGCCCCTTCGAGGATGTGCAGGATCTCTACAAGCTGCCCGGCCTGAGCAAAAAAGAGGTCGACCGCCTCATCGACCAGCTCCAGCCGCTGATTATTTTTAAATAAAAGAAAAGCCCGGGTGACCGGGCTTTCTTGCTCTTGTTGTACTCCACGCTAGAACTTTGGTTGCATGGTGGAGCCAGCATCTTAGACGTTACACACGCCCCTTAGTTGCTGACCGTCACCGGGGAATCAATCACCAGGCTCATGCGGGACGCGGCGGGAATGACCACGTCGTGTCCCTTGCGGGCCAGGGCATAACCCATGCCGCCCAGCGCGCCCACACCCAGCCCAAACAGGGCTCCGGTGCCCACGCTGCCCAGCAGCGAGCCCGCGGCGGTGCCCATCAGGGTGCCCACCCCGGTGCCGCCGGCGGCGATGCCCACGCCTTTCAGCACGTCCTTGGTGTAGGAGTCGCCCTTCAGGATACCGGTTTCATCGGTCGTTACCACGTGGGCCCGAATGGGAATGGTGCGTCCGTTGGGCAGTTTTACGGTGTTAAAGCGGACATCCACGGTGCCATGCAGGCCCATGCGCTTGGCTTCGGTGGCTTGGGCCACCTGGCCCAGCACCTGGCTGCCGGCGGGAATGGCCACGGCATCTGCGACGAACACGTCGTTTTCAAGCGTGGCCGAGATGGGGTCGCCAATATGGGTGCCATACGAAGTGATGGGCTGGTCCAGGCGAATCATCAGGACCGTGCCCTGGGGAATGGAGACAACCCGGCCCCGCAGGGCGAAGTTGTCGTTGTAGGTGTTATAGCTGTTGTAGCCGGTGTTGTTGTAGGTGTTGTTATCGTAGCCGGAGCCGTAGTAGCCGGTATCGTAGTTTTGCAGCGGCTTTAGCTGCACGATGCCGCCGTCTCCGTCGGCAAAGCTGAGGGCGGGCACCAGCAGCAGGCTCAGGGCCAAGCTGGCGGATGTCAGCATGCGGGCCGGTTTACTGAATTTGATCATCAACTCTACCTCTCTTCAGTGCTAGGGGTGCAAACGCTATCTCTATCCTGTGCGCCCAATGCGCCGATACTGGACGGGGATCCTCTCTTTTATGAAGCTTTATTACATTATATCGCTGAGCATGAATTTGGGGAAACTCTTTTAAGGCGAACCTCTGGCATTCATGGCCGCTTTGGCCGCTTTCATGCGCCCCCCTTGCTTTTTGCGGCCCGGAGCATATAGTATTGCATTTTCCGGGTCTATCATCTTATATAGAAGGCGTGTGTCCCAGGACATCGCCAACCCCGCTTTTACTCTGAATCTGTTTTGAGAAGAGACATTCCACACCATGGCAAAAACCGCCAAATCCGGCACCGGGACCAAAAAGACGGTCGCCAAGCCCAAAGCCTCCGCCGGGCGTAAAGCCTCCAGCGCCCCGGTGCTGGATGAGGATGAGTCCGACGAATCCGGCGGCGGGCGCTCGCTGGTCATCGTCGAGTCCCCCGCCAAGGCCAAAACCCTGAAGAAAATCCTGGGCGCCAAGTTTCAGATCAAGGCCAGCGTGGGCCACATCCGCGATTTGCCCGAGAAAAAGCTGGGCGTGGATATCGATGCCGACTTTGAGCCCATCTACGAGGTGCTGCCGGCCAAGGCCAGCCTGGTGGAGGAGCTTCAGGCCGCCGCCCGCAAGTCCGACGTCATCTACCTGGCCGCTGACCCTGACCGCGAAGGGGAAGCCATTGCCTGGCATGTCAGCACCCTGCTGAACAACCCCAGGGCCAAGGTTCACCGCATCGAGTTCCACGAAATCACCAAAAACGCCATTCTGGAAGCCATTGAGCATCCGCGCGAGATTGATTTTTCCCGGGTGAATGCCCAGCAGACTCGTCGCATCCTGGATCGGCTGGTGGGCTATAAGCTAAGCCCGCTCTTGTGGAAAAAAGTCAGCAAGGGCCTGTCCGCCGGGCGGGTGCAGAGCGTGGCCGTGCGCCTTATCTGCGAGCGCGAGGCCGAAATCGAGGCCTTCGTGCCCGAGGAGTACTGGACTATCGGCGCCGAGCTGAAGGCTGTCAAGGATGGCGGCGCCACCATGGCCGTCAACCTGGTGAAGGAAAACGACGAGAAGGTGGAGATTCCCAACGAGGACAAGGCCAACGCCCTGGTCAAAACCTTGCAGGCCAACCCCTACCAGGTGGTGGCCGTAAACACCCGCGAATCCCGCCGCAAGCCGCAGCCGCCCTTCATTACCAGCACCCTGCAGCGTGAGGCCAGCACCCGCTACGGCTACTCGGTAAAAAAGACCATGCAGATTGCCCAGCAGCTTTATGAGGGCGTGGAGCTGGGCAGCGGCCCCGAGGGTCTCATCAGCTACATGCGTACCGATAGCACCCGCATCTCCGATGAAGCCCGCGACGCGGCCAAAGAATACATCCTCAAGCAGTTCGGCGCGGAATATTATCCCGCCGAGCCCAACGATTACTCCAAGAAGACCAAGAAAAACGTGCAGGACGCCCACGAGGCCATCCGCCCCACCGTGGTGGAACGCACCCCGGAATCGGTGCGCCAGTACCTGAGCGAGGAGCAGTTCCGCATTTACGCCATTGTCTGGAACCGCTTTATGGCGTCCCAGATGGAGGCGGCGCAAATCCGCACCAAGACCGTGGAAGTCCAGTGCGCCAACCTGCTGCTGCGCGGCTCCGACAGCAAAGTCATCTTCAAGGGCTACATGGCCGTGTACCAGTCCGACGAGGAGGAGGAGCTGAAGGCCTCCGCCCTGCTGGACGTGCAGAAGGGCGACAAGCTCAATTTGGTCAAGCTGGATCCCAAGCAGCATTTTACCGAGCCGCCCCCGCGCTACAACGAGGCCAGCCTGGTGAAAACCCTGGAGGAGCTGGGCATCGGGCGACCCTCCACCTATGCCCCTACCATTGCCACCGTGCAGGATCGCGGCTACGTGGTGATGGAAAACAAGGCCCTCAAGCCCACCCCCCTGGGCAAAGTGGTGAACGATGTACTGGTCAAGCACTTCCAGGACATTGTGGATGTCAACTTTACCGCGGCCCTGGAAAACAAGCTCGATGACATCGAGGACGACACCCTGCCCTGGCGCGGGGTCATCCGGGAGTTCTACGAGCCCTTCGAGGCCACCCTGAAAAAGGCCGCCGACGAGATGGAAAAAGTGGTGGTGCTGGTGGAGGGCGAAAACTGCCCCGACTGCGGCAAGCCCATGTCCATCAAGACCAGCCGCTGGGGCTCCCAGTTTATGGGCTGCACCGGCTGGCCGGATTGCAAATACACCCGCCCGCTCAGCAAAGACCAGAAGCCGGTGCCCGAAGATCGCCCGGCGGAGGAAAAATGCGAGAAGTGCGGCGGCGACATGCTGATTAAACATGGCCGCTTTGGCGAGTACATGAAGTGCCAGAACGAGGGCTGCGGCGCCACCAAGTCCTTCGAGCAGAAAACCGGGGTGACCTGCCCCAAGTGCGGCAAGGGCGAAGTGGTGGCCAAGAAGTCCCGCCGGGGCAAGGTGTTTTACGGCTGCAACCAGTATCCCCAATGCGACCAGGCCTTCTGGAACAAGCCGGTCAACGAGAAATGCCCGGATTGTGGGGCCTTGCTGACCGAAAAGAACCTGAAAAAAGGCCACTTCTACGCCTGCCCCGAAAAAGGCTGCGGCTATTCCCGGGAAGTGGAACCCGCCGCCACCGTCTAGGGCGTGGTGAACGTTGGGAGCTACCAGGCGCGCGCAGCACCGTTGAGGCGCGTCCATGGGGTACGTGACGAAACCAAACTGTCAACACGCCCTGGCCCCGCTCCCCGCCGATTAGCGTGGGTAAATGGGTTTGCCGCGCTCGTCCCAGGAGGCCATGGTCACGGTGTCCGGGGTGAATATAAACAGCATCTCCTGTTCTTTCTGCGGCATGCTGCGGGGAAATCGGTTGAAGGCGCCCACATCCTGCACGCTCTCCAGGGCCAGGGCATCCAATGCCTCGTTGCCGGAGCTTTTGAACAGCCAGATGGACCGGATATCCCCGCTGCGGTGCAAGGTGAAGGCCACATAGACCGGGGCATCCGCCTTTAGCCCGTGACGGTCTTCGCTTTGCTGCCAGCTTGTCTGGATATCCCGGTATACCGTGGATAGGTAGCCGGAATCCAGGCCCGGCACCCGGGTTGCAACGCTGGGCTGCTGGGATGCGGGTTGTGTTTCCTGGGGTTTTTCGGCGCTGGCAGGCTGTTTGGCCTGCTGAAGGGGCGGGGGATCCGCGGAGTGGTATGTCTGCATGCTATTGGGGCCATCGTCCCCGGAGACATGCATGGTGCTTTGGAAGGAATTGGCCATGCCCAGGTAGAAGAGCACCCCCAGTGCCACCACGGCTAGCGCGGCTCCCATGGCCAGTCCTGCCCGCTGCAGCGCCTGCCCGTCCCCGGGGGATATCAGCCCGCCGCTATCCGGCTGGATGGGGCCTTCCCGGTGCTCATGTTGTTCTTTTCCCACGCCTCGCTCCTTGTTACGCTTAGGCTTTGTTTAGATTCGCCTTGAACTCCCGCAGGGCCTGGATGATGCGTTCGGCGGCGTGGCCGTCGCCATAGGGGTTCACCGCGCGGGCCATGGCCTCGTAGGCGCCCTGGTTGGTCAGTAGCTCGTGGGCGGTATTGACGATTTTGTCGTAGTGCGGGCCAATCAGTTTCACGGTGCCCATCTCCACGGCCTCGGGGCGCTCGGTCTCATCGCGCAGCACCAGCACGGGCTTGCTGAGCGAGGGGGCTTCCTCCTGCACCCCGCCGGAATCGGTCAGGATCAGCGTGGATTTTTCCATCAGCTGGCAGAAAGGCTCGTAATCCAGCGGATCGATCAGGTGCACCGCCGGATGGCTGCCCAGAATCTGGTGTACCACGCCCCGCACGTTGGGGTTGGGATGCACTGGGATGACCATCTCCACGTCGGGATGGCTGTCCACAATGTGGCGCAGGGCCTTGCAGATGTCCTGCATGGGCTCGCCGAAGTTCTCCCGCCGGTGCACGGTGACCAGCACCAGGCGCTTGTTTTCGCTGAGGGCCACCGGCAGCTTGCCGTTGCCGTTACGGCCCGGCTTGTTGAGGGTATAAAACAGGGCGTCGATGACCGTGTTGCCGGTGAGATAAATCTGCTGGGCGGGCACGCCGGTCTTCAGCAGGTTGTCCCGTGAGCGCTCGGTGGGGGCAAAGTACAGCGTGCAGACGGCATCGGTCACCACCCGGTTGATTTCCTCGGGGAAGGGATAGTACTTGTCCCAGGTGCGCAGGCCGGCTTCCACGTGGCCCACCGGGATTTTCAGGTAGAAGCAGGCCAGCGAGGCGGCCATGGTGGTGGTGGTATCGCCATGCACCAGCACGATGTCGGGCTGCTCCGCTTCCAGCACCTCTTTCATGCCCAGCAGCACGCGGGTGGTAATTTGAAAGAGATCCTGGTTGGGCTTCATTAGGTTCAGGTCGTGATCGGGCTTGATTTGGAACAGCTCCAGCACCTGATCCAGCATCTCGCGGTGCTGGGCGGTTACGCACACCTTCGAATCGAACTCCTCCGGGTGCCCGGCCAGGGCATGCACCACCGGGGCCATCTTGATGGCTTCCGGTCGGGTACCGAAGACGGTCAGGACTTTCAAACGGCTCATCGGGAAAATACCTGCCAGATGGAGGAAACTGCTAACGGCCCCTGATTATACCCTGTCCGCCCGCCGGAAAAAAGGCCGCCGCCCGGGCGGTTTCCTGAGCGTTCCGGCTGGCCATAACCCCGAGGGCGACCCTTGCGGATCGCCCTCCACTGTCACGGTCGGGATTGTTCGGGTAGTTAAACGGTGGCCGCTGCAAACGGATTGGAGGTTCGCTCCTCCTCGGCGTGGCTGGCGAGGGCGGTATCGTCGGCATGCTCGTCCGCTTTCCCCTCATCCGGGGGCTTGATCGACGGCGAGATTTTTTCCAGGGCCAGGTGGGCCACGGCGCCCACCAGCGCGCCAATGAGAATCCCTCCCACCGGCAGACCTCCCAGGGCAATGGGCAGCAACGCCTTGCCGATGGCAAAGCCGATACCGCCCGCTTCCCACGAGATGGCGCTTTTCACGAACTTTTTGGCCATGGCAAAGCCGGTCTTGGCCACGGTGGCCACTTTGCTGCCAAAGCTGCCGTCTTCCTCGGCCTTGGCCTGCTCATAGGCGGCCTTGCCTTCGCTCAGCACACCCTGGGCAATAAAGCCAAACCCCACCATGCGTCCTAGCGCCGAGCCGACTTTGGCCCCGGCCTCGCCCCGGAACAGGTCTTTGATCGGCTTAATATTCTCGCCGATCACGGTGTTTTTCAGCCAGCCGCCCACGGTGGTGCCGTTGCGGATGACGCCCTGTCCCTCGGCAAGTGCGGTGCGCAGCGGGGCCACGTTGTGGCTGACCGCTTCCTTGAAGCCGCGGACCGAAAAGTTCTTTAGCTGCACCGATTCATCGCCCAGCCGGAACAGGCTGTTGTACGACCATAGCGAGGTGCTTAGCCCTGGCCCGGAGCCGATATTCTCAATGGTCTTTCGCCTGAAGATGGTGTTGTCCGCCATGTCGGCCAGCGCCGTGCGGGTGCTCCAGGTGGTAAAGTTGTCTCCCCATTTGCGCATCAGCGGGCTGGGACTGTACTGCAAGGCCCGGCTTACCGCAGAAGCCGTGCCAAGGCTGGCGCCACCCGAGGCCAGATCCGACAGTCCCAAGGAACCGCCTTTGCCGCCTGAAGAATGGCTTGAATTGCCGCCAGAAAACAGACTTACCCGATCGTAAGACATATTGCCCCTTATATATCCCCCTTTGTGTCCATGAGCATAAAAACAGGCGATCCGATTTTGATGCTACTTTTGTCGAGTTTGCCGTTTGGCCACGGGGCATGCTCGTGTTTAAATGGGGGCGTTTCCCAAGGAGGGCCGTTTGCGATGAGAACCTGGGCCGGATGGCTGGCGCTGGCAGTATTACTGGCAACATGCGGTTGCAACCCGCCCCTGCGCACCAAGGAAGCTGCCCTGCAGGAAGTGACTCCCGCCCGCCGGGAGGCTCCGTTTGGGGAGTTCAACCTGCAACGCCGCCACGGTCAGGGCGACTGGAGCCAAAAACCCGCCGCCAGCGAGGCGGATATCATCAGGCAGGCGGCTTCCGGCACGAAAGGGCAACCCTGATGGCGGATGTGTATTGCCACAAGGTGCGCCTGGGCGTAGTGCTGATTCAAGACGACCGGATCCTGCTGGTGCGGCAGAACAACCGCGATTTCTGGGTATTTCCGGGGGGCACGCTGGAGCCCGACGAAGGGCTGGCGGAATGCGCCGTGCGGGAGATGCGCGAGGAAACCGCCCTGGAGGTGGCCATCGACCGGCTGCTGTATGTGGCCGACTTCCTGCGCCCGGGGCCCGGGGGCTCAGTGCGGCATACCGTCGATGTGTTCATGCTGGCCCGCTACGTCAGCGGTGAGCCGGTGATGGAAATTACCGAGAACATCAACGAGATGGGCTTTTTCAGCCTGGAGGAGTTCAGCCGCATGCCGGTTCAGCCCGCCCTGGCCGCCGAACGCCTGCGCCGGGACTGGGCGGGACAATTCAGCGGGGTGGCCGGACTTTATCTGGGCAAGTACGGCCCGGATGGCCCGGCCATGTAAATTTATCCTGATGTGGAATTCAAAAACATGGCCACCTGAGCCATACTGGTAGTAGCAAACAGGAACGATGGCACGATGCGCAAACGGGTTTTACGGCTTTTCAGCCTGGTGACGGCCTTCAGCCTGATGGCGCCTACGCTGGCCCTGGCGGCGGAGCCTTTTGCCGCGGGCTGGGAGGCCAAGCCCCTGGTGGATTCCACCGCCCCCAACGGGGTGACGCCTGTGGCCCCTGCCGGCCAGTCTGCCAATGCGGGTACCCCGACCGACCCGCCGCAAGCGCCCCGGCTGGAAGAGGTGCTGAAACCGGCGGTGCCCTTCATCGAATCCGTGGAAGCCAAGCTGTATCTTGCCCCAAAAAAGGACGAACTGCTTGCCGAGCGGCTGAACAACATCCAGACCGTGCTGTTTGGCGAGGTGAAGTACCATGACGCCGGGGAACTGTTGGCCAAGATGGCCGAGCTCTTCCCGCAGGAGGCGGCCAAGGCCCGGGCCGACTTGCTGGCCCAGATGAAAAACGACTTGACGCCGCAGTCTCCCCAGGGCAAGCCGGTGATGACGCAACCCCAGCCCGCGCCACAGCAAACGGCCATGAATGCGCCCATTCAAACCTATCCGCCCGCCGACCCCAAGGCGTTGAAAAAGAAAAAGGACAGCTTTTGGGGCGATGACGCGGACTTTTTCAACGATGACGACTGGGATCGCGAGTTTTCGCAATCGCAGGCCGCCTCCCAGCCCCGGGGATCGGGCCTGGCCAACTTGGGGGCGGGCCTGGTGAATCTTGCCACCATCGCCGGCAGCCTGGCCGGAAGCTATTACCTGAATAAAAACCTGGGCGGCAATTCCGTCTACCGGGATCCTTACGGCAGCCCCTACTATTACAACGGTTACGGCTATCCCTACGGAACCCCCTACGGCAGTTATGGGCGCTATCCGGGCTATGGCAGTTATGGTTACGGCTATACCACCCCCTACAGCACCCGCATTCCGCCCTACGTGCCCTACCAGGGATACAAGTATTACAATCCGCGCAGCTATTACGGCATGCCGGGCAGCGCCACCTATGGCCGCACCGGCCTTAGCGGGCTGGGCGTGCCCTTTTAAGCTCCCGCTTGAAGTTCCGCCCGAATCTGCTAGGATGGGCTTACGAGCATTCGGGTGGTTGAGGCGCATGAATCCCAAGAACCTGCTGAAAAATTCCTTGTCCAGGGGGTCGGTTTTCGCGGCCCTGGGCTCTGCGGCGGCCCGGGTGATGATGCAGCGCAACCGCAAGCGGTGGGAGTCGATGGAGCCCCTGGTGGAGCAGCTGAACAGCTACGACATGGGCCGGGGTGGGGGTAAGCTCATCCAGGGCTGGCTGCAGCTCAAATATCCCGCCTTCGATGTTGCCCGCCACGCGGAACTCATCGATACCATCCTGAAAGAGGCTGATACGGCGGATGACTCCCTTGTTGACAAGGCCCGTAACCGCTTCCTGGCGTCCAAGGCGCTTTTTTACATGGAAGGCTTCAGCCTGCGGGGCTGTCGCTACGAGACGTTGCAGGATGCTGCCCGCAGGCTGCTCAAGCATACCCGCCAGTGGCGGGATATTTCGCGGCGCGATGTGTTTACCGGCAAGCCCTTTGAGCCGGAAAGCCTGATTGGGGCCACTCACCGCTTCCTGGTGCTGACCCTGGAATCCAACGCCGATGCCCGCGCCCTGCGCAGCTACCTGGAGGATGTGGCCCGAAACGGCGATACCCGGGATGCGGTGGATTACATGCAGCGCCTGGTGGCCGTTACGTTTGGGGTGCAAGAGGAAGACGCCTTCATTGAGCACGTGCGCCAGTGGTTTGAGGAGTATCGCGCCTTCGAGATTGCCCGCTCCCACCAGCAGGAAAACATCATCCACACCTCCCTTACCACCGTCACCGGGGGTCTGCCGGCCATGCTGGGCTGGAAGGCATTGGGCCATGTGGGTAACCGCCTGATGGGGCGCAAGGACACCCCCACAGGGCGCTGAGCGGGGCCGCGCTGGCCCTACACCTGGCTGAGGGGTTTGATGGCCAGGCGTTTTTTCAGGAATTGCCCGGTGTGGCTGTCTGGACAGTTTACGATGTCTTGCACGCTGCCGCTGGCAACGATTTGTCCGCCGCCATCGCCGCCCTCGGGGCCCAAATCTACAATGTAATCGCACTGGGCGATGAAATCGATGTTGTGCTCAATGACGATGAGCGAGTGGCCCGCTTCCACCAGGCGTCGGAAAGCCTGCACCAGCAGGGCGATATCGGCCATGTGCAAGCCGGTGGTGGGTTCATCGAACAGGAACAGGTATTTCTCTTTTCCGCTTTTTACCTCGCCGTCCACAAAGCCGGGAAGGTAGCTGGCCAGCTTCAGGCGCTGGGCCTCGCCGCCCGAGAGCGTGGCGGTGGATTGCCCCAGCTTCAGGTAGCCCAGGCCAATCTCCCGCAGCGGGCGCAGCTTGTTCACAATGCGCTTGCGGTCGGCAAAAAAGGCCACCGCCTCATCCACGGTCATGTTCAGCACGTCGTGGATGTTCTTGCCGTCCACCTCAATGGACAGCACGTTCAGGTTGAAGCGCCGCCCCTGGCAATCGTGGCATACCACGGTGACGTCCGCCATAAACTGCATGTCGATGGTGAGGGTGCCCAGCCCCTCGCAGGTCTCGCAGCGCCCGCCGGGGGTGTTGAACGAAAAATGCCCCGCCCCGATGCCCAGCACCATGGCCTTGCGGCTTTCGGCAAACAGCTTGCGGATTTCATCATAAGCCTTCACGTAGGTTACCGGGTTGGAGCGGGCCGAGCGTCCCGGCGGGCTTTGATCCACCATCAGCACGTCGGCGAATTCCTCCAGCCCGGCAATCTTGTCATGCGGGGCCTCCTCCAGGTCGATGGAGCGGGACTGGCTGTGCTCGTAGGCGGCAAACAGGGTCTGCTTAATCAGCGTGGACTTGCCGGAACCGGACACCCCGGTCACGCAGCACAGGCGGTTTTTGGGAAAGCGGGCGGTGATGTGCCGCAGGTTGTTGCCGCTGGCCCCCCGAATCTCAATCCAGCCGTCTTGCTTGCTCCTGCCGTTGCGCGGGCCGCGGGGGCTTTCGTACACGTTCAGCAGGGGATTGTTCAGGTAGCGGGCGGTCAGGGAGTAGGCCACCTTGCCCAGCTCGCCGGGAGGCCCTTCAAACACGATGCGGCCGCCCTCCTCCCCGCCGGAAGGCCCCATGTCAATCACGTGATCCGCCTCCAGAATCACTTCCGGGTCGTGCTCCACCACCACGATGGTGTTGCCATGATCCCGCAGGCGCTTCAAAATGCCGATCAGGCGGTCGGTATCCCGGGCATGCAGGCCCACGGTGGGTTCATCCAACACGTAGAGGGTATCGGTGAGGGCGCTGCCCAGGGCCGCTGACAGGTTGATACGCTGGGCCTCCCCGTTAGAAAGCGTGCGGAACTGCCGGTTGAGGGTGAGATACGAGAGCCCGATGGCATCCAGGTAATGCAGCCGGGCCCGCACTTCCCGCAGCAGGCGATCGGCCACCATGCGGTGGGTGTCGCTGAGGGCCAGCTCGTCAAAAAAGCGCACCAGGGCATGCACCGGCATGTTGCCGATTTCCAGGATGTTTTTGCCGCCCACCTGCACGTTCAGGGCATCCCGGCGCAGGCGTGAGCCCAGGCAGTCTGGGCAGGGGTAAAAGCCCCGGTAGCGGGCAATCATTACCCGCACGTGCACCTTGTACTTCTTGGTTTCCAGCCAGTCGAAAAAGCCCCGGATGCCTTCATAGCTGCCGCTTCCGTCTATCACAAAGCGCTTGTGCTCATCGCTTAGCTGGTTGTAGGGGACATCCAGCGGAATCTTGCGCTTGCGGGCTTCCTTTTCCAAATACTCCTGCCCCTCGGTATAGGCGGGCTTGGTGAAGGGATGCACCGCCCCCTGGGCCAACGTCAGGTTCTTGTTGGGGATGACCTTGTCCATGTCCAGCCCGATGATGCGCCCGAAGCCCTCGCAAGACGGGCAGGCCCCCATGGGGCTGTTGAAGGAGAAAAGGTTCGGGAAGGGTTCGGTAAAGGGCTTGTGGCAGTCCAGGCAGGCAAACTCGTTCTGGTACAGTTGGATTTCTTGGGTGTCCAGCCGTAGAATCTCAATTTTGCCGTTGCCCAGGGCCAGCGCGTTGCGGATGGATTCCAGGATGCGGCTGCCCAGGGCCTTGTGCTTCACAATCAGGCGGTCAATCACGATGCGCACCACGTCGTGTGGGCTCAATTGCCCTCGCGCCTCGGCCAGATCCCGCATTTCCCCATGCTGGTAAATGCGGTAAAAGCCCTGGCGGATGAGATCGTCGGGGGAGAAGTCCTTCAGGCTGACCGGGGCCAGTAGCAGGATTTTCAGCCCTTCCTCGTACTGCCGCAGGGCCTTCTGGATCTGAAAGGGATCCGCCCGGGACACTTCGCCCCCGCAGGCGTCGCACACGGTTTGCCCCACGTTGGCGTACAGCAGGCGCAGGTAGTCGTATATCTCGGTGGCGGTGCCCACGGTGGAGCGGGCGTTTTTCACGTGGTTTTTCTGCTCCAGGGCGATGGCCGGCAAGATGTGCTGGATGTTGTCCACATCGGGCTTTTCGATGCGTTGCAGAAACTGGCGGGCGTAAGAGGACATCGATTCGATGTAGCGGCGCTGGCCTTCGGCGTACAGGGTATCGAAGGCCAGGGAGGATTTGCCCGAGCCGGAAGGGCCGGTCACCACCGTCAGGCAGTCATGCGGGATGTCGCAGCTCACGTTTTTGAGGTTGTTGACGCGGGCGCCGGTAATTTTGATTTCTCTGGGACACATGGCTCTATTATCCCGCAAAGGTCAAGCGGCCTGAAACGCCGGGGGCTTGAGGCGGGCATACATCGTGCGAGCGCTTTGTTAAAGCTTGTTTACAAACTATCACCAAAAAAACAAACATTACGTTTATGCCTATGTAGACAGGACAGGCAAACAGGGTTAAAGGACAGGCTGGTTAAGGATCTGGGAACGAGGAGTCAGTTTTAGCAATGCAGAAAATGAGCGCAAAAGAAGTGGAACGGCGTCTGGGCCTGCAGTATGCGCAGGTGCTTAAAGACAATGCGCAGTTCATCTCCGTTTACCGCGATTGTGAAGAAGTCATCCAGGGTTCGCTGAATTTGCTGGAGCGTTACAACCGGGTGGCCATGGCCATGAAGCAACCCAAACGGGTCGCTGGATTGTTTTCATAATTTCATCGCGCATTTCGTGGATTCAAGATTTCAGACCCGCCGAGGCTTTCGGCGGGTTTTTTGCATTTTAATTCGCATTTTAACGGTTTTGTGCAGGTGTTATGCGACGTTTATCGCAGTTTATAATTTTACAGAAGATACATTGAAATAGGCACTTGTTGGCAATTAACCCGAATTATAAACAAGCATTTTTAAAATTGTTTTAAAAAATTTTGCTTGAGATCTGGCGCCGGGGCCGTTAAAATGACATGGAAGTGAAAGGTTGAATACAGGATTGTAGAGATTCAAGGGGGATCATGGGCCTCTACAGCCAGGGACTGGCATGCTCAACTGATTCCTGGGGAAGCAAAGTGAGATAGGCTAGCGAAAGCTGGAGGGGGAGATTTGTCGTTAACACCCTTGCAACCGGTGGCGCTCAACGCGGATCCGCTGTTTGGCGCATACAAGCCTAAGACCTACAAGCGTTACTACGTGCCGTCGGTGAAAGACACCTTCAGCTACAAAAGTGGCGATCAGACCCACGTGGAAAGCCTGATTGGCGGTGGACAGATTTTTGGCAAGGTGGACGAGATGCTCAAGATGGCCCGCTCCACCGTGCTGGTCGATCTCTACAACTTCCAGAGCCCGGCCCTGTATCCCGAAAAATCCAGCCCGGTGGGCACGGCGGGCGCCGATATCCAAGCCCAGCTGGTGGACAAGCTGATCCAGCTGAAAAGGGACAAAAACGTCAACATCAAGGTGATTATCGACAACCACTGGGATCCGGAGTTCAACGAGGGCCAGAACAACCGGGTTATCGACCACCTGCGCAAAAACGGCATCGATGTGGTGACCTACCCCGACTTCTCTACCATCAGCCACGTGAAAGTGCTGATTGTGGACGGCAAGTACGTCATGATTGGCGGCATGAACTGGGGCAACCACTCCCCCACCAACCACGACGCGGCGGTCTTCATCGAGGGGCCGGACGTGCGCAACATTTATAACCAGGTGTTCAAGCCGGACTGGGTATCCTCGGGCCGGGAGCCCTCTGAGCTGCCCCGCTGGGGCAACTTCGCCCCCGGCAAGATCAAAGTGCTGCAAACCACCGCCAAGGAATCCTCCGATGGGCCGAAAGATGAAATCTTCCGGGAAATCCTCCACCAGATTGCCAATGCTAAGGAGAGCATCCACGCCGAGCTGTTCAACCTGACCCAGCCCTACGTGGCCGAGGCTCTGCTGTTTGCCCACAAGCGGCTGACCGCCGCTGGCAAAGAAGGCGTGAAGATTCTGGTGGATCCCGGGCTGTTCTTTGCCTTCCCCGGCGTGCGCCCCAAGGTGCAGCAGCTGGCCAAGGCGGGCGTCCCCGTGCGCTTTTTCGAGGCCAACCGGGATATCGAGGAAAAGCTGCATGCCAAGTGGGCTGTATTCGACCGCAAGCGGGTGCTCATTGGCTCGGCCAACTGGTCCAGCGCCGGGCTGCTGACCAATGGCGAAGACCAGGCCGAGGAAGGACAACCCAAGCAGCGCCTCAGCCGCAGCAATCACGAGGTGGCCTTGCTCATTGAATCGACCAAGCTGGGCCGCGCCTTTGCCAGCCAGGCTACATGGGACTTTAACAACGCTTCTTTCCCCATCCTGGAGTATCGGGAAGACCTGGGCAAGTGGAAGCCTATCCGCCCGGATACCCCCGCTGCTGCGGCGGCGGCCTCCAAAAAATCCAATCCGCCGCCGCCGGTTGTCAAGCGGGATCCTGCCGCGGTAATCTCCCCGTTCAAGGCCGAAGCGGTGACCCAGACGTTGCGCGCCTAGGGGCGACGTCCTACAGCAGTCCGGCCTGGCGCAGTTTTTCCTGGCGGGGCAGGCGTTTCAGGCTGGCCTCAAAGCGCATGGCGTCCGACTTGCATTCAAAGCGCCATGTTTTCAACAAGCGTACCGGCTTGCGCGCCCGGGTGTATCGTGCACCCCGCCCGGCCTGGTGGGCGGCAAAACGCCGTTCCGGATCGGTGCTCCAGCCCGTGTACAGGCTGCCATCCTCACATTCCAGCATGTAGGTGTAAAAGGCGGTTTCCATCTTTCTATACAGCGTATCACCTTTTTCACAATTCGTTAAACACGGCGCAATTCTCCCTTAAATATTGTTTTTATCATGATACGAGGAGTTGGAAGGTGTCACGGCCGATTGGCAGTTGCATCCGGCTTCTTAAGGGATGTGGAGATTGTCTGATTATGGGAAACCCCTATTTCAACCCGTTCGGCTTTGAGGGCCGCGCTGGCAAGGCTGCGGACACCCTGTCCGGTGACGGTAAACCCCTGGCGCAAGACCTGCGGGCCGTCATCGAACTGCTGGGCCAGCTGCCGTTGGCGCTGGAAACTACGCCCCAGGCTTTGTTGGCCACTCACCGGAACGCGGGCCCCCGTCTGCGTTACGTGCCGGGCTACGGAACCAGCCACGATCTCCCCTACCCGGGATCGCGCACCCTGGAGGTAGCCCCCGTGGCGACGCCTGCCGACCCGGACGATGCCGTCTGGATGGAAATGGAGGTGTACCAGTGCGCCTGGGATCTGGGTCTGGATCCCCGACAGGTTTCGTTTGACGACTGGCAGGACATCCTGCGGGCGTCGGCGATTGACACACGCGAATCCGGCTGGCCGGAAATCGTCGGTATCTTCGATCTCGACAAGGTTCGCAGGGAATTGCGGCTGCGCTATGGCGGCGGCATGCTCATGGAAGAGCCAACAACGTGGAGGAGTACGGAAGCGGTAGGCATCGGTAACGAAGGAGGAGGTTGCGAGGAGCCGGCCATCGCCGCATAGGGGGCGTTGGCGGGCAATGGGTGAGCAAGGCGAAAGGAGGTTGTCTGAGTACGGAACGAGTGAAGTAGGAAAGTGAAGTAAGAGGAGGATTTCAAGGCTTACACAATGGGATGGAACAGTCGGGATAATAGAAGGTAGAAGCAGAAAGGAAACTGAGACAGGCCTTTTCCGCACGCAAGCGGGAAGGGCCTGTCGTTTTGCATGCGTTTGCGCCCGGCGGATGCGGGCCCCCGGCGCTACAGAATGCTGCTGGGCCCCACCACGGAAACCACCGCGGGGCGGGTCAGGTAGGTCTGGGCGACCCGCTGGATGTCGGCGGAGGTGACCGCCTCAATGTTTTCCACAATGCTTTCGATTTCGGCCAGCGAGCGGCCCAGGGTGTAGTTGGCCCCAATATAATTGGCCTGCTGGTGGGCGGTTTCCAGGAACACCGAGCGGCGCCCCAGGATGTTGCGCTTGGCGTCGGCCAGTTCTTTTTCCGAAACCGGCGTTTGCACCAGCTTGTCGCATTCGTCGATAAAGCCTTTCAGGCACTTTTCCTTGTTCCTGGGCTCGGTGCCGATGTAGAGATAAAACAGCCCCTTGTGGCGGTAGGCTTCGTAGGTGCTGCGCACGTTGTAGGCCAGGCCCTGCTTGTCGCGCAATTCCAGAAACAGCCGGGAGCTCAGGCCGGCGGCGCCCAGAATGGTGTTCATTACCGCCAGCGGGTAATAGTCCGGGTGCTTGGTGTCCGGCATCAGCCAGCCCTTGTAAATATGGGCCTGGGAGGAGTCATCCCGGGCGAAAGTCACCATGACGTCCTGATCGAATTGCAGGCGGGCAATGCTTTCGGCCACGGCGGGGCTGACCCGGGCCGGTTCGGCGTTTTGCGCGGGGAAGGCCGTTTCCAGCAGGGCGGCGATTTTTTCCGGCGCAATGTGGCCGGCCACCGAGACAATCATGTGCCCCGGGTTGAATACCTGCTTGTAGTGGGCTTTAACCGCTTCCACCGAGGTCATGTGGGGCAGGTTGTCCAAAATCACGCTGCCCACGGTGCCGTAGGGCGTGTCCTCGAAAATGCGGCGGATAAACTGGTCGGAGGCCCGGCTCTTGGGCGAGTCGAGGTCCATCATCACCTCGCCGGCCACCTTCTGCTTTTCGCGCTCGAACTCCACGAAGCTGGCGTGGTGGTAGATGTCCGAAATCAGCTCGAAGGCGGGTTCCAGATCCTCTTCCAGCAGGGTGCCGTGGATGGCGCTGTAGTCGCGCTTGGTGTCGGTGTCCACCTCCAGGGTCATGCCGTCGATTTCCACGGAGATTTCCTCCTGGCTGCGGCTGGCGGTGCCTTTCAGCAACAGGCGATCCACCATGTCGGAAAGCCCGGGGACGGGATCCAGCAGGTTGCCTCCGGGCAGGAACATGGAAACGGCCAGCCGGGGCGCGGTGGGGATGGGGGTAAACAGCAGGGTAGCCCCGTTTTTCAGTTGGGATTCCTGGGTGGCCAGGGTTTTAGCTTGCAGCATGGTCAGGGGTGCTTTCGGCGGGAACCATAACGGCGGTGTAGGCTTTGTCCAGCGCCAGGTACTTGCGGGCCACGGCGTTGACGGTGTCCACGTCCAGAGCGTTCAGGACATCAAGGTACTTCAGGTAGGTGTCCAGGGTGCCGGCCACGGTCAGGGCCTCGCCCACGGTTTCGGCAATGCCCGCGGCGGTCTCGGAGGTCTCCGCAAAGTCCACCTTCAGCTTCTTCACCGCCCGGCGGAACTCGTCCTCGGTGACGGGGTTGGTGGTTAGCAGGCGCTCCACCTCCCACTTCAGCTGGTGCAGGGTGCCTGCGGTATCCGGCGAGGTGAAATTGCCCTGAATGAAGAACACGTTGCCCAGCTTGAAGGTGGATTGCCCGCAGCTAACGTAGTTGTAAATGGGATCCGCCGGCTTTTCCAGCAGGGCCTGGGTTAAACGGGAGCTGCGCCCTTCGCCCAGCACGTGGCTGGCCACATCCAGGGCGATGCTTTCTTTCAGATCCAGCGGGTTGGGGCCATGGAAGCCCATGATGAAAAAGGAGGTCTGGTAGTCGCCGGTCAACTCCTGGTAGCGCTTGCCGGCGGTTTCCACGCTGGCGTTGTAATTGGCATGGCCGTTGACGGCAGGCAGGCCGGAAAAGTCGAAGTGCTTGAGCACTTGGGCTTCCAGCTGGCGGAAGTCGAAGTCGCCCACCACGATGGTGGTCATGTTGCGCGGCGCGTACCACTGCCGGTAGTAGGTATGGATGGTGTCGCGGGGCACGCTGCCGATAATCTGGCGGGTGCCGATGACGTCCCGCTGGTACGGGTGCCCGGCGGGGTACATCATGTGGTTCACGGCGTTGTAAATCTTGGTCCAGGGCTGGTCTTCGCGCATCGAGATTTCTTCGATCACCACGCTGCGCTCGCGCTTTTCGCCCCGGTAGTTTTCGTCGAACGGGTCGTAGGGCGGGCCCACTTCTTCATCGGGAATGGTGGAATGCAGCATCATGTCGGCATGCATGTCCAGGGCCAGGTCGAAGTTCTCCCCGCCTTTGCCTTGGGGGCCAGTGATGTAGTAAAAGGTGAAGTCTTTCCAGGTGGCCGCGTTGATGATGGCCCCCATCGACTCCATGGCCTTGTCGAACTCGCCGGGCCTGAAGCGCTCCGTGCCCTTGAACATCAGGTGCTCCAGGAAGTGCGAGATGCCGTTGATTTGATCGTCCTCGTGAATGGAGCCGGTGCGCACCCAGGTGCTGATGTTGAACACATCGCCCCGCTTAGGCACGAACACGAAGGTATAGCCGTTGTCGTAGGTAACAACCTGCGCCTTTTCGGCAAGGTAGGGAATCTGGATTGCGGTCGCCTCGGTCATGCGAATTATCTTACTCGAAATTTCCGGTTGCGTACAGAGACCGGGGTTTTAGCGGTGGCCATGCGGCAGTTGGCCCTTGGAACCGTCCCATGCCCGCCGCCGTCATGAGTGGGACGGCGCCGACTTTACATTTAAAGAAGAAACCATGCCGCAATGCAGAGATTCCGATATAATAAACCTGACGTCGAGTTATCCACTTGTGGAGTACGAACGATCGGGATTCGGATAGAGAAGAGTTAGGACGGGCAATGCCGCTGCTTGTAAGCGGTTTGAGTGGCCTGTATACTGAAATCCCTTGATACATCCGACATCTGGCACCAAGGATCCGGCATGCACATTTACCAAATCGCGATTGACAACTTCAAATCGTTCGCCGAAAAGACGGTCATCCCGTTCGAAGAGGGGTTTACCACCATTTCGGGGCCCAACGGCTCGGGCAAAAGCAACATTATCGACAGCATCCTGTTCTGTCTGGGGCTGTCCACCTCGCGTACCATGCGGGCCGAAAAGCTCTCCGACCTCATCAACAACCTCTCCAAGCGCAAAGAGGCCATTGTCACCATCACCTTCAAAAAGGACGCCGAGGATCTGGAACGCGAGCGCCAGGGGCGCCAGATGGCGCTGGAGCTGGCCGATGGCGAGGGGACGTCCGCCCCGGCCCCGGAGGAAGCCACCGCCGTCGAGGATGCCGAGCCCCTGGGCGAGTCCGAATCCCAGGTGTTAACCAAGGTGAAGGAGATTTCCCTGGCCGATCTGGGCCCCAACAGCGAATTCGTGCAGGTGACCCGCCGCATCAAGGGCTCGGCCAGCGGCACCTATACCAGTACCTACTACCTTAACGGGCGTCCCACCACGCTGACCGAAATCCACGATTACCTGGGCAACTTCAACGTTTCGCCCGGCACCTACAACGTCATGATGCAGGGTGATGTGGCGGGCATTGTGAACATGTCGCCCATGGACCGGCGCAAGATCATTGACGAAATCGCCGGCGTGGCCGAGTTTGACCGCAAAATCGAGCAGGCCCAGCGCGAACTGGAGGCCACCGCCGCCAACATCGAGCGCAACGCCATCCTGCTCAGCGAGCTGGAATTGCGCCTGGAACAACTGGCCAGCGAGCGGGATCATGCCCTGAAATACCAGAAACTGCGGGATGAAAAGCACCAGTACGAAGGCATGCTGCTTTCGGCCAAATATATCGATCTGAAAAAAGCCATTGCCGCGGCCAACCAGAATATGGCCAACGCCCGCAAGCAAAAGGAGCAGGTGCAGGGCAGTATCCGGCAGCTGGTGGATGCCATCCGGGACACCAACGAGCGGTTTACCGATCTGGCCAACCAGGTGAAACGCAAGGGCGAAGACCAGCAGATTGCCCTGAAAAAGCAGATTGAAGGCCTGAAGGGGCACATCGAGCGCCGCCAGATTGCCATCGAGGAGATTGACAAGCGCACCGCCGAGAACAACCACCGCATCGAGCAGATGCAGGGCGATATCGCCCGCATGAGAGAGGATGCCGAGAACCTGGATGCCAAGATTGCGGCTTTCCAGCACCAGGTGAAGGAGTTGCAAGGGCTTTACAACGACCAGGCCCGCCAATACGAGAAGCTGAACCAGAAATTCGACGCCCTTACCGGCAGTGGTAGCGAGCTGACCGTCAAGCGGGGCGAGATTCGCCGCAAGCTGACCGAGGAGGAGGACGAGCTGTCCCGCCTGAACCGCCAGAAGCTGGACATCGAGGCGGAAATCAAGCGCCATGAGTTTGAGATGGACTTGCGCCTGCGGGAAAGCGGCGAGAGCAAGGAGCGCAAAGAGAGCCTCACCCAGCGGGCCGCTGCCCTGGGCACCGAGTTGAAAGACCTGGACCTGGAGAAGAGCGCTTTTGAGGCGCAGCTCAATAAAACGCAGCTGGATTACAGCCAGGCCCGCGTGGATCTGAACCAGTTGCAAGGTAAGTATAACGAGCTGAACCGCGAATACATCCAGCTGGAGGCTCGCCAGAAGGCGATGGACGAGGTAAACTTCGCCCGCTCGGTGGAAACCATTCTTAATTCGGGCATGAAGGGGGTGCATGGCACCCTGGCCCAGCTGGGGCAGGTGGATGAAGAGTTCGCCCTGGCCATGGAGATTGCCATTGGCGGGCGCATCCAGAATATTGTGGTGGACAACGACCAGGTGGCCAGCGAAGGGATCGACCTGCTGAACCAGCGCAAGGCCGGTCGGGCCACGTTTTTGCCCCTGAACAAAATCCAGGCCGCCCGGGGGCTGCCGCCGTTGCCCAACGATCCGGGCGTGGTGGATTACGCCATGAACCTCATCGACTTTGATGGCCGCTATGAGAACGTGTTTGCCTATGCCCTGGGCGATACCCTGGTTGTGGAAGACATGCAGGCCGCCCGCAAGCTGCTGCGCAAGTACCGCATGGTCACCCTGGACGGCAGTTTGCTGGAGAAATCCGGGGCCATGACCGGCGGGGCCTCCCTCCACCAGAAAGGCGCCCGCTACTTTGGCGGCGGCCAGGTTGAAAACGAGCTGGCCGCCCTGTCCGAGCGGCTGGAAAAGCTGGAGGCCCAGCGCGAAGCCGCCCAGAAGAAGCTTACCTCCCTGGAGCTCAAAATGGAGGACATCAAGACCGATTACGCCGCCTGCATGCAGCGGCATTCCCGCCTCAGCGCCGAGCATGGCGAGGTGACCCGCCAGCTGGAAGAGTTGCGCCAGGCGCAAAGCGGGGCGGTGGATGTGAGCGACCTGAAAAAGCAGGTCTCCGCCCTGCAGGCCGAGCTGAAGAAGCTGGATGAACAGATGGCCCGGCGCCAAAAGGCGGCCAGCGAGCTTCAGGCCGAGCTGGAAGGCATCGAGGCCCAGCTGCCCAGTGACCAGATTGAGGCCCTGCGCCAGGAAATGTCGGAAGTGAAGTTCCAGATGGACTACTACGACACCCAGATGCGCAATGTGCAGACCGAAATCAAAAGCAACGAGCTGGAAAAGGACTTCCGCCTTGGCGGGCAAAAAGACAGCGAGGAGCGCATTGCCCAGGCCCGCCAGCACAACGCCGATATGGTCAAGGAACGCCAGGTGGCCATTGAGGAAATCAGCTTGACCGACCTGCAAATCAAGGAACTGGAAGCCCAGACCACCGAGCTGGATGAGGAATTGAAAAAGCTGCAGGAGGAACGCGACCAGGTGCAGCGCCAGCTCATCGAGCAGGAGAAGCAGAAAAATATCCTGGAGCGGGAAATTACCCAGCTGGATGAGCAGATGATGGCCTTCCAGGCCCGCATTCGGGAGCTGAACCCGCAGATCAAGCAGGTGGAGTTTCAGCTGCACGAGGCGGAAATCGACCCGGATACCATCGAGGAGGACAAACTGCCTTCGGCGGAGGAGGTCAACGGCAAGATTCAGAGCCTGACCCGCCGCATGGAGGCCATGGAGCCGGTGAACATGCTGGCCATCGAAGAGTACGACCGGGTCTGCGACCGCCGCGACGGGCTGAAGGAGAAGATCGAAACCCTCAGCGCAGAGAAAGAGACCATTACGGTCAAGATTGCCGGCTACCACGAGCTGAAGCTGACTTCTTTCATGAAGGCATACGAGAACGTGGACGCCAACTTCAAGGCCATCTTTGCCGAACTGTCCGACGGCATTGGGGAACTGCACCTGACCAACGCCGAGGATCCTTTTGCCGGTGGGCTTACCATCCACGCCCAGCCCCGCGGCAAGAAAATGCTGCGTATCGAGGGCCTGAGCGGTGGGGAAAAATCCCTCACCTCGCTGGCCTTTGTGTTTGCCATCCAGCGCTACATGCCGGCCCCCTTCTATGCCCTGGACGAGGTGGATCAGAACCTGGACGGCATCAACGCGGAAAAACTGGCCAACATGGTCAAACGGGAAGCGGGAAAAGGCGCCCAGTTCATTGTGGTTTCCCTGCGCAAGCCCATGATCGAAAGCTCAGAGCGCACTATCGGGGTGACCCAGCGCCAGAACGGCATCACCAAGGTCACCGGCATCAAGCACCGCGAAGAAGAAGAGGCCTCTGCCGTTGCCGCCGCTTCCTGAGGAACGCGCCGCCACTGGGCAGGCCTTTGAAAACGGCCCCGTCATGCGGGGCAAAATCGTACTGCCCGAGGACGAACCGTCCCCCTTGCCCGCCGACCAGAACGTGGACGGGGTGGAGCTGCTGGTGCAGCTGGCCAAAAGCGGGCAGATCGACCCCTGGAACATCGACATCGTGACGGTGGCCGACCAGTACCTGAAGGCCGTGGCCGACCTGCGCGAGTCCGACCTGAAGATTACCGGCAAAACCCTGCTGTATCTGGCTATTTTGCTGCGCATGAAGTCCGATCAGCTGGCCGGCATCAACTACCTGAACCCGCCCGAGGACGAGTTCCTGGACGAGCTGCTGGACCCGGACTTTCTGGACGGCGGCAAGGCGGTGCAGCCCAAGCTGAACTTCCGCTCCCTGGATGAAGTCATCCAGCGCCGCACCAGCACCAAGCAGAAGCGCATCCGCCCGGTCACCCTGAACGACCTCATCCGCGAGCTGAAGCGCTATGAGGAGCTGGAAAAGCGCCGCAGCCTGCGCGAAAAGGTGGAGAGCGCCAACACCCGCCGGGCCAACATGCAGGATTACGCCCAGTTTACCGCTGACGACATTGAGGAAATGGCGCATGAGGAGTTCATCGAGGATACGATTCTGCGGCTGAAAAGCATCCTGGAGCGCATTCTCATTCACCAGGAGCACGTTACCCTTAGCGAGATTATGCGCGAAGGGCAGATTGACAAGGTTTCCGCCTTCCTGGCCCTGCTGTTCCTGGCGTCGCGGGGGGAATTCGAGCTGTCTCAGGAGGAGTTCTACGCCGAGGTCTATGTTTCCGCCGACGTGCCCACCGCCCAGGCCAGCGAACCGCTGCTGGCGGATGCCGAACCCGATGCGGACGCCCTGCCAGGCCCCGAGGAGCTGGCCGGGTGATGGTCCCGCTTTTGTTAAACCCCGTTAAGCCGCCGCCCCGTTCGGGCCCGCTCCCCGTATAATGGTGTTAACGCGCAGGGAGTTGCACGCTATGTCCCTCAAACCCAACCAGACTTTGAAAGGCCGCATCGAAGCCGTCCTGTTCATCACCGGGCGGGCCTTGTCCCTGGGCGAGGTTGCCGAAATCGTGGAGGCCCCCACCGAGGACGTGGAGCTGGCCATGATGGAGCTGATGGGCGATTACGGCTTTCGGGAGGGCGGGGCGCTGGAAATCGACGATACCGACGGCTACATTTTGCAGGTGCGGGAGGAATACGCCGACATCGTGAACAAGATGATGCCGCTGGAACTTTCCGCCGCCGAAATCCGTACCCTGTCAGCCATTGCCCTGAAAGCCCCGGTGTTGCAATCCGATCTCATCGAGTGGCGGGGGGCCTCGGCCTACGATCACATCGCCAACCTGCTCAAGCACAAGCTGATTTCCAAGCGCCGCGAGGGCCGCTCGTACCAGCTCAACGTCACCCGCCACTTTTACGAGTACTTCAAGCTGGTGGGCGATAAAAAGGAACTCTCCAGCCTGGTGCAATTAATCGGGCGCGAAGAGACCGCCGCCGGTGCGGTTGGCGACATGGCCGAAGAGGGGTTGGAGACGAGTGAGATACCGGCGACGTCGTTGGTTGACCTCTAGCGTAGCTTGTCCAGGCGGTTGCCGGTGGTCTTGGGGTTGACCATCTCAATGTAGGCTTCCACCCGGTTCACACGATCCTGCAGCTGCTCAATGCGGGCCTGGGCCAGCTTGCGGTTTTTGCCCAGGTTCGCGATGACGTTGACCATGCGCGAGAGATCGCCCACGATGACCTCGATGGGGTTGCGGTTCATGCGTGACAGCATGTTGGCGTAGGTGTAGGCGTCGGCGGTGTTTTGCGGGTTTCGTTTCTGCATTGTGTTGTGTACCCCTCAAGCGGTGAGCTGGTTGTGGGCCATTCCCTCCCTGATGATATGAAGGAGGGGTGTGAAATTACAGGTTGTCGAGCGCCTTGCGGTCGCCGTCCAGGGATTCCTTCAGGAGCTTTTTGAGGATCTCCTCCTGGGCGTCGAGCTGCTTGACGGTGGTTTCCAGGTTTTTCACCTTGTTGGTCAGAATGGTGTCGGCATTGACCAGGATGCGGTTGGAGATGTGCTGGAACGAGGCCAGCACCGCCCCGGACAGGCCGCTCAGCACGGAGCCGCCCGCGGCGGCGGCCAGGCCGAAGGGCCCGAAGAACGGCCCCAGTGTGGTCAGCAATCCACCAATGCCGCTGACGATGCCCGCGGCGGGCAATACCCAGTTGCGTCCGTAACCGGCCCCGGCGGCGGTTCCGGCTGCCAGTCCCCCGGCGGTGGCTGCCGTGGCGATGCCGCTGGCACCCCCGGCAATTACGCCGTTGTTAAAGCTTAAAGACGCCAGGCTGTCGGCATCCCCCGAGATGGGGCTGGCCCCGCCGGCGAAAAACCCGCCGCCCAGGCCGCCGATGGTGGCGCTCATGGGAAAGCCCGGATCGCCAATGCCGGAAAAACCGAGATCGGCCACCAGCGACCCGCTGCCTAGCGAAGAGAAGAAGCTGAGCGGGCTGACATTGCCCAGGATGGGTGCGGCGCCCCCGGTGGGGAAACCGGATACTTGCGAAAAGGGGGCCAGGCCAAAGGCGGCTTGCCCGCCGGGCAGGATGCCGGTGCCCCCGGTGATGGGCGCGTAATACGACGTGCCCGGAATATTAATCGATTCGCTGCCAAAGGTGGGCAAAAATGGCGCGCCGCCAAACAGGCGGGCCACGTTCATCAGCAGGCTGCCAAATTTCCCCACCCCGCTGCCGCCCAGGGCCGGGCCGCTGACGGTTAAATCGCGCAGGCGATCGTAGGTCTCAAACAGCTCGGCCTTGGCGGTGCTGCTGGACTTGCTGTAGCTATTCAAAATGACGATGAGCGAATCGTTTTTGTATGACATCGTGTGAGGATCCTGTCTTCACTACCCCTATCGGCGTTTATGCGAAAGTCTTGAATGTCAGTTCAATATTCTTATCAATCACCTTGCGGATGGCCTCCAGTTCGGTCTGCACGGCTTGCTGCTGGGTGTCCACCCGGCGAAGCTGAAGTTCGAGCGACTGGTCCAGGCTTTGCAGGCTGTTGATGCGAAGCTGAATCTGGATGGCTTCCTGCGAGTCGGGATCCAGGGTGCTGGCCACGTTGAACAGATCGTTGGTGACGTTGGCCAGTTGCAACCGCGACTGGTTGATTTGCTGGCCGGTCAATTCCAGATCGCTCTTTCGGGCGGTCAGAACAAGGAATCGCGACTGGCTGGCTGCAAGTCCCATGGGGTGGCTGTCCCTTTTCGTGCGGCTTTGCTCAATGCTCCCATTGCGCTGCTCGGGGTAAAACAGGAGCTATGGGCGCTATCGGCGATGGGGCGGTGAATCTTGATAAACCGGGCCAAAGATCCACCGTTTGGAGGAACGGTGTAATGGGTGGTTCGTACACGTTTTTTCTATTGGTGAGTATAAGCAACATGCATGAAATGTCAGGTCATGGCGGCAAACTCCGCTGCCAGCGGGCGCTATGGACAGGCGCTTGACCCATGGAAGGCTGAAATTAAAAAAGTATTCAACCGTGTTGCAATGCAAAACCGATGCTACAATTGGGTTTAATGCAGGCTTTCATTGTGGTCTTTAACACACTAGAGTGAAGGAGAGATTTGTGAAAAAGAAGTCGAGTTCATCCAAGAAGAGCAGCGCATCCAAGCCCGCAAACGGCGGCGGCGCGCAAGCCAAAGGGGGTGGCGGCAACTCCATGGAATCCCTGAAAAAAGCGTTCCTGATTGGTCTGGGCGCTACCGTGCTGACCGCTGAAAAATTGAAGGACGCCGTGAAAGACATGGTGGATGACATGGTGGCCCGTGGCGACATTAACCCGGCGGATGCCAAGAAAGTGGCCGAAGACCTGAAAAACCGCTTCCAGAAAGAGAAAACTAATTTTGAAGCCGGTGTGCGCAAAACCGTGGATGGCGTGCTAAGCACCATTGCCGGCCTGGCCAAGGAAGGCGCCGCCGCCGCTGCCGCCAAAAAACCGGCAGCGAAAAAACCGGCAGCCAAAAAACCCGTTGCCAAAAAATCCCCCGCTAAAAAACCCGCCGCGAAAAAACCAGCGGCTAAGAAACCGGCGGCGAAAAAACCGGCGGCCAAAAAATCCACCGCCAAAAAACCGGCGGCCAAAAAGTCGACTGCGGCTAAAAAGCCGGCCACCAAAACCGTCAAGGCGGCCCCTAAAAAGCCCAGCATCGCCGCCAAGAAACCCGCCGCCAAAAAGCCGGCCACTGCCTCGGCCAGCGCCCCGGCCAAAAAGTAACCCGCCCCACGGGCGACCCGTAACTCGACAGCCCTCCGCACGAATGGTTCGGGGGGCTGTTGGCTTTTGGGCTGATTATTGGGTGCGATCGGCCTGCTTCAACTGGATGCGGTTCAGGTAGGTGTCGAAATTCTGGCGCGCCCGGCTCACGGGTTCCGGCGCGGCACCCTCTTTTTTATCACCAAACCGCTTGCTCAGCGTATTCACCACCTGCTCGGAATAATCGCGGGTAAAGCGCTCCAGGGCGTAGCCGGCCAGCAGCACGGCAGGCACGGAACCCACCGCAATGGGAGCCCAGCGCATCATGGTTTCCATGAATTCCTGGCGGCCCATGCGCCTGGCGGCGGGCAGCACTTTGCCAATCAGATTTTTCACGCGGTCCACCCGTTCCACGTGGGCAAATTCCAGGGCTTTTTCCACGGTGCTGTCAATTTCGGCCACCGGAATATCAAACTTGCGGCGTTGCAGGCTGGCGCTTAAGGCCCGGACCACGGGCATGTCCTTGATCATGGCGCCCCAGCGTTCGGCAAAGTATTTGGGCTTGTATTGGGGAATTTCGCCATGGCGATCCACGATGCCAAAGTACACTTTCATGGCCGTTTTGGTCATATTCTGCACCCAGCGCAGGATGATGTAACCGAAGGTCCAGCCGCAGAATTCGCGGATGGTGGTGCGGATGGCTTCCCGGTGGCGCAGGGGCGCTTCCGGGGTGCCTTTTGCTTTTTGCGCGGAGAGGTTGGCGATGAAAACGCGCGACAGTACCAGAATGAGCGAGGAAATAATCAGCGAGTTGGTCTTGAGCCGGGCGGGATCCTGCATAAGGTTGTGTCCGGTGTTGCGGGCAATCTGCACCATGTTGCGGCCCAGTTGTTTGGCCGCCTCACCGGCGCCGATGCGCTCGGCGGCTTGCATGCCCACCTGGCCGATCACGTTCATCGGGCACCTCCCAGCATGGGCCCGCCAGGATAGACGGGCAGGCCCGGCACGGCCATGGCGTTTTGCTGCATGGTGGCTTGGGACGGCATGGCGTACAAGGGCCGATGCACCACCGCCGGGGTGGTGGCCTGGCGCACGGCCAGCGGGACTTGCGGTTGAACCTGCTGCTGCTTGGCCAGTTCCTGTTGCGAATGCTGCACGGCTTTTTTCAACTGGGTGTCATCGCCAAACTTGCGGCTGAGGAAAGCCCGGGCCATGGGGGAGGCTACCCGATCGTTCACCCACTGGGTCACGAAGCCGCCAAACAGGGCGCTCAATATGACCCCGCCCAGCACGGTCACGGAGGCCGCCACGTTGGCGCGGCGGGCAAAATCGTTGATGTAGGGACGCACCTTGGTAAAAATCTCGTCGCCCAGCTCATGGCGCAGGGCCGACAGGTTGGCTTTCTGCACGGTGGTTTTGGCGCCGTCCTTGATGACATCGCCGTACAGGATACGGTGCATCAGGCCTTGGCGTTCGGTGCCGTAAACCTTTTTGATGGCCTCGTTGACGGCCTTGATATCCACGCCCTGGCGGGTCAGTTCCACCAGGTCGTCGGCCAGCACCGGCGGCTTGAAGGCGGCCTGCTTTTCAAAAAACTTGCTGGCCAGATCCTGCCCGAAGTGCAGGCAGAACATGTAGCCGGTGGTGCCCAGGATTTCCACGAAAAAGCGCTCGAACATGGCCAGGCGCTTTTCGTTTTCCGATAGGCGGGGATCTTTCAGCTTGGAGGGCTTGTTTTCCCATACCCGCACAATGCCGGTGAAAATCCGGGTGACCGCCGCAATTTCCGCCAGATAAAGCAGGTTTCTCCGGTTCAGGAAATTCAGCTTCATTGTGATGGGGAACTTTTGCAGCCCCGCAAGCAGGTTCACCTATAAAACCTCAATGGTTTCATACACAACAGAGAAGGAAAGAAGAAATGCCAACCTCGCAGTCCCTATACATGTAAAAAAACCGGATCCGGCATTTTGGTGCTAGGGAGAGACCTCTACAGCAGTTAAGAGGTGTGCGGGAGGGTAAAACCAGTAAACCAGAAGGTGTTGGAGCGACACGAAGCTTGTGGTGCGCTGTTTGCGGCGGCTTCCAAAACCCGCATGGGATTGTACCCAAAATGCCCGCTCTCGACAAGCATGGGGCAACAGGCTACCATAGTGCTGACCCCTGGTTTGATTGCGGCAATGATGAAAACGCTGTTTACAATCCTTTGCAGCCTGTTGGTGGTGGCCTTGCTGGCCCTGGGGCAGTGGCCCGGGCAGAATTCATCGGCCCAGTCCGTTGCGGTGCCGGTAGTGGCGGGCGCCTTCGAGGTAGAGCCCATGCGCCAGGGTGTATTGTACAGCTATACCCTGCCGGCCAGCCTGTCCAGCCGGGTGGCGGTGGGCTATGCGCCGGGTCGGCTTTTGGTTACCGGGTTCTACGAGCAGAACGGCCACCCCGAGCTGGTGGTGAATGCCGGGTTTTTCGATCCGGTGAACGGAAAAACCACCTCTTACGTAGCGGTTGATGGAAAATGGGTGGGGGATCCGGCGGCCAACGAGCGTCTGACCGGAAATGCCGGATTGCAAAAGTACCTGCCCCAGGTTTTTAATCGCACCGAGTTTCGCATTTACGATTGCGATGCCCGGCCCCGCTTCGAGATTGCCCCGCACAACGCCCCGGTGCCGGAAGGCTGCCGACTGAAAGATGCGGTAGGAGCTGGCCCCCGCCTGCTTCCCGAACTGACCGCCCGGCAGGAGGCTTTTCTGGATTACGATACCGCGGGCCGGGTCACCCGGGATCCCATTGGCGTGTGCAAGCCCAATGCCCGAACCGCCATCGGCCTCACTCCCGATGGCAGCCTGATTATCCTGGTGGGGGCCCAACATCCTGATAACGCGACCAGCGGCTTTACGCTGGAGGAAATGGCCCGCCTGCTGAAGGCTCGGGGGGCCACCCAGGCCATGGCCTTCGACGGAGGCGGTTCCAGCAGCCTGGTTTACCAGGGCAAAGCCTACTTTGGGGAGTTTGAAAAGGACGGCAGCCCGGCCCGGCGCCCGGTAAAATCCGCCCTGCTCATTCGGGGGCCCTGAATATTTCCTGCCGGGGCGGATGGCGAGGGAAACGGTTGCAAACCGGTATGCCCAGGGGGCATGGCCGTCCGGCAACCCGGACTCGAACCGGCTCTGCTTTTTGGTTAGAATAGCCCCGTTTGAATAGTGCGGGCAGTATCACGAAAGTATAGGAAGACCCATGTTTAAGAATTACAAAGTGAACCTGGTGATTATTCTCGCCCTGGTCATGCTGTCCATCTGGGCCGTGGTGAAGGGCAAAGATGAAATCAGCCTGGGCCTGGACCTGAAGGGCGGCACCCGGCTGGTGCTGGAAGCCGTTCCCAGCCCGGATGTGCCCAAGATTACCAAGGACGTGATGAACAGCCTGCACACGGTCATTGAAGGCCGGGTGAACAGTATGGGGATTGCGGAATCCGTGGTGCAGCCCTCCGGCGAGCGGCGGTTGATTGTGGAAATCCCCGGGGTGAAAGACGCCGATGAGGCCCGGGCCCGGCTGGGCAAGGTGGGCTCCCTGGAGTTTCGCCGCCTGGATGCCAACGGCAAGTGGGTGAGCGCCGGCATCACCGGCAAAGACTTCGCCAAGGCCGAAGTGGGCCGCCTGCAAAACGGGGACTGGACCATCAACTTCCAGTTCAACGCCAACGGGGCCAAGAAATTCGCCACCCTCACCTCCGAACTGGTGAAAGGCCACCAGCCCATCGGCATCTTTTTCGACAACGAGGAAATCCAGGTGGCCGGCGTGGAATCCGCCATCCTGGACGGGGCGGGCTATATCCACGGCAGCCTGACCGCCGAAAAGGCCCAGGAGGTGGTGAACTTCCTGAACGCGGGCGCCCTGCCGGTGAACGTGAAAATCATCGAGGAAAACACCGTGGGCCCCCTGCTGGGTCAGGCCTCCATCCACCGCAGCATGCAGGCCGGTCTCATCGGCCTGGGGCTGGTCATCGTGTTTATGCTCATTTTCTACCGCATGCAGGGCCTGGTGGCCAGCCTGGCGCTGCTGGTGTACTCGCTGCTGACGTTTGCCATCTTCCTGAAAATCGGGGTGACCTTCACCCTGGCAGGTATTGCCGGCTTCATCCTGAGTATCGGGATGGCGGTGGATGCCAATATCCTCATTTTTGAGCGCACCAAGGAGGAAATCCGCGCCGGTCGCTCGCTGTGGAAGGCGGTTGAGGTGGGCTTCGATCGCGCGTTTCCTTCCATTTTCGACAGCAACACCACCACCATCATTACCTGTGCCCTGTTGTGGTGGCTGGGCACGGGCCCGGTTAAAGGCTTTGCGCTGACGCTGGCCATTGGGGTGGCGGTCAGCATGTTTTCCGCCATAACGGTCACCCGTACCTTCCTCTACCTGGTATCCAACGCGGGCGGGGGGCAAATGTCCACCGGCGCCTTCGGGGTCAGCCAGGAAGATGTCGTAACCGGAAAGGCCTAGAGGATTTGCAATATGTCTAAAATGCCAACCACGCCCGAAGAAATCATCAACAAGAAATGGCCCATCGATATCATCAAGTACCGCTGGGTCTTTCTGGGGATCTCGGTGCTGTTTCTCATCCCCGGGATTGCCTTCCTCATCATGAACACCATGGATCCCCAAATCCAGGCCCCCTTGCGGTTGGGTATCGACTTTCGGGGCGGCACGCTGCTGGAGTACGGTTTTGAAAAGCCGGTCACCCAGGCCGATCTCAACGCCATCCGGGAAGCCTTCGACAAGGAGGGCTACACCGGCTCGGTGATTCAGATTCAGGAGGCCCGCATGGGTGTGAACAAACAGCCTACCGAGATAGGCGGCCCGGCCACCGGCTCATCTGAAGGCATGAAGCCGGATCTGAACGACGCTGAGCGCTCCGCCACGGCCCAGGCCCCCGCCCAGGTGCAGGCCGAAGGGGTGCCTCCTGCCCAGGAGGGCGAGCACAAGGTTTCCACCATCGTGTCCATCCGGGCCAAGCACATGGAAGGCCAGGCGGAATCCAACGTGCGCAATACGCTCAGCCAGCAATATGGCCACATTACGCTGTTGCAGAAGAACTCCATTGGCCCGTCGCTGGCCAGCGAGCTGTTTACCAACGCGTTGCTGGCCCTGGTGATGGCCTACCTGCTGATTGTGGGCTACCTGACCTTCCGCTTCCAGTTCGATTTCGCGGTGTGCGCCATGCTGGCGCTGGTGCACGACTCCCTGTTCGTGGTGGGCATGTTCGCCATCTTCGGCAAGCTGTTCCACACCGAAATTGACAGCCTGTTTATCACCGCCATCCTTACCGCGATTGGCTTCAGCGTGCATGACACCATCGTGGTCTTTGACCGGATCCGGGAGAACTACAAGCTGTTTTTCACCAAGAAAGTGCCCTTCGACGTGATTGCCAACATGAGCGTGAACCAGACCCTGGTGCGCAGCCTGAACACCTCGTTCACGGCGCTGTTGACCATGCTGGCCATGTATTTCTTTGGCGGGGAAACCACCAAGGATTTCGTGCTGGCCATTATCCTGGGCCTGGCGGTGGGTACCTATTCCAGCATCTTCAACGCCAGCGTGCTGCTGGCCATGTGGCGATCCCGCCAGGCCAAGGCGGCTGCTCCGGCGGCAGCCTAAGGCGCGCCATCCGTCCAAGCCTCCCAAAAGCCGGGTTCATTCCCGGTTTTTCGCCTGAATAGCACGCCCGGGGGCTGAAACCCTTCTGGTGGCAATATGATGGCGGCAGCCTGCCCGGAGACCCGCTGCCCGAAAAGCCCCATGCGCGCCCGGGGGCCCAGCACGATTTCATCGGCGCAGGCCGCCGCAGTCAGCGCCATGCCGCCATACAGCCAGCCGTCACTGTAAAAGACCAGCCGCGCGCCGCGGGTCTTTAACGCCCAGAGCTTCCCAATGATGCGGTCGATGGCGTCCAGCCCCTGCATGGGCTCCCCGAAGTGGGCGCCGGCGGAATTGGCCGCCACAAGCAGGGTGTGGCATTCCGTTGCCTCAATGGCCGCCAGGGCTTGCAGCAGGCTTTCCCCCTGGCGCCGCCCGATGGCGCCGGCGGCCTCCCGGCAGTGATACTCCAGGCGTATCACGCCATCCGCCCCGGTGACCCGCGTGTCGGCAGACTCGTAAAGCACTTTTTCAGCCGTCATGGCCGTGCTCAGTCATCCAGATCTTCCAGGAAGGGCTGCTTCAGAATGCTGCCCAGCACCCGCTTGCGGGCGGCCACCAGCTGACGCAGCTTGTAGCGGGCGTGGGCCCCCTGGCCCACCTTGCTTTCCAGGTAGTTCTGGTGATCCATAATCTGGATTTCGTAGGGAAAGGCAAACCGGGTTTCGGTGAGCCCGTTGGGGGCTTTTACCCGCAGCAGCTGGCGGCAGGTAATGTGCAGCGAGCGGTAGTGGGGCGAGCTCATGGGGTTGCGGCGGCTCACCTCGGGCTCGGGCATCAGCGGGAAGGTTTTGATTAGCTCTTCCAGGGCGTCTGGGTTGCCAATGCCCTGCTTCAGGTTGGCCAGGTTCACTTCGTAGGCTTTGCGGAACTCCTCGATATCGATGAGGGAGTTGTGCGAGCGGCTGGGGATGACGTTGGGAAAGACCAGCACCTTCTGCTCGCGCAGGATGTCCACGGCCAGCACCGCCTCGGCGGGATGGAAGGTAACCAGGCGCACGCCCACCAGGTCCCACACGTTTTCGGCCACGTTTTCCTTCTTGCACAGCAGCTTGATGAGGATGCTTTCCCGCGGCTTGTGGTGTTTGGCCTCGAAGGCGGCCAGACGAAGCTGGCGGTTTTGCCCGTGCAGGATGACGGTATCGTCGTTCTGGGGCTCCAGGATTTCGCGGAAGCGCGACAGGATGGTTTCGCTGGCCTGGTGGTGATGCTTGTAAAGCGGGCTGTTCTGGATGAAGACCAGGGTGTGGATAACCTTCAGCAAGGCGCAGGCCCAGGGGCGGTGGGGATGATCCGCCTGGGAGGCGATGAGGATGAGATCCAGCACGTCGCGCGACTCGCGCACGGCCACCGGGAGGCTTTCCGTGGGCGAGGGGGCAGCGCCCAGGCCCTGCCAGTCGATGGTGGGCGTCAGGAAGCGGTGCTCAATGAAGTTGACCGCCTCAATGAAATAGCCTTCAATTTCCGCCACGTCTTCGGGGTGGTTCAGGTCGAAGCCGTAGTTGTAGACCATGCTGAAGGCTTCTTCCCGGTTGTTCACCGGCATGGAGGTCAGATCGATGGGCGACTTGCCCTGCACAATGGCTTGCAGGGTTTCCCACGGCATCTCGTACCGGCTGGCGTTTGCCGCCAGCAGCTTGGGCCCGTTCGGATCTTCGGTTAACACCATGGCATGCGCTTCCATCAGTCTGCTAACAGTCTATCGGGACGACTGCCTGTAGTATATCGGCTGGCCGGCTAAAAAGTTGAACCCGGCACAACACTCCCAAGCTCTATTATACGCCAGCCCCCGCCGGAGCCGGGGAGGACGGGGCGGTGGGCAAATCTCCTCCTTTGTCAGGATTCGCCGGGCGGGTGACCTCTTCTAAACTGGGGTAGAGAAAAAATTAAAGACCTCCCCATCCTGGCCGATACAGGAGGTATCGCATCCCGAAGGAGGAGCAGAAAGGGTCAATGATGAAACAGTACACCAATTTCGCGGCAATGGGCACCTTGCTAGTTATGCTCGCGGTCGGCACACAAGCATTGGCCTATGCCCCCGAGAGCGACCTGATGAAGATCAAGGGCTACTCCCCGGAAACCATCGCGGTGACCGACCAGCAGCGCAGCCGCCAGGAATGGCGCCAGCCTTCCACTCCGGCCATGACGCCCACCGAGAAATTCTTCCACAACATTTACTATGGCGACTGGATTGGCGACATCGACGATTTCGGCAATTCCAAGATTCGCGAATAACCGCGCCCTTTAAAACTGAAAACGACGGCACGAGCGCTTGCCGTCGTTTTCGTTTTTTAGCAGAAGAGTGATTTAACCAGTTGGATTTAAGGTTCGAGTATAAGAGAGTGAAATTAAAGAGCCAGTGAAATCTAGATTAAGCCGTGCAGCAGCAGGACGCCTTGCGCACCCAGAAACGCTTCTTCGGTCTGATCGTCGGCTTGCAGCAGTTGCTTGGCTTTGCTCAGCGCATCTTCGCTGCAATATTTCTCTTTCAGAATGTCCCGTTTTTTGATCCAGCCGTTCATTTGCGTATAACCTCCCGAAAGCCTAGTCCTCTAAAAATCCGTCAGGGTCGGTGTGACTACCGTTCTGTCTCCTGTATGTATAAAATCAAACAACACCAAAACGATGTTAGTTTGTGAAAAAAAATTAAAAACCCCTATCAAGCGTATATCAGGTGTGGCGGTGCATTGCCGGGTGCGCTTCCCGGCAATCCGGTCATGGCGGGCCGGTTGCCGCAACCCGTCGCTAACCGTTAGAATGGGAGCATGGAACTTCGCCTGGCCTATCTCTATCCCGACCAGCTCAACATTTACGGCGATCGGGGCAACATTCTGGCCCTGTATCAACGGTGCCGCTGGCGGGATATCGGGGTGCGGCTGCTGGAAATTGGCCCCGGGCAAAGCATCGATCCCGACGAGGCCGACCTGTACTTTATGGGCGGTGGCCAGGACGCCCAGCAAATCCAGGTGTGCGAGGATCTGCACCGGGTGAAGGCCGATAGCCTGCGTCAGGCCGCAGCCAGAGGGGCGGTATTTTTAACCATTTGCGGCGGCTACCAGTTGCTGGGGCATTACTACAAGCCGCATGAGGGCGACGAGCTGCGGGGGCTTAGCCTTATGGACGCCTACACCGTGGCCGGTAATACCCGCTTTATTGGTAACGTGGCCATTGAGCGTCCTGATGGCAGCCGGGTGGTGGGCTTTGAGAACCATAGCGGGCGCACCTACCTGGGAAAAGACGTCACCCCGCTGGGCAAGGTCATCCACGGCCATGGCAACAACGGGGAGGATGGCCACGAGGGCGCCGTGGTGGGCAACCTGTACGGCACCTACCTGCACGGATCGCTCCTGCCCAAAAACCCGCGCCTGGCCGATGAGCTGCTTGCCCGGGCGTTGTCCCGCCGCTACGGCAGCGTCACCTTGCCGCCCCTGCCGGACGGGCTGGAAGTCCAGGCCCACGATCGGGCCCTTCAGCTCAAGCCCTAGCCCCGGCTGCGGTGTTGCGCGGTATGCCGCCTTGCAGAGCGCCTGCGATTATCGGACAATAAGATCCCTATCCCGTCTGTCTGAGAGGTCACCCACCGTGAGCACCCCCCATACCTACCTGCTTGAAATCGGCACGGAGGAGTTGCCGGTTGAGTTCCTGCTCAGCGCCCCCGGCGAACTGGCCGACAAGGTGAAGGCCACCCTGGACGAGCAGGCCGTTGCCTATGGCGAGGTGAAGGTTTATGTCACGCCCCGGCGCATGGCGTTGGTGGTGGAAGGCCTCCCCGAAAAGCAGGCGGATCGCGAAACCACCGTAAAGGGCCCGCCCGTTCGGGTGGCGCTCGATGCCGACGGCAAGCCCACCCAGGCCGGCCTGGGCTTTGCCCGCAAAGTGGGGGTGGATTTCGGCCAGCTGAAGCAGGAGGCCATTGAGGGCGAAACCTACATGGTGCTGCACCAGGCCATCCAGGGCCGGGCGGTCAAGGACCTGCTGCCGGAAGTGCTGCCGGAAATCGTACTGGGGCTGTCCGGCTCCCACTTTATGGCCTGGGGCGATTACACCATCCGCTTTTCCCGGCCCATCCGCTGGTTGCTGTCCCTGTGGGACAGCGAACACCTGCCCGTCACCATAGGCCCGGTCAGCTCTGGCCAACTTACCTATGGGCACCGGGTGCTGTCCGAAGGGGCCATTCGCATTGGCCATCCCGCCGAGTACCTGCAAACGCTGGAGCGGGAGGGGGCGGTGATTGCCGATCAGTGCCGCCGCAAGGAAAGCATCTGGCAGATGCTGCAGGCTTCCGCTGGCCAGGTGCAGGGCGTGGTGCCCGAGAATGCCGGCCTGCTGGATACCGTGAGCCTGCTGGTGGAGCATCCCTCCATTGTGGTGGGCCGCTTTGAGGAGCGCTTTCTGGACATCCCCGAGGAGGTGACCACCACCGTGATGGCCGCCCACCAGAAGTATTTCCCGGTGCGGCAAGCCTCCGGCAAGCTAATGCCCTACTTCCTGGCCGTTTCCAACGGACGCCCCGAGGCTGCCGACATCATCCGCCACGGCAACGAGAAGGTCATCACCGCCCGGCTGGAAGACGCCCGGTTCTTCTTCACCGAGGACCAGAAGGTTCCCCTGGAAAACCGCCTGGAGGCCCTGAAAGGCATCACGTTCCAAAAGGGCCTGGGTACCCTGGCCGAAAAGACCGCCCGCTTGGAGCGCCTGAGCGGGCTGGTTTCCGACGCCCTGGGTTACGGGCAAACCGATGCCGCACACACCCGTCGGGCCGCCCGGTTGTGCAAGGCCGACCTGGTGACCGGCATGGTGTTTGAGTTCACCGAGCTGCAAGGGGTGATGGGCCGCAAATACGCCCTCATTTCCGGGGAGCCGGCCCCGGTGGCCGAGGCCATCTACGAGCACTACCTGCCCCGCTTCACCGGGGACGAGGTGGCCCGCGGCCCGGTGGGCATTGCCGTCAGCCTGGCCGACAAGATCGATACCATCGTGGCAGTGTTCAGCCAGAAAAACGCCAAGCTGCCTTCCGGCTCCAAGGATCCCCTGGGCCTGCGCCGCATGGCTACCGGCATCATCCTGACCGTGCTTGAAAACAAGCTGTCCCTCGACCTGACCGCCCTGATGCGGGCTGCCTACCAGGGGCTGAAGGAATCCCTGCCCGAGGTGAAAACCTTTGTGGATGAGCAGAGCACCATTGACCTGGTCAGCGAGTTCATCCTGCAACGCTTCCGCGGCCTGCTGCTGGAGCAGAACATCCGCTACGACATTATCGATGCCGTGTTTGAAAGCGGCAACGCCCCGCTCTCCGATATCCGGGATGTGATGGTGCGGCTCGACCTGCTGCGTTCGCTCACGGCCCGGCCCGAGGATCTAAAGCGCATCTACGAACCGGCCAACCGCATTTTCAAGATCCTGGGGGGGCATTACAACCCGCAGGCGGTGGCCACCGATGTGCAGGCGGCGCTGTTTCGGGACGAGTCCGAAGGGGCGCTGTTTGCGCGCGCACAATGCCTGCCCTCGCTGGATGCGGCCCGCAGCCGGGAGTCTTACGATGGGCTGCTGGCCTTGCTGCTGGGCCTGGATGCGCCGGTGGAGCGCTTCTTTGAAAAGGTCATGGTGAACGATCCGGATGAAGCCGTGCGCAAAAACCGCTATAATCTTCTCAGCGTCCTGAACCGGGTTTACCTGCAGGTGGCCTGTTTCACGAAACTGCAAGTGTAGTCCCCAATGCGCCAGACGATGGTGGGTGAGAGCCTTTTATGCCTGATCGACAGCTAGAGCTCCCGGTGGACATCCGGCGCAAGTCCGAGGTGGTGCAGGATCGCCTGGGGCTTATCATCATCCTGACGGTGATTGCCGTTTTCACCTTCCTGCTGTTCCTGCTGTCGGTGAACCTGGGCTTTGTGCTTGCCCGGGGCGCGGCGGCCCTGCCCAACGTGGAACTGTTGCAGGAGTGGAAACCCAGCCAGAGCACCCGCATCTTCGATCGCAACGGCACCCTGATTGCCAACATCCACGGCGATGAAGACCGCGTGGTGGTGCCGCTGGCCGAGATTTCCCCCAACATCCAGCGCGCCGTGCTGGCCACCGAGGATACTCGCTTCTACCAGCACAACGGCGTGGATCTGCGGGGCACCGCCCGGGCCTTTATGCAGAACCTCAAAGGCGGTGACGTGCAGGGGGGCAGCACCGTCACCCAGCAGCTGGTGAAAAACCTGTTTCTCTCCCCGGAACGATCCATCACCCGCAAGCTGGCCGAGGCCCTGCTGGCCATGCGGGTGGAGCGGCATTACGACAAAGACACCATTCTGGAGATGTACCTGAACCAGGTTTACTGGGGCAACCAGAGTTATGGCATCGAGAAGGCCGCCCGGCGGTATTTTCACAAGGGGGCCAAGGATTTGACCATTGCCGAAAGTGCCCTGCTGGCGGGCTTGCTGAAGGCCCCAGAGGGGCTTTCCCCTTATAACTACCCAGAGGCCGCCCGCAAGCGCCAGCTGGAAGTGTTGGGCAAAATGCTGGAGAACGGCTACATTACCGAAAAGCAACACAAGCTGGCGGTGGCCGAGAAAATCGAGCTGAACCACCGCACGCCCAAGCCTTCCAAGCATCCCTATTTCATTGCGCACGTCATCATCGAGCTGGAAGAGAAGTTTGGCAGCGACGTGGTGCGCCGGGGCGGCTTGAAAGTGTATACCACCATGGATGAAGAAGTGCAGACCATGGCCGAAAAGGCCCTGCTGGAGCAGGTGAAATCCCTGCCCAAGGCCACCAACGTTAGCGAGGGCGCCTTTGTGGTTGAGGACGTCAACTCCGCCCAGGTGCTGGCCCTGGTGGGCGGCGTGGACTTCGAGAAGAACCAGTTTAACCATGCCACCATGGCCAAGCGCGCGGTGGGCTCCACCTTCAAGCCGTTTGTCTATCTGACCGCCCTGCGCCTGGGCATCATCACCCCGGATACCATCATCCCGGACGCCCCGGTGTGCTTTAACAACGGCTACAGCAACTGGTGTCCGCACAACTGGGATGGCCGCTACATTGGCGCGGCGCCCGCCCGCACCCAGCTGGCCCTGTCCCGCAACACCCCCACGGTGCGCCTGGGCATGAAGATGGGCATTGACCCGGTGATTGAAACCGTGCGCCTGGCGGGCATCGAAACCCACATCGACCGCAACCTCTCCAGCCTGCTGGGATCCTCCGGGGTGTCGCCCTTCGAGCTGATGACCGGCTATTCCACCATTGCCCGGGGCGGGGTGTACATGAAACCCACCGTGCTGCTGCGGGTGGAGGATAGCCGGGGCCGGGAAATTGAGCTGGAAAAGCCGGAGCCCGAGCAGCGTTTCGATCCCGAGCCGGTCAATAACCTCATTTCCATTTTGATAGACGTGGTGGAAAAGGGCACCGGCAAGAACGCCAAGCTGAAAGACCGCCAGGTGGCCGGCAAGACCGGCACCACCGACGAGGTTCGCGACATCTGGTTTGCGGGCTTCACCCCCGACATGGTGGGCGTGGTGTGGATGGGCAGCGACAAGTACGTGAGCCTGCACGGGGTGTTCAGTTCCAACGCGGCCAAGGTGTGGGGCGATTTTGCCACCAGCTATTACGCGGCCAAGAACATTCCCGCCTCCGAATTCCCCAAGCCCCAGAAGATCCTGGTGGAAAAAAAGGTGCTTGGGCCCAGAACCGAGGCAGCCGGCAAGCCGCAGCGCGAGTCTGACGTGGTGGAAGGCCCGCCGGTGCCGGGCGGCCCGCCTTTGCCCAGGGCCCGCGAAAATGAGCCGCGCTTTGGCTACTCGCCGCTCAGTCCGGGGGCGGGTGGTTTTTCCAAGCCCACCAACCCGGAGCCGGTGGTGGAACTGAAGCCCATTCTGGATCCGCATGGCGCCTCCCGCCCTGCCGGCGGGGGAGCGTTGTCGCCGGATGCCGCGCCGGGCGGCCCTGGCGGAAATCGGTCCAAAACCGACGGCAGTGGGGTAAACTAGGGCTATGAAATACCACTTTATTTCCGAGGAAATTCCCTATACCGGCGATGAGCTGAGCAACCACTGGATTTACCGCAACTTCGGCATCCTGGGCGATGCCGTGGTGGCCTTCATTGGCCCATGCGAGATTGACGGCGAGAAGATGGTGGATCTTGAAGACGTCCTCAACGATGACTTCATCTATTCCAAGAAAATGCTGAACTTCATCGTGGAAATCTTCGGCATCACCTTGCAGGAAGGCGTGCTCATCCAGCGGCTGTTCTCCAGCATCATCCAGGACAAGATCAACCTGATGCTGGAAGGGGCCAACATCCGCCGCCGCGGGGACGATCTGTTCTACCAGGATACCGCCAAGCTGTCGGTGTCCATCTGCACGGTCAGCCCCACCTCCATCCTCATCCACACCGGCTTGAACATCGATTCTGCCGGGGCCCCGGTGGAAGCCTCCGGCCTGTCTTCCGAGCTGGGCATGGAGCACATCGAACCCCTGGCCATGGCCTGCATGCGCACCCTGGCCGAGGAGTGGCAGGACATTCGGCTGTCCTGCTGCAAGGTGCGGGCGGTGGTATAGCCGGCATCAAAAAAACCGGCCCCCAGCCACAATGCAGAGACCGGCTTTTTTGTAAATCGTCCGGGCGTTTTCGCTTAGCCCTTAAACGGGTTTAGTCGGTTCAGCAGGTTCTGGTTGGAGCCCGCGTCGGCAACCGCCCCGTCGCCCAAGATGCCCTCGGCGGCATCGCGCAGATAGCTGTCGGGTGTCTTGCCCGTAGCCACCGCGGCCACGCCGCCCACCACCGGAATGCTCATCACGGCCTTGCCAAAATCAATGCCCATCACCAATCCCCCTTGTGTTTTGATTACCTTGGACTGTCCCCATGGGCATAAAAACAAAAGATATGAAAACGCATGCCAAAATATTACGGCTTGATTACACGGGAAGCGCCATGGCCTGGAACGCGGGGATGCGGGCGGGGGCCACGGCAAGGCAGGTGCCCAGGGCTAGGATTTGTGGCTTTAAAGTGGTAAAACTAAGCTACCCTCACATCAAGGAACGTTAGACACATGGGTCCCCGCAATCTGCTCATCCTGTTTTTCTCTACCGTGGCCGTGTCGCTGGTCATCCTCATCATCTTTTTCAGCCTGTTTTTCAAGAACGTGGACCTCAACTTCAATACCCGGCTGCCGGAATCCGCGCCGGATCCCCTGGTGGGTAAGGGTATCCACATTAACCCCGACAGCAAGGCCAGCGGCCTGACCCGTTCCACGGTGAACGTGCCGTCCGATTACGCCGGCAATGGCGGCGGTGGGGTGGTGACCAAGAAGCCTGACGAGGATGCCGAGGAGGCCGATACCGACCTGGGGCCGGTCAGCGACGATTCGGCGCTGGAACACGAGCCTACCGCCGTGGAACCGCCCCCCGCACCGCGCCCGAAAAGCCCTTACGTGCCGCCGTCCCCTTCCGGCCCGCCTATTCCGAGCGGCCCGCCCATACCAACCAACGATAACCCGCCGGATCCCGCGGCCAGCAATCCCCCGCCGTCCAATCCAGCCCCGCTGCGCCAGCCGGGTTAGTGGCCCGGGCATAGCGCCGCAGGCTCATCCGCAGGAAGCGTTGCAAGCCCTGGGAGTCCTTGCGTTCCGGCATGAAAGCCTGCCGGGGGTGCCGTGGGGAGGTCTCCTGGATGGTATCCTTTGGGGCAGGGCCAGCCGTTCGGCGCTGGAAGCGATCGCCGGCGGGCAAGGCCGAGGCCGCCACCGGGTAGGACGAAAAACGGGTGGGCGTATAGCCCAGGCGCATGCGGCAATACTGCCAGCTGATCAGCGCGGTTACGGCATAGGCGATGCACAGCGAGATTTCCAGGCTCATGAGCGCACCTCCTGCTCGGGCGCCGGCTCAGGATGGGCAGGCTCAGCCAGTATTTCCGGGGCGGCCAGGGGACGCTCATTGGGGTGGGCGGCCTCCAGTCCCAGCAGTTGTTCCAGTTCGTAGGCAATGGCGGCCAGGGGGTTGTGCACGTCGATGGTGATGCAGTCCCCGTTGTGGAATTTATAGTGGCCGCGCTGCTTGTCATCCGGCAGGTGGCCCTGGGCCACGTATTTTTCGCGCAGGATCTCATCCAGCACGCTGTCCGTGCCGCGGTAGCTCGGCTTGTGGATCACAGGGTCGCTGGATTCGTCCATCCACTGGTGCCAGTGCTTGTCCCGGTACAGGCGGTTATAGGCCCGGCTGTATCCATCCAGGCCTTCCAGCGGCTTTTTTCGCCAATGCTGGGGTAGGGCGTACAGGCATAACTCCCGGGCCCAGCCGACATACACGAACAGCAGCAGCAACAGGCCGCCGGCGCATACCATGGCCAGCGACACGGCCCCCAGGGCATACAACACGAAAGCAAAAGTCGAAAACGTCATCTCGGTACCTTCCTCTACTCGTCCAGGTAGTGATACCGTATGCAGTTTTGCCCAAAATGCAAACGCGCCGGCGCGCGCCCAAGAAAAAGGTGAAAAGAGACGTCCATAAGCCGGGTTCTGTTTAAACGATCATCTGTCTCGACCGGCCCTCTCGGGACGGCTCTAGCGGCTTTTCAGGAAGCGGCCGAGCAGGCCATTGCTTCCATTACCTTGCACCTGTCGGGGTTTACCTGGCCAGGGCCTCTCGACCCTGCCGGTGGGCTCTTACCCCACCGTTGCACCCTTGCCTGTGATGGCTTGCTCCCGCTTTCGCTTCGGCTGCCCGTCCATCGGCGGTCTGCATTTCTGTGGCACTATCCTCACGGTCGCCCGCACCGGGCGTTACCCGGCGACATGCTCTGTGGTGCCCGGACTTTCCTCAGGCACGGTTTGCCGTACCCGCGATCGTCTGTCCGTCTCTTTTCATCTGTCATCTTAGATCCCTTGACGCGATTTGCCTAGCCGGGTTCGCATGGCGCAAACAAACCGGCCCTTCAGGCGGATGGGCCGTTTTTTTCAGTCAGGATGCGGCTATTGGGCCAAATCGAAGCGACTACTTTGCAGCCAGTGCCCGTGGTTTGCGGCTTGTCGTTGTTTATATATTTTTCCAATGATGATACGCAATGTTACAATCACAACAGTTCACACCGATTTTTACTTCGTTTAAGGGGATTTGTACGTCTTGTCGATGATTACGCCTTTGTTTGCGTCTATGGTTGCAACCAACCTGACCCACAACGCGGCCAATGCCATGTTTGGGGCAAACCAGGCTCAACTAGGCCTGGCCAATAGCGTGACCGGCCACGAATCCCCGGCGCAGATTCAACAACTTGCGAACATGGACAAGGCCCTGATGTTAGAGGGGATCCGGGCGCGTACCATGTACTTTGCGGGACTGATGATGCAGGAATCGGCTCAGAAAATGCAAAAGCAAAATACTGAGCTGAAACGTCGGCTGATGGATGCCGGCGCCGTCTTCGTCTAGTTTGCCGCCTCTCATATCAAGGTTTTGAGTTGGGAGTCTTTTTCTTTGTCGGTTATGATTGTTTTTATAAATATTAGAAATACACAAATCGGAAAATCCATGGTTTTATGCAACCGGGGACATAGGGGGCAAATTCACATGGGTTCAGTATCCAGTATGGCGGGGGCTGGCTTTGCGACCAACCTGATCTATGATGGCGCGGCGGGCTTTTTTGACGCCAACCAGCAGCGCATGGCCCTGGCCAACCGGGTTACCGGAAACGAAACGCCCGAAGAGCTGATTGCCATCAACAACCAGGATAAGCAACTGGCCTTTCAGGGGATTCGGGACAAAATCAACTACGAGATTGGCAATGCTATGGAGGAGGCCAACGAGCGCCGTCGCCAGAAGGATCGCGAGCAGCGCCAGCGGCTTTTCCAGATGGGGGCTATCTTCGCCTGAGCCCTTGCGCTGGCAGGCCGGGCCATGTGTGCCGTTTTTTACAACCGGGGCGGGCGCGCTTGGTATCCTGGGCCGGTATGGCGTATGATAGGGGCATGAGGAAAACCGCTCTTACGTTGCTATTGCTGCTTGCCGTGCCGGCATTTGCCGCCAGGCTGCCCATGGAGACCTTGCAGAACATCGAGAAAAGCTCGGAGCAAACCTGCCTGCGCCAGTTGAAAAAGCAAGGCAAGAAAGGCACCCGCTGTGCCGCCTGGGCTCATTGTTACCGCACCGAAATCGACCGCACCACCACCCTGGAAGAGATGGTGGAGGCCAACCGCCTGGTCAAGGCGGGTAAAAAGCCGAACCGGGAGTTCCTGAAAAAGATGATGCAGGCCTCCAGCACCTGCGTGGCCCGGGCCAACCGGCAAAAGCCCTGATTGCGCCTTTCCCCGTTTTCGTTCAGGTGCGGGCAGGTCAAAAATTTCGGTTTTTGCGAAATTCCTGACACAAGAATTTAAATGTTTGTTTTTATATTAATGAAAAGGATATAGGCTGGGTTCCCTCTAAAACAACAAAGAGAGACAAGGCAACGCAGGGGTTTCAACCTGGGCATGGGCCTGGATTAGGTTTACAGTGCGGGCGGCTGGCCAGCAACGCATGGCCCGGCAAGACAAGCACCTGACCCTGCTGGCTGAGGCGGTTGGCTGGGCCATGTGGCAGGCCAACGGGTGCCGTCGCCAGCGGAATGGCGAGCAAAAGCAGCGGCTATTTCAGTGTGGGGTGCTCTTCGGTTAGCGCCAGGTGCCGGATTCAATCCAGTCCTTCACCATGCTGTTGATGGCGGATTCGATGTTGGGCCAGTGCTGGATGTTGCCGCCCTGGTCCTCAATGGTTTCCAGCGCTTCCACGGCCAGGGTGTCGGCATAGCGGCTGTCTACGCCGTAACGCAACTGGATACGCTCGGAGGTCTTGCGGATGACGCTTTCCGGGATAGGTGCGGACACGGGATCAGCCTCCCACCAGGCGGTTCAAAGTCTCTTCCACCGTAATGCGGCGTTTGGGCAGTTCCGCCATGAAGCGATCCGTGGGCACGGCGGTTTCCAGGGGCAGAACGCCGCGCTGGGCAATGGTGCCGTCCGCCATCATCTGGGCCACGATGCTGACCGGAAACGCGGTGGTGCGCATCATGGCGGTCAAATCAGTCACTTCGTCGTAGCGATCGGTAATGCGGTAGGTCAGCTCCACCGGCTCGCCCTGGCGCTGGCCGGTTAGCGCCACCAGCACCAGCACCATGTCGCGGTTGTCTTCAAACGTCAGCCGGGGTACGGCCACCGCCGCGAACACATCGCGGGGCCGCACCAGCGCGCCGTCCACTTCCACCGGCATATCCCCGAACAGGCCCAGATCGTTCATGGTTTTAATCTGGTGGCAATGGCCCGGGTAGCGGATGGTTTTGTAGTTGATGTCCCTGACCCGGCCCTGGTAGGTCCACGGCAGGGTGGACAGCCCGCCCAGGGTGTTGAAAGCCTCGTACTCCCGGCCCTCGAAGGTCAGGGTTTCCAGGTCGGTCAGGGTGTCCACCTCCTCGACCTGGCCGTTTTTCAGCACCACGGCCTTGCCCACGTACTCGTTAATCAGCCCGTGGATGGAGAAAAACAGCTGGTAGTCCAGGGGCGGCTTGGGAAACTGGGGCAGCCCGCCCACCCGGATGCGCACGCTGTCCACCGGCCCGTCAAACTGGGCAATGCCATGGGCGGCAATAATGTTGGCCATACCCGGCGCCAGCCCGCAATCGGGCAGCACGGTCACGCCGGCGGCCCGTGCTTTTTCGTCCAGCTTGCGTTGCTGCCACACCAGGTCGGTGTTGCCGCCCATATCCACCAGATGGGTGCCGGAATCGATGGCCGCATGCGTGATGCCCAGGTTCAAAAAGTAGGGCACCGCGCTGATGACCGCATCATAAGGCTGTAGGAACGCTACCAGCGCGTCGTGGCTGGTAACATCCAGGGTGGTAACCGACAGCTTGCCGTCGGTGGCCGGCAGCAGGTGCTGCATTTTACGGGCCACAGCTTCCGCCCGAGCGTGGCTTTCATCGGCCAGGCCCACCCCGGTAATGTCCGGGTTTTGCAACAAGTCATACACGCAGGCACTGCCTTGCAGTCCCGCCCCCAACACTGCGATTTTCAAAGTACGTGCTCCAATCCGTAAACCAACCCTTCAAATCCCATCACTTTTTTAACCGCCAGGGCCACGCCGGGCATGAACGAGGCGCGATCGATGCTGTCGTGGCGGATGGTCAGCACCTGGCCCAGCCCGCCGAAAATGACTTCCTGGTGGGCCACGAAACCCGGCAGCCGCACGCTGTGGATATGGATGTCCGCCGGTCCGGTGCCGCCACGGGCGCCGGCAATGGTTTCTTTTTCCGGGGCGTTGGTCAGGCCGAACTGCGGGTTGGCCTGCTTCATCAGCTCGGCGGTCTTGAGGGCGGTGCCGCTGGGGGCGTCCGCCTTCTTGTTGTGGTGCAGCTCGATGATCTCGGCGTGGTTGAAGTACTTCGAGGCTTCCTGCGCGAACTTCATCATCAGCACCGCGCCAATGGCGAAGTTGGGCACCACCATGCCGCCCAGCTTTTTCTCCCGCAGGGCGGCGTCCAGCTGGGCCAGCTGGTTCTGGGAAAGGCCCGTGGTGCCAATCACCGGGCGGCAACCAAATTCGATCATGCTAATGGCGTTGTCGTACACCACGTCGGGGTGGGTGAAATCCACGCACACCTGGGGCTCGTCCCGGCGCAGCATTTCGCGCAAATCCCGCTCCATCAGCACGCTGCTTTCCAGCGAGCGGCCAAAGATGGGTGTGTACACATCATTCACGGTGCCGCCCTCGCTGTGGGTATCCACCGCCCCCACCAGAATCAATTCGGGGTCTTCCACCACCGTTTTCACCACTTCCCGGCCCATTTTGCCCAGGGCGCCACACACGGCCACGCGGATGTGGTCGGTGGTGGCCGGCAGGCCGTGGGATTGGGTTTGGGCGGAATTTGCCATCACGCTACGGTTGTACCCGAAACCAGCCGCAATCGCAAGTTCCCCGCAGGGCTTACTGCGGCGGATCCTCCTCCTCTCCCAGCTGGATGACGGCGTTGGGCTTTTTGTGGAAGGTGATTTGCTGATCCCAGCGCAGGTCTACGGCCTGCACGGCGTCCTTGAATTCATGAATCTTGGGGATGAGCGCCACCACCCGGGCCAGTCGGTAGGAGACGGTGTTGTCCAACCGCCCCAGGATGAGGTCGGTTTCCTCGAAGTGCGCGGTGATGAGTTCCGGGTTGCGGGCGTCCATCCAGCGAAAATGCAGGTTGGGCAAATGCTGCAACTGGTAGGAAACCGTGTTCAGCTTGTCCAGGTAGTCCAGCGGCATGCGGGCGCGCGGGGTAACCAGCAGGTTGCGCAGGCCCTGGCCCCGGTATAGGGCCGGGTCGTACACGTAGGGCTCCAGCGGGATGAATTCCCGTCCGCTTAGCAGGGCGTAGGGGCGGGTGGATTTTTCGGAGCTGAAGATGCGCGCCCAGGGCTTTTTTTCCTGCACAATCACTTCCAGCCGGGCCGGAAACAGGTGCCGGCGCACGGTCACCCGGTCGATAATGGCAAAGTCGTCTGCCAGCTGGTTGGCCAGCTTGCCGGTGTGGATGGCGTAAATGGGCATGCCCACCAGCGGCTCGATGTAGGTTTGCAGCTGGCCTTCCTGCAGCATGCGGCCGTTGACCATTTCGTAGCGGGGGGCGTCGTAGTTCCAGAAGGGGGCGTTGGCGATTTCGCTGAGCAGGATGACCCACAGGATGGCAAAGCACAGCTTGAACAGCAGGCGGATGCGTCCGTAGAACACCCGGCGCATCTTCTGCTTGCGGCGTTCTTGCAGGTAGCTCATCTGGCGGCGGCGGGCTCGCTCCAAATGGCGCTTCGACTTGATGCGCGCGGTCTTGGCCGCTTTCAGCGAGGCCACCTTGCCGTCGGCTTCGGATTCCGCCTCCCCGGAATCGTCGGCTTCCAGCACCAGGCCCGAAAGGTCATCGGCTTCCAGCGGCGCCTGCGAGGCGTCCAAATCCAGCGCCAGATCTGGATTGCTGGCGGCGGGCTGTTCCGATGGGTTTTGCGGCTCCAGGCCCGACATCGAACCTCGCTCTCTCTATCGTGTGAATGCCGCTAACTGACGGCGGTCTTCAAAATATATTCTACCAACTGATCGTAGCTCACGCCCATGGCCTTGGCCTGGGCAGGCAGGTCGCTCAGGTTGGTCATGCCCGGTATGGTGTTGATTTCCAGAATGTAAAAATTGTTGTCGGCGTCGGTGACGAAATCAATGCGGGACACGCCGTGGCAGCCCGTGGCCTGGTGGGCTTTCAGGGTGGCTTGCTGGATGGCCGCGGTCACCTGGGGGGGCAGCTCGGCGGGCAGGATGAACTCGGTCATCCCTTCCGTGTATTTCGCCTCCAAATCGTACCAATCCGATTTCACCGGGCGCAGCTCCAGGATGGGGGTGGCCACATCGCGCCCGTCCATGCGGATGACGCCCACGGTTAGCGATTTGCCTTTCACGTATTGCTCCACCATCACCTCGCGGTCGTAGCGGAAGGCTTCCGCCAGGGCGGCAGACAGTTGTGCCGGGCTGTCCACCTTGCTCATGCCATAGCTGGATCCCTCGTTCAGCGGCTTGACCATCACCGGGTAAGCCAGGCCGCTGACCTGCGCCGGATCCGGTTCCTTCAGGGTGACCGATTGAATCACCGGCAGGCCGGCATCCTTCAGCACGCTTTTGGTGAGGGCCTTGTTCATGGTCAGGGCGCTGGCGGTGACCCGGCAGCCGGTATAAGGAATGCCCAGAATCTCCAGCAGGCCCTGGATACAGCCGTCCTCGCCGTAGCGCCCGTGCAGGGCGATATAGGCCAGCTCCACCTGGCGCTCCAGCAGTTGGCGGCCAATGTCCTGCTGCACGTCAATGAGCATGGTCTTTTCGTAACCCAGGCGTTGCAGGGCCTCAAAGCAGTTTTTGCCCGAGCGCAGGGACACCTCCCGCTCCGAGGAGAGCCCCCCGTACAGCACCCCGATGCGGGTGGTTTTGGTTAGTTGAAATCCTGTTGCCTTGCTTTCCATCGCCGTTGCCATCCGTTACTCCTTAATGGGTCGCGCCCCGGGTTAACTCCTCCCACAAAATGCGCTCCTCCTCCGTGGCGTCCCCCAGAAACAGGTTTTCGGGGAACACGTCCAGCCCGTAGCGCGCTTTAATGGCCTGCTTCATGCGGGTCATCAGGCGCAGCACATCGGTAGAGGTGCCATGATCCACGTTGATGATGAAGTTGCCGTGCAGGGGGCTTACCATCACCCCGCCTTCCCGCCATTGGCCCTTGCCGCCCAGTTCTTCAATCAGTCGGCCCGTGGGCATCTCTTTTGACGGGTTTTTGAAGACGCTGCCCCCGTTGGGTTCCTTGGGATGGTGGATTTTGCGGAAGGCCACGCTGCCGTCCATCAGCTTCTGGATTTCCGCCGGATCGCCCGGCTTGAATTCCAGCTCCGCGCCCAGCACGATATGCCGGGCCGGATCGATTTCGCTCCAGCGGTAGCGAAAGCCCAGCCGGGGGGGATCCCAGGTTTCCACCTGGCCGGTTTCCAGGTTGAACAGCGTGACCGCGCGCACCACGTCGGCGGTTTCCTGGCCCAGGGCGCCGGCGTTCATGCGCACCGCCCCACCGATGGTGCCGGGAATGCCGATCATGTATTCCGCCCCGGTTAGCCCGGCTTTCAGGGCCTCGCTGGAGGCCTTGGCAAGGTGCACGCCCGCGCCGAAGGCCAGCCGGGTGTCGCTCAGGCGCGTGACCCAGTCCAGCTTGCGGGTAATCAGGGTCACCCCGCTGATGCCGGCGGAGGCAATAAGGCTGTTGCCGCCCCAACCCAGCACGGTCAGCGGCTTTTTTTGCTGGCAGACGGTTTGCAGGATGGCCACCGCCTCGGCCTCGGTGGCGGGCTGGTAGGCTTCTTGCAGGGGGCCGCCAATGCGGTAGGTGGTAAAATTGGCGCCCATCAGCACTTGGGGTGCGCAGGTGTTCATGCCGGGTCCCATTGTCTTAGCAGTTGGGTGATGTTGCCGGCGCCCATCGACAGCACGATGTCCCCGGGCCGGGCCTGGGATTGCACGAAGTCGCGCAGGGCGGTAAAATCCGCATCCAGCGGAATATAGCGCCCGTCGGCATGCTGCGTGGCGGCAGCCAGCCGTTCGCTGCTAATGCCCTCGATGAGGGCTTCATGCGCGGCGTATACGTCGGTCAGCACCAGCACGTCGGCATCGCCGAAGCACTCCGAAAATTCCTGCCACAAGGCCTGCAGGCGGGTGTAGCGGTGGGGCTGGAAAATGGCGATGACCCGCCCCGGCGTGCCGTGGACGGCTTCCTTGGCCGCCTTCAGGGTGGCGCGCACCTCGGTGGGATGGTGGGCGTAATCGTCCACCAGCAGGGCATTGTTATAGCTGCCCACCTTTTCGAAGCGGCGGCCCATGCCGGTAAATTCGCGGATGGCCTCGGCCATGGCGTCGAAGTCGGCGTCCAGCTGATCGCCCACCGCCACCGCGCACAAGGCGTTAAACAGGTTGTGGCGGCCCGGGACGGATACGTTGAGTTCTCCCAGCATGCGTTTGTTGCGGTAGACATAGCCCTGGTAGCAGCCATGCCCATACTGCCGGGAATTTTTCAGCCAGTAGGTGGTCTGGGTTTCCGTGCCGGTGAAAATATCCCCCGCTGCCAGCAGGATGGGCTCAATGTGCGTCGGGGCTTCCCCCGACAGCGTTTTGGTGTGCGCGTCCGACACGTTGTAAAAGACCTTGCTACCCGGCTTCAACGCGGATAAATACTGCCGGAAGGTGTTCAGCACCCCGCTCAGCCCGTCGGTGTAATGGTCGGCATGGTCTAGTTCCAGGTTGGCGATGACCGAAAGCGTGGGCTGGTACTGCACGAGGGTGCCGTCGCTTTCGTCCAGTTCCGCCACGGCGTACTTGCGATCTGCCCCGCGCACGGCGTTGGTGTCCAGGCCGGGCATTTTGCCGCCCACCACCACGGTGGGATCCAGGCCCGCCGCCCGCAGCGCCAGCCCGGTCATGCCGGTGATGGTGGTTTTGCCATGGGTGCCGGTGATGCCAATGGTAGTTTCATGGCCGGTTTGGGCGCCCTGCATGATTTCCCGCAGCAGGCTGGAGCGGTGGTGGATTTCCAGCCCCTCGGCCTGGGCGCGGGCAATTTCGGGATTGGCCGGATCGATGGACGTGGAAACGATGAGCTGCGCCCCGGCGGGCACGAAGGCCGCGTCATGCCCCCGGTGCACGGTGGCGCCCAGGGCGATTAATTGCCGGGTGACGGCGTTTTCGGCCAAATCCGATCCGCTGACCTGAAAGCCGGATTCCACCAGAATCTTGGCCAACCCGCTCATGCCAATGCCGCCGATGCCCACAAAATGCACCGGGACGGCTTTATCCAGGTGCAGGGGCTTGTTCAGGGTATCGACGGACAAGGTCATCGCTGGGCCGGTTGCCGGTTCACGTAATTTTGCACCACTTCGCGATCGTCAAAGTGGATGGTGCGATCGCCGAGAATCTGGTAGTCCTCGTGCCCTTTGCCCGCCACCACGATGATATCGTTGGGCGTGGCCAGATCGATGGCGGTGTGGATGGCCTGTTCGCGATCGGCGTTGACGATCATGCGGTTGGAATCGAAGCGCTGGATGCCGGAAATGATGTCGGTGATGATTTGCTGCGGATCTTCCGTGCGGGGGTTGTCGGAAGTGACCACCAGCACGTCGGCCAGCCGCTCGGCAATGCGGCCCATCTTGGGGCGCTTGGTGGCGTCCCGGTCGCCGCCGCAGCCAAACACCGCAATCAGGCGGCCTCCGGGGGGCGTAACCACCCGGGCGGCGTTCAGTACGTTTTCCAGGCCATCGGGAGTGTGGGCGTAATCCACGATGACATAAGGCTTTTCGGCCACCACCTCAAAGCGGCCCCGGATGCCCGGCACCTGTTCGATGGAGCGTACGCAGTCGGCCAGCGGGATGCCCAGCGCCAGCCCGGCGGCAATGGCGGCCAGGGCGTTGTATACGCTGAATTGCCCGCCCAGCTTCAACTGCACCTGGGCCTGACCGGCTGGCGTGATCACCGTGAAGGACGATCCGGCAATGCTGTAGTTGGCGTTTTCAATGCGCACCGCGGCATCTGGCGACTGGATGGCGTAGGTAAACAGCCGGGTGCCTGGCGGGCAGGCTTTCACAAACTCGGCAGCGTAGTCGCTGTCCAGGTTGATAACGGCTGCCGGCTGCCTGGCCCCGTCCAGCCCCCGAAAGAGCAAGGCCTTAGCTTGCCAGTACTGCTCCATGGTCTTGTGGTAGTCCAGGTGATCCTGGGTGATGTTGGTGAGAACCGCCACCTCAAAGTTGCAGCCCGCTACCCGGCGCTGCTCCAGGGCATGGGAGCTGACCTCCATCACCACCAGCTCGTTGCCTTCGGCGCGCATTTCGGCCAGAATCTCCTGCAGTTCGGTGGCCATGGGGGTGGTGTGCCCGGTGGAATCGTAATTCTGCTGCTTGCTGCTCTTGCGCCCCAGAGTGCCGATGAGCCCCACCCTTTTGCCCTGGTCGGCCAGCATTTGCTCAATCAGGTGGGTCACGGTGGTTTTGCCGTTGGTGCCGGTCACGCCTACCAGGCGCAGGCTGCGTCCAGGGTAGCCGTGCAGGGCGGCGCTGAGGTCGGCCATGGTTTTCCAGGTGTTGTCGGCGGCCAGCACCGGGATGTCCCCGGGCAGCGCCAGAGAGCCCAGGCGGCCTTTTTCTACCACCAGGGCCAATGCACCGCTTTCGGCGGCGTTTTGCAGGAAGTTGTGCCCATCGGTGCGGCTGCCTCCCAGGGCCACAAAGATGACCCCGGGCTTGGCTTGGCGGGAATCGTTGGTGATGGCTGACACCTCGGTATCAGCCACTGCCTCAAAGACGTCAGGATTGGTTATTTCCACATCCGGGAAGGTGCAAAGCAGCTCAGCCAGTTTCATGGGCGTTTCTCTAACGGTTAACCGTAACGGGTTGGGCGGACGGCTTGGCTTCCTGGGGCGGGCCATCCGGGATCTTTTTGTCACCTGGGCCCATTTTAACAGTATTCAAGCCCAAATAGCTAATGGTTTCTTTGGCAATGGCCTTGAAAATAGGGCCTGCCACGGTGCTGCCCCAGGCTTCCGCCATTTGCGGGCTGTCCACCACTACCATAATCAGCACCTGGGGCTTCTTGGCCGGAAAATATCCCACAAACGAGGTGAAGACATTGGCTTCGTAGCCGCGCCCGTTTTCCTTGGGCTTGCGGGAGGTGCCGGTTTTACCCGCCACTTCCATGCCTTCAATGCGCACCGTGGAGGTTTTCGCGCTCTGGATGCTTTCAGTCAGCAGCTCGGTGACGGTCTGGGCGGTCTCCGGGGAAAACACGCGCCGCCGATCTACTTTGGAGCCTTTTATGACATGCGGGGTCACCCAGATGCCTCCGTTGGCGATTGAGGCCACCGCCGCCGCCATCTGGATGGGAGTAGAGGCCATCCCGTAGCCGTAACCAATGGTGGCATGCGTAGAAACATCCCACTGTTTAGCGGGAAGCAGGATGCCGGCGGATTCCCCGGGGAGGTCAATTCCGGTCTTGGAGCCGATGCCCAGCGTTTTCAGGATTTGATGGTGCTGGAAGCGGGGGATCATCATGGAGATTTTGGCGCTGGCAATGTTGCTGGAATGCTGTAGCAGGTAGACCAGATCGATCATGCCGGGGGCGCCATGCTTTCCGTAGTCGTAGTTCTGGATGGTCCAGCCGCCTACTTTCATACGCCCGGTGTCCAGAATGCGGGTGGCTTTGTTGATCACCCCGCTCTCAAGGCCGGCAGCGATGGTGAGAATCTTGAAAGTCGAGCCGGGCGGGTACACATCCGTGATGGCCCAGTTCTTTAGGGCCACCGGCTCCGCCTTGTAGAACTCGTCGGGCTGGTAAGTTGGCTGTACGGCAAAGGCCAGGATCTCCCCGGTGCGGGGATCCAGCATAATGACTGTGCCCCGGTGGGCTTTCGACTTGGCCAGGCCTGCAGCCAGCTCGCGTTCGGCCACGTATTGCAGGCGGGCATCCATGGTCAGGCGCACGTCCTGGGCTTTGGGGGTGCTTACAATATTTCTGGGGTCGATTTTGCCAGGTTCAATCAGGTTACCGCGCCCGTCCAGAATGGCATGCCCCAGTTCCACGGGTTTTTTCTTCAGGATGCCTGCCGCGGTGGCCTCCACCCCGGAACTGATCTGGGCCCCGTCGTTGACATAGCCCAGGATGTGCGCGGCCAGATTGCCCTGAGGGTAGTTGCGCACCGTTTTTTTCGAGAAATCCAGCCCCGGCAGCGGGACTTTTTTGATGATGGGCCGGCCACTCTCATCCCGCAGCGGCTTTTCGGTTTTGGGATCCACGGCCAGCTTGTCCATGCGCACCCGGCTGATGCGCTCCACCTCTTCCTTGGTCAGGTTTTTTTTCACCCCGACGGTGGTATAAGGCTGGGACAGTTTGGCAGCCAGCTTTTGTTCCTCCATGCCAATTACCGGGGCAAGCGATTCCGCAATTTCCTCCGGCTTGGTTCCCCAGAAATAGCGCTGATGGGCGAATAAATCGTAGAGAATCGTGTCTTGGGCCAGAATCATGCCGTTTCGATCCAGGATGCGTCCCCGGTTGTATAGCGTGAGGGCCTGATTGTGGGATTGGCGGGCCTTGTGGGCCAGGTTGGGGGCGTCGATTACCTGTACGTACAACAGTTTGGCCGCTATCATCAGGGCGGCCAGGGTTAAAAGCAGCAGGATAAAACGGAACCGCCAGGTTAACATCGTGGGTTTGGGGGCGCTTGAAAGGTTTCGCCCCGCGCGCCGTCCCGGCGGGGGATGTCCGGTTCCCGCGTAAGGCCTGCGCTGGCGGTGGGCTTGCCTAGTACCCATAGACACGCGGAAACTCCCTTTGGGCTTTTGGGGGCAGTGGCAACGGCTTCACCTGGGCCGAGGGCACCTCAATCATCGCTTCGGCCAGGTGGAGGTGGGGCACCTGGGTGGCGGCCTGCTCCACGTTCTTGAACGAGCGGATGCGGTTGAGCTGCACCAGCAGCGCCTTGTTTTCCTCGTTCAATTCCCGGGTGCTGCGGGCAATCTTGTTGATTTTGGCCTCGTAATGCACCCGGATGCCATAAGTGACCAGGGCGCCCAGGATCAGAACGCTGAGCAGGATGGACAGCACGCGGGTCATCATCCGCAGCAACCGGCTGCTGACCGGTTGCGAAAAGTTGCCTTGTATCAACAAATGCGAGGATTTGTCCGTCATCACCCTATTCGCTCTGACTTGAACCAAATGGATCGGCCGTTGCCGGCAGACTCTCTATCACCAACCTTATTATATAGGCCCAGGCATGTCCGCGTCACGCGAAAATTTTGCCGCGCTCAACGATTGTTAAAACTTGCCGGGGCTTCATGGCGGCGGGCTTTACGGGCAGTGGATTCCGGTATCCTGTCCGCCGCCTATGTTACAGATGCCCGCCGCGTTGTCGTGCACGTATTTCGAGACCCCCTGCCCCACATCGCTCACTTTGTAACTGTCCCAGTCGGTGTTGAACACGTTCACGGCGCTTTCCATCGAGCTATAGTAACCATTGGAGATGGCTTGGGTGTTGGCCACCAGGTTGGCGGTTATTTGGGCCACGACCGGATCGTTCAGCGCCCCGGAATCCTGCAGGGCCTGGTAGTTTTGCATGAACTCCCGCATGCGCCAGCCGTTGGGGTCGTTGATGTTGGTCTCCTTCAGCCGGGCCAGCAGGAAATTGGGATCGAAGTTGTTGAGATCCGCTTCCACGCCATTTTGCAACGTGGCGATATTGTGGCCGGAATTTGACACCGACTGGAACAGGTAAAACTGGTCCTGGGTGATTTTGCCTTCGTCCCGCAGCTTCTGGGCTAGTTTCATCAGGGTCTGGGCCAGCAGCTCGGTGGTGCCGTTGGCGCCGATGGTATCCACGCTTTTGGCGGGGTTGATGGGGTAGTCCAGGGCGATTTTGGAGCCATCGGAGAGCGTGAGGGTGAGGGTGGCCATGCCTTGCGCGTTGGAGTTATCCGGTTTTCCCGGTGGCTGGGAGGGATTTTGGCCGCCTCCGCCCGCTTGTCCGCCGCCGTTTCCCCCGCCTGCCGAACCCAGCAGGCCGGGGACGATATCCACCTGGGCGGCCTGGTTGGTTTGGCCAAACAGGTTGCTGATGCTGCCGCCCAAGGCCAGGAAGCCCAGCAAACCCACACCCAGGATGATGGCGCCCGCCAGGGCGTACTCGCCAAGGGTGTTGCCCCGAATTGATTGTCTTGCGCTCAAACCCTGATATTCCTTTTGGTATACCCGAATTATCGGTGGGCCTGCGGGTATCTAAAGGGTTTGTTACGGGTTGGCAATAATTCCCTTCAGGTCGTAGGGGGTGCAGTGGGTAATGGTGACGGGCACGATTTCCCCCGGCAGGGCTTGTCCTTTGAACTGCACCGAATTGTCGATTTCGGGGGCATCCCACTGGGTGCGGCCAATCAGGGTGCCGTAGGCGTTGGCCATATCCACCAGCACGTCCACGGTTTGCCCGACCATGGCCTGGTTCTTGCGGTAGGCAATCTGCTGCTGGATGGCCATCAGCTCGCTGCGGCGCTGCTTGATGACGCTCTTTTTCACCTTGCCGTCCAGGCTCTTGCTGTGGGCGGTATCCACGTCCGAATACTCGAACACCCCCAGGCGATCCCATTCCACCTGCTGGATGGTGGCCTTCAGGTGCTCATAATGCTCCTCGGTCTCGCCGGGAAAGCCCACAATAAAAGCGGTGCGCAGCTTTACGTCCTTTACCCGCGACCGCACCCGCTCGGCGAATTCCACCAGATCGGTCACCGGGCGGCGCATGCGCTTTAAAATCTCCGGGTGGCTGTGCTGCAGGGGGCAATCCAGGTATTTCACCACTTTTTCGCAGTCGTTGATGGCATCCAGCAGCTCGTCGGAAACCAGGTTGGGGTAGGCATACATAAAGCGCACCCACTGGATTTCTGGCACCGCGTTCAGGGCCCGCAGCAGGTCTGGCAGGCTGCTGCCGATGTCCTTGCCGTAGCTGGTGGTATCCTGACCCACCAGGATAATCTCGCTCACGCCACGGCGGGCCAGCTCGCGGGCGTTTTCCACGATGTTTTCCAGGCTGCGGCTGCGAAAAGCCCCCCGCATGCTGGGAATAATGCAAAACGAGCACTTGTAGTCGCAGCCCTCGGCTATTTTCAGGTAGGTGTAGCTGCCCACCGTGATGTGGCGCCGCACGGTGTCCTCTTCCAGGATGTACGTGGGGTCCTGCTGCATGGCCAGCACCCGTTCGCCCTGCTCCACGCGCTTCATGACGTCGGCAATTTCGCCCACGTTGTTAATGCCCACCACGGCGCGGGCCTCCGGAAACAGATCCAGTAGCTCGCCCTGAAATTTTTGGGCCAGGCAGCCGGTAATCATCAGCTCCTTGCCTTGCTCGGCCAGTTCGGCCAGGGCGCGAACCGACTCTTTCTGGGCCGATTCGATGAACGCGCAGGTATTGACCAGCACGATATCCGCCTCGGACTCGTTCGCCACAATCTCATGCTGCTCCTTGTCCAGGATGCCCAGCATGGTTTCGGTGTCCACCAGGTTTTTGGGACAGCCCAGGTGCACAAAGCCCACTTTCTTTTTGCGGGTGGCCACGGTGTTGGCCGGTTCAACGGTTTGGGAGTGTGTCATCAGGCGGGTTCCACTTTTGGGTGAGGTTGGGGAACTGTATAAGACCTTAAAAACGTCGCGACTGCAAGAGTTGACCGCGCGGGTTTGCTCCGGTGCCAGGCCCTATTCTAGCAGGTTTTGCCCCGATACCGGGTGCCGGCTGTTTTGGCTTGCCGGGGAGTGCGGAACAAACCGGGCCCCGAACGTCATGGATCGGTACGGATGATAAGGAACAGCCGCTTGCTAAGCGGAGAGCCCAGCTCAGGTTCCGCCGGAACCCGCAAGTGAATTGAGGATGGCCCGATGTGCCGCGTGCCCCCGAGAGAGCAACCCGGATTGAAAACGTTTATTTGCCAGCTGGGTAAATTGTCCCTGGCCGGGCTGTTTGTGGCCAGCGGCCTGCTGTATGCCGCCCCGGCGCCCGAACCCCCTTCCCAGCAGATTTCCCCCCTTTTCCTCTGACACTCTCCTTAAAAAAGACGGAAATTTTCCTTCCTACCAATTCCGTACTACCCCCGCTGTCCGGTCAGCCAAACGGCTGGACAGCCTTTTTTTTAGTGAAAAATCCCCGGAAGCAGGCGTCTCAAAATGGCGGGCCAGGTCGGGCGATTTTTGCCAGGGGGTTCCGCAGTGGGCTGCTTTTTTTCAAAAATACCGTCACGGGTATCCAGAATTAACCCGGGCAACGGGCTGATTCTGCCGGTATTGTCGGCGGGCGCGGGGGTTTTCAGGTTCAGGCCGGACAGCTCATCGCTTCCCGGGGGCAGGATGGCGGTAAAGTCCACCGGGATAAAAGTGCCGTCTTCCCGTTTTTGCAGGTAAGTAAAGGAGACAAAACGCCGGTCGGGCGAGGGTTCCTTTACGGCAATCCGGGTGGTGCCCTTGTGGGCCGATCGGAAAGGCTCCCGACCCTCCCTTTCCTGACTGTAGGCGAAGGCGTCGCTTCTGCGGACTTCATCCGTAAAAGCCATGGCATCCAGCACCACCGGCAGATCCAGGGATTCCGTCTGCTCGTCCGTCAGCACGGCACCACGCCGGATATGACGGATATCAACGCTGCCAAACCGAACTTGCATCTGTAAATTCCTCCTAAAGTCTTGCAACAGCCCGGGCGAGGGTTCGCAAACCGATGGCTGGTCAGGCCCGCAGGCACTACCGGTAGTTGGTGAATTGCAGGGGAAAGCTGTTTTTGTCGCCGAATTCCCGCAGGCGCTTGATGACGGCTTGCAGATCGTCCCGACTTTTTCCGGTCACCCGCACCTGGTCTCCCTGGATGCTGGCCTGCACCTTCAGCTTGGAGTCTTTAATCTCGGCCACGATTTTCTTGGCCAGTTCCGAGGAGATGCCCCGGCGCAGCTCGATGTTCTGGCGAACCTTCCCACCCAGGGCGGATTCGGGTTCTTTGGGGTCCAGAATCAGCGGGCTGAGGCCGCGCTTGGTGACCTTTTGCTCCAGAATGTCGTAGATGTTCCTGGCCCGGAACTCGTCGGTGGTGGTAATGACCACTTTTTTGCCTTCTTCCAGCTCCACGTCGCTGCCGGAATCCTTCAGGTCAAAGCGGCTGCCGATTTCCCGACGGGTCTGATCCAATGCGTTCACCAGTTCCTGCTGGTCAAAATCGGAAACCACATCAAAACTTGCATCCTTCGACATTTTAATCGCTCTCCTGCATCGATTTTACGGGGCCGGGGCCGGCGGGCCCAAAAAGCATTTACGTTCGGGGGCGCCTTTGCTACAGTGCGTGATTGTACATAAAACACCGCTTACCGAAAACAGGGCCGGCAAAACGATGGATTACGCACTCATTCTGCTGCTTCCCATCCTGGGGGGCTTGCTGCTGGGCAACTGGCTCAGCCAGCGCTTTGGGCTTTCCCCCATCTGGAGCCTGGCCTTGGCCATCCTGGGCATGTTTGCGGGCATTGGCATTATGTACAAGCGCTACGCCTACCCCGAGCTGTATGGCGGGCAAAAGCCCCCGGGGCTTTTCAAAAAAAGGCCCAAGCAACCGCCCCCGGGCCCGCCGGCCAACGAGCCGGAAAGGAAGATTTACTACGACCTTTCCGACATTCGGCTGGATGACGATGAGGACGGCGACGATTCTGACCTGGACGAGTTCGACCGGGAGGACGATCCGCGATGAGCGCCGCTTTCCTTGGTCTGAAACGTAGGCTGTGGGTGGGCACCCTGGCCCTGGACGCCTTGATGCTGGTTGTGACCTGGTGGCAATGGCCCGGGCTTTTCCCATATATGGTTTGGGGTGTGGGGCTGGGTGTCTTTTATCTCTGGAGCCTGATTTTCAACGCCGAGCACCCCAAGCGCAAGGTTCAACTTGTGTTTTCTCTTATAAGAATGGCGCTTTTGGCTTATATTATTGTCAGCGTTTCCGGTGCCCGGATTCAGGCAGTGGCTATTGTCATCTGCGGACTTTTAAGTTACAAAGTGATCCTCACCGTGGAATACGTCTTACAAGCTCTGCCGGCGTTCGGTTGGCGCAGGCGGATCCCCGAAACGAATCCCCGGCCAGACTCCCCAACCGGCACCTGAAGCATCAACCAAGGGCGAAACGAGCAGTATGGGACATTTTTGGACAGGCGAACTTTTCGGACAAACCGTCCACCTGAATACCCTGATTATGGCCTGGTTGGCCATGGCGCTGATTCTGGTGCTGGCCTTCCTGTCCACCCGCAACCTGCAGCTGGTGCCCGGCAAGGGCCAGGTGGTGGCCGAAGGCTTCTTCGATTTCTGCCGCAGCATCACCATGGCCACGGCAGGCCCCCGCGGCGACGGTTTCCTTTTCTTTATCGGCTCGCTGTTCCTGTTTATCCTGGTGGCCAACCTGATGGGGCAGCTCCCCCTGCGGCTCATCCATCTGGAGCACGGCGAGTTTATGGCCGCCACCGGCGACATCAACACCACCAGCGCCCTGGCTATTCTCACCTTGGTGATGTACTTCGGGGTGGGTATCAAGCGCAAGGGCTTTCGTTACTTCAAGCACTACCTGCAGCCCAACCCGTTTTTCCTGCCGCTGAACATCCTGGAAGATGTCACCCGGCCCGGGTCGCTGCTCATCCGGTTGTATTTCAACATCCTGGCCGGCGAGATTCTCTCCGGCATCGCCATCAGCGTGATGCCTTACGTCCTGCCGTCCCTGGTCATTTTCCTGGAGCTCTTCGTGGCGGTCATCCAGGCCTACATCTTTGCCATCCTGAGCTCGGTTTACATCAGTCTCTTGTCTGAAGATCACCACTAATTCTTTATAGGCACACGAAAGGAGAACAACTCAAATGGAACAAGCAGCAGCCGCGTTACTGGCAGGTCCCTTCGCCGTCGGTCTGGCCGGCATCGGCCCCGGTATCGGTATCGGTTTGATGACCGCCGCCTACTTCAACAGCGTGGCTCGTCAGCCGGAAGTCCAAGGCGCCATCACCCCGCAGTACTTCATTACCCTGGGTGTTGTCGAATTGCTTGGTCTGTTTGGTTTCGTGACCTTCTACCTGCTCTTCAGCAAGTTTGGAGGCTAGTTTTCAAAGGGCAAAGGTTGGCTTTCCGCCAACTTTGTGACATAACAGAAGGCGGTTAGACTCCTTTGCCCCGTTCACCCATCAATTCGAGGACGCTGGAATCCCGCCATGAGTTTTGACAGCACGCTCTTTTTCATTCTCCTGAGCTTCGTGATTTTCATGGTGCTCATGAAAAACATCTACTTCGATCCCATCCTGCGGATTAAGCACGAGCGTGAAGGCAAGCTGAGCGGCGACCGGCAGGCCGCCCTGGACTTCGAGTCCGAGTATGCCCGCCTGCGGGCCGACTACGAGGAAGGGCTGCGTAACGCCCGCAAGGAAGCGCATGCGGCCATCCAGGCTATGCGCCAGAAGGCCAAGGCCGATGCCCAGCAACTGCTGGCGGCGGCCCGCGCCCAGGCCCAGCAGGAAATGGACGCCAAGTTGCGCGAGCTGGCCGACTGGCGGGAAAGCACCTACCGCGAACTCGAAGCGGAGCGGGAAGCGCTGGCCCGCACCATCGTCCAGAAAGTCACGTCCGGTGGCCGTGTGACCTCGGCCCGATAGGAGACAGTTATGCCGATTGGAATCGACTTATCCTGGGAAAGCATCCTGCATTCCAACCTGCTGAACTTCCTGCTGGTGGTCGTGATCCTGACCGTGGCGTTCAAGAAGCTCAACCTGGCCGGCGGCGTGGATACCGCCCAGCAGAAGATTGCCCAGGATATCGCGGCGGTGGAGAAGCAGAAGCAGGAAGCCCTGCACCAGCTGGAAGAGATCAAGAACCATACCGCCAACCTGAAAATTGAAGTGGAAGAGATTCTCAGCGGGGCCAAAGCCTCTGCCGAGGCGTTGTCGGCCCAGATTCTGGCCGATGCCCGTGAGGAATCCGCCAAGATTGTGGAAAACGCCAAGAAGCGCATGGAACTGGAGCAGCGCGCCGCCCTTAAAGAACTGGAAGCCCGCCTGCTGAACGACGCGCTCAGTGATGCCCGTGCCGATTTGGCCCGCAGCCTGACTGCCGCCGACCAGCGCCGCTCCGTGGAAGACTTCCTGGCCCAGCTGCCCAGCCTGAAGGAGAACCGCTAATGGCCAGCAAGCTTGAAAACAACAAAGTCGCTGCCCGTTACGCCCGGGCGCTTTTTGACACGGTGGGCCGCGATCTGGATGCCGTGTACGCCGACCTGCAGCAGGTGGCCCATGCGTTTGACGCCGTGCCCGATTTGCTTATGTTTATGGAGAACCCCGGTATTCCCCAGGCCGAAAAGCAGGCCCTGGTGGATAAGCAATTCGACGGCCTGAACGGCTGGGTGGGCAAGCTGTTGAAGCTGCTGGTGGAAAACAACCGGGTGGCCGCCCTGCCCATGATCGTTACCCACCTGCGAGAGCTCATCAACCGGCGCGACAACGTGACCCAGGCCGAAGTGGTGACCGCCACCGAGCTGGACGGCGAGCTGAAAGACCGCATTCGCGCCACCCTGGAAAAAACCCTCGGTTACAGCCGGGTTGAGCTTGAAAACCGGGTAGATCCCGGCATCCTGGGCGGGATTATCATCAAGGTGCAGGATCGCATCATTGACGGTAGCTACATTGGAAGACTCGAAGACCTCCGCAAGCAGGTCGCCAAGGTATAAACGAGATTAAGAAGGAAACGGACCATGGCATTACGCGCAGAAGAAATCAGTTCCGTATTGAAAGACAAGCTGAGCCAGTACGAAAGCGACGTCTCGGTCAGCAACGTGGGAACCGTGCTTGAGGTTGGCGACGGCATCGCCCGGATCTACGGCCTGCGTGGCGCAATGGCCGGCGAGCTGGTCGAGTTCGGCGACGGCCACAACACCATGGGCATGGTGCTGAACCTGGAAGAAGACAACGTGGGCGTCGTGATTATGGGGGAATACCTCCACATCCAGGAAGGCCAGACCGTGCGCACCACTGGGCGGATCGCCTCGGTGCCTTTCGGGGAAGGCCTGCTGGGCCGGGTGGTAAACCCCCTGGGCCAGCCTATCGACGGTAAGGGCGCCATCGAGGCCAACGAATACCTGCCGGTAGACAAAAAAGCCCCCGGCATCATTGCCCGCAAGTCCGTGCACCAGCCGCTGCAAACCGGTCTCACCGCCGTGGACGCCATGACGCCCATCGGTCGCGGCCAGCGCGAGCTGATCATCGGCGACCGCCAGACCGGCAAGACCGCCGTGGCCATCGACACTATCCTGAACCAGAAGGGACAGGACGTCATCTGCATTTACTGCGCCATTGGCCAGAAATCCTCCACCGTGGCCCAGATTATCAAGGTGCTGGAAGACAACGGGGCGATGGACTACTCCATCGTGGTGGCCGCCTCCGCCGTGGACCCGGCCCCGCTGCAATATCTCGCCCCCTTCAGCGCGGTCACCATGGCCGAGGGCTTTATGGCCCAGGGCAAGCACGTGCTGGTTATCTATGATGACCTTACCAAGCACGCCTGGGCCTACCGCGCCATGAGCCTGCTGCTCCGTCGCCCGCCGGGCCGCGAAGCCTACCCCGGGGACGTGTTCTACCTGCACAGCCGCCTGCTGGAACGGGCCGCCAAACTGAGCGATGCCCTGGGCGGCGGTTCCATCACCGCGTTGCCCATCATCGAAACCCAGGCCGGTGACGTGTCCGCCTACGTTCCCACCAACGTGATTTCCATTACCGACGGCCAAATCTTCCTGGAAGCCGACCTCTTCAACGCCGGTATCCGTCCCGCCATTAACGCCGGTATTTCCGTATCCCGGGTGGGTGGCGCCGCGCAAACCAAGGCGATGAAGCAGGTGGCCGGCCAGCTGCGTTTGGCGCTGGCCCAGTACCGCGAGCTGGAAGCCTTTGCCCAGTTTGCAAGCGACCTGGATAAAGCCACCCAGGATCAGCTGCGCCGCGGCCAAAAGCTGATTGAAGTGCTGAAGCAGCCCCAGTACCAGCCGTTGTCGGTCGCTCAGCAGGTTTCGCTGCTGTTTGCCGCCAACAAGGGCATCCTGGATGAGGTGGACAACAAGCAAATCGCCAACTTCAAACAGGAATGGTTCCCCTACTTCACTGCCAACTTGAAGGATGTGGAAGACCTGCTGAACCGGGGCGACAAGCTGGAAGGCGATGCCGAGAAGAAGCTGCTGGATGAGCTGGTGAAGTTCCGCGATTCCGTATTCACCGGCGGCAAGGGAGCCTAGGCGATGCCTAACCTGAAGGATATCCGGCGGCGCATCAAGAGCGTCAAGAGCACCCAGAAGATTACCCAGGCCATGCGCATGGTGGCGGCGGCCAAGGTGAAACGCGCCGAGAACCGCGTGAAAGCCGGGCGCCCTTACGCCCACGAGCTGCGCCGGGTGTTCAAGCAGGTTTACCAGGAGATGCACTCCAAGGTGAATGCGCTTTCCGGCAGCCGTTATGCCGAGCTGTTCCGCCCCCGCCCGGTGAAAAACGTGGGCATCATCGTCCTCAGCTCGGATCGCGGCCTGTGCGGCAGCTACAACTCCAGCATCATCCGCCAGGCCCTGCGCCTGGACAAGGAAATCAAGGCCCGTGGCCTGACCCCCAAGTACTACCTGGTGGGTAACAAGGCTATCCAGGCGTTTGCCCGCTACTCCGATTCCGAGGTGCTGGGCCGCATTGCCAACATGACGGCGGCCCCCAGCGTGTCCGACGCCAACCTGATTGCCGAAACCATGTCCAATGCCTTCCTGGACGGCCAGATTGACAGCATCGACGTGCTGTCCACCTTGTTTATTTCCATGATTTCCTACAAAATCCGCATGACCCCGGTGATCCCGGTGAAAAGCATCATCGACTGGGAGCCGGACCTGGTGCCCGCCGAGCCGGGCAGCGATGAAAAGCCCGCCGAGCGCGGCCATGTCATTCCGGCGGAGCTGGAACTGGAGCCCAGTCCCAAGAAACTGCTGGATCACCTGGTGCCGATGTACCTCAGCAACATTTTCTACAACCTGTTGCTGGAAGCGGCGGCCAGCGAGCTGGCGGCGCGGATGACGGCGATGTCCAACGCCACCAACAATGCCGGCGAGATGATCGATCGCCTGACTATCCTGTACAACAAGGCCCGCCAGGCCAGCATCACCCAGGAAATCCTGGAGGTGGTCAGCGGCGCGGAAGCCCTGCGCTAGCCTGGCGAACTCCCCATTCTGCTTTCAAGCCCGCCCGCCCCTTGTCCGGCTGGCGGGTTTTGGCATGGGCCTGTCCCGCAGGCCCAGCGGGCAAAAAAAAGCCGGAGGGGGGTCTAGTCCTTCCGGCTGTAGCTTCGTTTCTTCTAGGGGTAAAACGTGTGATGTGGGGTTTGAAATCTGGCGTTACGCCCAGTAGTCCAGCAGATAGCCTTCCACCCAGTCGCTGTAGGGGTCGACCTGCACATAAAAGTCGCCGTCCGCCGCGGTGACCTGGTAGTCGTTGCGGCTTTTCCGGGTAAACAGGTCGCCCAGCAGGCCGCCGAAGAACACGTCGGGCTCATACTTGGGTACGCCCCGGTTCTTCAGGGTGTGGTAGGCTTCAGGGTGATGGGTGTTGAGTTTCGGAATTTCCAGCATTGGTCTCACCTGGCTTTCCGGTTAGTGTGCGGGGTTGCTTCGATTGATATTGTTGTTGCTACACTAACTTTAGTGTTATGTTAACACCACCTTAGTGTGGTGTAAACACTATTTAATAATTTATTTATATTGATGACAATTGTGTGACAGGACTCTGACCTGGATTTATGGGCGGTCCGCAATTCAGCATGGGTGCCCGGGTTGCCGCCTGGAACAGGGCTTGAAAAGCCTGTGGTTCTGTATGGGCGCTTTTAGATGACAAGAAAGCCCTGATTTTCGTATACTAGATGGATGTCTCAGGAGACCAGAGAAGGCGCAGCATGTTTGATTTAATCCGCAAGATTCTTCCCGATCCCAACGAGCGCAAGATTAAGGCGCGGGAACCCATTGTCGATCACATCAACATGCTGGAAGCCGAGATGGCGGCGCTTTCCGATGAGGCATTGCGGGCCAAGACGGCCTATTTCCGGGAGATGCTGGAATCCCGCGAGCGATCCGACAACGAGAAACGCGATCGCGAGCTGGAGAAGGAAATGCTCGATAACCTGTTGCCCGAAGCCTTTGCCGTGGTTCGGGAGGCCGGCAAGCGGGTCCTGAACATGCGCCACTTTGACGTACAGCTGATTGGCGGCATGGTGCTGCATGACGGCGGCATCGCCGAGATGCGCACCGGCGAGGGCAAGACCCTGGTGGCCACCCTGCCGGCCTACCTCAACGCCCTGACGGGCAAAGGGGTGCACATTGTAACCGTGAACGACTACCTGGCCAAACGGGATGCCGAGTGGATGGGGCAAATCTACCGCTTCCTGGGGCTTTCGGTGGGACTGGTGCTCTCCAGCCAGCGGGGGCCCAACGTATTTTCCGAAAAAAAAGCGGCCTATGCCGCTGACATCACCTATGGCACCAACAACGAGTTTGGTTTCGATTACCTGCGCGACAACATGGCGGGCTCTAAGTCCCAGTTGTGCCAGCGGCCTTTCAACTACGCCATTATCGATGAGGTGGACAGCATTCTCATCGACGAGGCCCGCACCCCGCTCATTATCAGCGGGCGTCTGGAGCAATCCGCCGACCTCTACCGCAGCATGGCCCGCATCGCCCCGCTGCTGCAAACCGAGCGCGACTACACCGTGGATGAGAAGACCCGCAACGTCATCCTTACCGAGGAAGGCATCGATCGCGCCCAGGAGGTGCTGGGCATCGAGGATCTCTTCGACATCCAGCACAACATGGCCCATCATCTGCTTCAGGCGCTGAAAGCCAAGGAGCTGTTCAAGCGCGACATCGACTACGTGGTGAAGGGCGACGAGGTGGTCATCGTGGACGAGTTCACCGGCCGGATGATGGAAGGGCGCCGCTGGAGCGACGGCCTGCACCAGGCCGTGGAGGCCAAAGAAGGCGTGGCCATCCAGGATGAAACCCAGACCCTGGCCAGCATTACCTTCCAGAACCTCTTCCGTCTCTATCCCAAGCTGTCCGGGATGACCGGCACCGCCATGACCGAAGAGGCCGAGTTCGGCAAGATTTACAACCTGTCGGTCACCACCATCCCCACCAACCGCTCCGATGTGCGGACCGATATGCCCGACACCATCTACAAGAACGAAAAAGTAAAGTTCTGCAAGGTGGTGGAAGAGATTGTGGAATACCACCAAAAGGGTCGCCCGGTGCTGGTGGGCACGGTGTCCATCGAGAAATCCGAAGAGCTCTCCCAGATGCTCTCCAAGCCCATGGCCATGACCGATCACCTGCGGGACAAGGCCGGGCGGCTGAAAAAAAGCATTGAGGGCAACGCCGAGCTGGAGAAAAAGCTGGCGCCCCTGCTGAAAAATCCCGAGGCCCAGAAGGCCGAAGCCTTCGAGGAGGCTGCCAAAGATACGCCCGAGGACGTGAAGCTGTTTCTGGAAGGGATGGCCACCACCGTGCGCACGGTCAAGGCCATCCAGGCGGGCTTGCCGCACCAGGTGCTGAACGCCAAGCACCACGAGAAAGAGGCCATGATCGTGGCCCAGGCCGGTCGCAGCGGGGCCATTACCATTGCCACCAACATGGCGGGCCGGGGCACGGACATTCTGCTGGGCGGCAACCCTGAATTTCTGGCCAAGGACGAGTACACCGCCCGCGGGGTGGACTGGCGCACCGTGCCGGAAGAGGAGCTGAAAGAAGCCATTGCCCGCAAGCGGCTGCTGACCGATACCGACCGCGATGCGGTGGTGGGGGCGGGCGGCCTGCACATTGTGGGGACTGAGCGGCACGAGTCCCGGCGGATTGACAACCAGCTGCGGGGCCGCGCGGCCCGTCAGGGCGATCCTGGCTCCACGCACTTCTTCCTGTCCCTGGAGGACGGCCTGATGCGCAAGTTCGGCGGCGGCCACATCTCGGCCATGATGGACATGTTCGGCGTGGACGAGACCATGCCCATTTCCGCCAAGATGGTTACCCGGGCCATCGAGGGCGCCCAGCGGAAGGTGGAAGCCTACTACTTCGACATCCGCAAAAACATTTTGCAGTACGACGACGTGCTGACCGAGCAGCGCCAGCTGATTTACGAGCAGCGCAAACGGGTGCTGAACGGCGATAACCTGCGCAGCTCCGTGCTGCACATGATCGATCAAACCATGGTGCGCGTCGTCAACAACCACCTGCCTCCCGGCAGCACCCCGGATGACTGGGAGGAGGAAACCGTTACCGAGATGCTGAACGTGCTGCACAGTGTGGTGCCCCAGCTCTCGCACCTCAATCGCGAGGCCCTGAAAGACAAGACCCAGGCCCAGCTGGTGGAATATTTCCGCGAGGAGGCCCGCCAGGTGTACGAACGCCTGGAGGCCGAGCTGTCCCGGGTGTCCCAGGAGTTGCAGCAGACCCATGGCGTTTCCCTCACCGGCCTGGAAGACGAGGCCGAGACCGAGGAAGAATTAAGCCGCCTTTCCCCGGAGAAGCTGGCCGAGCTGAAGCATCCCCTGCGGCGTATCGAGCGCGACATCCTGCTGTCCATTATCGACAACCGCTGGATCGATTACCTGCACAACCTCGATCACCTGCGCGAGGGCATCGGCCTGCGGGCCTACGGGCAAAAAGACCCGCTCATCGAGTACAAGCGGGAAGCGTTCGAGATGTTCCAGAACCTGACCTACGACATCCAGCGCGATACGGTGATGATTCTGTTCAACACCCGCATCGAAATCCAGTTGCAGCGGCAGATGGAAGAAACACCCGGCGGCGGCGAGGTGCACCACACCCCCTTGTCCGAAGCCGCCGAGCAGATGATGGAATAGCGGCGGGGCCGGCATTCGCTGGATGCCTCCCTCTTGGGGACGGCCCGTGTTTGTGGCACCATGCGAAGGCTTCTGGTTTTTTGGCAGGGAACGCCGATGTTCATTACCCCGTCCGCCCGCCTGGGCTTGCCCATTACCGCGCCTGCGCCGGTTTTTGCCGGCAAGCGGGAAGATACCCGCGCCATGGTGCGCATGGATCACGGCAAGGCCTTTCGGGCCGAAGTGGCCCGGGCCATTCGGGAGCACCTGTGGCCCACCCGCCCCCGGGTGGTGGAGAAGGTGGTGGACGGCGACACGTTTACGGTGCGGGGCGGCACCCGGGTGCGCCTGTTTGGGGTGGATGCCCCCGAGACGAATACCGAGGCGGGGGAACGGGCCCGGGCTTATCTGGCCGGTCTGCTGGAGGGTGGCACGGTGCGGCTGCACATTGTCAACACCGATCGGTTCGGGCGCTATGTGGCTATCGTGGAACGGCAGTGGGTGCCTTTTCTGCCCGTGTTTTACGAGAACTTGAACGAGCGCGTGGTGCGCGACGGCTGGGCCTTTGCCAGCGAGCAGAATACCGTGCTGACCGATAGCCAGGAGCGATACATCCGCACCTACTACAAGCCCCTGGAGGACGCGGCCCGCCAGAACCGGCGGGGCATGTGGCAGCTCTCCAGCCGGCCCCGGCGGCCCTGGAACGATCGCCACTCCGTCTGAGGGCCCGTGGGTGGATAGGCGCACCCGGGGGGCGAATGTAAATTTATCGTAAAAAAGAAGACCCCCGCTTCAAGCCCGCCCGCTTGCTGCCGATAATCCGAGCAGGTCGCTTACGGATAGCAGTGAGGGGACATTATGAGTTTCTTGAACAACATCAACAGTGCCATCGGGGATCAGATGCGCTTTTTGCGGGACTACAAGGCCAATCCCGACAAGTACAAGGTGCCGCCCAAGGAAAAGCCGCCCCAGGACGACTCCGGGCAGTGGATGAACCCCATGATGATGATGATGATGTTCATGATGATGATGAAGATGATGGAAACCATGGGCATCAATCCCGGCGGCATGCCGGGCTTTCCCGGTTTTCCGCCGGGGGGCGGATTCCCTCCCGGCTTGCCCCCGGGCATTCCTCCTATAGAGCCCGGCCCCCTGCCGCCGGACGGCAATATCAACAACAACCCGGCCTACAAGTACATCCAGGATCTGCTGAAAAACGGGGGCACCACGCCGGCGCCGGGCACCCCCAAGGTGGATTTCACCAGCAACGACAGCCTGCTTAAACGTATCAACGAGTTGCTGGACAAGGCCAACGATCCCCAGGCCCGGGAGATGTTCAACCAGTTGAAGAACATCGATCCGGCCTCCAACGATGCCCAAACCAAGCTGGATGCCCTGACCACCAAGCTGAAGGCCGACGGCTTGAATGATAAGGAGTTGCAGGAGCTGCATCTGCTGATTGGCGCCTTTACCACCAACACCGTGCTGACGACCCTGGAGCAAATCCGCACCCTGTTGCCCGATCCACAGCTGGAAGCCCGCATCAACGACCTGAAAAAGCTGCGGGACGGTTTTGCCGCCGAGTGGCAAAAGCTCTACCCGCCGGTCCAGGGCGAGCCCGTGAACCTGCTCAAGGACGTCCAGCAGGCGCTGGAGCTGGGCAAGTTCACCGAGGAGGAAATGGGCCAGGCCCTGAAATACCTGCTGGACAAGGCACCCGCCGATCAGCTGGCCAGTATTCGCGATCTGCTGAAAGGTCTTTTTGATTCCGGTCAGTTAAATCCGGTTCCTTTTATGACCGAGAACTACCTGGGTCATTTGTCCGACGATCGCCGCAATATTCTGCAGCTGGCCATTCGGAGTGCCGGGGTGCGTATGGCGGATGGGCAAGTCAACTCTCGCCTGATGGCGACCTTGTTGCAGTCGCTGTTTCGCAACGACAATCCCCAACAACAAAGTTTTATGCGCAGCCTGCTGCAACAATGGCAGGATGTTTACAGCAAGCATCCCGAAGACTCGCCCGGTCGACTCACCTTTCGGGACTTCCTTGCGATGGCCAATATCAAAGTGGATGACAAGGGGCAGTTGGTTTTCCCCCACCCGGCTCCGACCGAACGGGACAACGCCCCCGCTGCCGCTACTTACAAGCCCCCGGCCACGGACGACAAAGAGAAGGATACCGAGCCCAAGCCGACGCCGGCCCCGGATTATCCTGGCTAACCCCGGGTGAGTGCCTAGCGGATCTTGCGCAGCACAAAATGCACCGGACGGAACGGGTTGTCCGGCTCGGGGTATACCATGCGCTCTAAGGCAAAGCCGGCTTTCCTGAAGCGCGCGGTCCACTCCCCTGCGCCAAAATGGTTGGCCGGGGTGGGAATGCCCGGCAGGCTGTTGAAAACCTTGTAGTACAGGTGGTCCATGACATCGTTGAAAAGTTTGGTGCTGGGGGTGGGGGCATCGCACTCCCGTACAATCAGCCGCCCGCCGGGCTTAAGCACCCGGTAGGCCTCGCGAATCAGCTGGTCCGGGTCATCGGCATGGTGCAGCACCATCAGCATGCTGGCCAGCTCAAAGCGGTTTCGCTGGCCGGGGAGGTGCTTGCCGTCGAAGACCTCGTAGTGGAACCGGCCTTTTTCGCTGGGGCGGGCGAAGGCCTCAAACCCCCAGGCCTGGTCTTTGTCAATGTTCCAGTGCTCAACCAGTTTGGAAGTCACTTGGCCGGTGCCACAGCCGATGTCCACGAAGGAGTGCGGCGTCAGGCGTCGGGGCACCAGGTCCAGGATTTGCCGGAACCGGCGGTCGTAGCGGGCGGATTCGTCCCCGCTGAAGGTGCTTTGGAATCGGGCCTGGTTCTCGCTGCGCTGCAAAAACAGGTGCAGGCCCTCGTAAAACGGGTCTTGCCGCAAGCCCTGGTTATACAGGCGCTGGATTTCGCCCAGGAACGCCTCGGCCAGATCGGGGCAGTCCTTGAACATGCCGTTTCGCATGGTGCGCTCCAGCAGGCCCCGGGCCTCGGGATCGGCCCAGGCGTCGCGCAGCTCCGGGGTTTGGTAAACCCGCGCGCCAAAGCGCACCGTCGTTTGCGGTGGGATGCGGCTGGCCGGCAAGCCGGCGAACGCGAGGGTGGCGGGGGGGACGGGCATGACAATTCCGAGCCTTGCTGACCCTTTCTTAAAGCGCCCTCAAGCATGCCGATTGCCTTTACACCGAAACGGCGGATTTCCATTCCCGGGTTGTCAGCTGCACGCGGCGGACGATTTCGGCCTCCGGCACGGTCAGCAGCTGGCCGCGTTCCATCACTTTTTCGCCCGCCACCACCACGGCGCGGATGGCCGAGGGCTGGCTGGCGTACACCAGGTTTTTCACGGCGTTCTGGCGAGGTTGCATGGACAGGTCGTTCAAATCCATGACCACGAAATCGGCATAGTGGCCGGGGGCCAGGTCGCCCGCCGGCAGGCCCAGGTTGTGCCCGCCGTTGGCGGTGCCCATGGTCAGCATGTCCTCGGCCCGGGTGACGGTGGAATCGCAGAACTTCACCTTTTGCAGCAGGCTGGCCATGCGCATTTCCTCGATGATGGAGGCCCGGTTGTTGCTGCAGCCCCCGTCGGTGCCCAGCGAGATGCAGATGCCCGCCGCCAGCATCTCTTTAATGCGGGTCACGCCGTCGCCCAGGAACATATTGCTGGACGGGTTATAGGACAGCCCGGTGCCGCGCCGGGCCATCAGGGCGATTTCCTCGTCATCCAGCCATACGCAATGGATGCCCACCAGCCGGTCGTTCAGCACGCCCAGCTCGTCCAGGAACTTGACTGGGGGCTTGCCGTGCTTCTGCTCAATCATGGTGCGCTCGTACTGTCCTTCGGCAATGTGCATGTGGAATTTGGTGCCCAGCCGCTCGGCCAGCTCGGCCCCGGCCAGGATCATGTCCACGCTGGCCCCGTGCAGGCTGTGTGGGGCGGGTAGCACGTGCACGCGGGGATCGTCGGCGAATTCGCGGTGCAAATCCTCGGTGTTTTGCACCGCCTGGTGGATGGTTTCGTGGAAGCGGGCGGGAGCGCCTTCCCAGTCGTACATGGTGCGGGCCATGACGATGCGCATGCCCAAGTCCAGCGCGGCTTCGATAATGGCGCGGGCGTTGTCGTTGGCCTGGTCATTGATGTAGAAGAAATCGCACACCGTGGTGATGCCGCACTTCAGCATCTCCCCAAAGGCAAACAGGGCGCCGGTGTATATATCCTCCCGGCTCAAGACCTTGGAATACTTGTACAGGGCCTGATCGCGCCAGGTGAAAAAGTCGCAGTCGTCGCAAAATCCCTTCAGCAGCGATTGGAACGAGTGGTTGTGGGAATTCACGAAGCCGGGCACCAGCATGGCGTCCTCGAATCGGGTGACCGGGGCGCCGGGCGGCAGGGTGGAAACGGGGATTAATTCCGCCACCAGGCCGTTTTCAACCCGCAGGGCATACTCCTGCAGCACCTGTCCCTGGGCAATCACCCGTTCGGCGGCAAACCAGCTCATGCGGTCTGGACGGCCTCCCGGCCCTTCCACCAGTAATAAACGGGCAGGCCCAGGGCGGTTAAAATCAGGCCTGCAATGCTGGTGAAAAACTTGGTTTCATGGAATTTTTCGGCAAAGGCTTGTTGCCAGCCGGGGGTGAAGAAATCGCCAAACAGCAGGTAGAAGGCAATAAAGCTGGCGCCGGCGATATAGGCCCATGGAATGATGTAATCGGTGGGCCGTGTCATCTGCACCGCCTGCGGCATGCGCTTGGCCAGCCGCAGCAGCCCCAGCATGGTCACGATGTAAAACACCAGCGAGGCAAATACAATATAGGCCAGCAACATGCCGTAGGTGCCCGACAAGGCCAATATGGAAGCCCACACGAATTGCGCCCACATCGAGAAGTTGGGCGAATGCGTCTTGGGGTGCACTTCGGCGAATTTCCTGAACAGCAGCCCGTCTTTTGCCATGGCGTAAAACACCCGGGCGCCGGCCAGCAGCATGCCGTTCAGGCAGCCGAAGGTGGAAATGAGGATGATGGAGGCCATCAGCATGACCCCGCTGCCGGGGAAGACCTGCTCCATGGCCAGGGTGGCCACCCGATCCTGGTCGGCGGTCTGGATTTGGGGCAGCGTGAGCAGGTTGAGGTAGGCAAAGTTGGCCAGCAGGTACAGCGCCACCACCACCGAGGTGCCCGCCACCAGGGCGATGTTCAGGTTGCGTTTGGGATCTTTCACCTCGCCGCCAATAAACGTGACGTAGTTCCAGGCGTCCGCCGAAAACAGGGCCCCCACCAGGGCAAAGGCCGAAAGCGTGATAATGTCGCCCATGGCGGCCTGCTTGGCCGGCAGCGCGAGGCTCCAGTCGTGGGTGCCGTCCCACAGGTGGTGGCCGTAGCCCATGCCCACCGCAATCAGCAAAATCAGGGCCAGCACTTTCAGCGAGGTGAAGATGTTTTGCAAAATGGCGCCGTTCTTGATGCCGGTGCAGTTGTAGACGGTCAGCCCAAACAGCACCGCCACCGCCAGCACCTGCTGCACCGAGATGCCGAAGTTATCGCTCAGGCGCAAAAAGGGCTCCGCCGAGACCGCCGGCACCAGCACTCCCAGGTACTTGGTGAAGGCCACCGCCACCGCGGCCAGAAAGCCGGTTTGGATGACCGCCAGCAAGGCCCAGCCGTACAAAAAGGCGGGAATCTCCCCCCAGGACTCCTTCAGAAAAACGTATTGGCCGCCGGCTTTGGGCATGTAGCCCGCCAGCTTGCCATAAGAGCTGGCGCCCAGCAGGGTCAGCACGCCCGCCACCAGCCAGACCACCATCAGCAGGCCCGCCGTGCCCACGTTGCGGGCAATGTCGGCGGAGACGATGAAAATCCCCGAGCCCACCATGGAGCCGGCCACAATGGCCGTGGCCGAGAACCATCCCAGGGTGGGCTTCAGTTCCGGCTCGCGCGCGGCGCCCGGTTCGGCATGCAGCACGGCTTCATTCGTTTCCTGCGGATTGGTATTCACGCATCTGGTCCCTCGTTGCCTGATCTCCCCTTCACCATAGCACAATCCGTGCGGCGGCACGGCAAATGTAAAGCCACGTTGAAAGGGCTTTGGGGGTTACTTAGTGGCCGGGTTCCAGCTCAATGTCCTGGCCGCCCCGCTCCTTGGCGGCCAGGGTCTGCTGGTCGGCATGGATGTGCTTGTAGTGGCGCCACACGTACAGCACCCCCAGCACAATCAGCACGGCGATGATGGCGTAGTCGAACTTGTGCCAGATCTCCTTGAACACGCTCAGGTTTTCGCCAAAGTACACGCCCACGTACACCAGCCCGTAGCTCCAGATCCAGGAGCCCAGGAAGGTGAAGATGACAAAGGGCCAGAAGCGGGCTTTCAGCACCCCGGCGGGGGTGGAAATAAATGTGCGTACCACCGGCAGCATGCGGCAGATGAAAAAGGCCCAGTCGCCGTATTTTTCGGTCCACCGTTCGGCCATGTCCAGGTCGTGGGTGCTGAGCAGCAGCCACTTGCCGTAGCGCAGCAGGAAGGGGCGTCCCCCGTAATAGCCCAGCCAGTAGGAAGGCACCGAGCCCACCACGCAGCCAATGGCCCCGGCCAGTGCGGCCAGGTGGAAGTTCAGCTCGCCCCGTTGCACCAGGTAGCCGGCGTAGGGCAGGATGAATTCGCTGGGCAGGGGAATGTTGGCCGACTCAATCGCCATTAGCAGCACCACGCCCGCGTAACCCAGCGTGGCGATGGTTTGGTGGATGAGTGCCATCACCATTTCCAGAATGCCGTGAAAAAATTCCATGCGCTCCAAATTCCCTGTTTGCGGTGCTTCTATCGATCCCTAGTGCAGCAGGCTGGCCACGTACCTGAAGGCCAGGGTCAGCGCGCCGGAAAAGAGAAACGTCAGCGGAATCGTCAACAGCCACGCCCCGACAATATTGCTGACCACACTCCATTTTACCGCAGACAGGCGCTTGGTGGAGCCCACGCCCATAATCGAGGTGGTAATGACGTGCGTGGTGCTCAGCGGGATGCCCAGCTCGCTGGCCCCCAGGATGACCGCGGAGCCCGTGGCCTCGGCTGCAAAGCCATAGATGGGTTGCAGCTTAATCATTTTGCTGCCCAGGGTGTGGATGATTTTCCAGCCGCCGCTCATGGTGCCCAGGGCCATCATGGAGGCGCAGGAGAAGATGACCCAGATGGGTACCTCGAACTCCGAATGCCCGTGGGCCTTGAACACCCAGTCCGGCAGCACGGTCACGCCGCTCAGCTGGGAGTAGGTCAGCAGCGCCAGGGCGATGATGCCCATCGATTTCTGGGCATCGTTGTGCCCGTGGCTGTATGCCAGGAAGCCCGAGGAAAACAGCTGCATAATCTTGAAGCCCCGGTTCAGCTTTTGCAGGTGCACCCGGTAAAAAATCCAGCTCAGCAAGGTCATCAGCAGGAAGCCGCCGCCAAAACCCACCAGGGGCGAGGTGAACATGGGGATGACCACCTTTTTCAGCAGGTTGGCCCACGCAATGGACTCCCAGCCGTTGATGCTGGAGAAGAACGCCGAGCCCATCAGCGAGCCGATGAGCGCATGCGAAGAGCTGGTGGGCAGCCCCTGGTACCAGGTGATGATGTTCCACACGATGGCGCCGGTAAGGGCCGAGAGAATGACCGGCATGGTCACGGCATCCGGGTTTACCAGCCCGTGGCCGATGGTGGCGGCAACCGCCGTGCCGGTCAGGGCTCCCACGAAGTTGAGGATGGCCCCGTAGATGACCGCCCAGCGGGGGGTGAGGGCCTTGGTGGACACTACCGTGGCGATGGCGTTGGCCGCATCATGAAAGCCGTTCAGGAAGTCGAAGCCCAGCGCCATGATGACGATGGTGATGAGAATCCAGAGTTCGGTGCCGATGCCTTCCATAACCGGCCCGCTAACTGTGCTTCAGCACAATCTGATGAGCCACGTTGGCCGCATCCCGGTACAAATCGGTCACGTCTTCCAGCATTTCGTAAATGTCCTTGCGCAGCATCAGCTCGCGCACATCGGCAATATCGTGGAAAGAGCTGGCAATCAGCTGGCCCAGCACCGCATCGCCCTGGTCTTCCAGCTCATCCAGCACGGCGGCCTTGGCGTTCAGGGCCTGGGGGTTGAACTTTTCGCTCAACTCCGCCACCACGGCGGACAAAGCATCGGCCTGGCGTTCGATGATGGCCACGAACTTGTTGAAATCCCCGTTGAAGGGGTAGATTTCGTGGGTTAAAATCCGCTCCTTAATCTTCTCGATCTGCTTGGGAATGTTGTAAATCAGCACAGAGAAAGCCTGAATATCATCCCGATCGAAGGGGGTAATGAGAGTGCGGGCAATTTCCTGGTTCACGATTTCTAAAAGCTTCTTGGCTTCCCGTTTGTGGCTGGATATGCCCCGGCCAATCTCGGCGATAGCTGCCGGATCGTTGCGCTTTTCAATCAAATCTTTCAGTAGCAGGGCACTGGCGCCGGCATGGGCCTCCAGATCCTGGATAAGCCTGTAGAACTTGTCTTCGCGAGGCAGGATATTCAGCATAAAGGCTTCCTTTTGAGGCGGGATCAAGCCATTTTTAGATCAGCCCGCCAGGCAGATCAAGCAACAATTCCTGTCACAAACGGCTGTTTGCGGATTCTCAGGTTTCCCCGGCGGCCACCACCTGGGCTTCCTGTCGGGGCATCAGGCGTTGCAAAATCATATGGCCCAGGTACAGCAGGGGGGTAATGCCAACGGCCACCAGGAATTTCCAGGTATAGTTGCCCATGGCCAGCTGCAGGATGTCGGCGGCTTGCATTTGTCCCCCGAAGGCCACGAAGGTGACAATCAGCGAGTCGAACAGCTGCGACACCACCGTGGAGCCCGTGGCCCGCAGCCAGATGAAGCGGTGTTTGGTGATGCCCCGGAAAATGTGGAAAATGCGGATGTCCAGCAGCTGCCCAATAAGATAGGCGGTCAGCGACGCCACGAACATGCCCGTATATTGGCTGGTCACGGTGTGGTAAACGGCCTGGGGCATCACGGTGCGGCTGTCCACGGGCAAATGATCCCCCACGGCCAGGAAAACGTAAACCAGGATGGACATGCCAAAGCCCACATAAGTTACAAAGCGGGCCCCTTTCTCGCCGTAAAACTCGTTCAGCAGGTCGGTCAGGATAAACGTGACAGGAAAGGGGATGATGCCCGCCGAAAGCAAAACCAGGTCCTTCATCCATGGCACATGAAACGAGAAAAGCAGCGACCCCACCAGGTTGGCGATTATGAGCGAAGTCAAAAAAATGGCGCACAGCCACACGTAAATCTTCTGCGAGCGATCAAAGCCCGACCATTGGGACATCCTTCCGCGCTCCTCGAATGCCGGTTTCCGTAAGGTCTATGGTAGCATAAGGCCCTATGGCGGACGGACTGAAAAAAATCGCCCTGACCGGCGGTATCGCCAGCGGCAAGTCCCTGGCCGCGGAGTTCCTGCAAACGCGGGGCATCCCGGTCATCGACGCCGACGCCGTGGTGCATGATCTCCTGCGGACCGACCCGGCCCTGCAAGCCCGCATCCGCCGCACATTCGGCGACGCGGTCTTCGATCATCAGGGGCAGGTGGATCGCAAGGCCCTGGGTGTGCGGGTGTTTCAGGATGCGGGGCTGCGAAAGCAGCTGGAAGGCTGGATCCATCCCCAGGTGCGGGAGCGCATCGAGGCTTTCTTTGAGGCCAGCCGTGGGCATGCGTTGGCAGTGGCCTTGATTCCCCTGCTGTTTGAATCCGATTTGGCCCGCTATTATGATGAAGTCTGGTTGATTGACACCCCGGAATCGCTTCAGCTGGAACGTTTGCAAGTCCACCGAAGCATGAGCGAGGCCGATGCCCGGGCCCGTATCGACAACCAGATGCCCATGGCCGAAAAGCGTCGCCGGGCTAAGGCCATGCCCAATGCGCGCATCATCACCAATACCGGCGAACCCCGGGACATGTTCGCGCAAATTGAGCGCCTGCTGGGCTAACGCCTAAAAGTAGCGGGCCAGGGTGCTGTTGTATACATTAATCAGCTTTTGGGTATAGGCGGGATCGGTGGCATAGCCTGCTTCCCGCACCAGGCGGGCGGCGTCCTCGAAGCTGCCGGCGGAACGCACCGCCTTGTAGCGATCCGCGCCGATGATCAGCCGCTGGTACTGCTGGAAGGAGTCTTCCAGGGTGGCGTTTTTGGCAAAGCCGGCGTTGGTGCTGACGTATTGCCCGTTTTCAAACTCCTGGGTGCCCATGTTCACGGTGCCGGCGGTGCCGCTGCCCTTGATGCCGAACAGGTTGTTGTGCTGGCTGGCCAGGGTGCTGGGCGTGCCGTTCAGCCCGGATTCCAGCACCGCCTGGGTGGCGGCCAGCTTGGCCAGCACCGGGTTGTCCGGGAAGGTGCGCTTGGCGGCGTCCACCACCTGTTGCAAGCGGGTATCCCGATCGGCGCTGAGGTTGTTGATGCTGCCGCTGCTGACCGGGGTGTTATTGCCGGCGGGCGTCGCGCCGTTGCCCCCACCGGATGTGTTGCCGCTGGATATCGCGCCAGGGTTTGCCAAGGCCGGGGTTCCTCCGCCGTTTTGCTGCCGCTGTTGCACGCCGGCCATAATCTGCTGCATCAGCATGCCGATGCCGCTTAAGACCGAGGCCATCATCATGTTAATCTGGGCCATCAGCATCAGGGAAGAATTGGATACGCCCATATTGTGCAGGCTGGCGGCGTCCAGTCCCGGTGCACCGCCACCGATAGCGGCCATGCCTGCCGCATTCAGCCCGCCGGTTTGTCCGGCAGCCAGCGGAGAGGCCCCCAACGCATTTCGCTGCGCGGCCCCCAACAATCCCAACGGTTGCATGGTTGGAAACATGCCAAAAACTTTCCACTCCACTCAGAAAAGTATCTATATATAAAAAAACATTTTAAGGCCGGAAATTGACCGGGTGCCCTGAAGCGCCCGGCCAATGGGGCTGGGGCATTTCAGCCCCGACGGTTACCTCTGGGAGGGCAGGTCATGCGCTTGCCAGGCATGCCATCCGCCGTCCATTTCCATCACCGGAAACCCTTGCGAGGCCAGTGTTGCGGCGGCCCTGGCCGCCAGGTGGCAGACCCCCGAATAGCAATACAGCACGTTCTGCTTGTCCTTGCTCAAGCCCCGGGGGGTTTGCCATTGGTCTTCGGGCAAGTTGATTGCGCCGGGCAGGTGGCCTTTTTCAAAGTCCTCACGGGCCCGGACATCCACCACCACAATGTCCTGGTGCTGCTCAAGCATGCGGTTCAGCTCCACCGGGCCGGTGGTGAAGGCCAGCTTCTCCTCAAAGTGCGTCCGGGCCTTGGCCGGATCGTTGGGTTTCACCAGGGTTTTGGTTGCCATCGTCACATCCTCCTTATTTTGGTTTCCGTCGTCATTCTATGCGGGCGAAACCGCGATTCAATCGCCTGTGCCGGCAATTTTTTTTCGCCCGGCTTGATGCTATGCGGGCTCTGCCGTTTGAAGCCCGGCAGCGGGCTAGGCAAGGTCACGATTTTGTAGTAGATTGGGCCCATTCAAGGGGAAGTTTTTGTCTGAGGAAGGGGGCCTTTGCATGTCCATTTCGTCGCTGGTGGCTGGTTTGCCGTTTTCAAAACCGGCGGTTGCGCCGCGTTTCGGGCAGGCATCGCCCGCATCCGCCGAGCCATCCGTTCGGCCCGCACAGGCGCCCGATCGGGTGGAGCTGACCCGCTTTGGCGGTGCCCAACCCGGCAAAGTGGCTATCATCGGGGCGGGCAACGTGGGATCTTCCCTGGCCAAGGATCTGGCCCAGGGCAAAATTTGCAAGGAAGTGGCCCTGGTGGACATCAACGGCGACGTGGCCTTGGGCAAGGCCCTGGACATCCAGCAGGCTTGCCCGCTGTACGGCTCCGACACCAAGCTGGTGGGCGGCGACGACTACGGCATCATCGATAACGCCGACATCGTGGTGGTGACCGCTGGCTTCCCCCGTCGGGAAGGCCAGAGCCGGGATGATTTGCTGCAAGGTTCCACCAAAATCGTGGCCGATGTGGCCAGAAAAATTAAAGACAAGGCGCCCAATGCCTTTGTCATTGTGGTTTCAAACCCGCTGGATGCCATGTGCCACGTGGTGCAAACCGTCACCGGCTTCCCGCCGGAGCGAGTCATCGGCATGGCTGGGGCGCTGGATTCCGCCCGCTTCAAAACCTTTCTGGCCCAGGAGCTGAAGGTGTCGGTGGACGACATCCAGGCCATGGTGCTGGGAGGCCATGGCGATACCATGGTGCCCGTCATTAGCCAAACTACGGTTAGCGGCATCCCGGTGAGCCGCCTCATCGGCCGCAAGCGGCTGAACGAGATTATCGACCGCACCCGTAACGGGGGCGGGGAAGTCGTGAAGCTACTCAAAACCTCGGGCTATATTGCTCCCGGCGCGGCCATCGCCCGCATGGTGGAAGCGGTGCTGCGGGATAAAAAGGCGATTCTGCCCTGCTCGGTCTATCTGACCGGGCAATACGGCATTAACGGGCTGTATGCGGGGGTGCCCGTCAAGCTGGGTCGCAACGGGGTGGAGGAAATCATCCAGCTGAAACTGACGGCCCGGGAAAAAGCCCTGCTGGCTCAGTCGGCCCAGGCCCTGAAAAGCAACGCCGATAAGTTGCCCGCCATCCTGCAGGCGCTCACGCCCCCGGCAGGAGGCTAGACGGACGACGGCCTTCCCCGGCGGCTATTGAATGCCGGCTCAGCCTGTAAGCAGCTGCAGGGCCAGTGAGGGGGACTGGTTGGCCTGGGCCAGGATGCTGGAAGAAGCCTGTTGCAAAATCTGGTTGCGAACCAGCGTGGCGCTTTCGGCGGCCACGTCCACGTTGCGAATGCGGGACTCCGAGGACGACATGTTCTCGATGCCAATCATCAGGTTGTTGGCAATGCCTTCCATGCGGTTGATCAGGGCGCCGATGTCTCCCCGCTTGGTGTTAACCTGGCTCATGCAGGTTTCTACCCGCAACATCATAAAGTGGGCGTTGGCGTTGTCGGTCAGGGTGGCCCCGGTGTTGGTGGTGTCGTCCCACTCGATAAAGCCCAGGTTGTCCACGTCCATGTCGCCCAGGATGTTGTTGGTGTTGATGTTAATCCAGTCGTTGACGGTGTTGTTCTGGCCGACCTGGATGCGGAAGCCCGTTCCCGGCAGGAACATGGTGCTGTATTGCTCGTTCATCAGTGGAATGCCGTTGAATTGCGTGGATTCGCTGATGCGGTCGTTTTCGGCCAGCAGCTGGGTAATTTCCGACACGATGGCATTGCGCTGCGCGGTGGAATAGGTATCGTTGGCCCCCTGCACGTACAACTCCCGCACGCGCTGGTAATTTTCCTGCATTTGCGCATAGGCCCCGTCCAAAATGTTGAGCAGGTTAATGCCGTCCTGGGTGTTGTCCAGCGCTTTTTTCATGCCGCGAATTTGTGCGCGCAGGTTTTCCGACAACTGCAAGCCGGCAGCGTCATCCCCCGACCGGTTAATACGATAACCGGAGGCCAGTTTTTCCATTGTTTTCGCCAACGCCCCCGTATTGACCGCCAGGTGTCGCTGCGCGGTCAATGAGGTGACGTTGGTATTCACAATCAACGGCATATAGAAACTAGCTTATTTTTTCGTGTGTCATCAAGTGCGATTACGGACACAATCGTGCCTGTAATCGCTTATAGCGGTTTTCGACAAACTTGTAATAAACTTTAACCCCTTTAATCCGCTCCTCCATATGGAGGAGATCGGGCCGCCAAATAAAACAGGCACCCCTTTTGGAGGGATGCCTGCCGAATGTCTGGTTTCAGATTGTCTAGGCGGCCTGGCGATCTGCCTTCAGGTTGTGCGCCTTGGCTTTCAGGTAGCCAAGCGTGCCCCAAATCAGCGGGGACATAAAGAAGGAGCCACAGCTCAGCACAAAGTTGGCGCCCGGGGGCGGGATGATCAGGGTGCCAATCAGCACGGCCAGCGCGGTGACCGGCGCCAGGGGTACGCCCAGGGCAGCCCACTTCATGGCGGTGATCATGGGGTTTTTGTGCTGCGCCTTCTTGGCGTCCTTGTTTTCGTTGCTGCCAAAGTGTATGGTGTCATGGGCTCTGTGGGCGGTGCCGGCGCGGCGCGCCTGCCCAAAGCGGGGCGCATGCTCGGGCTGAACCCGGGGCGGCGTGGGGCCGGAGAACGTGATGGCCATGGGGCGAATTCCCTATGATTGATGAACTGTTCCGCCATTATAAATATCCTGAAGCGCAACAGGTGCTTGAATATAAACGAATATTAAGCGCATCTTCAGGTGTAAAAGTTGGCGAAACCCGCTTTGTTGCCAATTCGGGCGGGCCGGGCCACCCGGCGCAGCATCGGTTGCAGGTAGGCTTGCGTCTCCAGGCTGGGCCCCTTGTGCACGGTGGCGGATTCCTTCAGCCGCATGCGGGCCGATGCCAGCAGGAACATCCCCGACACCACCGCAGCCAGAATCTCCGTCCAGAAGCGGTAAAACGTTTCCCGGCAGGTTAAAAACTGCCAGGCCCGCAGCCAGAAGTTGTTGACGGCGGGTTCCGCCAGCTTTGCGCTCAGGGCGACGGCATTGCCAAACTGTACTTGTTGCGCCCGCACGGAGACCGGCACGCTGGCATGGCGAACGGGCATCATCGAGACTGAAAGCACCTTCACATCCCCCGGTTTGATGGTTGCTCCCTACTAGAACAATAGTATACGACTAAGGTTTTAAAAATTCAATTAACAAACCTTGAAACACCCAAGGGCCGGTAACCGCCGGGTTTGCGCTCAATTGTGTACAAACGCCCATGTGCCCTCTTCCGGGGGAGGATGCTATAGCACAAAAAACAAAACACATGTTTTTAAGCCAGTACAAGGCGTTTAATAGGGGCTAATGGGGTAAGCAACAGGGGGCAGCTTGTAATGGCGGGCGGATCTTCGTATTGGTATCCGGGGACTTACTATGGCAATGGAAATTCTAGCCTATGGGGCAGCGGTTACGGCTATGGCATGGACGGAACGACCCTATACAATTTTGGCGACGGTAATGGGGGCGGCGGTTCCGGCGGTGGAGGCAACGCCGACTTCCTGAACTGGATGTACGGCATCCTGGATACGGCTACTACCAGCTACCGGGGAGCGCCCGGCCTGGGCGGTGGCGGGGGATATCCCGCAGGCGGTGGCTCCTATGGTGGCGGGGGCGGTGGAGACGGTTTTTTAGACTGGATGTATGGCATTACCGATGAGGCGGCCCGCTATTACCATATGCCGCCACCCCCGCCGGGAGCGCCGGGAGGTGGGGGCGGTGCGCCCGGGGGCATTCCCTTGCCCGGTACCGCCAACATGAACGTGGGCTGGCTTGAGCAGACCATGGCCATTTACAGCCCGGATGGAAGTTACTCCGCCGAGGAACTGCGGGCCGCCGCCCTGGCCAACCAGAGCAACCCCGTGGCGCAGATGATGCTGAACCGCATGGCCGATCTGGCCGCGCAGTACGGTCGTGGCGTCACCATGGACGAGGTGCGCCGCATGGCCAGCACCGACGGCTACTTCAACGAGCGGGACATTCTTAACCTGCCCCAAATCAATGGCTGGGGCGCTATGCCCACCCGCGAAGGCGAAAACGGCAACTACCTGAAACTGCTGGCCGAGTTGCAGGCCGTGGACAACGGGGACGGCATGTACACGCCCGAGGAAATCCGCCAGGCCGCCGAGCGTCAGCAGAACGCCGCCGACAAGGAGCTGTTGACCTACCTGGCCGATGTGGCAGAGGCGCACGGCATGAACGTCACCGACAACCTGCTGCAGACCATGGCCAACAGCAGCGGCGATCCGCGGGTGCTTACCTCCACCGAGATCACCAACCTGCCCGCCCGGGTCGGGGCGCAAATCGTGCCCCTGCAAGATCATAACCGCTGGGTGGATTTCGTCATCCTCATCCAGATGCTCAGCCGGTTTGATGCCGAAAAAGACGGTATGTACGGATTCCAGGAAATTAACCGGGTGCTCCAGGGCCTGCGCGACGGCAGCATCCAGTGTCCCAACAAGGATGTCTACATCCAGGTGCTGGAGCGCATGCTGCAATACATTCAGCAGGAATGCATCGTGGGCATCCAGGATTCCGACCTGCGGAACCTGGCGCGCTCCGTCAACAACGATCGCTGGATCGGCCCGGACGACATCAACCGCGATCACCTGCCGCACCCGTAATTTTTCCACGCCTGAAACAACACACCCACCCGCCGGTATTCCCGAACCGACCACACGCCGGACGTTCCCCCGGGAGCGTCCGGTTTTTTCAGGGGGCCTGGCGAAAGCGCCGAAACTCGGCCTCGCCCAGGTAATCGTCCAGGGTCAGTCGCTTGCCTGGCAGGGTGGTGAATCGGCTTTCGTAGGGCGGGAATCGCTCCAGGCCGCGTTTTCGGGCAAACAAGGCGTAGTGGAAATCGCCGTAGATCATGCGCCAGTCGGGGTTGTAGGTCATTGAGGCAAATACGGGTTGTCTTAATTCCACCAGCACAAAGTCCGCGCCGCTTTTTTGCAGGTAGTTTACGGCCTGCGGGTGGGTGGCCTTGACCGTGAAATAAAATCGGCTGACATCCAGGTATTGGGCCTGGGTGTAGACTTCCTCGTAACGCCCGTCAATGGCGACTTTGAATTGGGGATACAGGTTCCACAGCGCAAATTCCCCGTAACGAAAGGCGGTCAGCAGGTTTCCCTGGTAGGGGGAGTTTTTCAGGTAGGCGATGGCCCCGGCGGGATAACGCATGACCCGGGCCAGCGGCAACTGGCTGGACTCATCCAGCACCGGCAGGCGCCACAAGGGATAGGCGGTCTGGACAAACGCAATGCCCCGCACCGCAAAGGCCAGCAGCAAAAGACCGGCCAGCGCCTCGGCGGATAGCCTGAGCCGGGGAGCCCAGCGCTGCCAGCCCTGGTGGGTGATGCCCAGGGCCAGTTGCAGCATGAGGGGGGAAAATGCCAGGGTCAGGATGGCCAGCGCCGTTTGCAGGCGAACCGCCTTCACGGTGCCGGCCACTGCTCCCAGAATCAGCAGGGAGGGCGTAATCCAGCGCCCCTTGTCTTGCCTGAAAATCCATTGCAAGGCTATCAGGATGACCGATGAAACCACCAGCAGCTGGGCGTTCCAGTCCAGGCTGCTGCCCCATTGCAGGGGGGCCCACTCCCCGATGTTGGGCCGATCCATGCGCCAGGCGTCCCACAGGAAAGCCACGTAGCGCGGGCCGTAGGGATTCAGCAGCAGCACGCCCAGAAGCCCGGCCCCTGCGGCGTTCAGGTAGGGGGTGCCCTTTTTCCACTGCCGGGTTGCAAGCGCCTCACCCACGCCGTAGGCCACCAGCAAAAACCAGCCGATGATTGCCCCGCCGTGCAGGTTGGCCCAGGGCACGAGCAGCCCGGAAAGCCACCACAGCGCCTTGGGCTTCAGCCTTTCCAGGCGAACCGCCTCCAGAATCACCAGGAACAGGGCCAGCAGCAGGAAGGTGAACACCTGGGCCCGCACGCTGGAATAAAACGTCAGTCCCAGGGAAGGGGCAAACAGGATGACGCCGGTCAGCATATACAGGGAGTTGCTGCGGTAAACTCCCCGGTGTAACAGCGCCAGCAAGCCAAACAGGGTCAGGATGATTGCATACTTCAGGGCCAACAGGCCGGCTTGCCCGTAATGGGCGGCCAATTCATAAAAAATCAGCCCGCTCAGCCATTCATGATCCGTCCAGGGCTTGCCGGCGGCAGTGTAGGAAAAGATGTCATGATAGGGAAAATGCCCGTTTTGCCGGATGAGGGCCCCCATGGCCATGCGGCCCCACAGGTCGGGATCCAGGAACTGGAAGCGCAGTTGCCCCAACAGAAAGAATGTCCAGGCCGCCAGCGTGCAGAGCACACCCAGCGCCAGGGAAAGGGGTTGCCGGTTCAGGGCGGGTTCAGCCATGCCTTGATTTCACCCTCCAACGCTTTGCTCCAAGGTTTGCGGCCATACGTGCCACGGGTGGTTCTGTAAGCCCCGGTTGCGGGGGTTGCCGGGCCTGCCAGCAGCAGAATCCATCGGCTGCCCGGGGCGGGCATCATGGCCGGGGTGAACTGCCAGCCCTCTTCAGCCAGGCAGGCGGATCCGTCAGTAAAATCATACCGGATTTCCACCGTTTGTGGGGAAAATGCCCCCTTCAGCACCTTGACCACCCGATACCGGGCCAGCGGGCCCTGGAAGTACCCGATGTTCGGCTGGCCGGGGGCTTTTCGGTATTGCTGATAGTCCGCCACCAGGACGGTGGGCGAGGCATGCAAGCTTTCCGCCAGGGTGGGAGCCGCCATAGGCTTGGCAAAAGCGGTGGTCGCCATAGCCCATCCGCAGCCCGTCAGCACTATTCCCGACAAAAGACCCGCTAGCCGCAACAGCTTTCTCCTCTCAGGCCGGCGCGGCCCTCCTTCAGCAGCCAGGGGATCATCAGCAGCCCGGCGATGGGATCGGCCCACCACCAGCCGGCCAGGGCGTTGGCGCCCAGCCCCGCCAGCAGGATGGCTGACAACATGGCACAGGCAATGGTCTCCTTGGCCTCGGAGCGCAGGGCCCCGCTGCCGATGCGCTGGGCGGCCCGTATTTTCCCCCAAGCCAGCAGGGGCATCACAACCAGCGACAGCACGGCGATGATGACGCCCGGCACCGTGGAGCGCGGGGGCTCCTGCACAATAAGCGTCATGGCCGAGTCGAAGCCGATGTAGCCCGCCAGCAGGAAAAAGGTAAAGCCCACAAACCGGTGGACGGTGGCTTCGGTGATTTTGAGATTCCGGCCCTGGGTGCCCTGTATTTCCGAAAGCAGGCGCCAGAGGATCATGGCGGCGGCGGCCACCTCAATCATGCTGTCCAGGCCGAAGCCGACCAGGGCGATGCTGTCGGCATCCGAGCCGTAGTAAACGGAAGCCACCGCTTCGATGACGTTGTAGACCACGGTTAGCGCCGAAAGCCCAACGGCAACCCTCAGCCACCCGGAGGGGGGCTTTTCTCCACTTGTGGGGCCGCAGCCACTTTGGCATGCCGTATCGTTCATTCCCCTATTCTGGGCAATTTCAGGCCGCTTGGCAAGCTCATTTGACCCGGCGGCTTTTTCCATGCAGACTGGAAATATGAGCCACTACACCGAAACCGCCCTGGATGTCCTCAGAAAAAAGGGCTTCCGCATAACCCGCCCCCGTCGCCTGGTGGTGGAGTTGCTGGATCGTACCGATACGGCGCTGTCAGCCTACGAAATCAAGGAGGCACTGGACAAATCTTCCGAAACCGCCGATGTGGTAAGCATTTACCGCATTCTGGACTGCCTGGAGGAAAACGGGCTGGTTCACCGGGTCATGAACTCCGGCAAGGTCAGTAAGTGCCTGCTGGAACCCGAGGAGCACTGCCACCGCGACCAGGTCGACCATTGCCACCATCTGCTCATTTGCAAGGCTTGCGGCGTGATTCAGGAAGCCCACTGCGAGGGCGTGGGCGAGATGATCCGGGCGCTGGAGGGCAAGAGCGATTTCCGCATTTTGTCCCACAGCCTGGAATTTTCCGGCCTGTGCGGCCAATGCCGCTCCTGAGCCCGCGCGGGGACTTTTGCGGGCCGGGTTCAACTTTTGCCCGCCCCTGCCGATAGCAAGCTTAACAAATTCGCAAGAATTTGCGGCGAACCTCTCACAATCGGCTGCGTCCTATGCTATAGTGCAGAAAACGGTTGTACCTTGACAATGGCTGAAGTTTTCCCTTGCCCATAGGCTGTGTCCTGGGTGGCGCACTTTTTCTGCCCGCCCAGGCCACAGCTTTATGGGGCCGATTTGGACTTGACAGGGCGAATACTGAAGCAAACTGCGAGTCGGAGTGCTGTTCTCCGTCATCAACAAGCAAAACTGATAAATGCCAACGATAACGTTGTCAGCCTGGCTGACTACCGCGCTTCCAAAGCTGCCCGCAAAGCCGCTTAGTTAGCACACTGGTAGTCGGACTCCCGACAGACTGGGAGTAGGCACTCATAGCGGCCAGCATGCCGTTGCTATGGGTCCATCATGCATGCTAGTCGAGGCCTGACGGCAGGTAGGGCCAAGATGAATTCCACGTGCCGAGTCCGGCGGGACTAAACGCTTTGACGACGTCATAGGTACCGGAAACCACCATGGCCCGTCGAGAACCAAGTTGTTTCCTACGCTCGTAGACGTTTGCCCAAGTACGTTTTGGACGAGGGTTCGAATCCCTCCGGCTCCACCAACCTCATCAGCAAAAAGCCTCTCTAACTAATCATAGAGAGGCTTTTTGACTATTTGAGCATTTATATTGGTGCTTCTAATTTGGATGGTGAAAGCGTAAGGGTCACCCACTGGTGGGCTTTTCAGAAGTTCGACTCTCTCCGGCTTGATGGATATACACAACAATTATGTTAATAAATTTCATTCGCTATGCTTTTAAAAACAGATGGGCTATATTGAAAACAGCCGCACACTATTCCCGGCCAAAGTGCCTTATTGATGGCTTATCTCTTCATCCTGAAGAGGGCTTTGCTGCGGCTTGCTTACTCTCAACTGAAGGATTTTTCAGTTATGCCTGTCTTTTATTACGATCACAATGGAAACCTTCGGGTCATTCCAGATGCTGAGCGCGACCGTCCATCTGGCGGTGGCCAGAAAACGGTTCTTCATGGGCGAGTGCATAAGGGTCGCATTGTGGAGTCCCGTAAGCCCAACCCCAATCCGCCGCCTAATCCTAGTCCTCGCCTGCCCCAACCTCATTCTCAACCGTCTTCGGATCCAGGAGGTAGTAAACTGCCCGATCCCGAGAAAGATCCGGGCAAGATTATTTCTGAAGCAGCCAAGCGCTTGCTATTGGAGTGGTTGAAGCTGTCCCAGGTTCCGGCCTCAAATCCAGGCATCCCCAAGATTTTGTCTCACTCGGCATCTCATATCCCGGCACCCAGGCATACCCGGCGTCCTCCCCGCCCTTTACCCAAGGCCGAGTATCGCCATCCAATCGATGGGAAAATCGATCTCTGGCACAAGTTGGAACAAGGCCATGTGCTGGAGCCCAAGGAAGCTCAACAACTTTTTCATGTGATCGATCTTCAAAAATACGGCGCTAAAACGGAGCAGGCCAAGCAAGACGTCGAACATAGCCGTCAATACGCTGAAGAGAAGCTTGCCCACAATATGGTTACCAATGCGCCGAAAGATAAAGCAGGTAATGTTTTGCTAAATGGAGCACCCGTACCTATACAATCGGCTCATGCTGCAGCTAAAGCCAATATCCAGCATTTTCAACAGCATGATCGCTATATGAGACCGCTTGAAATGGCCGAGAAAGTAAAGGACTTGATTGACGAAGGTGGCGGACCTCGGTATTACAAAGATTCCAAGAATTTCCCCCTTGGCCCAAACTCTATGAATCAGCCCATCCCTTTAGAAAAAATAAGTCCCATTCCTTCTGTAACACCTAATATATTGAACTATGGCTACAACGCCGTACTCGGACAAGGGCAGGATGTCGTGGTCAATATTGATCAGATTGAGTTTAGCAAAGACGCAGAAAAACTAAGCTCCTATTTTATGGGAAAAGAGGAGTTTCGAAATGCCTACTATAAAGCACTTCAGAGTAATACACCACAAGCTGTTTCAATTGGCACGGTTGAAGTTCCCACCGAGAATGTATTGGGCTCCGCCTATACGCTAGGTAAGGTTAAACTCAGAGCTTATGGAATGCTCTACAAAAATGCCAAAGGACAAGTTATCTTTGTCGGTACTGTTGATCAAGGATCCAATGCTGAAGTTTGGACTTTTCCGAAAGGAAAGGATCACAAGCGTGATTGGAAAGCCGAAGTTGCCACGACAGTAGGCCGTGCCATACCCTTTATTCAGTTCAGGACTATTATCAAAGGTCAGCGGGCCATAACTTTTCCAGTTATTGTTAAGCCTTAATGCTTGCGAGGACATGTATAATCTTTGTACACCCCGCTATCTAAATCTCTTGCGTAGTAGATTCTGGTTGGGGTTGGTTTCTTGTCACAGACCAGCCCAGTAACATTAAACTCATCCTCTACAACCTGGGAGATTTCTACGCTGCCATAACGATCTACATTGAAATAGATATTCTCCGAAAAAGCCGTACCTCCAGGTGCATTTCGGTCAATATAATAACGTACTTGCCAACTCATATCATCCACGCTAATCACCTCAGGCGGCTGGTACCGTTTAGGATCAAGCCCCTTCATCTTGGTCGCATAATAGAGAAACAGATCATGAGTCTCTTTTACAGCCTCAAAGCCGTTATGTACAACTGGCTCATTCAGATAGACGGTGTTATACCACCAGAGACAGATGGCTAGGACAAGTATCAAGAACCCAATCAGGTAGCGCTTGTTCATTCTTAAACTCATCTGGAATTGTATCTATTTTAGCAAAAAGCTGAGCATATTAACCGCATGAATCCTCGGTTTTATCCAGCCGCAAGCAAGCGTTTCAACTTATCAGAACAAGCCGGTAACGCAGAGGTTGAAAAGTTATATAGCCAAGCCCGCCGATTCACTATTTTTACATGCCTGAACGTTAGGCGCAGGCGCGGAAACGCCCTCCGTGGCAAATGACAGGCGGCTATCTGAAACAACATGCAGGGTGGGCCTGCTAGGTGAGGGGCAGCGTGACAATGAACCGACTGCCCTGGCCGGGCGCGCTTTCCACCCGAATGCTGCCTTTGTGTCGCTCCACGATTTTTTTCACCACCGCCAGGCCTATGCCGGTACCCGGGTATTTGCCCTGGTCGTGCAGGCGCTCAAACGGCTGAAAGATCCGATCGCGGTACTCCATGGCAAACCCGATGCCATTGTCCCGCACCGTAATTTCGCAGCGTCCCCCACTAATTTTCCGCCCTTCCACCTGCACCACCGGGGGCACATGCTCGCGGTGGAATTTCAGCCCGTTGGCAATCAGGTTTTGAAATGCTTGGTGCAGCTGGAACTCATCCCCAATTACCCGGAACAGCGGCCCTACTTCAATATGCCCTCCCACTTCCTGGCGGAATTGTTCCAGATCGGACACCACTTCCCGAATCAGCTCGTTCAAGTCCACAATATGCCCGGCCAGCTCTCCCCGGTTCAGGCTGCTGAGCGTGAGCAAATCGGTAATCATTGCCTGCAACCGATCGGCGGATCGCCCGATGCGGTGCAAATAATCAATGCCTTCTGCCGAGAGCCGGCTACCCTCATGTTGCTCCAGCGCCGTGCTGAACGTGGAAATCTTGCGCAGGGGGTTTTTGAGATCGTGCGAGGCAATGGTGGCAAATTGCTCCAGTTCCTGGTTGCTGCGCTCCAGCCGTCGCTGGTAGGCCCGCACGGTGGACTCCGCCTTTTTGCGCTCAATCACCAGGCCCATCAGATAGGCTATCGATTCCATCAGGTAAACGTCCTCCGGGTAGAAAATGCGTGTTTGCGGAGCGTCAATCTCCAGCACCCCAAAGGGCCCGTTGTCCCCGTAGATGATTGCGCAGATGCCGCTTTGCAGCCCATACTCCCGGTGCAGCGGCGAGGGTCTGAACCGGGTTTCGGTATCGATATTGTTGACGACAACCGGGCTGAGTGCCTGCAAGGCGTAAGCGGCCTGGGGCGCCTCGGTGGAATTTAACCGCCGCCCTTTCAGATGGGGGGCGAATCCCCGGAGGGTCAGCACTTGAAAAGTCTGTTGCGGGTTGGCGCTTTTTTCCAGGACTTTGCCATAGGGCGCGTTCAATGCCTCGCAGACAAGATCCAGTGCCAATTGCAGGAAAGGCTCCAGCTTGAGCCCCGAGATGGCCTGGTGATAAAGCCGATTAATCATTTCCTGCCGTTGGAACTGCCGGGTCATCCGCTCGTACAGGTTGGCATGATGTGTGGCAATGCCGGCCTGCATGGCAGCCAGGGAAACCATCTCCTTTTCGGTGGCCGTCCAATGGCGCTTTTTCCCGATTTGCTGGATGAACAGCATGGCCAGGCTTTCTTTCTGAAAGCGAATTGTGCAGATCAGCCCTGATTCGACGTTGCTGCTTTCCAGGCGCGCCTGCATGCTTTTGCTGACTTCAGGAATTTCGTCCAGTTCGATGGGGTGATCGAAATAACCTAGTTCACGGCTTTGCTCGGTCAGCACGGCCCAGGGCTCCGGGCCCAGATCGAGGATGGATCGGATTTGTTGCGCGGAGCGGTACTCTTTGGTCGGAGGCAGCAGGATGCTGCGGCTTTCGTCGAACCGGGAGATAAAGCACCGATCCGCTTGCAGGTAAATGCCCAGCGTGGTGACGATTTCCTGGAAGACTTCGTTGATGTCCAGGCTGCGATAGACGGCCTCGATGAACGTGCGGATGACCGCATCGATATTGACTGAACCGATATGTGCTTGCATCGCGGTCATGTCCAACCCTTTCCTCCTTTTATTTTCACGCCGGGCTGCGGCTTTTCCTACTCCCTGATCGTCTATTTCTTCTAAAATGGGAGACCCCTTTGGGGGTTCCCGATTCGGGCCAGGCGATGGCCGGATGGGACAATTTTGGGTTCGGTTTGGTTTTTCCCCAGGAAACGCCGTTTTGTTCATTTCCGCATGAATGGAGAGACACGCATGCATCCCATAATCCCGGCCTTTCGGCCATCCATGGCCATGGGGCCCAAACGTCCAGCCAGTCCGACCCCTGCCCGGTTTGGCAGGGCTGACGGGACAACAGACTTTCAGGGCTTAAAGGCCCGGTTGGAGCGGCGCCAGATTAACCTCCCCAATGCGAACTTGGATCCTGCCAAGGGCGATGTGAGCTTTTCGGCCCACGAGTACCTGAAGGCCCTTGCCGAGGTGCGCGCGGCGGAAACCCGTCCCGGCTTGGCCCCTGGCCTGCTGCGGGCATTGCGCACGGGCGGACGTCGTCTGCTGGGTATGAACGAGGAGGCCGTCTCTTACGAAGCCGTGCTGCGCCAGCTGGGCGCCGGGCTGTCCTCGTCCCACTCCGAGCCCTATCACATCGAGGTGATGCGGGAAGATGCCCGGCTCTACTCCCTGGTAAACCGCATTATTACCCCGCTGGTGCAGGATGGCTTGTTGCTCCCCAGCGGGTTCAGTCGGGAATTATACAGCCCTTCCGGCCCCACCGGGGTATTCCTGCATGCCGGGTATGCGTTGACCTCCAAGGGACGCCAGTACCTGGCCGCGGTGGCCGCTTAAACCGCCGTTTGGCTGACTGCTTTTTTTCATAGCGCGGGGCGGACTTGTGGTTTACAATCCGGACGTCCGCATCCCTACCCCGCATCCCCAACAAGGAGAAGTCCCATGACGTCCCTGCCCCCGCATTATCGCAAGCTGTTCGCCAGTTTCATCCGGCTGGCCTGCTGGATGATCTTTTTTGGCCTGGTGGCGGGCATCCTGTTTCAGGAATCCTCCCGCAAGACGCCTTACGAGAAGTTTGCCCCCGGCCTCCATTGGGAAGCCGTCTATCACCTGGCCCTGCTGCATGGGCACGTGTTTCTCATCGGGGTGGTGATTCCGCTGGTGGTGTTGCTGTTGTTGTATTTTGCCCTGCTGCTGGGTAGCCAACCGCTGTCGGAAAAATCGGTGCGCTGGGGCAAGCTGCTGTATCATTCCGGGGCTGGCCTGACCGTGGTATTAATGCTGTACAAGGGCTATCATTACCTTATTTCGGTGCGCATGGGCCAGCTCGATTTTGCGGCCATCGATCACGGCTTTTTTGGTGGCCAGCATGTGCTGCGGGCCATTGTTTACGGCCTGGGCCACACGGCCATGGCGGTGGGGCTGGGCGTGTTCGCCTGGGGTATCCTCAAGTCCCTGCCCAAGGGCCAGCCTGCCCCCGAAGTCTGAGGCGCATTATGTGAATGCCTGTGCTTGGTCTTGACGGCAGGCTGTTATAGAATCTATTCACGTTCGTATGGTACGGCTAAGGCCGTTAAGGGAGGATGTGTTCGATGGCGACCACTATGCCGGTTGAAATTGGAATTGAGGAAAAAACCCGCAAGCAGATTGCCGAAGGCCTGTCCCGGCTGCTGGCGGATACCTACACGCTGTACCTGAAAACCCACAACTTCCACTGGAACGTGACCGGGCCGATGTTCCAGACCCTGCACCTGATGTTTGAGCAGCACTACAACGAGCTGGCCCTGGCGGTGGATGAAATCGCCGAGCGTATCCGCGCCTTGGGCTTTCCGGCGCCCGCCACCTACGGCGAGTTCGGTAAGCTGACCGCCATCCCGGAAACCGCCGGCGTGCCCAGGGCCACCGAAATGCTTCGCCTGCTGGTGGATGGCCACCAGACCGTGGCTCGCACCGCGCGGGAACTGCTTCCCGTGGTGGAAGGCGCCAGCGACGCCCCCACCGGCGATCTGCTGACCCGGCGCATGGAGGTGCACGAAAAAACCGCCTGGATGCTGCGCAGCCTGCTGGAAGAATAGCTCGGCATCGACGTATTGACGGGGCCTCCAGCCGGATGGCCCCGTTGCCATGGCTGGCGCTTAGCCAGTACAGGCGCTATACTTAAGTATAGCTACCTATGAATCTAGGAATATTCGAAAGTTCATGAACCAGTTGCGCGAATTCAAGGCCGAGTTTTTCAAGGCCCTTGCCCACCCCATCCGCATCCATATTCTGGATGCCTTGCGGGATGGCGAGCACAGCGTGAACGAGCTGAAGGAGATTCTGGAGATTGAAGCGCCCAACGTGTCCCAGCAGCTGGCCATCCTGCGCAACAAAAACCTGGTGAACACGCGCAAGGAAGGCAATAACGTGTACTATTCCGTGCGCGATCCGGCCATTTTCGAACTGCTGGACGTTTCCCGCAAGATCTTCAACAACCACCTCATCGATTTGCAAAATGTGCTGGAGGAATCGCGCGCCTGAGGCGGGCAAAAAATTTTGCAAACTATATTCAAAACTTCGCAGATTCGTAACTAAGCAGATATGGAGACCCGGATGAGTGCCCAGCCAGACGCCCTGACCTTGCCGGATCGGCGCTTTGAGGTGTATGCCAATCGGCGCCCCCACTGTATGTTGTTGCGCGATGCCCTGGCGGGACTCATCGTGGCCCTGGTGGCCATTCCGCTGGGGGTGGGATTTGCCATCGCCTCGGGCCTGCAGCCGGAGCAAGGGGTGGTGGCCGGTGGGCTGGCGGGTCTGCTGGGCGGGGTGTTTGGAGGCTCGCGGTACCAGGTGTATGGGCCAACGGCGGCCTTTATTCCGTTGCTGTCAGGCATTGTGGCGCATTACGGGGTGCCCTTCCTTATCCTGGCCTCGGTCATTGCCGGGGCCATTGTTTACTTAATGGGCGTTTTTCGGTTGGGTTCGTACTTTGCCCGGGTGCCTTTTTCGGTGACGGTGGGCTTTACCATTGGCATCGCCTTTAGCATCGCCTTGGGACAGATGCCCGACGTGCTGGGCAGCCCTCATGCGGTGAGCGGAGAAGTGTGGACCCGCCTGCAAGCGGTGCTGGCCTTGTTGGCGGCGCCGGACTGGCGGGCCGTGCTGATGGCGGTAGGCACTTTTTTGCTTATCCGCGCCTGTTACAGAGTTTCCGTGTTTATTCCCGGCCCGCTCATTGCCATCGGACTGGCTATCCTGTGCAATGCGTTTTTCATGGGCGGCCTTCCGCTGGTGGTAATCAGCGATAAGTTTGGGGCACTCTCCGGGCCGCTTTTCAAGTTGACCCCGCCGGGCCTGGACGGTCATGCCCCGTGGGAGCTGGTGATGCCGGTGATTTCCATTGTGTTTATCGCCTCCCTGGAAAGCCTGCTATCGGCCCGCATGGCCGATCGCCTGGCAGGCGAGGTTTCCGCGTACGACCCCAACCGGGAGCTGATCGGCCAAGGGGTGGTCAATGCCATCGTTCCTTTGTTGAACGGTTTTCCCTGCACGGGGGCCTTTGCCCGCACGGCGACCAACATCAAGGCCGGGGCGGTCTCTCCGGCGGCCTCCATGTTTCAGGGCGGCTTTGTGTTAGTGCTGATGCTGTTTTTTGAGCCCTTTATCGGCCAGATTCCCGCCGCCTGCATTGGGGGATTGCTGATTTTCGTGGCCTGCGGGATGATCAAGATGGAGGAGGTGCGGCATGTCTTTCGGCAGGGACGCTTCCACGCCTTCCTGGCGGCATACACCGCACTGGTTACTTTTCTGACGGATCTGTTCGTTGCGGTATCCACCGCCACCGCCTTGTATTACGCCGTTCGGGTTTGGTTCAGGCAGCCTGCCTCGCAGCCGGAATCCTAACGCTGGGGGGAGCCGGCTTCGCTGCGGGAGCGATCGGCCAGCGCGCGCACCACGTCGCGGGAATAAAACGGGAACCATGCTGGTACCAGCCCGTGCAGGATGCTGGTAATGCCGGCCCAGATGAGCAATAGCCCCGCCTGGATGGCAAAGCGGCCATGCGGGCCGTAGGCCTTGCCTGCCTCTTGCAGATGTTGGCGGGAGCGGGCCACCACCATCTCAAATGGCCATCCGATCCGGCAACAGGTCCTGCATAACCAGCAGCAGGCTGCAATCGGTGGTGGCTTCCACCGAGAAATACAGGCGCGGGCTAAGCAACAGGTGCGTGCCGGGCATCAGCGGCACCGCCTGGGCATTGGCCCGAAAGACACCCTCCCCGGCGATGCAGCTTAAGACCACCTGCATGGGCGTCCAGTGCCGGGCCAGGGATTCCCCGGCCCGGATGCGGTATTCCTTTACCTGCAACTGGGTGCTTTCGGCCAGCAGGCGCACGTCCACCGGGCGGTCATAGGGGGTGTCCACCGGCTGGATGGGCCGGAACCAGGTTTCCGGGCGCACAATGGGGTTCAGCGGATTCTCCCGCGCCTCGGCTCGGATTTCCTCCATGCGCTCAATCACCCGCTCTTTCTCCCGGGCGTTCAGCATCCTCTCGCAAAACGGGAAGACCCCCCGGTCTTCTTCCACTATGTGGGCTCGCAGGCGTTCGGCAAAGCGGGGAATCAGCTCCAGAAGTTCGCTCCGGGCGCCTGGGTCGGGTTGCTCTGCGTTCAGCAGTTTCAGCAGCAGGTCGCGCATGGCGAAAATCTCGTCGTGCTCCACCTCCATCAGCACCATGGAGCGGTACACCCACACCATCGGAAAGAGTGCCTGCTCCTCGCAGGTGAAATGGGTGTTGACGTCCCGGTTGATGGCCTCAAACACCCGTTGTAGCGCTCGCCAGCGGGCGGCGTCATGAGAGTTGGTCGCCAGGTAGTCAGCCAGCGATGCCTCCAGGGCATCCAGCATGCCTTCCATCTGCCGGTGCTCGCGCACCAAGCTTTCGGTGGCAACATAAGGGTACGTTTCGGTGGCCATGCCCCCATCTTAATCGCCCGGGGCCGACATTTCAAATGGGCATCCGGGCAAGCCGGACTTTATGGTATGGTGAGGCCATGATTCCGCGTTGCGCCTGGCCTAAAAACGAGCTGGCCCTCCATTACCACGATACGGAATGGGGGGTGCCGGTTTTTGATGACGTCCGCCATTTCGAGTTCCTGGTGCTGGAGGCCGCCCAGGCCGGACTGAGCTGGGATACCGTCCTTCGCAAGCGGGAAAACTATCGCCGGGCCTTTGCGGGCTTCGATCCCCAAACAGTGGCCCGCTTTACCGACGCCGACCTGGAGCGCATGCTGCAGGATGCCGGGCTGATTCGCAACCGGCTGAAGCTGTCCTCGGCCATTCACAACGCCCGGCGTTTCCTGGAGGTGCAGTCGGAATTTGGCAGCTTCAGTGACTATATCTGGGGGTTCGTGCAAGGCCGCACCCTGCATAACGCCTGGACGGAGACGGGCCAGATTCCGGCCACCTCCCCGCAATCCGACGCGCTGAGCAAAGACCTGAAGAAGCGCGGCTTCAAGTTTGTGGGCTCTACGGTAATCTACGCCCACATGCAGGCCGCCGGGCTGGTGAACGATCACCTGGTGCATTGCTTTCGCTATGCCGAATTAACCGCCGCCCCCTGAGTGTGACAACCGTGGCACATCAGGGTTGGCCGGGGTGTCCGCGTGTCATTTTCATGTCACAGAACCATGGCAAACTAGCCCTTGAAAGTGAAAGAGACCCTCCGGGAGTGAGCGGGGACAGTGAGATGTTGTGTTCGTTTGACCCATTTCGGTACTCCCTGTAAGGATATGCCAGGCCCGCAAGGGCCTTCCTTTTTTCTCCTGCCCCGCCGCCGGCAGTGAAAAAGCCGGACGCGGGGTGCGTGGCCCGGTCCGGCTTTTGGTTCGTTTGGTTGTGGGGCGCTTACCGCAGCAACCGGAGCAGCAGGTTCAGGACACCCGAGCCGACGGTGGTTTTGGCGTTGGGGTCGTTGGCCAGTTGCTGGGCAAAGGCGGTCGCCTCCGGGGTGGCGTGGGTGAGGCCGAAGTCGATGGATTTGGGATCGGTCAGGGCTTCCTGGGCAATCTGCTGCATCGTCTTCGATTTGTCCATAATGCGGTGACCCCAGAAGGAGAAGAGTTGGAGGTCTTGCAGTCTGCCGCCGCCGGCGATCCACTGTTGCAGGCCCTCGGGGGTTTCCACGTTGGGGGTGTTGCGGAACAGCTCGTTCACATTCAGGCTGGCGTCCTTGAAGTTCAGGCGGCCCGCAAAGCCGGCGATGTTGGGGCCGTCGGTGGTGGGCCACACATCCTCAATCAGCTTGCCGTAAACGCTGCCGTTGATTTTGCCGTCATCCTGCAGGTCGCGGCGACCCCATTCCTTTACGATGTCGATGGTATCCTGGTTGACGGTGAAGGCGCTGTTGTTGCTGCCGGTGGGGTTCAGCAGGGAGCGCAGGGCCACGTCGCCGTTGATTTGGCCGTCGTACATGTCGTGGCCCAGCATCCGGATGCCTACCAGGGCGAACTTGCTGAGGCCGGACGGGGAGTTGGCGTCGAACAGGTTGGTATTTACCGCCTTGCTGGGGGTCAGCATCCCACGCAGGAAGTCCTGGGTGATATTGCCCTGGGCATCCACCGGGACTTGTTCTTTGGGCAGGGTGCCCGGCGGGAAGTTGGGTGACGGCGCCGGAGCTGGGGCTGGCGCGGGAGCCGGGGCCGGTGCTGGCGCGGGAGCCGGTGCTGGTGCGGGAGCCGGTGCTGGTGCGGGAGCCGGTGCTGGTGCGGGAGCCGGAGCGGGTGCGGGAGCCGGAGCGGGTGCGGGAGCCGGAGCGGGTGCGGGAGCCGGGAATTGGCTATAAATCAGTTGCAAAAAGCTTAGCAGGAAGCGGAGCATAATGAACAGCTGGAAAGGCTGTCCGTTGGGCAGGCCGGTGCCACGGAAGGCTGGGGAAGCGTTGCCCAGGTTGCCCAGCAGGTTGGTGGTGACATCATTGTTGGCGCGTTGCTGCTGGCCACGGTTGGTGCGAACGACGCCCTGGGTGCTGGTGTTAAAGCTGATTGGATTCATAGTCAAAAACCCTTATGCCAATGTCTCTCTTATGCATGGTGGTAGTCGATGAGATATACTATATATAAAAATTTGAAATCATCCCGATTGATCCCCGGAGAATATTTGTTAATTCTTTTTTACAAATAAAAAACAGGGCCGGGACGTTCCGCTGGAATCGCTGGCGGGTGGGAGTGACTGCCCGCATGTGCAGAGGGTTTGCATCCAACCCCTGCCCGCTTGCCGGGGCCATGGCAATGTGGCGGTCGCTTCTGTTTTTAAAGGCTTGTCAAAACAAGCGGCTTTATGCTACATATAGTCACCCAAGATTCATTCGTCACCCCGGAAAGAGATTTCATGACCATCCAGCCGGTTTTCAACCAGATTTGGCGTCGCTGGCCCCAGGACCTGCCATTTCGGCTGCGGTCGTTCCGGTTGAGTTAAACGAAGCACCCATTCCGAAAAAGCAGGCCCGCCAACCCGACGGCCTGCTTTTTTAGTGCGCTTTTTCCACACGCCCCCCTCACACAAGGACGCTTTCGATGATTCCGGTCACTCTGGCAACCAGCCCCGCTCCCCAAGCCACCCGGTGGCAGGCTTGGCTGTGGCAGGCGTGGGCTTGCCTGCGTGGATCTCCCGGTTTGTAAGTTGCCAACGTACTTGCTTCCCAAGGCCGATCCACTCCTTCCAGATCGGCCTCTCTTTTTTCTTCAGGAGTTTTGACCCATGACCACCGTTTCGACCGCCTCCCAACTGCTCAAAAACCTGTCCCCGCTGCAGCGCCTGGCCGGCAAGGTCTTGCTGCTGAATGAAAGCGCCCAGGGACTTTCCCACCTGAAGTTTACCCAGGATACGCTGTCGGTGTGGGCGCCCAAGGCCATTATTTCCCGCAGCGCCGCCGAGCTGGCCGAGCTGTCCCTGCTGGAGTTTGTGGAATCGTTTATTGTTTACTATTCCATGCCGCTCAGCGGGCAGAAAATATTTCAGCACCTGGCCTACAAGGCTTCCAAAAAGGGCTTCGACAAAGCCCTGCTGGCCAAGCCGCTGGCGGAACTGACCGAGCACCACGCCAAGGATCTGGCCCGCGTGTTGCCGGTGAAGGCCGGCATCATCGTCGCCACCCTGGGGTTTGCCGCCATTGGCTGCGAATACGTGTTGAACTTTGTCAAAAACCTGTTTACCGCCCGGGTGTTCCAAAAGGAACAGTTCAGCGACGTCATCAACCTTTCCGGCAACCAGGCCCGCGAGGGGCCGACCACCCGCAAGGCCCGCCGCCGCATCCGGCAAGCGCTTTCCGTGGCGCTGGGTTCGGTGCTGACGGGGTTGGCCCTGGCCCGCTTCGGGCCCTCCTCTAAAACGCTGCAAGGCTTGTCCCGGGGGCTTGTGCGCTTCCTTGACTTCAGCTTCAGCCACGGGCGCTTCGGCTTGAGCCGCAACCAGCTGCTGGTGTACATGGCTATTGCCGTGGCCGGCTACATGGATGCCGCCCGCGACGGGCTGGAGCGCAAGGAAATTGCCACCCGCCTGGCCCTGGTGCTGCCTTACCTGCTGGTGGGGCAGGAGATTCTGCAGCGAATCTTCCAGAAGCACGTGGCCCGGCAGGCCCCGGATATGCTGAAAAACGGCCAGGTGCGTACCCTGGATGAGATAGCCGCCAACTCGCCCCGGGAGTTCTCGCGCTTGCTGGGGGCGAAAAGCGCCTTGTTTTTCATTCCCATGGCCTTTGGTATCCTGGCGGCGGGCATTGGGGTGGGACTGTTGAACCGGTTCTGGACGGCCCACCGCTTCCGGCGGGAGCAGGCGGCTCGGCTTCGGGCCCAGGCCCGTTTTTCTGCCGGACGGCCCGGCGCTTCCGGGTCGTTGCAAAGAAAAACCTTTGAAACATTTGGACAGAGGGGGATTTCCGTCGGGCGGGCCGCCATCGGATGAACGTGGGGCGGCCCCCCATTTCAGCTTGCCGGATCGCAAGGTCCGGCTTTCTTTTTTTGCGTACAATAGCATGCGTTAGCGTGGTATTTGCAGACCGATGCCCACCGAAGAAACCGTCAAACCTCCCGCTTCGCCCGCCGAAGGCCTGACCCTCAACCTGGCCGAGGATCCCCCGTCGGCCATCCGCCTCGATTCCCGGGAAACCCTGGTGCTCTACTCGGGGGATACGGTGCCCATTACGGTCATTCTGTTGCTGCTGGGCTCGCTGTTTATCGTGCTGTCCGTCTATGGGCTGATGGTGCCGGATTTCATCGGGCGTGACCAGCCGCAATGGTTCCTGTGGGTGTTTGGGGCCATGGGCGCTCTGACCGATTACGTGGCGCTCATGATGTATGCCCGCCGCCAGCGCATGGCCTTCGACTTCGCCCGGCAAACCCTCACCTGGCTGCATGCCGGCAAGGGCTTGTCCCGCCGGGTGGATGTGTTTTCCTTCAGCGACTTTAACCAGCTGACGCCCAGCTTCCAGAAGGCCGTTTTCAGCGACGACAGCGATACCTGGGCCCTGCAACTGCGCATGCGCAATGGTGATACCCTGACCGTGCTGCGGACTATCCGCGAGGAAACAGCCTACCGGGTGCTGCGTCGCCTGGTGGAGATGGCCGGCGTGGACGTGGCGGATGCCGAGGGGTTATTCCCGCTGGAGCGCGCCCGCGAGGCGGAGCGGCAGGATACCCCGGAGCCTACTGCGGAGGCGACGCCTCCCACGGCTTATATCCGTCGGGTCGAGGATTCGGCGGCGCCCCGGTACGAGATGCCCTCGGCCCGCTTCAGCATGGGCATCCTGGCCTTTGCGCTGTTCACCGCGATTTGGCTGCTGGTGGTGGCGGGGGGCTTTGCGGCCATGATCCGGGAGGTGCTGCATGCCGAGCGTCCGGTGGAGCCCACCTCGGTGCCCATTTTCCTGTTGTTTGCGGTGGTTTTTGGCGGCGTGGGCTTGCTGTGCCTGGCCATTACCCTGTGGCTGCTGGTGGGACGCCAGCGCATTACCCTCGATCCCGCCGGCATCGTGCTGGAGGATCGCCTGCTGGGCGCTACTATGCAGACCCGGCGGCTCTATCCCTCCGACATTCTGCGGGTGGATGCCGTGTGCGACGAGTCCCTGCACTATGCCCTGAAGTTTTTCCTGCGGGATAAGGACGTGGTTAAATTTGGCGGCAGCCTGAAAGAGGCGGAGGCCCGCTGGCTGCTTGCCCATGTGCAGCGCCTGGCGGGTTAAACGTTTACATCTTCTTCACATGGCTGTCATCGTTCTGTCATAATGACGGGCGATAATGTCCCTGAAACCAGAAGGTGGTTGGATTTGCTGGCTTCCCGACCCGGTTTTGCACCTCACCCGATTTTGCCAAAAGGCCAGCCCGCCTTCGGAAGTTTTGATGCGCCCCTTGCCGGCGCCGCGGATTTCAGAAAACCCCTTAGAAACACACAGAGTAAACTCACAGGTCCGCCCGCATACCCGGGTTTGGACCTTTTTTCTTTGCAAGGCCCGTCGGCGGCCAACCGTTTCGTGGTCATCGGCGATTCCGGCAGCGGCGCCCCTATCCAGCAGGCGATTGCGGCCCAGATGCTGCGCATGTACGCCCAGGCTCCCTATGCTTCCGTGCTGCTGCTGGGCGATAACGTCTACCCCGATGGCAACCCCGCCGATTTTGCGGATCGCATCGTCAAACCCTACCGCCCCCTGATGGAACAAGGGGTGCGTTTTTACCCGGTGCTGGGCAACCACGACGTGAAAGGCGGCTTTGGTGACCGGCAGCTGGCGTTTTGGGGGGTACCCCCCTTTTACCGGTTCACGCTGGGGCCGCCGCAAAACCGGGTGGATTTTTTCGCCCTCGACACAACGGCCATGCTCACCGGCACGCTGGGCGCCTACAAGGATAACCCCGAAGCGGGTAGGGCCCGGGCCCGCGCCCAGCTGGCCTGGCTGGATAAAGCCCTGGCCGAAAGCAAGGCGCCCATGAAGGTGGTGTACGGCCATTACCCGGTGTATTCCAGCGGCATGCATGGCCTGCTGGAGGTGGTAAAGCACGATTTCAAGGAGCAGCTCGAACCCATCCTGGCCCGGCACCGGGTAGATCTGTATTTATCCGGGCATGAGCACCACTACGAGCGTACCCAGCCCCGAAACGGGGTTACTTACATTGTTAGCGGTGGGGCCGGAAAATCACCCCGCCGCACCGCGCCGCGCCAGTTGCCGGATCGCGCGGCGGTGCTGAGCAAGAACCACTTTCTGTCTTTTGAGATCACCCCGCGTGGCCTGGCTTTTCAGGCCATCGGCCCCCAGGGCGAAGTGCTGGATGCCGGCCTCATTCCGCGGCGGCCATCGCTGGTGCCCGGCGCCGTTTTGCGCCGTCCTACGCTTTATCGTCGGTTGCTACATCAAGCGTGAAGCTGAAGGTGGAACCCTTGCCGTTGCCGGGGCTTTTCACCCAGATTTCGCCACCATGTAGCTGGATGATGTGCTTGACGATGGCCAGCCCCAGGCCGGTGCCGCCCATATCGCGGGAGCGGGCCTTGTCCACCCGGTAGAACCGCTCGAAGATGCGCGGCTGGTACTTGGGCTCGATGCCCAGCCCGTTGTCGGAGACATCCACCTGGATGCGGCCCTTGTCGTTTTCAAACACCCGCACTTTCACCTGTCCGTTCACCGGGGTGTACTTCACGGCGTTGTCCAGCAGGTTGGTCAGCACCTGGTCCAGGCTGCCGGCGTCGGCCTTGACCGGGGGGATCTCCTCCTTGAACTCGGTGGTAATGAGAATCTGCTTGTCGGCGGCCTTGGGCAGGATCATGCCCACCGCGCGGGTGACCATGTCCAGAATGGACACCGGCTTCAGTTCCGGGTTGTAGTCGGGCGATTCCAGCTTGGAGAGATCCAGCAGGTCTTCCACCAGCCGGGAAAGCCGCAGGGAGTGGTTGTAGATGACCTCCACAAACTCGCGGCGCACGGTTTCATCGTCCAGCGCCCCGTTCAGCAGGGTTTCGGAGTAGCCCTCAATGGCGCTCAGCGGGGTGCGAAGCTCATGCGACACGTTGGCCACAAAGTCGCGGCGCATTTTCTCGGTTTGGCGAATGTCGGTGATGTCGTGAAAAATGAAGATGCAGCCGTTCACCTCCGGGCTGGCGGGCTCCGGCTTGGCGTAGGGAGAGCGCTCTTCCGGGATGAAAATGGGCACCGCGTGCAGCTCGAAGAACTTGTCATAGGTTGAGCCCGGCACCCCGGACACGGCGGGCAATTGCACCCGCAAATCCTCCACCAGGGTCTTGCCGGTGGCCATCACCGATTGCAGCACGGCCTTGAATTCCGCGTTTTTCAGTACGGCGGTGGCGGATTGCCCCACCACGTCCTCTTGCAGGTGCAGCAGGCTTTTCAGGGAGTGGTTTACCTGCAGCACCCGGCCTTCCTCATCGCAAATCATGATGCCGTCCCTGAATTCCTTCAGCAGCATCATCAGGGTGTGCTGCTCCTTGAACAGCAGCTTCAGCTTGGCCACCGTCTTTTTGGAGCGGGACAGGGTGGAGGCCATCAGGCGGGCACCTCGCCGCCGGTTCTGCCTGCTTCGGGGGCCAGCCGGTAGCCCAGGCCGCGCACGGTCTCAATCTGGTTACGCGCCGCGCCCAGCTTGGCCCGAAGCCGTTTCACCTGGGCATCCACGGTGCGATCCAGCACCGAATCCGCCTCCTCCTGCCACACGCTGTCCAGGATCTGCTCGCGGGTCTTCACCATGCCGGGCTGCCCCATCAGGGTCATCAAAATTTTAAACTCCATCTGGGTCAGGGTGACTTCGTTTTCATCCACAAACACCCGGTACTCGTCGGGATGCACCCGGATGCGGCCAATTTGCAGCACCGGCGGGGCTTGCCGCGTGGTGCGGGCCAGGATGGCCTTGACCCGCAGCACCAGTTCCTTGGGGCTGAAGGGCTTGATGACGTAATCTTCCGCCCCGGATTCAAAGCCCGTCACCCGGTTGTGCTCCGAGGAGCGGGCGGTCAGCATCACCACCGGAATGTGGCGGATGGCCCGGTCGGCCTTGATTTCCTTGCAAATGTCATAGCCGGAGCGATCCGGCAGCATCAGATCCAGAATGATCAGGTCGGGGCGGTGGCTCCATACCTTCTCCAGCACCGAATTACCGTCGTAGGCCGAATAAACCTCAAAGCCTTCTTTCTCCAGGTTGTACCGAACCAGATTGACGAGATCCTTTTCATCGTCGACAACCAGTATGCGGGGTTTCATGGGGAAGTCTCAGGTTGGTGACAGGGGCATCATATCGGAAAACCCAGCCGCGTCATAGGGTTTGTAAAGGTATTGGAAAAGGTGAGGGGCAGTTTCAGCGGCCTGGCAGGAAGGCGGGCGCCCAGCGGGGTGGCGGGCAGCAGGGCCATTTGCGGCTGGCGCAGTTCGGGGCGGAAGGCGGCATGGTCATCGTCGTCGGAGTCATCCGAGAGGCTAAACCGGTCGCCCGCCGTCGGTGCCTGCATGTTTTTTTCATCGCCGGCCAAAATTTCCGACCATTTCACCTTGGGGGCCATGGCCCGGCTGGTGATCTCGGCCAGCATGATGCCGATGGCGGTAAAGCCCGCCCGCAGCACCAGCTCGTAATTTTTCAGGCCGGGATTGCGATGGATGACCTTGCCCAGCACCCCACTGAATACCATCTGCGTAAAGGTGGTGTAGAGGGTGGTTAATCCCAGCAGGATGCCTTCGCGGATGGCGGTGGTGCGAAGCACCCTGGGCGGGGCCTGCAGATCGTCGGTGACCCGGAAAATGCTTCCGATGCTCTTGGTGATGACACCGTAAAGAACCGATTGTGCGAAGGGGGATAAGCCGGGCACGGCCTGGAAACCTCATCTAGTCATGGGCATCCTATGCCAGTCATGTGACAATCTGATGACAAGGGGCCTGTAGCGGTTACACTAACGCATACCATAGGTGGAGAGCAGTGCCCCGTAGCGTTTTAGCCTGTCGTACCGCAGAAAAAACCGGATGAACAGTGCCTGGATGCGCCGGGCAAGCACCCGGGCCGGGGGGTGGAAATATGGGTGCATGGTCAACCTCCGCTTGTCGCTTTCAGCGTAAGGTCGGCATGTGAAAATTGCGCGACAAACCGCCAGGTGGCCCAAACCTTAACACTTGTTCACAGTTACCGGCCCGCTTGCGCACTTGGCGTGATTGAGGGATCTTGATGACAATATCCAAGTTTCATCCCTTTCATAGCGTTTTTTGATTAGAGGACGATAAGAGAATGAGCGTTTCCCTGTTTGGCCAAATTCCGCCCCGCGGGCAGGTAGTGCGGTTTGGCGCGGCAGCTGACCCCAAGGTGTTGAAAGCCCCTATGGCTTCCGAATTAACCACTACCCTGGTGCAGGCCGGCACGTATGGCGCCAATACCACCGCCAGCCAGGTGCCCGCCCTGGTGAATGTCCTGGGCCAACTGGGCAACCTGGCCAGCCGCATTCCCCAGGGTAAAATCGAGGCCAAGGGCGGCAATGTCATCATTACCTCCTGGGCCGAAGGCAAACCGGTGGAAGTGAAGTTTCCCGAAGGTCGTCGGGCTATCGTGCGCGGTCCCGAAACCAGCGTGCAGGACTTCCTGCGCGAAGTGGCTGGCGGTGAGCCGGCGCTCGTCATCGGCCCCATCGGCTGGACCATTCCCAACCCCGACACCGTGGCCGAGTACAACCCCACCATTTACCAGCAGTTCCAGGCGCTGGAAAAGACCCTGAGCGGCGATGCCCTGACCAAGGCCAAGAAAGAGGCCATCGCCAAGCTGTACGAGAACGCCTTCGATCAGTGGTGGGAGCCCATCCAGCGCAACCTGAACCGGCTGATCGAGGAGAAAAAGCTGCCCAAAAACCGCATCATCATGCTGACCAGCGCCTCCAACTCCGGTATCGACCGGGCAGCCATGCGGTTTGCCGACAAAAACGGCATCACCGTGGCCAACATCACCCCCTACGTGTATGCCCAGTGGATGGATACCTCCAAAACCTATCCGTTGCTGGTTACCAACACGGTGGATGATTACGCGCAAGCCTATGCCGAGGGTGCCGACCTGGTGGTGCTGACCGGCGGGCGGGATCACGCCCTGAAAAAAGACGTGGCCCTGGGCCTGCTGGGCAACTACAACATTGTGGTGCCCGCCGACGTGCTGCGTGAGGAAGTGGGCATTACCGTGCCCTCTACGCTGAAGGGCAAGGTGGAAAACGCCGCCGCCTTTATGCAAAAACGCGGCCTGAACGTGGCCGGCATGGAGATTGCCGAAAGCCCCCGCCTGCTGCCCGGCTTGCGGGCCAGCCAGGCCCATACCGTGGCCGCGCTGGAACGGCTGTTTAACCAGAAAGTCCTGCCCTCGCTCAACATGCAAGGCTAGGAAACCCGCCAAGGAGTCCCCCGCTTGAATCCCACGTTGCTCGCTTTCAACCTGAACCTCCGGCCCGAATGGCAGGGTCGCGAGGTTCGGTTTGGCAACCAGCCCCGACGGCGCAAGCCGCCCGATGAGCAAAGCCAACTGCGGCGGGCCGCGGATCAGTTCCGCCGGGCCTACCACCTGGCGGAAGCCATGCCGGCGGATGACGGCAATGTGGATGGGCCGCTGGAAGCCTTTTTGGCGGAGGTCATCGGCACCGACGGGGGCATGCTCGAAAAGATGGCCCGCATCCTGAAACGCTTGCAGGAGCCCCTGTTGCAGGATCGCTCGCTGACCTTCGAGCGGGATCCCGACAGCCACATGATCCGCAAGGTGCTGGTCAAGGCCGGCGGGCACGTCATTCCCTTCGAGCACCGCCGCAACATCTATGCCGCCGAAACCATGCCCTTCGAGGAGTACATCCACAAGGAGCTGGATCCCGAAACCCGGGTGGTCATCGCGGTGACCGGCTGGACCAAGCCCCCGGTCGAATTCCTGCTTCAGGACGCCATCCTCAGGCGCAGGCTGGAAGCCCTGCCCCGGGAGAAATGGCCCGCCTTCGCCGAGCGGTTTTACGTGGAAAAAATCAAGGACTTCCTGGATGATGCCCTGGGGATCGCCAAAAAAGAGCTGGAAGCCGAAGGGCAGGAATTCAACCCCGCCACCGACGTGGGTTTTCTTTACGGCGTGACGCCCGAGGGCGTGGATCGTGCCGTGGAGGAGTTCTGCCGGCAGAAGGGCATTAAGTGCGCGGGCATTACCGCCTACGACTGGGCCGGCCACATTCCCGACGCCGCGGGACGACCGCCGGTTTACCTGGCCAAGGATCCCGCCACCTTCGGCACGCTGATGTCCGACGCCAGCAACAAGATCGTGGTGGTGGGCGGTCGTTCCTACGCGGCCAACATGACCATGGATGGCCGCAACGTGGGCCGTCCCTACCACAAGGTGCCGATCGACCTGATGGCCGCCCACGGCATCGATGTGCCCGGCGTGGTGCAGGATCACGACAACCGTACCGCCGTGGTCATCAACGCGGCCAAGGTGCTGAAAACCGAGCCGGGCGGCAACCCGGAGGAGTGGGACTTCGTGCGGGGCGCCCAGAACATTTACAACGTGCCGCGCGAGGTGTTTATTTTTTCCCAGGTGATTAAACAGGCCCTGCGCGGTTTATACGCCACCCGGGGCATCTCCGTGGACGACCTCTAGCCCGGGCAGGGGGCCGGCGACCGTGGCCAGGAAATCCAGGCAGGCCCGGTTGAACAGGGCGGGCTGATCCAGTGCCACCACGTGCTGGGCGTTGGGCAGTTCCACATAGGTGACCGGCCCACCCAGGTGTTGGCGGATATAATCCACGTAGCGGGCCGGGAAGGGATCCTGCTGGCCCCGCACAATCAGGGCGGGCGCGGTAATATTGGCCAGCCTGCCCACGTAGGGCGGGCACGCGCTGGCCAGCGTCATAAAGATGACCGGCCAGGGCGTGGCCCAGTGTTCCACCATGTCCAGCAGGGCCGAATACTCCCGGGTTTGCAAGCCATGCAGGTTAATCAGGTGAACCAGGCGCGCCTTGCCCAGCACCAGCTCCAGAAGGCCCAGCAGAATCAGGTACAGCACCAGGGCCAACATCTTGGGCCAGGCCAGCGGATGCCATGGCGGGTGGATGCCCCCGGCGGGGCCCTCCAGCAGCAGCGAAAGCACCCGCCCCGGATGCCGCACCGCAAAGGTCAGCGCCACGGAGCATCCCAGCGACAGGCCCATAATGTGTGCCTTTTCCAGGCCGAGGTGATCCATAAACTCGCCCAGCACGCGGGCGTATTTTTCCATGGTGTGGGCCGTCACGCGATCCCCGGAGTGCCCGTGCCCGGGGTAGTCAAAGGCATAAATGCGGCAGTGGGCCTGCATTTGCTCAATCTGGGGCTGCCACACCTCAATGGCGGAGGCAATGCCGTGCATCATAACCAGCGGCGGCCCGCGATCGCCAAAGGTTTCGTAATGAATCTCGATTCCGAGGCTGCTGGTAAACGATGGCATATCAACAGTGTATCAGCCCCGCAAAAAAACGGGCCCGACAGGTGACGGAACGTCAACTTTGTGCTATAGTCGGGTCGGAAATCGGAGATCGGGTTATGAACACCATCGCACAACCGCTGACCTTCAAAAGCCTGCAGCAGATGGCTGCGCTGCAAAGCGCCCCCAAAGCGCAACCGCAAGCCCCTGCCGCCGCGCCTGCTCCGCATTTCGGCCTGAAGACCGTTTCTTTTGCCGGTGAGATCCGCCCGGCTGCCCCGGAACATGCCGGCAAACGGATTAACTTCTACGCCTGAAGCCTGAAGGGGTTTTCGCACCGATCCGTGAAGTAGAAAGAGCTGGCGATTTCTTCCGTCTGGGAAAGATCGGTTTGCGTGCGGGCGTGCTGGTCTTCCATCTGGGCGATGGGATCCTGCTCCAGCGCGTAGCTGGTGTACATGGACACTTCTTTCAGGCTGAGATCGTCGCGCTGCAGGTATGAAAGCAGGTAGCGGGTGTAGAGCCCGCTGTCGCCATGCTGCAAGGCGGGCTTTCGGGGGCGGGAGGCGTATTCGATCCATACATTCGAAAGGCCGGGCGCCGGTTCCGATTCCCAGTTTTTCTGAATGGTGCCGCTGGAGCCGGTTTTAAGCGTGGGTTCGTAGAGGGGGTTGCGGCAGGCATCAATCACAATCATGTTGAAGAAGGAAGGCACCGTTTTGAGCTGCTTCAACAGGTAATCGACCGAGACGGTCTTGTCCATAAAGCGGGCGGGATCCATGCCCTTGACGTAATCCACCGGGATCAGGTAGTTGTTGCCGTTGATGGATCCGCCGTGGCCCGAGTAGTAAATAAACGACACCGCCCCCGGGTACTGGCGCAGCTTGTCCATGAACGCATCCACGGTGGCCCGCATCTGCCCGGCGGTCTGGTTGGTGGCAAACATCACCTGGAAGCCCTTCGACTCCAGCACCTTTTTCATCTCCCGGGCGTCGTTGGCGGGCCCGCCGTGCAGGTCGTTGTCGCCGCCCACGTAATCGTCGTTGCCCATCACCAGGGCGAACCGGGGCGGGCATTGCCGTAAGCCCTGGTGGATGGAGGCGGGCGTTTTGAGCTTTTGCAGGTGGATGGCCATGGCCCGATCGCGCAGGGCTTCCTGGCGACGGCCCAGGGTGGAGAAAAGCTCGGCCCGGTTTTCGTAGGCCACGGTCTCGAAGGGGGCGATGCGGATGGCGCTGGTGTAGTCGTCCAGCGCGCCCTGGTAGTCCTTGATGTAAACCCGGATGTTGCCCCGGTTCAGGTAGGCGCTGTAAAAGTCCGGCTTCAGGCGGATGGCCTCGGTATAGTCGGCAAAGGCGCCCAGGTAGTCCTTCAGGTTGGCCTTGGCCACCCCCCGCTTGTTATAGATGACGTGGTTGCGGCTATCGCCCATCAGGGCCATGTCGTAGGCCATAATGGCATGCTGGAACCGGTTTTCCCGGAAGTACCGCTCGCCTAGCAGCATGTATTGCTGGCTGTCCAGCGGGCTGCTGGGAAACGCCGAGAGCGGGGGCATGGGCAGCGACGCATAGGCAGGCTGGGCCGGGGCCGCCTGCGGGGCCTGGCTGCGATAGCTAATGGGTGAAGGTGGTGCTCCCATCGGGTAGCCACTGTAGACGCTCAGCGACATGATTGCCCTTTGGACTTGGATTGGAAGGTGATCATTAAACGTTTCTCAAACGGAACAGTTGCTACTTTTCAGCCTGGAAACGGGGGAAGAATACCAGGGAAATTTTTCAAAATAAACCAGAACCATCTGGGCCGGGGCAACACCCCGGCGCTGCCCGCGAGAATAGCGGTTTCAGCCGTTACTCGGTTATGCTATCCAAGACTTTCGGCCTGGGGCTAGGCGACCCGTTCCAGTTTTCGGCCTTTTGCGGGCTCGCCGGACTCATCCGCCGGGTAGGGCCGTTTGGGGTCTATGTGTGCCCGGCGCCAGGGATCGTCGCGGTGGTAATCGTCGTAGGCGCTAATAATGGCGTCCTGGTCTTCGGGTGTGTCGCGAAACTGGCGCAATTCGGCTTCCGGCATCTTGCGTTTGAAGATGATCTCGGCGATGCCGCAGGCGTCCATTTTGGCGGCCATCCGGGAAAACCAGAGCGGCAGCCCCAGGGCGGCGGTAATTTGTGCGTACAGGTTGTTGGAGATGTAGTTTGCGGAAACCACCTTGCCCTTGTACAGCGCATACTGGGTGCGGCCCTGTTGATCCCGTCCGGGAAAGCGGGGCAGGTACTTGGTATCCCAGGGCTCGCCGGTGGGGAAGTTCTCGGCCATAACCCGCATGGCCATGGGCAGGCCCAGAACCGGGTTTTTGGCCTGGATTTTCTTTAGTTCGTCGATGATTTCCGCCTTTAGGTCGTTGAGATCCTGGGTGATGTCTGGGTATTGGTCGGGGTCCAGATGGGGTGAGACCGGAAAATCATAGTCCTTGGGCCCGGTAAAGCACTTGGATCCGGCATGCAGCCTTTCCGGCAGGCCGGCTTCGGTCAGGCGGGCCCGCTGCTGGGCGCGGGTGTAAAGGCCAAAGGTGATGGATGGGGCAGGAAAGGAACCACGAAACACAGGGGAGGAAACAGGCAATGAACTCATAACTCAACCCAGTTTATCTACTACGAAAATAGAAAACCGGGTCGGTGTTTTTAATTGCCTTCCACAATGCCGGTGGAGGGGGGCGGGCCGTGGCCATGGCGGCATGCGAACGAGCCCGGCCTGAAAAACAGGCACGGGCCGTTACACGGATGATATTGTGCAGGGACTAGTCGCCGTTTTCAACCATCTCCAGGATTTCATCCCGCAGGTCGGCCCGCTCGTCGGTGTCCCGTTCGGTGGTGTAGCGCTGCATCAGGGTGCCCACCGGGGTGGAGTAATCCAGGAACAGGTCGGACACGCCTATGGCATACAGGCTGTAGTTGTGGCGATCGCCGTGGGCGGCGTCCAGGTAGTTCAGAATCAGCTCGGCCCGCAACAGATCGTTGCGCACCTCGCCGATTTTTCCGGCAATGCCCAGGTAGTTGTAGATGGTCATGCGATCTTCCAGGTCGTTGCGGATTTCGCGGGCCAGCCGTTTGTCGGCGCGGCTGGGGGGCGGGGTTTCGTGCTCGTCGGCATCGCCGGCATCCTCGCTGGCGTCGCTGCCATGGGAGCCCTCTGGTTCTTCCGTCCCGTGGGGATCTTCGGCTTCCTCGGCCCCGTGCGGGTCTTCCACGCCATGCGAGTCAGTTTCGTCCGCCGCGTCCGAATGCCCGCCGCCCGTGTGCGGGCTGCTGATGGCCGGGCGAGTCAGGCCCGATAAGGCTTGATCCACGGCGGGTCTGGCCAGCAGCCCGCCGCCGGTAAACAGAAACGCGAAAAGCACCAGCCAGTTCAGTTTGCTGGGCCGGCGTCTGGCGGGTCGTGGGGTGTTTGTGCTTTGGCTGTTGGCGTTCTGGCCAAAGTGGATGCTATCCGCAAGGGGGGATGGGGCATGCGGGCGGAAGGGTTTCAGGGTGACGGATTGGCCGGCAAAATGGGCCGGAACGGAGGCAGAGGGGTTCGCTAAGTGCATGGAAGGTGATCTCTCTTCTGTCGGAATACAAGAGCATAACGCCACTGAAGGGTCAAAATTGCCCGGCGGATGGTTGGGTTGAAAGCAAGAAAAAGGCCCGCGCGGAAAAATCCGGCGGGCGTTACCGTATCAGAGATAATTTTAGTTGGCGGATTCGGCAGGCGGCTGCATTTCGCCGGCTTCCGCGTCTTTCTTGTGGTGTCGGGCGCGCTTTTGCTCCCATTTTTTCTTGTGCTCGGCACGCATGGTCTCAAACTTGGCGGCCTGCTCGGGGGTCAGCACCTGGTTAATCTGGGCCACCAGCTTTTCGCGCTCGGCCTTCAAGCCCTGGAATTCCTGCTTCATCGATTCCCGGTAGGCCTGCAGCTCTTCCTTGCTGGCCCCGTTTTCCTTCATGCGGCGCAATTCCTCGTGCCTGGCTTTCATGGCGTCAAACTGGGCCTTGTGGGACTCCTTAAACGCCTGGTGGATGGCATCAATCTTGGACTGCTGCTCTTGCGTCAGGCCCAGTTCCTGGGCAAAGCGGGCTTTCATCTCGGCGTGCCTGGCTTCGCGCTCGGCGTCGGTCATGTTTTTATGGCCGCCTTTGCCATCCTTATCCTTATGGCAGGCAATCTGCTGGCCGGCTTGCGGGGCCTGGCCGGCGCCGTCGTGGGCCAGGGCCGTAATGCCGGGTGCAACCATCACCAGACCGAGGGAAAGGGGTAAAATAAACCGTGAAATCTGCATGGGGCGGGTTCCTTTCTGTACAAAACAAACGCATGGCCAACACAAGGGTTCTGAAATGGATACGTTGCAAGGGGCCTGAAAGTTTCAGTCGGACGAAACCGATTTTTCTGTAGAATTTCTCCCGGGGCCCACGGGTGGGCTTGCTTGCCCGGATCGGCAATTCTTCATGTTCAGGGCCCTTTACTGAGGAAGTTCTAGAAGGTTATCCGGATTTTTTTACAAGGAGGCTCCTATGAGCGTGCATTTTGGTCGCGTGGTTTACCCACTGAGCAGCTACGATAATGCGGGCGCGGCAAGAAAATTGGCCGAACACCTGAACTACAACAAGGGCGTGCAGGTGGACGTGGTTGAGTTGAACGGCCAGCACTTCGTGGTGACCGGCAAAGATGCCCGCGCGGTGAAGAAAATTGCTGCCCAGTATGAGGAAGCCGCCGCCGGCATCCTGAACCGCATCGAGTCGGACGCCTTGTTCCGCTCGGAGCAGCCTGTCTCTCCCACGATTATTGCCGGTGGGCCCATGCGGATGCTGGGCGGCAAGGTTCGGGACTGGGGCCTGCTGGGCACCGGGGCCGCCGCCAACGCCACGACCGGGGCCGTGGCTTATGCCCAGCAACTGGAGCAGGCCGCCGTGCGTGCCCGGGAATCGCTGGCCAAGTTGCTGCAAGACAAGGTGGAGTTCTGGTTCCCTAACAGCGAAAACAAAGTAGCCGGGGGCGAGTTCTATCAAGGCCACCGCACGGGCGATCTGAAGGCGGCCATCTTTGCCGAGCCCTCGACCGAACCTGGCTTCCAGGCAACGGGCAACCGGGCCTCCGGCATTGTGGCGGAGATTACCGGGCAGCGCCGGGTGCGTTCCACTTTGTTGCCGCACTAGGCGACTTTGCTTGCGGGCATTGATGCGCTCCCCGCGTTGATGCCGGGGCGGGTGCGCGGCGTGGCGCCCGCAAGCCGGTATGAGGGCAGGAATGATACAAATGCTTAACAACAGGCAATTTCCGTTCTATTTTGTTTTTATTTACTATTGGTAGGTTATTCGTGTGATCTGAGGAATAGGCTGCAAACGGCCATGGCGATGATGCGGCTTTGGAAGAGGTAGGTGAAGGCACATGTTTTTTGGCAACCATTTGTGTTTTGACGAACTGAACGCGTCCGGCCACAAGGTACGCATGAAAAACAAGATGAAGGCCCGCAACCTGATGATGCTGGCCATCAATTTTCTGGACGAAGGCACCCTGGCCCGAATCCAGGAGTTCCTGGCCGGCCTGGACCCCGAGGACATGGCCCGCTTCAAGGCCTACCTGCGGCAACGCGGCTACCTGGCCCGGGGCAACGAATTCGCCCGCGAGAACAAGATTCTGGACAAGATTGCCGCCCTGGCGCTGACCTCGCTGCCCGAGGACGCCGAGCTGCAAGGCATTATGCGCCAGTACAACGAGAACCTGGAAGAGATTGACCGGCTGAAGGTGCTGACCACCAAGACGCCGGAGGCCGACATCCTGGCGGAGCTGATTGCCCGCATCCACGGGTTGAACGAGCAGAACCTGGGGCTGCTGGCCCGCATTGAGGATTACCGAAAACGCCGGTATCAGCCGGTGGAACAGGCGAGTTAACGGGAAAAACGGGTGAGTGGAAACAACACACGGTCTGAGTGAAGAAGGTAGAAGCGAGTAGTAGGAGATAAAGGTATGAGTAAAATTGAAGCGCTGATGCGGTCGCTGTCGCTGAATGAGCAACGCATTCGGGAAACCATGCAGAAACTGGACGCCGCCGGCCAAAGCTGCCGTCCCGTCAATGCCGACCTGATCCTGTTGGGCAACGGGAATGCCGAGGCCGCCTAGGCGGGCTCGGGAAAGGAGGCCACGATGGCACTGGGAAGCAGTGGATTAAGGCGGTTAAACGGGCGGGATTTTTCGGGCGGCCTGCTGGCCACCCCGCAAAACAACCGCAACGACCTGAACAACTTCAAAAACGTCCTCACCACCCTGGGTGTGGACATTAAGAAGTACGACGACGAACAACTGCAAAGCTACCTGGAGCAGGCCCGCGCCCAGGGCATGAGCCTGCTGGAGCTGATGCAGCTGTTTGGCATGGGGTTGAACGGTGAAGGGCGGGAGTTTCACGACCCCTGGAACCGTTCGGACGAGAAACGCCGGGCCGACATGGCGCTTATTGGCGATGTCATCAAGGAGTTGGGGCTGTCTTCCCACAAGGAGGATATCGAAAAGCTGGCCAACAACGGTGACTCCCGGGTGGATTACGAGGATAAAAACGGCAACCACAAGCTGGACTTCGGCGAAATCCTGACCCTGCACTCGCAGACCAAGGGCGACGTCAAGATCCAGGTGGGCGGTGACGGCGAAATCAATGGCGGCGATGACCAGGTGCTGGCGCAATCCACGGTGGCCGCCACCAACAGCGCCTCCACGGGCCTGGATACCGTCAACCGGAACGTGGCCGCCACCAGCGGCGATAACTCGTCCCTTAGCGGCGACGAGCTGAACAGCCTGCGGGCCGGTGTGCTGCACCGGGGAATCGAGGGTGCGGGTGATATCAGTCCCACGTCCTCCCATTCCGGCAGTCCGACGGGTGGCAGCAATGCGGAGAACAAGGGCAGCACCCTGGCCAACGCCAACAGCGGTGACAACAAACCCAAGAAACCGGAGGGCGCAACGGCCTGACGGGAGTCTCGGGCGGTTACTTTGAGGAGGAGATGGAATAAACCTGGGTTGCAAGCGCTGTCCCCTGATGTCCCTGAGCGCTTGTGACCCAGGCGGGAGGTAGAGATAGAGATGACAACCATTGCGGCTTTGGAAACCATCAACCGGACGGAAGAAGGGAAAGGAGAAGAGGAACGGCTGGATGCCTTGCTGCTGCTGCCGCCGCAGTGGACACCGCTGTGCGTGTATTACGCCCTGCCCATCCTGGCGGGGGAAATTCGGCAGGCCGGCCATTCCTGCGAAATCCGGGACCTGAACATCGAGTACTTTAATTACTGCCTGACCCCGGAGTACCTGGACTGGTGTCGGGTGGGGGCCGAAGCGCGTCGCCGGGATCTCTACCTGGATTTCATCAACGGCATGGCCGAAGGCCGGGCCGAAGTGACCGGGGAAAGCAGCGATTACTTGCTGCTGGAGGGCAAAATCCAGCAGGCCGAGCTGAACTGGGATATGGTCATCAGCAACATTGAGCAGGCCAAGCACACCATGCGCGACAAGCAGGCGTTTTATCAGCCCAACCGCCTGCAACGGGCGTTCGACGTGATTACCAAGGCGCTGGAAATTGCCAGCCTGCCGTTTTACCCGTCCCGCATCATGCTGCGCGACTTCCAGAACCGCAATCTGAAGATGACCCTGGAGTCCATCATGGAAGCCGTGGACAACCAGCATGAAAACCCCTTTATCGAATGGTACCGGCAGATCCTGCCGGGCATCCAGGCCCAAAATCCCCGGGTAATCGGGCTATCCATTAACGCTACCTCGCAAATCGTGGCGGGCCTTACCCTGGCCAAGCTGATTAAGGAAACCATGCCGGATACCCGGGTGGTGATTGGCGGCAACTTCTTTACCCGCGTGGTGGACGCCCTGCTGGACAAGCCGCAGTTTTTCGACCTGTTTTGCGACGCCCTGGTGTACGAAGAAGGCGAGGGCCCCTTCAACCAGTTCATCCGCGCCGTCAAGCTGGGCATGGCCACCTGGGCGCTGGTGCCCAACATCCTGTACAAGGTGGGCGACACCGTGAAAAAGAACGCCGCCGGCTGCTACAAGCCCCTCAACGAGATTGCCGAGCCGGTGCTGGACGGGCTGGATCTGGGCGCTTACTTGGCCCCGGAAATCGTCATCCCCATCCAGGCCTCGCGGGGCTGTTACTGGAAGAAATGCACGTTTTGCGACCATGACTTCGGGGCCAACTTCAACATCAAGGGCATCGACAAGCTGATTGCCGAAATCAAGGTGCTGCGCGAGAAGTACGGCATCCGGCATTTCGAGTTTATCGACGAGGCCATCTCGCCCCTGTACCTGCGCAAGATGTGCCAGGCCTTTATCGAAAACGACCTGGACATCCGCTTTTTCATGTACGCCCGCACCGAGCGGGGCTTTTCCCAGGAATTGCTGGATCTGGCCTACCGGGCCGGCTGTCGGATGATCCTGTGGGGCGTGGAAAGCGGCAACCAGCGCATCATGAAACTCATCGACAAGGGCGTGCCACTGGATGAAAGCCGCTTCGATCCGCTGCGGCGGGCCAACCAGGCCGGCATCTGGAACTTCTGCTTCGTCTTTTTCGGTTTCCCCACCGAGACAGCCGAGGAGGCCCTGGATACCGTGCACATGATCATGGACCACAAGGACATCATCAACTCCTATGGCTTAAGCCATTTTACGCTGGGCAAGCATACCCGCCTGCGGGCCGAGCCGGAAAAGTACGCCATTACCAACGTGCGCGAGGACGGCGAGGATCTCTCCACCAAGCTGTATTACGACGTGACCGAAGGCATGACCCGGGACGAGGTACTGAAGATGACCGACCTGTGCACCGAGATCTGCAACCAGGTTTATCAGGCCCCGCTGTGGTTTTCCATCGGCTTCCGGGAGTTCCTGCACCTGTACCTGGAAGAGTACGGGCTGGAGTACGTCAAGCGGTTCTCCTACGTGAACCCGTCGCGGGCGGCTAAAATCCCGGCGTAAGCCGCTTGGGGAAGCCTGAAGCATAGGGCATGGCTGCGCCTGCCTGGACACTTTCGTCCGAATGGCTTACGTATGATGGTCGATTCTGATTCCGTAAAACCGGACACAATGGAATCAGAAAGGAGCCAGATGATGCGCGGCCAAATGAAGTGTCCGGTATGCGAGTCTTGCGGCGTTGAGGCGGCGCTGGTGCTGGGTTTCAAATCCCAGCCGGGCTACCTCGATTGTGAATGCATCGACTGCGGGCATACCTGGTGTTTAATCCTGACCGATGGGTATAGTAAAGCGGTGCGCCTGGCCAGCGGTTTGGAGGCCTAACCACGCGCAAAGCCGCCCTGTACCGGCCATGTGCCTGTAAAATCACCCCGGGGGGTGATGCTCTTGGCGGGCAAAACCATTACTTTATTACTCAAATATATGCGTGAGTTATATGACCAAACGTTTCTACGAAAATGACCCCTTGGTCAAACAGGCGGTCGAGGCTATCTTTCTTTTTCCATACGAAATCCAGTCCATTATCGCCTCTGGCATTGCTGACCTGGCCGAAAACGAGTGCCAGGTAAAAGCCATTCTGGAGGACGTGAAAAGTCTGGGTGCCGATGTGGTGCTTTCCATTTACAAGTCCAAGCGCCGCCGCCGCCAGTATGACGGTAACCCCAACCTGCACCAGGCCATCAACTACCTGATGGTGTTGCCCGAAGACAAGCGCCGTTTGCTGGCCGTAAAAATCTCCGAGCTGATTGAGCTGATGGGCGACTACCTGAAAATCTGCCGCGACCATCAGGCGGATACCCAGGCAGAAGTGGTTCAGGCCATTACCACCACCTATGTCAAAACGGGCCAAAAGCAGTGCAAGCTGCTGCTTGGCCAACTGGAAAAGGAATTCAGGCAGAAAATCCAGCAGATGGGCATGAGCGACGACCAGGTGACCCAGGAAATGAAAATTCGGCGAACGACTGGGCTTTAACCCTACCTGTCCTCCTCCGGTTCTGGTTGCAGCACCGGGGCGCCGCACTTGGGGCAGTAGTATTCACCTTCCGGCACGTGGGCGCCGCAGTTTTGGCAGGTCATGGGGGGATCCTCTCCGGGGGCTTCACGCAGTTTTTTCATGATAAGCGAAATGCGTGAACCGTGCGCTATCCACCCGATGCCGGCAGCGATTTGGCGCTCAAGCAATTTCGGGTGCTGAGGGGTTTTTGTAACAGCAGTACTGAACGCCGCTGTTTCGCGGCCCGGGTTCATCACCCCCGGCATGCCATCTCTTATCCCGATGGAAGGAAGCACGTTATGACTGTGATTCACCCTCGTTTTCAAGGGGTTACCCTCAATGTTTTCGATCGGCGCCGCTCTGACGGCCTGCGGCTGAGCCTGGCCCTGACCGGCACGGACCATCCCCAAATTGCCGCGGATGAGATCATTATTCATGTGCCTTACCCAAAAAGTATGCGGGAGAGCCAGAGCCTGCACCTGAAAAGCGCCCGGATCGGCCAGTTGAGCCAGGCCCTGACCGAGGGGAAAACCGCGGAAGTCCAAGCCCGCCTGGCCAACACCCTGGCCGATGTGCTGAAGCATCCCGATGACTACCAGCGGGGCTATGTCATTCAAAAGGGTGTCTTCCACACCCATACTTCCATGATGAGTGGCGCCAAGCCTTGGGACACCGATATGTTGCCCGAGTCCGTCCGTTCCGCGTTGCGTGATTTCGAGGGCAAAATCCAGGCCGGGCTGACGAACCTGGTGGTTTCTTTTGACGAAATCCAAGCCACCACGGGGCGCCTGCTCTGGAAAAAGCAGTATGTCGGACCCCAGGCGATAGGCCAGAGCCATGTGCCTTCCGGGCCGGCCAACCAGTTCCAGGAAATCGTGGATGACGACCCTGCTTATGGGCCGGAACTTCTGAAGTCCTTGTATCGCGCCGCTGCCAATGGCGAACGCATCCACGGGGAGCGCTATTTCCCCCTGACGGCTGCCGCAAACCATGCGACGGCCATTGGAAAAGTGCTGTGGGATATGATTCATGAGCTACCGGCGGGTACCGAGCTTCGCCGTACCGGGGGGCTGGGCCCTTTGGCAATGCCTGCGCCCTACTTCCTGCGTACGGTTTATGGCCGCAAAGGGGGGTATTTTGAAGGCGTCATTTCCGACGAGAATTTCCGCCAGCTGAAGGCCTTTGTGGAAACTCTGCCTGCCGGCTCCACCGTGGCCAACGCCCGTCGCCAGGCCGTGATTAAGCAGCTGGACCAGCTTAAATCGCAAACGCTGGGCGCTGAACTCCTGAAGGCCATGGCCCGGCTGGCCGCCCAGGGGGACCGCCAGGATGGTGTGCGCTACATCAATTTATCGACCCTTCGCGACCCGGATGGCAAAACCTATGGAAAGCTCTGGCACCTGGCCATGGATTGGCCCGAGTATCGGCGTGGTAGCGGCCTGGAAGGGCTTTTTTACTCCACGGTGTATGGCCGGCGGGGTGGCTACTTTGAAGGTGCAATTGCCGATGAGGATTTTGAGATTCTGCGTCAGTACGTAAGAAAGCTGTAGCGGGGGGCTGATCGCGGGAGCCGGCGCTCCCGGGCGGATTGCTTTGGAGGGCGGTGCGCGCAAAAAAGCCCCGAGCTTACTATGCTTCTGCTCAGGGCTTTTGGTACCCCCAAGGGAATTCGAATCCCTGTCTGCTCCGTGAAAGGGAGCTGTCCTAGGCCTCTAGACGATGGGGGCATCCAGTGGAATAAACATAACGAAACCGGTTGTTTGAGTCAAGCAAAGTTTATCGCATTCCACATCCTGGCTACAGGCGGGCCGTAAAACCAGCCTGGCTCTCAGGCGGCCAGCTGATCCTCCACGGAAAGTGTTACCTTGCCTGCTTCCCGGCTAACGAGATCCATGACAATCTCGTATTTCCCGGGGGTGATGTTATTGGCGTGGATGATGCAAGTGATGGTCTGGTTCAGGAAGAAAGTGGCCGGATTCTGCTCGCTGATGCTGGCGCTGGGGATGAGCTCCTCGTTAATCCGCAGCACGATTTGATCCGGGGTGTACTTCACACCGTTCAGCGTGATGCTGTTAAGCTGGGTAATTTGCCCCGGCCCCAGGTTGTTGATGATATCGAAGGCGGCGCCTTCGGGAACCTGCCTCAGGCTGCCGGCGCGGTACATTCGCTTCAGGATGAAGTTGGGAATGACGGTCATGTGTCCAGTGTATCCTTTCTCTGCCATTTCGTAAAGACGCCGTAGGGCACCAGGCTTAGCTTGCCAGAGAGCTGGGCCAGCCGGGCCTCATCGACGTAAGGGTCGAAGTTCATGACCACCACTTCCAGAGAGTTTTTCTCGCCTGGCTCTTTCAAAAGCCCGGCGGGGAGATAAAAAAGGTTTTGGCGCTGGCACTCCCGCCAGTAACGGCCTACTAGAATGCCGTTTACGTAGATGTTGATGCGCTCAAAGTCCATATCCCGTACCTGCAAACCCCAGGGAGTATCCAGTTGAGGGGTTTCCGGCAGCCTGAATTCGGTTTTCAGGCGCACCAGGGGGCTGGGCATGGTCAGCGGCAGCAGGGCCTCCGGGTCGGCCACCCGGTTGGGCCGCTTGCTGTAGTAGCTGCCGGCAATGGATAGCCTTGCGGAGGCCTCTTCGCCGTCAATCTTCAAGGACAGCAGACCCTCGGGGGTCTGTGCATCGTCATGGAAGCCCTTGGGGTGGCCCATGCCATTCACGAATACCACCAGTTCGTTGGGGCCGCCAGGTTTCCAGGCGCTGTCCGGAATGCCGAGCCGGCTTGGGGGCGGGGGGGCCATGCCGTAAACCAGCATCAACTGGTGTCCTTGGCCAATCAGCTGGCCGTTCAGGAACACGGCCCAGATGTGCCGGGCTTCGATTTCCAGGCTCTGGGGGCGCTCGTCCAGGGGCATGCGGTACCAGGCGGAGCCTTCGTACAGGCGGTTGTAGTCCAGGTCGGGGCCCTTGCTTGAGATGGGCTTGAAATCCTCGGCGGCCAGCGCGGGATGGCTCAGTTCGGGCGCTTCGTCAAAGTGTTCCCAGAAGACCAGTTCCGGGATGGCCAGCGTGCCGGAGTGATCCGGTACCGTGTGGACGCTCATCCCCCCGTCAGGTTGAACGATTCGGGCCTCGGTGCGTCCCTTGGCAAAACCGTAGCTGCCGTCGGCCAGCCGCTCGTCGGCCCCCATCACCACCACACCCGATTCTTCCACCCAGAAGCGATCCGCCAGGCCCTGGCCCAGCAGGAAAACGTGCAGGTCGCCAAGCTGGAAGCATCTGAATTCATCCGGTTCCAGGGCATGGCAGTGGAACGAGACTTTGCCCTGACTGGACTGCACTACCTGAATACCGGCGCATTCCCCGCTCAGGTGGGCGTCCACCGGTTTATCCTCGGCAGAGATGGTGGCATGCACCGGGCGCGTGGCTTTCAAAAACAGGCATGCGGGGTTCTGGTACAACACCTCGCAGGTCGACACGTCCAGCCGGTAGCCGCTGGCCAGGGGCACCTGGTAAGGCAGTATCAGCGCCTCGAAGGGGTTGATTTCCACCTCGTAGGCCTCGTCCAGGGTTACCTTTTTCAGGTCGTAAGTGAGGTTGCGCAGCCAGATCCAGAAGCTGTGGTGATGATCTGCCGGGGAACGCACGGCGTACAGGCAGGTGGCATCCGATATCTGGAAGGGATAGTCGGTGCGCCGCAGGGTGGCGGTCAGGTCAAAGCTACCCAGCAGGTAGTTGAGGGCCTTGGCCTCAAACAGGCGTTCCGTGTTGAGGCCGGCTTCGGAGATGGGGGCCCCGAAATCGTAGGATGTGTACGTCTCGGTACTGCCGGTAAAGCCCCAGTTGGTTCCGCCAATGGCCTTGTAGTGGTTGAAGATGGTCAAACCCTGTCCGATGACTGAGCGGGTGCTGATGCCAATGTGCTCCCGGCCTAGGTATTCGGTGATGGTCTCGTAGCTCCAGCCTTTCCAGGCCCCGTACCAGCCGGCCTGCAGCTCCGCCACCATGAGGGGACGGTTTTCGCAGAAGGGGCGCAGGTTGGCTTCCACGTTGTCGATCACCTGGAAGATTTCCGGCATTTCCCGCCAGTCGGTCTCAAACTGGGTGACCGAGTAGTTGTCAAAGGCGTAAATATCTACAATATCGGCATATAAGCCGGCCACATAAAGGTCGTTGTGGAACAGGGGCACTTTCACCCCCAGGTCGCGGGCCATCTGGTAAAGGGCCTGCATATACTCGGGCTCCATTTCCAGCGTGGCATACTCGTTTTCAATCTGCATCATCAAAATATTGTCGCAGCTGTTGATGATGGGGATGATCTGCTCGTACCATTCCCTTACGTAGCGCATATATTCCTCCGACCAGTCGAAGGCGCCCTCCCGACGGTTGCGCAGGGGGAGGTCTTTCCGGGCCAGCAGCCAGCCGGGGAAGCCGCCCCCGGAGTATTCGGCGTTGATGTAGGGGCCCGGGCGGGCCAGCACCCACAGGCCCAGATCCTGGGTTATTTGCAGCAGCTTCCGCACGTCGCGGATGCCGGAAAAGTCGTACACACCTTGCTCGGGGCTGTGGTAATCCCAGCAGAAGTACAGGTCCACGCAGTTGTAGCCTGCCGCCTTCAGCTTAAAGAGCCTGTCCAGCCACAGTTTTTCCGAAGGTAGCCGGAAATAATGCATCGCCCCGCTGCGGATGAACTCGCGGCGGCCCTCTATCATCATGGAATAACGATCGTAAGCGATGTCTCTCATAAAGTTGCCTTCCAATCCCCAGCCGACCATGCTCTATGATAAATGGATGTTATGATACAAGGCAAACGCCTTTCGGGTAATTGACGAGTTTGCCCGAAACGGCGGGGCGGTTGGCCGATCGGGTTAGCCGGGCCGGAAACACGGGACAAAGGACGGTGAAGCCATTGTTGTCGCGCATGCTGGGGAAGGTCGCGGGCCTGGGATTGCTGCTGGCCCTGGTGCTTTCCGGGTGCGCCCAGCCCTCCGAGGGGCCTCATGCCGCCCGCCCTCCCGGCAAGGTGTTTCGCATGAACGCCGGCACCGAACCACCCGACCTGGACCCGGCCCACATGGAAGACCTGGTTTCCTTTACGGTCATCATGCCCCTGATGAAGGGCTTGACCCAGTTCGATCAGCAAATGCACGCCATCCCGGCCATCGCCCGCCGGTGGGAGGTCAGCCCTGACGGCAGGCGCTACGTGTTTTACCTGCGCCCGAACGCCCGCTGGAGCGACGGGCGCCCGGTGACGTCCCACGATTTCCTGTTTGCCTGGCAACGGGCCCTGACCCCTGCCACCGGAGCGCCCTATGCCTTTTTTCTGTTCGAGCTGAAAAACGGCAAGGCGTTTTACGAGGGCAAAATCAGAGATTTTTCCGCCGTGGGCGCCCGGGCCATTGATGACCATACGCTGGCCGTTCAGCTGGCCCGCCCCACCCCGTTCTTTGCGGATCTCATGGCCACCCCGGTGAGCTTTCCTTTGCGCCGGGACATGGTGGAAAAATACGGCGATCGCTTTGTGGAAGCGGGACACTACATTACCAATGGGGCGTATCAACTGAAAAGCTGGGCCCATGAGGAAAAAATCACCCTGGTGCCCAACCCCTACTTTTACGAGCGGGATCCGGCCCGCCGTCCGGGGGTGGACGCCGTGGAGATCCTGATGGTTAATGATGCCAACACCAGCGTGGTGATGTATGAAAACGGGGCGCTCGACTTCATTGAGACTACCACCAGCATCCCGTCCTTCGATGTGCGTCGCCTGCGCCGCTTGCCGGAGGCCCAGAAGAAAGTGCTGCACCGCATCAACTACTTTGGCTTCAATACCCGCAAGCCTCCTTTCGATAATCCCAAGGTGCGCCAGGCTTTTGGCTATGCCCTGGATCGCAGCTACTATCCCCGCCTGCTGCAAAGCGGGCAGCGCCCCATGACTGCCCTGGTTACGCCGGGGCTGGTTGGCTATAACCCGGGGATTGGCCTGCCCTACAACCCGGAGAAGGCAAAAAAGCTTCTGGCGGAGGCGGGTTATCCTGGGGGGCGGGGCTTTCCCCCGGTGAGGCTGGCTTACATGACCAGCTATGACCTGCAAAAAGAGGCCGAAATTGCCCAGTTTCTGTGGAAGAAAACCCTGAACGTGGACGTGCGCCTGGAAAATATGGAGTGGAAAGTCTTTCTCAGCCGCCTGCGGGAGGATACCCCGGACATTTTCCGCCTGGGCTGGTTTATCGACTACCCCGATGCCGACAGCTACATGGGGCTGTTTCTCTCCGACAGCGGCAATAACCATACCCATTGGTCCAGCCCGGCCTACGACCGCCTGGTGAGCCGGGCCGTGACTACGCTAAATCCCGCTGAAAGACAAGCGCTCTACGATAAGGCCCAGCGGCTGTTGCTGGAGCAAGAGGCGGTTATCCTGCCCTTCTATGCCTCCGAAAAGACCTGGCTGGTCAAACCCTACGTCAAAAACCTGCAAATCAACGCCCTCAACCTGATCAACCTGGATCGGTTGCGGATGGATTGAAAACGCCGCAAACTACAGGGCGCTGCGCTGGGAGCGTCCCATGTCCAGGTCGCTTTCGGCCATGCTTTCGGCGATGGAGCGGTGCAGCTCCTTGAAGCGCATCATCAGCATCTTGCAGAAGTTGGGCGAAGCGCCGCTGACGCCATCTTTCATGCTGTCGATGAAGTTTTCGCAGTCCTCCAGGGCGCCGGCCAGTAGTTGCATGCGCTGCTCGGGCGGCATAAAGGGGTTGCTGGCCTGGTTAATCTTCATCAGGATACGCTGGTAGACGGCATCGGCCAGTTGCAGCATGGCTTCCTGGGGGCTTTCCATCAGTCCCGCCGCTCCCGGCAGCCCGGCGGATCCCGGGGCGAAAAGCGCATGGGCGTTTCCGTTTTGGCCCAGCCTGGGGTTGCGAGCGTTCAGGTCGATCGGCTGACCCTCTTGCGGCGGCAACTCCGCGCGGTTCGGCTGGTTCGGGGTGCCAGGTTGCAACGCCACAGGGCTGCCGCCAACGGGCCGGAAAAACACCATCTCTCTCATCCCAAGTATGAAACTACTTCTACCTACATGTATAAAAACAAATAAATGGCCGGAATTGCCCGGGCCGATCGCGCCTGGCCGGTGCGGGACCGGCGATGCTGTCTGGGATGGATGAGGGGCCAGGTGGGCCGTTGCTTCCCGTGTGCCGGTTGAGATTACGGCCTGTGGAACGGGACGGCCCATTGAGGGGAGAAACCGAGAAGGCGCCGGCTCCGAGGCTCTGGGCGAGCGCAACCCTGCCTATATCCGCACCCGAAACCGGTACGAAAGTTGATTCCTGGGAAACCTCCTCCTGACGGCAGGCTAATAAGGCCGGTAATCGCCGTCAAAGAAATCGTCTTTCCAAGTCACGCCTATGCTCTGTTCTCCATTTATATAAAAACAATCATTTTAAAACTGGGAACAGTTTGTTGCGAAATATTGCAAAACCAAGGCGACCCGCGGCAGGGCTTCTGCGAATTGCCCGGGCCCAAGGGGGGATTAGCGCTTGGGCTGGTCTTCAAGCAGCCCGGCGGTATCGTCCTGGGGTTGATTTTCCTGGGGCGGCTTGGGCTGGGGGGGCTTGGCCTGCCGGAAGGCGGACATGTGCTTGAATTCCACCTGGATATCGGGGCGAAATATCAGCTTGAGCAGCACCAGCAAGGCACCCCACAGCAGAAAGCCCTGATCCAGGCCAATCATGGGCCCGTGGAAGGTTTCATACACGAGGGCGTTCCAGGCAACCATCAGGTAGGCGGCGGGGGCAAGCGTGACCAGGGCCAGCAGCAGCAGCACGGCCAGAACCAGCAACACCAACCCTGAAAGCCCTCGGATATGAAACACGTGCATAAACAGTCTCCACGTTCAGCAGTCGTTCAGAATACTTTCCGCTCTATCAAGCCCGAGGGCCTTAAACCTCAGCCGTGGCCGCCATCGACAGCAACTCGGGCTCGCCTATTATTGTAACACCAAGTTGCTGCGCCTTGGCAAGCTTGGAACCCGCATTTTCGCCAGCCACCACGTAATCGGTTTTCTTGCTGACGGAGCCGGAGACCTTGCCGCCCAGCCGGCGGATGATCTCGGAGGCCTCGTCCCGTCCCAGGGTGGGCAGGGTACCGGTGAGCACGAAGGTTTTGCCTTCAAACACCCGTTTCCCGCCACCGACGGCGGGGGCGGCCTCCTGTTGCAGGCTGAGTTCCAGCACCTTCAGTTCGGCAATCAGCTGCACGTTGGCCGGCTCGGCAAAAAACACCACGATGCTTTCGGCCACTTTTTCACCAATGCCTTCCAGCTGCACCAGCTCTTCCAGGCCGGCGTTGCCCAGCGCATCGATACTGCCAAAGTGTTCGGCCAGCAGGATGGCGGTTTCGGAGCCCACGTGCCGGATGCCCAGGGCGTTGACCAGCCGCCACAGAGGCTGCTCCTTGCTGTGCTGAATGGCGTTATAGGCGTTTTCGGCGGATTTTTGGGCCATGCGCTCCAGCTTTAAAAAGTCTTCCACCTGCAGGCGGTAGAGATCGGCAGGAGAGTCCAGCATGCCTGCATTCACCAGCTGCTCGATCAGGGCCGGGCCTACGCCGTCAATGTCCATGGCGCCTTTGCTGACCCAGTGCTCCAGGCGGCGAAGCACTTGTGCCGGACAGCCGGAGGGGTTGGCGCAGCGCAGGGCCACTTCGCCGGGCAGCTGCATGACCGGGGCCTGGCACACGGGGCATTGGGCAGGGGGCTGGCAGGGCTGGCTGGCGTCGGCGGGGCGTTTGTCCAGTACCACTTCGATCACCTCGGGGATGATTTCCGCCGCCTTCTGGATGCGCACGGTATCGCCCACCCGCACGTCCTTCTTGGCCAGCTCCTCGAAGTTGTGCAGGGTGGCCCGCTGCACGGTGGAGCCCGACACGAACACTGGCTCCATAATGGCCACGGGCGTAATCACCCCGGTGCGGCCCACGCTGAATTCAATCTCCACCACGGTGGTTTCCTGCACCTCGGGGGTGTACTTATAGGCGACGGCCCAGCGCGGGCTTTTGGCCGTATAGCCCAGGATGGCCTGGTAGGCCAGCTGGTTGACCTTAATGACCACCCCGTCGGTGGCAAAGGGCAAATTGACCCGTTCTTTATCCCAATGGTGCACGAAGTCCATGACTTCCCCGATATTGCGGCACAAACGGTGGGCCGGGTTGGTTTTGAAGCCCATGCGCTCCAGGTAGCGATAGGCTTCCTCCTGGCTTTTGGGGTGCAGGCCCGCCTCAAAGCCGCCCTGCATCTTTTCCGGGGCCAGGATGGTAGCCCCGTAGAACAGGGCATCCAGGTTGCGGCTGGCGGCGATGCGGGGATCCAGCTGGCGGATGGAGCCGGCTGCCGCGTTGCGGGGGTTGGCAAATTCCGGCTCGCCTTTCAGGTGGCGCTCTTCGTTCAGGCGCAGGAAGCTATCCTTGGTCATCACCACCTCGCCCCGGATCTCCACGTCATAATCCAGCGAGTCGCTTTGATCCAGGGGGATGTGCAGTGGCAGGCTGCGGATGGTCTTCAGGTTCTGGCTGATGTCCTCGCCCACTTCGCCGTTGCCGCGAGTGGCGCCGTGCTTGAACATGCCCTTTTCGTACACGATGGAAACGGCCAGGCCGTCAATCTTGATTTCGGCAAAGTATTCGGGCCGGGCATCTTCAATGCCTTCCTGCTGTAAAATGCGCTGGATGCGCTTCTCCCAGGCCCGCAGCTCGGCTTCGTCAAAGGCGTTGTCCAGGCTATAGAGCGGAACCGGGTGACGCACCTGCCGGAATTCCTTCAGCGGCTGATCTCCCACGCGCTGGGTGGGGCTGTCCGGCGTGACCAGCTCTGGGTGGGTTTCCTCCAGCTGCATCAGCTCGCGGTAGAGCGCGTCGTACTGGGCGTCGGTAATTTCTGGCCGGTCCAGCACGTAATACAGGTAGTTGTGATGGTTAAGCTGCCTGCGAAGCTCGTCTATCCGCTCTTTGGCCTGCTGGTGGGTGAAAAGATCCATAGACACGCGGGGTACCCGGGGTTGCTGCGACGCCGATTCAAAAGATGAGTATAGCGAAAAATCCGGGCCGCCAACACCGGTTTGCGCAAACAGCCGGGTTGGCCGTGCCTGGGGTGGTTCTTGTTTCTTGCGGGTTAGGGTGGCATGCGCGGGCCTTGCAAGATCCCCTATGCACAACTTTTGACTTTGCTGTATAGTGTCTGGCAGTCCTCCCTTTGCGGGGCCTTACCATCTGGAGAGGTGTCCGAGTGGTTTAAGGTGCAGTCCTGGAAAGACTGTTCAGGTGATGAGCCTGACGGGGGTTCGAATCCCCCCCTCTCCGCCACTTTTTATTCTTTAATGTTAATGCTTTTTTGGGGGGAGTAGGGTGTTGGCGGGCTGTCATGTCTGCAAGGGTTGACTGCCCGGCCAGGTGGTCCGGGCGGGAGGGGTGGCTTACCGCTGGCGGCGCCTACAGCTTAATGTTCAGCCCCTGGGAAAGCCGGGTGAGCAGGGCCTCGGAACCCTCAATGCGGGTGCGATCCTGATCCGGCGAAGGCTGGCTGTGGAACTGGAACACCGGCACCGGAGGATTGTCCTCGGCGGGGGCGCTTTCTTCCGATTTCACGAACTTGGCTTTTTTCACCAGCTTGAACAGGTCTTTCAGCGTGGCGCGCAGCATCTCGTCCACCTTGGCGGCGTCCTGCTCGCGGGCGATAAACGGGATGGATACACCCATCTGCGGGGCCAGATCCTGCCACAGCGAGATGGCGTTGCGGAAAGCCGGCGCCTGGCTGCGCATGACCGCGGGGTCGTTGTACTTGGTGTAGTTGTCCTGCCACAGCAGCAGGCGGTTCAGGCTGGACCGAATGGCCTTGTAGCGGTTGGCATCTTTGGCGGTGAAGACATAGTGCCCTAGATGCGGCGTGGCAAAGGAATCTTCGCCCAGGCGAATACTGTGGAAGGGCCCGAAATCCTGGTGGCCGATTTCCTCAAAGCCTCGTTCGGCCAGGTAGCCCCGCTCGTTAGCGGCCTTGCGCAGTTCTTCCGCTTTCTGGTAAGAGTCCGTTTTGAAAACGCGACCGAAGGTGATGGCCTGCATCGTGATCTCCTTTGCTCCAGACAAGATTGTTTTAAGAGGGATTTAAGGGTTATGCCTCTCAAACGGGACAGTACCTGGATAAACCCGCTGAAGGCATGGGATTGCCCCTGAGAAAAATGATGTTGGGTTCAGGTTAACCCAAAAGCGTTTTGCATGGCACTGTGCTAGGATGAAACCGTCATAAGTCAAACAGTCCCCGAGTTTTCAACGCCCCATGACCATTCAGTCCGACATTGCAGACGTTCAGCAGCAACTCTCCTCGGTTTACGGCCCGGTGCACTCCTGGCGGGTGGGGGCCTCCCTGGGCATCGACCTGCTGCTGCAAACGTCCACCTGCTCGTTCAACTGCATCTATTGCCAGCTGGGCGATATCCAGTTGAAAACCGCCGAACGCAAGATTTATGTGCCCACCGCCCAGGTGGAGCATGATCTGCGCCGCTCCCGCTGGGAGGAGGCCGATATCATTACCTTCAGTGGCAGCGGGGAGCCTACCTTGGCCACCAACCTGGGCGAGGTCATCCACATGGTCAAGGAATACACCCACAAGCCCGTCATGGTGCTGACCAACGCCACGCTGCTGAACGACCCCGAGGTCATTGCCGACCTGCAGCAGGCCGATATTGTGGCCTGCAAGCTGGACGCGGCCAGCGAGGCCGGCTTGAGGCAGATGAACCGTCCGGTGCCGGGCGTCACCCTGGAAGGCATCGTCAGTGGCATTTGCAACCTGAAGGCCCATTATTCGGGCAAGCTGGCCCTGCAATGCATGTTTATGCCCACCAACCTGCGGGAAGTGGAGGACATGGCGGCCCTCATCAACCAGATTCAGCCTGATGAGGTGCAGCTGAACACTCCCAAGCGCCCCTATCCGCTGGAATGGAATGTGGATTCCCGGGGCAACCACGGCGAGAAAAGCTATCCCACCCGGCAGCTGCGTACCGTCACGCCGCCTCAAGCCGATGAAATCGAGGCCCTGTTGCGGGAAAAAACCCGGGTGCCCATTCTTTCCATCTACCGAAAAGAGGCCTAGGCAAAGGCTGTGGCGGGCGAGCGGGAGAAGACCTCCTGCGAGATATCGTCGGTGATGGGGTTGAAGTAGGCGGAAGCGGCCACCATGGCGGCATTGTCCGTGCAGAAAGCAAACCGGGGCACGTAGGCCCGGTATTCCGGGTGCTCGGCGGCATATTCCGTAAAGCGTTTGCGCAGGGCGCTGTTGGCGGACACCCCGCCGGCCAGCGTTACCACCCGCACTCCGTGATCGCGGGCGCAGCGCATGGTTTTCTCAAACAGGGTTTCCACCACGGTGTGCTGAAAAGAAGCCGCCATATCGGCCTTCAGCTTTTGGACGACCGCCTCATATTCACCCCCTGAGAGCCCGGCGGTTTGTTCCGCCAGGGCTTTTTCGTAGGTGCGCAGGCTGGCGGTCTTCAGGCCGCTAAAGCTGAAGTTGTAGGGGCCTTCCAGGACGGCCTTTGGAAGCTGAAAGGCTTTGGGGTTGCCGTTGGCGGCCAGTTTGTCGATGATAGGCCCGCCGGGATAGCCCAGATCCATTAGCCGGGCTACCTTGTCGTAAGCCTCGCCCACCGCGTCATCCACCGTTTCTCCCAGAATCCGCATGGTGGCATAATCCTCTACCAGCACCAGCTGGGTATGTCCGCCGCTGACCAGCAGGCACAAAAAAGGCGGCTCCAGATCGCTTTCCAGGTAGTTGGAAGCCACATGCGCGTACAGGTGGTTGACGCCCCGGAAAGGCTTGCCGGTAATCAGGCTAAGCGTCTTGCCCACGTTGGCGCCAATCAGCAGGGATCCCACCAGGCCCGGCCCCAGCGTGACGGCGAAGGCATCAATGTCTTCCAGGCGGCAGCCGGCCTGCTCTAGGGCCTCCTCCAGGCAGAAGTTGATGCTTTCGATATGCTCGCGGGCGGCGGCTTCCGGCACCACCCCGCCATACTTGGCGTGCAGGTCGATTTGGGAGTAGATGACGTTGGATAGCACCGTTCGGCCATTTTCGACCACGGCTACGGAGGTATCGTCACAACTGGTTTCGACGGCAAGGATTTTCATGGGGCGGTCACCAACTGGGATTTGCAGGGTAAATAGTTTAAAGTATTGATACGGTGTTCCGGTTTTTAGGATACAATACACCATACTGCAATGGTTCCGGCAGGTAAAATAAAGCAGGCTGCGCTATGAAACCTTTAAACTCCCCTTCATCATTCGTCCAGAAAGCCCTTCCCTGGGTTATTCTGCTTACGGTTTTTCCGGCAATCACGCTCTTCAACACGGCTTTCATCAAGCTGTTTCCCGCGCCGGGCATGCAGCAAGAGCAAATGGCCAACGGGCACTCCCTGCGCCCCGAGGATAACCTGATTCAGTCGGCTTACATTTACAACACCCGCAAGCCGGATGAGGTGTTTGGCAATTTCTACTACACCCTGGGCACCCAGATGGCCGCCCGTGGGCAGATTATCGCTGCCGAGGCCCTGCTGGGCAAGGCGGTTTCGCTAATGCCCGACAACGCCTATGCCCGCATGAATTACGGCGTGGTGCTGGAAGCCCTGGATAAGCAGAAAGAAGCCCTGGAGCAGTACCAGCAGGCAACCCGGCTTTCTCCCAAGATGGTGCAGGCCCAATACAGCCTGGGTTTGCTTTATGACAAGCTGGGCGAGCTGGAAAAGGGCATTGCCGCCCTGACCAAGGCCGTCAGCCTGGATAGCGACAACGTTTACATCAACTACGATCTGGGCGTACTCTATGCCAAGAAGGAAGATTACGCCAATTCCGCCCTCTATTCAAAGAAAGCGGCGGATGGTAATGCCGAGTTTGCCGAGGCGTTCAACAACTGGGGCTATGCCCTGGCGCAACTAGGCCGCTATGATGAGGCCTTGAAGGCTATCGATCGCTCCCTGGAGCTGAAGCCCGATAGCGCAGCCGCTCTGGATAGCCGCGGTTTTGCCTTGTATGGCCTGGGCCGCTATGACGAAGCCCTGAAAGTGTATCAGCAAGCTCTTAAACAAGATCCAACCATCGGGGAAATCTACCTGCACCTGGGTCAGACTTACGAAAAACTGAATAACTACAAGGAATCGGTGAAGGCTTACGAGACCTTCCTGCAGTTGCAGCCCGGGGCCAGCAACCGCACCGCCGTGGAAGAGAAAATCAAGCAGTTGAGAAAATGGACGCAAGCATCCAGTCGCTAAAAACCGCGCTGAAATTGTGCCTTGCCGGCCTGTTGGCCTGTGGTCTGCTGCTTGGCTTGCAACCCATCGGCATGGCTGCCGAAAGCAAGTCCTCCAGCAAGTCTGGTGGCAAGTCCAGCAGCACCTCCACCGGAAAATCCGCCAGCAAATCGGGTGGATCTGGCATGGGGGGCGGTGGCGGAGAGGGATCGGATAAAAAAAGCAACCTCAACAACGGCCCCAAGGTGAAGCCCAAGGAAGAAGTCAAACCGCGTGCGCCCATCCAGCCCCGACTGTGAAGAATCCACTAGCCGGCTATATTTGACCGGCTATATGGGCGCGGGCAAGTCTACAATCGGCAAGGTGCTGGCCCGCCGGCTGGGGTATCGCCTGTACGATACCGACCACCTGTTGATGAAGGGCTTTGGCAAGCCGGTTTCCCGCATCTTCCAGGAGAACGGCGAAGAGGCTTTTCGCAAGGCCGAAGTGACCGTGCTGGAAGAGCTGGCCAGGCGCCAGAATGCGGTCATCTCCACCGGTGGCGGCACCCTGGTGCGGGAGGACACCTTTGACATCGCGCGGCGCAGCGGCCCCATCATCTACCTGCGCGCCCCCGTTTCCGTCCTCTACGAGCGGGTCATCTTCAGTCCCAAGGATCGTCCCATCATCGACGTGCCGGACTCCGAGGGCGTCTTCCGCGAAAAGTTCGAGCAGCGCCAGGCCTTTTACGAGCGCGCCGACCTGGCCGTGGACACCCACAACCGCAAGCCGGAGGACGTGGTGCACGACATTATTTCCGCCCTGAACCTGAAAGTCAGGCCCTATGCCGGCAAGCGCAAGCATTGAAGTCCGTTTGCCCGCCACCGGGCGACGCTATCCCATTTGCATCCGGGCCGGGCTGCTCAAAACCCTGGGCGCCGAATGCCGGGCGCTTCTGCCAGGCGCCGGGGCCGCGCTGTTGCTGACCGATGCCCATGTGGGCCGGCTGTACGCCGCCGGGGTGGCCGATAGCCTCCGTGGGGCGGGCTTCCGGGTGGAAACCCTGACCCTGCCCGCCGGCGAGGCCAGCAAGTCGCTCAGCCAGGCGGAGGGCGTTTACCAGGCACTATCCCACCATGGCTTTTCCCGCGCCGATGCCATGGTGGCCCTGGGCGGCGGGGTGGTTGGCGATTTGGCCGGCTTTTGCGCCTCCACCTGGCACCGGGGCATGCCGGTCATCCAGGTGCCCACCAGCCTGATTGCGCAGGTGGATTCCGCCATGGGCGGCAAAACTGCCGTGAACCTGCCCGGCATCAAGAATGCCGTGGGAACCTTCCACCAGCCTGCCGGCGTGCTGATGGATCCCGACGCGCTGGCCAGCTTGCCTCCCGCGGAATGGCGGGCCGGCATGGCCGAGGTGTTCAAGTACAGCCTGATTGAAACTGCCTGTATCGGCCAAACCGGCATGTTCGAATGGTTGGACGCCCATGCCGATAACCTGTCCCCGGTGCGGGAGGAGATGATTGCCCGCTGTGCGACCATCAAGGCGGGGGTGATCATGCGGGACGAGACCGATATCCTGGGTTTGCGCGCCCTGCTGAACCTGGGGCATACCTTTGGGCATGCCTACGAGGCCCTGAGCCACTATGCAATATCGCATGGCGATGCGGTGGCCCTGGGTACGCTGGATGCGGTGGTCTTTTCCCAGCAGGCCGGCCTGCTGAAGGATCAGGCGGCGGAGGCTATCCGAACGCTGCATCGGCGGCTGGGTTTGCCCCAGCAAAGGCCCGGCTATCCCCCGGATGAGACGCTGGCCCGCATGCGCCAGGACAAGAAGGCCAAGGACAGCCGCATTCAACTGGTGTTGCCCGTGGAGCGCCCCGGCCAGGCCCGGCTGCTGGATGACGCCGATGAGGTGTTGCTTCGGGCGGTGCTTGCCCGCTAGATGTTGTGGTCGTCCGTGGCGGCATCGCCTGGGGTGGCTTCTGGCTCCAGGATGGCCGGGGCGGCAATGACCTCCGCGCGGGGCCTGGGTGGCAGCAGGCGGGCAATGGCCTGTTGCTCGGCCACTTTGAACAGGCGGGCCAGATCCCGGTAAAGCTCCGGGGCCCGGGGATTGCCCTTGAACAATTCGGTTTGCGCAAAGGACAGTTTTTTGAGCGGGGAAGCCATGCCCGGCCCGGACATGCCGCAGGCAACCAGACAGGCCGTGATCATCGCCGCCAGCAGGGTTCTCAACAGTTTCTCTCCCAACCTTGCTATACCGGATTATAGCGATGAACGCGGCGGGCGGCATCCATCATCCGATCGGTTCGCCCCATCCGGGCGATGCCTTAGACCGCGCAATGGTAGATTTTCATGCGCTCGGCGTGGCACCGTTCAAAGACGGCCTTCACCTCTTTAATTTCCTCGCTGGGCACGTGGGCCACCACCAGGATGCGGCCTGGCTCCTTCAGGGCATCCTCGAAGAACTTGGCCTCATGCTCGGGGATGCCCGCCCCGATGAGGGCCCCAATCAGTCCCCCGGTTGCCGCGCCCACCGCCCCGGCGGTCAGGGCGCCCACCAAAGGCCCCGCCACCAGCAGTCCCGCGCCCGGCAGGATGACGTTGCCCACCAGCGTGAGTCCCCCGACCAGCGCTCCCAGGACGCCGCCGGAGATGCTGCCGACCGTTACGCCTTCCGGCGCCTTGGTATTTTCCTGCGGGGCGAAATAATGCCTGTGGGTGTTTTCCGACATCAGCACGCTGAGGTCGTCTTCGCGATAGCCGCGCAAATTCAGCGACTCAATCAGGCGGCTGAAATCGCCGTAGGAGGCAAACAGCCCTGAAATCTGCTCGAACTCCCCCTTGCCGTGCCGGTGGCCATAGTGTGCCATAAGCGTTCCTTTCGTTCATCCCTGTCGTGCGGCGGGTGTGTTCTACCATAGCGCATGCGCGGGGGCGGGATAATTCCCCGGGAGGGCAAATATCGGCCCGCCCATCCAGCACCGGGCCTTGGGGTATCCGGCTGAACAAGACCCCGTTTAGCCGGGCGGAACCGGGGGTATAATTCCCACATCGCCATCCGGTTTATCAGTGCGCACTCTGAAGGGTTAACGTTTGACAGCTGAGGAGTTTTCCCATGGCCATTTTTTCCGTGGATCCCAAGTCTGCCGGCTTGCTGCTTCGGGCTGCCGGGCAGAAGGGTGATCCGTCCTGCTTTCATGCCCGGACAATCCAGGAGTGCCTGGATCAGCTGGCCAGCCGGCGTTCCGGGCTCAGCCCGGAGGAAGCTGCCGCCCGGTTGAAAAAAAACCGTCCCAACGATATTGACGCGCTGGACTTTGGGCGCGGGCGGCATATTTTTCTGGGCGGTTTCCGCCGCAAAATTACCCTGCTTTACATGGCCGCCGCCGGCTTGTCTTTTGCCACTGGCCAGATGGGGGCGGGGCTGGTGGTGCTGGCGGCCATGTTCGCCAATGCCGGGCTGAACGGGTTAATCCAGTGGAAGTCCATCCAGGGGGGCGGTTTTGCCGTGGAGGCGTCGGCGATTCGTTGCAGTGTGCGCCGGGGAGGGCAAACTCAGATTGTCAACGCCGCCGAGCTGGTGCCCGGCGATATCCTGGTGCTGTCCGGGGGGCAGGTGGTGCCAGCCGATTGCCGCCTCATCGACAGCGACAAGCTGCAGGTCGATGAATCGCTGCTGACTGGGGAATCCATCCTGGTGGCCAAGAACGCGCTGGCCATGCATGAGCCCAACCAGTCGGTCAGCAGCCAGAGCAACATGATTTTTGCCGGCACCCGTGTTAAAACCGGCCAGGGCGAGGCCCTGGTGACCGCCACCGGCACCCGCACGGTGATGGGCCGTATTGCTGCCATGTCGCGCAATACCGAGAAGCGGGAGTCGCCCTTCACCAGGCGGCTCAATATCTTGTCCAACCGTATTTTCCTGATGGTCTTCGTGCTGGCGGCCTTGGTAATTGCCATCGAGGCGCAGCGCGGCACGCCCTTGCCCCAGTTGCTTTCCACCGCGCTCATCCTAGCCATCGCCGCCTTCCCGGAGACCATTCCCGGCATCAGCAGCCTCATCCTGACCATGGGCATCGGTCGGCTGGGCCGCAACCAGGTGCTGGTGAAAAACTACCAGGCCCTGGAAGCCGTGGGCGACGTTACCCTGGTGTGCAGCGACAAGACCGGCACCCTGACCGAGAACTACCTGACCTTCGACCAGCTTTTCCTGCCCGAACTGGGCAGCATTTCCTACAACCCCATGTGGCAGCAGGGGCAGGGCATTGTGAACCGGGCGCTGGAAGAGTTCCTTCGCATTGCCCGGCTAAACAACAACACGGTGCTGGAAGGGCTGAGCAGCCCGCTGATGGGGGATCCCATCGACATTGCCCTGTTCCGCTCCGCCCCGGCCTCGCTGGAGGCGGGTTATCACCGGCGCATGCACGTGCCCTTCGATACCGAGACCATGCGCTCGGCCACCCTGTGCGAGGGGCCGGACGGACGGCTTTACGCCATGATTAAAGGCGCCCCGGAGGCGGTTATGGAAACCTGCAACTGGTACATGGCCCCGGACGGCACCATCAAGCCCCTCAGCCTGATGAACCGCATGGAGTTTATGAGCTATAACCGCAAGCTGGCCACCGCCAACAACCTGCGCATCATTGGCTTTGCCGAAAAAGTGCTGACCGATGACGACGCCAGCGGCCCCTACAGCAACGCGGTGTTCATTGGCTGGGTGTGCCTGCTGGATCCCCCCAAGCCCGGGGTGGTGGAGGCCATCGACCAATTGTGGGGCGCCGGCACCCGACTAATGATGATTACCGGCGATCAAAAGGCCACCGCCGAAATCACCGCACAGGAACTGGGTATTCTGCGCGGCAACAACGACGAGGTGTGGCTGCGCTCCGACCTGGATCGTGCCCTGGAGGCTGGTGAGCCCATCCGGGAGACCGTGCGGGTGTTTGCCCGCACCAAGCCCGAGGAAAAGCTGGCCATCGTGGAATCCCTGCAACAATCCGGGCAGATTGTGGCCATGGTGGGCGACGGGGTGAACGATTCTCCGGCGTTGCAGAAAAGCGACGTGGCCATTGCCATGGGTCGCCAGGGCTCGGAGGCGGCCAAGGACAGCGCCGATATCATCCTGCTGGACGACCGGCTGGGAGGCATTGTGGAGGCCATCCGCGAAAGCCGGCTGATGCGCCGCAAGGTGCGGGCCTGCATCCAGTACCTGCTTAGCTGCAACCTGGGGCTTATCTTTTTCGTGGTGGCCTCGGTGGTTGCCGGCCAGGGAGTCTCCCTGAACGTGGTGCAACTATTGTGTCTCAACCTGGTGATGGCCGTGCTGCCTACCCTGGCCCTGGCCCTGGAGCCGACGGAACCGGACGGCATGCCGGAGCGGGAGCCCATGCCCGATCCCCTGGACAAGCAGCAGTTGGGCGCCATCCTCTTTTGGGGGCTGCTTATCTGCGGGGTGGGGCTGGCCAGCTACCTGATTCCGCTGCTGGTGTTCAAGCTGGGGCCTGCCGTGGCCGGCACCATGGCGTTTTGCGCCCTGGCCACCGCCCAGACGCTGAACCTGTTTAACGTGCAGGCCTGCAAGACCGACCGCAAGGAAGCCTTCTGGGACGACATGCTGACCATGCCGGTGACCTGGCTGGTGGTGTCCGGCGCCTTGCTGGTTCAGGCGGGGGCGCTGTATGTAGGCCCCATCAGCCAGCTGCTGGGCACGGTTCGCGTGGAACCCCTGTGGATGCTTCTGCCGGTGGGCCTGGCGGCGGCGGCCATGGCGGCCTCCGTGCGCACCGCGCTTTCCCTGCGCCGGGGCTAAGAGGCCACGGGCGGGATGGTTTCCAAAATTTCAACCGCCGGGCCCTCTTCGATGCGAACCAGGTACTGGTAGCCCGAGAGGGTGGCGGGTACCATACTGTCCAAAAACTGCATGTGCCGGGATTGCAGGCTGGTGGCCGTGGCTGCGGCCACCGCGTCCCGGGGGGTCAGATACACGTCGATGAGGCTTTCGCTGTCGCTGTCCGGCAGGCGGCGGGTGCCAAACGTCATGTGGAACACCCCATGCAGCCGGTAGGCTTGCGAAAATGCGTGCAGCAGGCCGCGCAATTTGCGCTGGTCGTAGTCGGTGAGTGGGCCGGGGAACGTCATGGCACGGCTCCTTTTATCACAGCTGCGGCAACAGGTAATACCACAGGAAGTAAATCAGCAGCACCAGCAGCAGGATGTTGAAATAAATGCGCACGCATTCCCGGAAGGACGAGGGGCTCCTTGCCATGTTGGAGGAAACGTAGCGCGTTTCGGACGAAAACGGGGCTGTGCGTATCCGCATGGTCTTATCGCCCCTGCAATACCGGGTTTTGCGTGACTGCTTCATGGCGCATCATCGGTTGGCGATGTTCGGCGTGGAACGTCATGCCAAGCTCCTCTTGGTTTTTTCTCAGGCCGTGGCAAGAAAAATTGCTTGCTTAAGCCGTCTTTCACTCCCAAACTGCGGAATAACCCGCTTCATCTTGGAATTATACCGGCCCGATCCTGCCAATACCATTCTCTAACCGGCTAATTCGCCGTATAGCGCGACTGGCTGAGCCCGGGAGGCCCGCCCGTGAAAAAGCCCCTCTCAACAACAGGAGGGGCTTTCATATGGACGCCACGCTGGTAGTCGTTCCATGGGTTCCATTCTAGCCCTGTTTTTGCAGGGCAAAACTAGCCGCATGGCTGGCTGCTTCACCAGGGTGGGCTTTGTTGTTTTTTTCTTGGTATATAAAATTAAACCGGCCATGGCTTTCGGCTGGTGCCGCGATCGCATGGGGCACCCACGCTTAGGGCGCTCACCCGATCGATTAATTCGGGCGGGCCCAGCGATGCCCCCATGGCCATTAATTTTTGTAAAAACCCGGCGCAGGTGGGATATGGCTGGGCTTGTGGGTATAAATTCATCCTGTCGGAAATAACCGTGCGGGGCGTGGCGGTTATTTCCGGTACAGCCGGCACGCGCGGGTTAGTCAAAGCCCAGCCAGGTGACGCGATCGCCCTGGCGCGGGGCAGCGGGAGGCTGGTGATCCGGCCAGCCCAGGGTGATGCCGCAAACCAGCTCCAGGCCCGTGCCTTTGACCCCCAGAAAGGCATCCACGGCGTCCCTGACCTCCAGGGGGCTGCCCAGCGGGCAGGTGCCCAGGCCTTCGGCTTCTGCCGCCAGCAGCAGGTTTTGCACCGCCATATAAACGCTGCCCATCGCGGTTTGGTTGTTTTCCTCCGGGTGGGGTTGGTTGTAGGCGAAAATGAGTACCGGCGCCCCGCCCAGCGTGTAGAAAAAACGCTGGGTGAATTCGTACAGACTGGGTTTCAGGCGTTTTTCCAGTACGGGGCGAATAACGTCCCAGGCCCGTTGGGAGTGTTGCAGGTACCAGTCCCGGTGCGCCCCCTGCAGCACGAAAAAACGCCAATTTTGCAGGTTCTTCCCGGAGGGGGCCCACATGGCCGCTTCCAGCACCCGCTCAATCAGCTCCCGGGGAACCGGGTCGGGCTTGTATACCCGGATGCTCCGCCGCTTGCGGATCAGCGCGTGCACCGGGTGGCTCATGCCGCCGGCTCCGGAAAGGCCCGGGCCTCAATGCGGTTTCGCCCGTTGTTTCGGGCCAGGCGCAGCTCGTCTTCGGTGAACTTCAGCATCTGGTTGAAGGAGTGCCAGGCGGGGGCGTTTTCGGCGGAAAAATCCACCGTCACCAGGCCCACGCTGGCCGTGCTGCGCAGATCGGGGGTGTCGGGGTAGCGCAGCATCTCGAAATACTGATGGATCTCGGCGGTGATCTCCCGGGCCTGGCGCGGGTCTTTGTCGGGCAGAATCAGCCCGAACTGCTGGATTTCCGATCGGCAAACATAGCAGCCCTCCGGCGTCTTGTCCTTGGCCACGGAGGCCATGGCCTGCAGCACTTTTTCCACCCCGGCATAGCCATGGCGGTTCACGATGTCCTCGTAGCCGTCCAGCTCCATCAGGGCCACGCTTAGCTGGCCGCCTTCGTTCTTGGCTTCGTGGAAGGCCTGCCCCAGTTTTTTCATGAAAAACTGCTTGTTATAAATCTTGGTCAATTCATCGGTGACCACCGAGGTGGTAATCAGGTTGTTGGCCGGGGTGATTTTCTGGTACTTGGGGTTTTTCTTTATCAGCCCCGCGGCTTTTTCTTCATAGGCCTTCAGATCCCGGGCGCCCTGGGTAAGCGGCACCTTTACCAGGGCCTTCAGGAACATCAGGCGGAGCTCCTCGTATAGCCAATCCAGCGCCGGGCTGAGGGCGGCATACCCCGCCAGGGCCAGCAGGGTGATGGTGTCCAGCCGTCCGGTAAACGTATTCACCACCCAGGGCAATTGGCCGTAGCGAATCAGGTGATCGGCGGTGGAAACCTGTGCCCAGTAACGATACCAATCCAGAATACCCAGGGAAGACTGGGAGGGGAACCACGATACGGTCGGCAGCGAGGGCTGGATCGCCCTGTAAACCCAGTCGAAAGGCCAAACCAGGAACCCGCTGAGGGTATAGAGCAGTTCGATAATCTGTCGCTGCTGGGCGTAAAAGCCCCAGCCCACTGCTCCCGGGCCCAGTGCCGGGTCGGCAAACATCAGCAGCAAGCGAATCCACAGCAGGCTGAAAACGGTAATAAAGACCCTGTGCTTGATTACGTGGAACACGCCGTCACTCGACAGACAACCTTACCGTTTTATTATAAGGCCGTTTCGAGGCCCGGCGTTGTCCGGGCATGGCACCTTAGGAGTTGATGAGCTGCCGTTCGCGGTTGGCGGGCTCCCCGTCGTCCTCCTCGGCGTCCGCCGTGGCCAGGGCCAGGGATTTTTCGGACTTGCAGCCGAACTCCTCGAACTTCTTCAGCTGTCCCACCAGCCCCTGGCGGCCTTTCAGGGCGGTACGGGTTTCGTCGTACTGGGTGCAGACCGCCTCAATGCGCTCGCCCAGCTTCACGAAACGCTCCACGAAACTGGCCGCCCGCTTGTGCAGCTCCTTGCCCAGGGTCTGTATCTCGTGGGCCCTTTGCGACAGCTGGGCCTGATCCCAGTTATAGGCCACGGTCTTGAGGATGGACATCAGGATGAGCGGGCTGGCCAGGATGACCCGGCGCTGGAAGGCCTGTTCCATCAGGGCGGGTTTTTCCTCCAGGGCGGCGCGCAGCATCGATTCACGGGGCACATACAGCACCACGAAGTCAATACTCTCTCGGCAGCGCGCCTCATAGGCCTTGGTGCTCAGCGAGAGCACTTCTTTTTCCAGTGCGGCGGCGTGCTTTTTTCGCTCGGCGGCCTGCTCCTCCTCGTCACCCGCCTCCAGAAGTCGCTCCAGGTTGACCAGGATGGTCTTGGCGTCCACGTACAGGATGCGCTGGTTGGAGAGCTTGATGGTAATGTCCGGGCGAACGCCGTCCTCGGTCTTCTGGGCCTCGTAGTGAACGCCCGCCACCAGGCCGGAATCCTCCAGCAGGCGGATCAGCTCCATCTCGCCCCAGTCGCCCCGGCCCTTGCTGTTGCTTAGGGCCTCGGCCAGCTTGTTTTTCACGCTGACCAGCTTGCCGGTCTCCTCCACAATCAGTTCAATGTGCTTTTTGAGCGAGGCCGTGTCCTCGGTATGCTGCTTCTCAACCTCTTTCACCCGTTTTTCGTTCTGCTCAATCAGCTCCTTCAAGGGTTTGAGCATGTTGCCAATCTTCTCATCCAGCAGGGCCTGGCGTTCCTGGTAGTCGCGGGCGGCCTTGGCCTCCATTTCCTCTTTCAGCAGCTTGAGGGTCTTTTGCCCGATGGCCTCAAACTGCGTCTGCTGTTCTTTGTACAGCTTCTGGGCCTCGTCCAGCAGGGTTTGCAGGCGGGTATTGGAGAGGCTGGTTTCGTTCAGCTCCATTCGCAAAAGGGCTTCGGTGGATTTGACCTCTTCCAGCTGTTCCCGCAGAATGTTTCGCTCGGTTTCCAGCTGGCTTTCCCGGGCCCTGGACTCGAACCGCTCGGCTTCAGCGCGGGCTATCCGCTGTCCGTAGCGCACTTTCAGCATCCAGGCACCGACCAGCGCGCCCAGGATAAAGCTTCCACACAGCCAGGTCCAATCCGCCATAACCAAATCCTCTCTCGTCGCCGAACTCTCCAGAAGCCACGCTTCCAACCAAAGATTGTACCACTGCCGTAAGACCGCCGGGTGTTTTAAAACAAGACTGTTACATCAGGAACACCCTGGGCCAGGGTGCGTCTGTAGGATATATCGGCTTTTCAGTCCGTGGGGAAGCTCAGCCCCAGGGCAGAACGCCCTGGCGGCGTGTCCTTTTTCCATCAAGCCCGCAGGGTCTTGGCATCCCGGGCGGTTCAGGGGAGAGGTTGCATTCCGGTTTTCTTTGGTGCATTCTATGTAAGGCAGGCCCGGTTGACGACCCTATCGCGGGGTGGAGCAGTCCGGTAGCTCGTTGGGCTCATAACCCAAAGGTCGCAGGTTCAAATCCTGCCCCCGCAACCATTTACCCAGGCCTGAAAAAATCCCCGGCAGTATTGCCGGGGATTTTTTGATGGGTCTGTTTCTAGAAACCGCCGCTGATAACGCCGCCGCAGTTCTGGCCCTGGCAGTTGCCCCCACCGGTGGCAGTTCCCCCGCCGCCGGAGTTGCCCCCGCCACCGGAGTTGCCCCCGCCACCGGAGTTGCCCCCGCCACCGGAGTTGCCCCCGCCACCGGAGTTGCCCCCGCCGCCGTTGTTGCCTCCGCCGCCGTTGTTGCCCCCGCCACCCTGTTGGGCAGCCGCGGCGGCTGCGGCGGCTGCTGCGGCCGCCTCCTGGGCTTCCACGGTTTTAGCCGCGCTGATATTCTGCTTGAAATCCGTTCCCAGGTTGGCCAGCGCGCCGTTGAACGCACCGCCAATCAGGCTGATTCCGGCAATGCAGGCCACTAAAATCAATGCGCCAATAAATCCATATTCCACCAAGGTGTTTCCGGGCTGTCTTTTTTTCATCAAACGTCATCCCTTATGCTGCGATACTGCGACTCATATGCCTTAGGCTCGACCTTGCGCAGTGAAACTTGAACAATTTTTTACCAACTTTATAAATTGTTTTTTTTCACATGGCGCATAATTGCTAACTGCTTGAAATGTTGTGATTAATGAAAATTAACATCATGGTGTGGGCCAATGGGTTTGTTCCTAGAAACCGCCGCTGTCAACGCCGCCGCAGTTTTGCCCCTGGCAGTTGCCGCCGCTGGTTGCAGCCGCGTTGATGTTGCTTTGAAAATCCTTGCCAACGTTTACCATGGCCCCTTTGAGCGCGCCACCTATCATGGTAACGCCGGCAATGCAGGCCACTAAAATCAATGCGCCTATAAAACCGTATTCCACCAAGGTGTTTCCGGCTTGTCTTCTTTTCATCAAACGTCATCCCTTATGCTCTGGCTTATATGCCCAAGGCTCGGCTCTGCGCAACGAAACTTGAAAATATTGACCGGGATTAGTTGATTGTTTTTTATCTAATGACGTGAAATGCCTGCCTGCTTGAAATGTTATGATTAATGAAAATTAACATTACGGTGGTAGCGAGCGGTTTTTCGTGAATAAGGAGCTTTCTGGCGTATCGGGCAAGTCCGGGCTGGCAAACAGGGTGATCCTGGCGGGGATCAGCCTGGTGGTAGTCTTTCTGGTGGGGGCTTTCGGGTTTTCCAAACAGCTGTACCAGTGGGAACTGGACTGGCTGACCCTTCGCCAGAAGATGCTGCCCGTGCGCGAGCGCTTCGACTCCGGCATCACGCTGGTGGCCATGGATCCGGCCACCTACGATAACAAGATGCGGGTCTACGGGGCCGATTTCCCCCGGGTGTTGCATGGCTACGCCATCTATTTCCTGAATAAAAGCCATCCCCGCTCCGTCATTTTCGACCTGAGCTTCAATGCCGGGGAGGATCAGCTGCGGCCCTACAGCGATCGCTTTATGGTGGAGATGCTGAAGGGAACCCGGGGCTATATCTCCGACCTGATGTTCACCAACCGGGAGGGTGTCCCCTGGCAGGCCCTGCCCAGGGAAACGCGGGCGGGCCTGGACAAGAATGCCGTCACGGTGCAGGGCATGGATTATTTTCCGCAATGGCGTCGGGCGGTTTTCCCCTCGCTGGTGCCCCCTATCCAAATGCTGCTGAATACGCCCATGCGCTTTTATTCCGCCCACGGCACCCTGTACGAAGTGGACACCCTGCTGGATGCCGCCGACAACGATTCCCTGCTGCGCCGCTGGATTCCTTTTACCAGCTATGGGGGGCGGATTTTTCCGCATATTACGCTTGGCGCCCTGCTTCAGGATGAAAAACACCTGACCGTTTCCCGCCGGGGTGTTTTAAGCTGGAAGGGCGGCGCGGTTAACCTGGGCGAGACGGGCAAGCCCTTGATTAAATGGTACGGGCATCAAAGCAAGCCCGGCCTGCTGGTGTACCCGGAATATTCCTACTGGCAATTAATCGAATCGGGCATGGTGCTGGCCTGCCGGGAAAACCCCAAAAACCCGGACTGCGACAAGTTCTCCCTGCCCCCGTCGCCGCCGCTAAAGCCGGAAACCTTCAAAGATCGCCATGTGGTCATCGGCATTTCCCTTGTGAACCAGTTTGACAACCACCGCACCATCTACGGCGACCGCTATCCCGGTTTTTATATCGTCGCCAACGAGCTGGACAACCTGCTGCACAACGATTTCGTGCATCCGGCCCCCTGGTGGCTCAATTTGCTGGCCACCGCCGTGCTGCTGGCCGCCGGCCTGTTCGTCTTCTATTACTTCCAGTCCGTGGGCACCTCCGTGCTGGCCATTGGCATGCTGCTGCTGGCCTATTTTGCGGTCACCAACGAGGCCTACAGCCGTTTTAACCTCTGGGTCAACTTTTTTTACCCCGCCTTCCTGCTGGTAACGCTGTTCAGCGTGGGCTACGTCTATCGCTACTGGGATACGGAAAAACGCCGCCAGCAGCTGCGCTACGCCATGGGAAAGTACGTGTCTCCGGCGGTCATGATGAACCTGGAAAAAAATCCCGATGACGCCCTGAAGCTGGGCGGGCAGAAGCGGGAGCTGACCATTTTGTTCTGCGATATCCGGGGATTTACCACCTTCTCAGAGAACAACCCGCCCGAAAAGGTGCAGGAGATGTTACAGCAGTACTTTTCGGTGATGAACCACATTATTACCGTGGACTACGAGGGCTTTATCGATAAATTGATTGGGGATGCCATCATGGCCTACTGGGGGTTTGCGCTGAAAGACCAGGATCACCCCTATCTGGCGGTGTGCGCGGCCCTGGCCATGCGCGAAGCCCTGGAGGACTGGCGCCAGGATCCGGACAAGCCGCCCCTAAACATTGGTATTGGTATTAATACAGGCGAGGTAATGATCGGTAACGTGGGATCCGAGGAAAAAATGGATTTCACCATGATCGGCGACGCGGTAAATTTGGCCTCCCGGCTGGAAGGGATGAACAAGGAGTTTAAAACCAATATTATTGTTTCAGCGGCCACCTATGCCAAAATCAAGGACAGGGTGCGGGCCCGAAGCCTGGGGATGGTGAAAGTGCGCGGAAAAGAGGAAGAGATCGAAATTTTTGAGCCCTTGTCCCTGATTAATCCTGGCTCGACAGTGGATCTGGCCATGGTGGAATAATTTTTCTAAGCAACAACATTGCCCTTCCATTTTTTTTAAGGTATATAAAGGTCAGCTTCATTACTTTCGTGGGTATACACTTCATAGAGTGGGAGAAACCTCATGTCACTTGGTATTCGTCCTGCGCAGGATGCGCTACGGCCCCGTTCCCTGAACGCGAGCCACAATCCCTTTGTTCAGTCGCCTTCTTTCAGCGGTATCCCTTCCGGATTGAGCAAAACCACCCCCCTGACTGCTGGCCAAGACGTTTATTTTGGGGCAACCACCCCGAAAAGAAAGATGGGTTTTCTGTCAGCCGGTCTCCTGGTGCTTTCGCTGCTGGCCGGCGCGTCCTGCGGGGGGCGGGTGCAAGGGGCGCCCAACCCGCCTACCCCGTCCCCGGTGGTAACTACTGTGCCGACCACTGAACCCACCACCGAGCCCTCCCCGCCGCCAACGCTCCCCCCTCCAGAACCTTCGCCGGCCCCCGAGCCGCCAACCGAAACCCCGCCGCCCGTCAGCACGGAGGTTCCGGCCAACCTGATTCTGGAAAACCGTCCGTTTGTCCCCACCAACATCAACCTGTTCAACCCCAGCGTTTATCCTGAGTCCACGCCGGCCCTTCCGGCGCAGGGCCCCGCCCCGACCGAGGATCAGGTGCGCACCATGCTGCAGGATTACCTGGAAGCCGAGTTTCCCAATAACTCCGGCAAGCAGCAATCTTACATGCAGCTGTTCGACCGTCCCGCAGTGGTGGCGCGCATTCCCAACCCCAGCCTGCGGGCTGGCCTGCTGGGCCTGGCCAATACCCTGGCCGAACCCGCCATCGACTTTGTGCTGGGCGCCAAAACCCTGCGCGGCAACCCGGTGTTCAACGAGATCAAGTTTGGCGAATTGCCGGAAAACGTGGTGGCTACGGTGGTTCCCGCCGGTACCGCCGATGCCGAGCAGTTCAATATTATTTTCAACCAGCGCCTTGCGGCGGAAAACCCCTTCCTGTTTACCCGCACCTTTGCGCATGAGCCCCTGCACCAAGATAACGCCAACGGGGTTTACGAAGAGGGCCTGATTACGGCCATTGATACCCTGGTATACCTGCACCAGCTGGCCTACCACCCCGAGCTGGCCACCCAGGGCACCTGGCTCTCCCGCTTCCACAACACCAACGCGCTGGCCCGCCTCAATTCCGGGCTTGGTTCGGAGCTTGGCCTGCTGGAGACCAACGGCAACGGGCCTATTCTGCCCGGCAGCACCGTGGACTTCAACAGCTTCTGGAACCGCTACCGCGACAACCCTTCCTTTGAAGCCACGCCCGGCAACTTCCTGCTTCGAGTCTACCTGAAAAACCTGAAGGAAGACGGCGCGCCCAAGTGTTCGGCGGATGCCTTCAACCAGGCCCTGCTGGAATGCCTGGATCAGAACCAGGGTTCCATTACGGACGAGGAGTTGGTGCGTGCCGCTCAGGCCCTGCAACTGGATATTGATGAAGACAGCCAGTCCCATTCCCAGTTTGCTTGACTGAACAACCTTCATTTGCCGCTCATTCTGACCCCGGCGCCGGCGCATTAACATTGCTTAATGCATCGGCACAAAGTCCCGCTGGCATCGTTTTTATATATACAAGCGGTGCAGTGAGCAAATAGGGATTAGAATAGAGAGAGGCTAACCATGTCATCACTACCCAAGTCGGGTGACCGGTGCTCTTGGCTTGCCCCGGTTCGGGAGGCTTTGGCCAGGCTGTTTGGAAAAATCCACTGTCTGGAGTTTTTAATTTCTCCCGGAATGGTGCAAGCTGAAGGGACGAAGGCAGTGCCCGCGGAAAGCGGCAGACCCGCGCTTGAAATTATTCAATGTTGTAGGAAGGAACTTTCATCAATGAAAGTCAAACAATTTGCGGCAGGGGATACCATTATTGCGGAAGGGACGCATGGCACTTCCACATACCTGATTACCGAGGGACAGGTGCTGATTTGCAAGGAAACCGGCAAGAAGGGACGCATTCCCATTGCCACCCTGGCCGAGGGCGAGGTGTTTGGCGAGATGTACCTGCTGGATGAGGCGGGCTTCCGTTCGGCCACCGTGGTAGCCAAGTCCGATGTGACGGTGGAAATCATTCCCAAAGAGGAAATGGAAAAGTTGTTGGAGGACACCCCCCCGGTGGTGCTATCCATCCTGAAAACGCTAAGCAAGCGCCTGGCGGCCACCTCGCAGGAAAATTCCATCCTGAAGTTCCACGAAAGCAGTTTTCTGGGCAAGCTGGCCAGCATTCTGGAAAAGCCCAGGGTATAGCTTAACGCCGCCCAATGGGGCGGGTTTGGGCACAAAAAAACAGGCCGGCACACGGGCCTGTTTTTTGTTATTTCTGTTTGCGCAGCAAATGGGTTCGCTTAAGGGTCTGGATACCAAAGTACCCAGCTGTGGCCATCCCGGTCAGTATATACGGCGCAAGCCCGGGGGTGTCACGGGGCGGATCGCCTGGCCCGCCGCCGGGATCAGGGCCGGGATCCTGGGCGAAAGCCGGCACTGCCAGCAAGCCAAGGAGGGCCAGGGGCAAGATGAATTTTCGCAAGATAGTCATGGGCGGTGTCCCGGATCAGGGTTGGGGAAGGTTGAAGATTCGGTTCGGCAAGTGCAAGCCCTGCTGATCTGATTATGACATTATTTCTGTAATATTAAACCCTCCCCGGTCGAAACCGTTAAAATAAAGGGGGAGGCCAGCGTGGCGGAAGCAGTGAACACCCCCAATCCCCCCATGCCCGGTTCCGGCGGTCAGCCTGCCGGCTGGATGAAGTCGCCCGCGGCGTGGCTGGTGGCGTTGCTGCTGGGTATGCTGGCCTGGCCGGTGGCCCAAAGCTGGCTGCAGGCCCTGTCGGTGCGAAGCTGGCAGCAAAACAGCGTGCAGGCCCTGGTGGTGGTGTTGCTGGCCATGGCGTTCTTTCGCCGGGACGTTCGGCCCGTGCTCCGTTTTAGTCCCAGTTGGGCCGGATTCTGCGGCATGGGAATTGCCGGGGCTGGCTACCTGGTGGGCGGCCTGTTGGCCATCAAGGCGCTGTTCTGGGGCGGCTTCCTGTTGTTGCTGGCCATGTTGTGCTGGACGTTGTGCGGTTTTCGCTGCTTTTACGGCTGGCTGGGCGTGTTCCTGTTTTCGTTTTTCCTGCTGCCGGAGTTGCCGACGGATGTCAAAACCGGCATCAGTCTGCCCTTGCAGCTGGTTTCCACCCGCCTGACCAGCCTGTTTGCGGGGCTGTTCATTCCCATCAGCGCTTCGGGCAACATCTTTTATATTAACGGGGAAGCCTACGAGGTGACCGTGGCATGCAGCGGCCTGCACACCTGGATTGGCTTTTTGTTTGCAGGTTTGCTGTGGATGCTGTTTGAGCGGTTTTCCCTGAAGTCCCTGTTGGCCCTGTTGCTGGGGGTGCCTGTGCTGGCAGTGTGCTTAAACGTCCTGCGCCTGGTGGTGACCGCGCTGGTGGCTTACCATGTCTCGCCGGATGCCGGGCTGGCCATCCATACCAACCTGGAATACCTGTTGTTTCCCCTGGGCCTGGGGCTGATGTGGGTGGCCGGAAGGCGGTTGCATGCGGGCGGCTAACGGCATCCTGGCGGCGGTCATTGGGTTGCTGGCGCTGTTGAACGGGGGCATCTGGCTGTTGCGCGATCGGCCCCTGGCGGCGGAGCAGATGGCCCTGGCCGTGCCCTACGCATTGCAGGCGGAGGACACCTCCTGGGTGGGGTTGGATGACGAGTTGCTGCACAACGAGCGCCTGGTGCTGGCCCCGGCGGAGCTGACCAGCCGTATTTACCGCCCGGTGGAGCCGGACGGCCCATCCGGCGATGCCTGGCGCTGGGTGTGGTTGGACGTGTTGCAATCCGACTCGGTGAACGGCCTGCACAACTTTTACGACTCCATGGTGGCCTCCGGTGGGCGACCCCAGGTGCTGGGCGAGCGGGTCATCCGCACTGCCAGGGGGCCGCTCCGGGTGCTGATGGTGCGAAACCAGGGCAGCTCCGGCAAGACCTTCATTATGATGCTGTGGTATCAGTGGCGGGACGGCACCGCGCCCAGCCGCTGGCAGTGGTACGGCGAAGTCCTGAGGTTGCGGGCCCTGGGCCGGCAAACCACCTGGATGCTGGTCAAGCTGGCCACCCCGGTTCGGCAGCCGGATCGTCCGCTGCTGGCTTCGCCGGAGGCCGAACGCCTGGAGCGTTTCGCCCGGGCCATGTACGAAAAGGCCGGCTATCGCAAAAAGATGGACTAGGGCTGTCTGGGGGTTGAGATGCCGGGGCCTCGGCTTGGCCTCGGGGGCCGTGGGGTTTCGTCCGGAAATCCTCCGCCTGATGGAATGACGGCGCCAAAAACGCACTGTCTGAATGATGGGGTGCCTAGGCCTGCAAGGCTATAGTGGAAAGGTGACCACCGCATAAGCGTTTCAGAAATTCGGTTCATATTTCCTTCAGTTCTTCGCAAACCTTCCGATAACGGTTTCAGGAGATATTTTCGGAAGTTTGCAATACGAGGATTCCATGGCTAACATTCTGTACATTGCCCAGTTCTTCAGTACGGAGGCTGAGCCGGGCGGACAGGGACAGAGACACTTCAAACACGCCAACGCCCTGGTGGAGGACGGCCATAACGTCACGGTCATTACCGGTGGCTCCACCACCATGAACATGAAGCAAGAGGGGAACGAGAACGGGGCCAAGGTCTGGACCCACCCGAATCTCAAAATCCTTAAAGTGCCCTGCCCGCCGCTGACTCGCCGCAGCGTGGTCAACCGCGCCATCAACTACTTTTCCTTCAGCCTCAAGGCGTTCCTCATCGGGATGAGGATGATTGCCCAGGGCCAGTCTTTCCATTACGTGCTGGGATCGTCCCCGCCGCTGCTGATTGGGCTGGTGGCCTATCTGCTGTCCCTGGCGGCCCGGGCCGAGTTTTTCCTGGAAGTGCGGGATTTGTGGAGCCAAACCATGGCCGCCAACGGGTTTATCAAGAACCGGCTGGCCATCCACATGAACCGCATGCTGGAGAGCTTTTTGTACCGCAAGGCCCACCGCTTGATTGTGGTGTCCAGGCCCTTTACCGACGAGATTGAGGCCCAGGTGCCCGGCAGTCGGCAGAAAACCCATTTCATCCCTAACGGGGCCGACATGGAGTTTTACCAGTATCCCCGCCTGTGGAAGGGCAGTTTTCTCTCTCGTCCGCCGCAGGAGGCGCCCCGGTATAACATTGTCTACGCCGGCGTCTTTAGTGACTATACCCGGCTGGAAACGGTGCTGGAAGCGGCGTCGTGCCTGAAGGCGGATTACCCCGACATCTGTTTCAACCTGGTGGGGGGCGGTTATCAGTTTGACCGCCTGCGTGCGCTGGCCCAGGAGCGCAGCCTGGATAACGTGGTGTTCTGGGGGGCCCTGCCCAAAAACCGCATCAGCAAGTTCCTGATGGAAGCCGACTTGTCGCTCATCAATTACCGGGCGCTGGATGTGTTTGGGCAGGTGTTGCCCAACAAGCTGTTCGACTACCTGGCCGCCGGGCGACCCATTCTGGCCGCCGTGCCGGAGGGCGAGGTGAGCCGGGTGCTGGATGAGAGCCGCGCCGGGATGTCGGTTGCGCCCGAGAACGTGGCAGCCCTGGTGGAGAAAATCCGCTGGTTCTACCACAACCAGGATGAGGGGTTACGCATGGGCCTGTACGGCCAGCAGTACGTGCGTCGGCAATTCAACCGGGCCCTCCTGGTGGAGCGCCTGCTGGAACTGTTCCCGCGGGTTATCCCGCTGTCTACCGGACGGCGCCGGGAAGCCGCCACCGACAACGTGGTGCCCATCAACCGGGTCAAGCTGCCCAGCTAACCGTCAGGCCACACGGGTTTTAAACGCGTCCGGCATCTTGCCGGGCGCGTTTTGGGTTGGGCGGGGGCCGGGTTCTTCTGGCAGCCTGGGTCGGAAAGGTCGGCCAGCTTCCGTTTATGCCATGTCTGGTGTGCTTTTCCCGGGCCAGGAGGAAGCTCTCCTGCCGGGGTACAATCCCGTCAGGGCCTTCCCTTCCCTTCTGAACGGTTTTTGGCCGGATTTGACGCTGGCATAGCGCCTCGCGCCTGGGAATTCAGCCGGATGGCGGGCTGGGGGAAGCCAAAAGAAAACCCCTCCCGGCCATGGGCGGGGAGGGGTTGATTGGTCCAGTCTGGAAAAAACTAGCGGACTTCGGAGCGGCGGTTGATCATCCAGGCCGATTCGGACTTCGGCGCGTACTGGATGAACTTTTGCCAGGCATCGTTGGCCATTTTGGACTGGCCGCTCAGCTCGTAGCTGGAGCCCAGCTGGTAGTAGGCCACCGGATCCTGGGCGTTGGCCTTCACCGCGGCCTCAAAGTGGGGGATGGCCTTCAGGGGCTGGTTCATTTCCAGGTAGGCCCGGCCCAGCAGGATGTGCGCCTGGGTGTTGGCGGGCTCCAGCGCGTGGAACTTCTCGAACAGTTGCACGGCTTCCTTGGGTTGGTGCAGGCTCAGGCGGTGCAGGCCCATCAGGAAGGTGCGATCCGCTTCACCCAGCTGGGGCTCGATTTGGCGGAACAGCTCGTCGGCCCGACGTTGGGCTTCCAGGGCGGCGCCGTCATCGGGGTTCAGGGAAACGAAGGTCAGGTAGGATTCCACGGCTTCGCGGGGTTTCATCTGGGCGTCCAGAATCTGGGCCTGGGTCAGGAACAGGCGGCTGTTCACCGGATCCAGCGCGATGGCCCGCTCGATGTTGCGGTAGGCTTCATCATAGCGGCCCTGGAAGTACAGCGCGGTGGCCAGGCCGTTGAGGGCATGCACGTTGTCCGGGGACAGGCCCAGCACGTTGTTGAAGGCGTCAACGGCTTCGGGGTACTGGCGGCTCACCAGGCTCCACTGGCCTTTGACCCACAGCGGGTTCACTTGTTCATCCAGTACGCCCAGGTGCTGGGTACGCACGGTGGTTTGCTGTTCCACGCGCTGGGTGCGGGTTTCGGTGGTTTGCACCGGGGTGTGCTTGCGCACCTGGGTTTCCTTCATCATGGTTTTTTCCGCAGAAGCGCTCAGGGGCAGGCAGGCAGCCAGCAATACAGGCACCAGGGCCAGGCCAAACAGTTTTTTCATACCGTACTCTCCTTAAAATTTCAGTTCACTCAAACACAGCCAAACAATACACAGACAATACACAAACAGTAACGGGATTTTGGGGATGGAGACGGGCCGGCCAGCCGACCGACCGGCCCGTTGTCAAACGATTAGGGGTTTTGCTGAACGATAATGGGCTGATCCAGCTTGACTTGCAGCTGATCGCCGGTGCTCATGGTCACGGCCTTGCCTTTGTCCAGGGCCGAGGCGGCGGCGCCCACGCCGGCCCCGATGGCGGTGCCGTAGATGGCGCCTTTACCTACCGAGCCGCCGGACAGGGGGCCCAGGCCGGTTCCCAGGGCAGCGCCCAAGCCCGCGCCGATGGCGGTTTTGGTGGCGGCTTTCAGGATGCGGCCTTTGGTAGTGTCGCCATGCAGCATGCCGTCCTCCGTGGCGATGGAAGCCTGGATGGTGTAGCGCTCGCCGGTGGGGGTAACGATTTCATTGAAATCGATGTCCAGTTGGGCGGGGCGCTCCAGGCGGCCAGCCGGGGTTACCTGGCTGACGTGGCCGATGATCTGGCTGCCGGCGGGGATGATTACCTGGGTGCCGTCGGCACTAATCAGGGGTTGATCGGTGCGTAGCACCACGGTGTCACCCACTTTGCTCAGTTCGGAGCTGATGGGGGCGGTCACCGTGCCGGTAAAGGCGGTCTGGGCGGGCACCGTCAGGATGCGTCCCTGAATGGTGGTCTGCCCTCCCTGGGTGCCCATCGTCGCGCTGCCGTAGGTGCCGGGGGGCGTGGTGGTGGTTTGCGGGGGCTGGGTCATGCCGCCCTGGGCCATGGCGCCGGTCTCGCGCAGGTTTTGCACCATGGCGGCGACTTCGGCCCGGGTGGCGGGCTGCATGGGTTCAATCTGGTTGCCGGCGGACGGGTCGTTGGCATACAGACCGCCCTGGATAGCCGCCGCCACCGCGGGACGGGCCCAGGCCGGGACTTGGTAGGCATCGCCGTACGCCGAAAGAATCTGGTTGGCTTGCGCTTCGGTGGGCATGGGCAAGTGTGCCGCGCCGGCCAGGATGGCCATGGCCTCCGCCCGGCTGATGCTGCGGGCCGGCATGAACGCTCCATTGGGATAACCGCTGACCAGGCCGGTGGCCCTGACGGTCTCAATGGCCGGGTAGGCCCAGTGGGTGCGGGGGACATCGTTGAAGGTCTGTCCGTAGCCGGGGTTTAGCGGCAGCCCCAGGGCTTTTACCAGCATGGCCGAAAACTCGGCGCGGGTAATCAGCCCGTTGGGACGGAAGGTGCCGTCCGGGTAGCCGGTCAGGATACCCTGATCGGACAGCACCGAGATGTCCGCCCCGGCCCAGTTGCTGTAGGTGTCGGTATAACTGGCCGCGGACGCCAGCAGGGGCATGGCCAGCAGTTGCAGGCTGAGCGCCAGGGTCAGGGCTTTGTTGCGGGTACCTCTCATTGTGGTGAACTCCTTTTCTTTTTCGATGCGAATCGGAATGTCGTTTGGATTGCCGGAGGCCGCGCGGGCGGGTTCGTGACCCGGGCCACCACAACCTCCGTGATCGAGGTAGGACGGCTGAACTTCATGAAGGTTCCGGCAAGTGGGTTTGGCTTTTTCCTTTCCGGTTGGGGAGAACGTATGGGCAGCCTGGGGGTTAAATTCAGGCAAGGCAATGCTTTTCCAGCCGACTTGGGGTCGGCGGATACGGTTTGTATATAAAGAATGCCCTCTTTCTGAAAGTTAAATTCAGGCTAACCGCGAATGCCGGGACTGCCGGCAGCCGGTATGCGATGACAACACAACCTACAAAACGTTACAGATGCTATCTCTACAAGTGGTGTCATGTTAGCACAAGCGTTTGCAATCTTCAATTAATCAAACCGATTCATTTATTCGGGGTATGGGGTGGGCCCGAATGAAGTCAGCATCGGTGAAAATGGCGCAAGCTTTAGAAAATTTTCAGGCCAGTCCTGGCAATAAAACTACACTCTTGCAATTGGGTTTATTATGTAAAGCCGCTATTTTAATAGCCGCTATTATTCTAATCATGACTCCCATGCGAACCGGAACTGAAAAAGTGCTAAATTAGCGATTGGCCTGCTGCTGGTCGCGTTCGCTGCGCAGCGCGTTGACCTGTCCGCCTACCAGCAGGGCCACCGAGGTGAGGTAAAGCCACAACATCAGGATGATGACTGCGCCCATAGGGCCGTAGACTTCGCTGTAGCGTCCCATATTGGCCACATACAGGCTGAACAGCCATGAAAGCCCGCCCCACAGTGCCACAAAGGTGAAGGTCCCCGTCCAGGTGCGTTGCCAGGCCGGGCCATTTTTATAATCGGGGCCGACCACGTAAATGAAGTTGGTGATGAGCAGCAGCGCGCCCAGGCCAATGGCCCAGCGCAACGCGTTGATCAGGTTGAGGGTACCCGTGCCGAGAGCAAAATAGCGGTTCAGCCCGTCGGCTATCATGCCGCCAAACACCAGCAGGTTGGAGCAGACAATCAGGATGACGGCCATGCCCAGCACCAACCCCAGGGCCACCAGCCGCTGTTGCCAGAAGGAACGGCGGTCGGTGCCGCACTGGTAGGCCCGGTTTAACCCCTTGATAATCACCATGGCCCCGTTTGAGCTGGTCCAGAGGGCGGCGGCCAAACCAAATGCGGCGATGCTGCCGCTGCTTTCCCGGCTGACCTTGACCAGGCTGCGGGAAATGATTTCAAAGGCTTCGGGGGGCGCAATGCGGCGGATTTCGGTGAGCAAGGTGGTCAGGAACCCTGAATCCGCGCTGATGATGCCGAACACCGAGACGATAAAAATCAGCAGCGGCACGAAGGCCATCATGAAGTTGTAGGCCATTTCCGCCGCCAGCCCCAGGAAATCGTTCTGGTTGGCGCGCTGCAAAAGCTGTTTCAGGAATAAATAGAGCCGCTGCAACCTGCTGTGTCCCCGCCAAACGGTTGTGTATGCCATGGGCGCAAAGAGCCTCCCCAAAAGTGCTTGTCCTGGCAGGGTGCCGAATTTCCGCGGGCCTGTCAATATCCCAGTTTACCAGCCTGGAAGCCGGACGGGAACCTGAGCCGGGCAACCCCGTCTATGGGAGTGTTCACCGCAACACAAATAGCGATTTGGGAGAGTTTTCACCGATGCGTTCAGTCTGCTTGAAACAGTCGCTTGCGACAAGATCCCTGGCCCTGCTGATGGCGGCTTCGTGCCTGGCCATGGCACCGCTGGCCCATGCCCAGGAGTGGTACAAAAAGCCCATGGCCCGACAGGCGGCTATTGGCGCCGCTGCCGGGGTGGCGGCGGGCGCGCTGAGCGATCGCATGAGCGTGGGCAAGGGCGCCCTGACCGGCGCGGTGGTGGGGGCGGGTACGGGCTACATGAGCCAGAACAACACGCTGGCCACCCGGCCCCTGCTGCGCCAAACCCTGAAAGGCGCCCTGGTTGGCGTAGGGGTTGGCTATGCGGCGGATTACAACGTGCTGAAGGGCGGCCTGATTGGTGCCGGTTCGGGTGCGGGTTACCATTACGTGCGCAAGTACGTGCTGGACAAGTAAGCCGGCCTTCTGTACCCCATGTCTGGGAGGAACCCGATGGAAGTTTTCCGATATATGCTGAAGGCCCTCTGGCCTGGCGGGATACCGCGATTGCCTGCGCTGGCCCCCGTGCCGGTTGGGACGAATGTCCGTTTCCCTGCGCGGGGGTGCTTCTGCCGGCAGGCCTGCCCGGCAGGCGGCGGGCCTGCCGCTTGCGGCGATCCCCGGCTTGTTTGATTCGTGTTAAGCGTCTCTCCTAGGTGATAGGGGCGGTCAAGTTTCAGGCCCCTATCTTTTTCTTTTGGGGGGCCCTGTGTTAAAGTGCTGCCCGGTGGTAAGGAGCCTAGCGTGAGCCAAGCGAGCGAATTCTTGACCCTGGAGAGCCTGTATCGGGCCATTGCCGAGTGCCAGCGTTGTCCCCGGCTGGTGGAATGGCGAAAGGCGGTGGCCCTTAACCGGCCAAAACGTTATATGGCCGATGCCTACTGGGCCAAGGGTGTTCCCAGCTTTGGCGATCCCCAGGCCCGCCTGCTGCTGGTCGGCCTGGCCCCCGGGGCGCATGGGGCCAACCGCACCGGACGCATGTTTACGGGCGATCGCAGCGGCGATTGGGTTTACTGGGCGCTGCACAAGGCGGGATTTGCCAGCCAGCCCACCTCTGAGCACATCAATGACGGCATGCGCTTGCATGATGCTTATATTACCGCCCCCTGCCACTGTGCCCCGCCGGATAACAAGCCCTTGCCCCAGGAATTTGCCAACTGCCGCACGTTTCTCACCGCCGAGTTGGGGATGCTGCCCCAGGTGCGGGTCATTGTGGCCTTTGGCAAAATCGGCTGGGATGCCGTGCTGAAGGAGGAAGTCATGACGGGTGGTAGAATCTCGCCGCGCCCCCGGTTTGGCCACGGGGCCGAAGTGGAACTGCCCAGCGGCGTGACACTGCTGGGCTCCTACCACCCCAGCCAGCAGAACACGTTTACCGGCAAGCTGACCGAGCCCATGTTCGACGCGGTTTTCGCCCGGGCCAACCAGATACTAGGCCGGTAGGCGGCTTTCGTCCGACTGCACCTGCCCGTCCAGGATGCTGATGGTGCGGTCGGTCCGGGCGGAGAAATCCCGCTCGTGGGTCACAATGACAAAGGTCACCGACTCTTGCCGGTGAATATCCCGCATCAGTTCGTACACCGACAGGCTGGTCTGGTGATCCAGCGCGCCGGTCGGCTCGTCGGCAAACACAATGCGCGGGTGGTTCACCAGGGCCCGGGCAATGGCCACCCGCTGGTTCTGGCCGCCGGAAAGTTCCGGGGGACGATGGTGCATGCGATCGCCCAGGCCAATGCGCTCCAGCAGAGTTCGGGCGACTTTTTCGGTCTGGGCGTTGTAGTTGCCGCCAATGCGCAGGGGAATGGTCACGTTTTCCAGCGCGGTGAACTCCGGCAGCAGCATGTGGGCCTGGAAGATGAAGCCCATCTCTTTGTTGCGAAAGGCGGAGCGGCGATCTTCGTTCCAGGCCACGGTTTCCTCGCCAAAGTATTTCAGCGACCCGCTGGTGGGTTTGTCCAGCAGGCCCAGTACGTTCATCAGGGTGCTTTTGCCGGAGCCGCTGGGGCCGATAATGCTCAGGAACTCGCCCTGGCGGATGGTCAGGCTCACCTCCTTCAGGGCGTACACCGGGGAGGCCCCGCCGTAGACCTTGACCAGCTTTTCGGTTTGAACAACGACGTCGGCCATGGGGCACCTACTGGTTGATGGCCTCCACCGGATCCAGGCGGCTGGCCATCCACGCGGGGATGATGCTGGCCAATACGCTGGCGCCGATGGAGTAGATAAAGGCGTAAATGGTGAATTCCACGTTCAGGGTGGTGGGCTCCCGTTCAATGCCCAGGACGGTGGTACCGTGGCCGGCGGGGGAGAGGTTGTAGATCCAGATGAGGAACAGTGCCCCGAAAAAGCCCCCGATGGCCCCCAAAATGCTCAGCAGGATGGCCTGGGACACGAACAGGCGTAAAATGGCCCGGGGGCGGGTGCCCATGGCTTTCAAAATGCCGATTTCCTTTGACTTGGAGGCCACCACCATAATCAGCACGCTGGTAATGCTGGTGGCGGCGGCAAAAATAATCAGGATGCTGATAACCGAAATGATGACCCGGAAGTTGCTGATCTGGTCCAGGTAAACCTTGTTGTCCTCCATCCAGCTGCGGGTTTTCACGTTGTAGGTCTCGGCAATCAGGCGGGCCATGGTCTCGGCGTCGTAAATGTCCTTAATCTTCAGGCCCAGGCCGGTGACTTCGTTGTTCATATCCAGCAGCTTTTGCGCCTGTTGCAGCGGCTGGTAGATGATGCTGTAGTCGCGCAGGTAGATGTCCGTCTTGATGAGGCCGCCCACCTTGTAGCTGCGCTCTCCGAAGGCGCTGACCAGCTTGATGCGATCCCCGATGCCCACGCCCAGCTCATCGGCCAGCAGGTAGCCGATAAAGACCTCGTTGGTACCCATGGCCAGGATGTCCCCCTCCATCACGTCATCGGCCAGGCTGGTAATCAGTATTTCGCGGTCCGGCAGGATGCCGTTCAGGTCGGCGGCCCGGCTTTGGTTGCCGCGCACGGCAATCACCTGCTCCTTTACGTAGGGGGCTACCGCCACCACGCCCGGCATGCGCTCCAGTTGATCCATCAGCCGCTTGTAGGCCAATATGTTGCGGCGCCGGGTTTGGGTCTGGTCCGAGTACAGGATGCGTCCCGCCTGGGGAAGCAGGCGGGGCACCAGGGTTTGCAGGGCCTCCTGGTTGCGGGGCATGGTGTCTAGTTCCCGGGTGACCGTGATGTGGGGGCTGCTTTCCACCGTTTTTTGCAGGAAATAGTTGAAAAAGCTGAGGTTGACCGAGGGGATGAAGATAATAATGGACACCCCGATGCCCACGGCCAGCATGATGATGAGCGATTGCCGCAGGTTGGCCAGGATGTAGCGGGCGGCAATGAACAGGTCGACCGGCAGTTTGGCCAACAGCCGTTCCATTACCGGCTGCCCCCGGGCGGCTTGGGTTTGGGGGCTTTCAGATCGGCTGGCACCGGATTGACCCGTTTCTTGCCCAGCAGCTTGGGCGAAATGCTGGACGCCACCCAATCGCCGGGCTCCAGCCCGTCCAGTACCTGGTAGTTTTCCATCGAGATGCGCCGTACCGCCACGGGGTGTTCCACAATCTTCTTGCCGCGAATCAGGTAGACAATCCACTGCTCGCCCCGCCGGCGCACCGCGGCTGCCGGCAAGACCAGGACATTCTTTAGGCGTTCGGTAATCACGTTGACGTCGGCGGTCATGCCGGGCAGCAGGTTCAGGCCGGCCAGCTTCTTGTAGGCTTGGGGTTGCAGCACCACGGTGACTTCCACGGTGCCGTTGTCCGGGTTAACCTCGCTGCCAATCTCGGTGACCCGCGCTTCCAGCGGGCGTTCGGGCAGGGCGTCCAGCAGCACGAAGCCGGTGTCTCCCAGCCGGATTTTGGCCAGGTCGTTTTCCTCTACCGAGGTCACGATTTCGAGGGTGGCAGGATTAATGACTTTCAGGATGGCCTTGCCCGGGGTGCCCAGCTCGCCCGGATCCTGCAGGCGATCCACCACGATGCCGTTCATGTTGCTGCGGATCATGTAGTCCTGCAGGCTGGCCCGGATTTCCTGGATGCCGGCCTGCTCGGCCCGGCGGGCGGCGGCGGCGGCCTGGATTTCGGTTTGCCGCGGGCCGGTGCGCGCTTCGGACAACTGGGCTTCAATCTGCTTTACCTGGGCCCGGCTAGCGGACAGGTCGGCCTGCAGGCGGCTGACTTCCCGCTGGGCCACGGCCAGGTTGGTGTCGGCCTGCTGGGCTTCCTGGGCAGTGGCAAACCCTTCGCCCAGCAGTTGCTGGAAGCGCCGGGCATTGCTGGCCGCTTCTTCCAGGCGGGCCTGGGCGGCAGCCAGGGAGGCTTCGGTTTGGCTGACCCGGTGACGGCTTTCCGCCAGGCGTTCTTCCCACAGGCGCAATTCCTCGCTGCGGGTGCCTTGTTGCAGTTCGGTCAGGGAGGCCCGGCTTTGCGCCTCGCGGGCTTCAGCCTCCAGCAGGCGGGCGTTCACGTCGGCACGGCTCAGTTCCACCAGCAGTTGGCCGGGCGTCACCGTATCGCCCTCATCAACCAGGATGCGATCGATGCGCGCGTTCACCTTGGGGCTGAAAGAGACGGTGGTGTCGGCCTGCACCTCGCCGGTGACGGTCAGGGTGGCCACCACGTCTTCCCGCTGCATGCGGATGGCCTTGACGTCCTCGCCCTTCAGCCGGAAATAAACCAGCGCCCCGATGATGAGCGTTCCCAGCAGCGCGCCTGCAATAACCAGCCAGCGTTTCTTCATGGCCCTTCCCTGTTGCTTTGTTTATTCTAGCGGGCCGGCGCTTCAAATAAAACCGGCAGGCTCAAACACTTAATGGGCCAGGGGTTGGGGGATGCCCGTAAACAGCCGGGTCAGGCGTTCCAGCCAGCGGGTGAGGCCCTGGGCCTGCTTTCGAGCCATGTTGTACTTCTGGGGCTTGAATTGCCGGGGAAAGACGGTCTGGTTGTCATAGAGCGCGCCGGACAGGCTGGCCTGCTCCAGGGTGGGGCACTCGTTCAGGCTGGCGCCTTGCAGGTCGGTCTCCTGCATCTGGGCCTGGCTCAGGATGGCCCGGTTCAGCACGGCTTCATTCAGGCGGCAGCGGTGCAGGTTGGCCTGGTACAGGTTGCTGCTGGTCAGGTTGACCTCTTGCAGGCGGGCGTTGTTTAGCCGGGCCTGGGAAAGATCCGCCCGAACCAGGTGGGCCTTGCGCAAATCGGCATGGCGCAGGCGGGCCCCCCGCAAGTCGGCCATAAACAGGTTGGCCTCCCGCAAATCGGACTGTTGCATGCGGGCGTTGCGCAGCACGGCATGGTACATATCTGCGCTGCGCAGGTCGCTTTTGCGCAGGTTCACCTCTTCCAGCTGGGCATGCTTCAGGATGGCGTTGTTGAGCCGGGCGCAATACAGGTTGCTCAGGCTGAGCCGGGCGGCGGTCAGCTTGGCATGGCTTAAATCCACACCCACCAGCAGGGCGCGCTCCAGCTGGGCATCGCAAAGATCTGCAAATCGGGCATCCACGCCGCTAAGATCCGCATGCGAGAGGTTGGCTCCGCTTAAATCGGCGCACAGCAGCGAGGCGCCTTGCAGACAGACTTCTTCCAGGGAGACCTGGCCTGTCAGGGCCCGCAGGCTGACCATGGACAGGTTGATGTTTGCCAGGCCGGCGCCCCGCAACAGGTGGCCGTCGGGCAAGACCAGCACCAGCGGGTTCCATTGGGTAACGGGCTGGCCATGGCGCTTTAGCCAGCCGCACAGTTCTTCCCGGGCCTCGTTGAAAGCGGGCACATCCTGCGCTTGCAAAGCGGCCAGCATCGCGGCCAGCAGGTGCTCTCCCCGCACCTGCTCGGCAGGCTTGAGATCGGCAAGGTTGGGGCTGGAAAGCCGGGTCTGATCGAAGGTGGAGGGGTCGGGGGACGGCTGAATCCTTGCGGATCGCTTGTCCGGGCGCGGCACTTTTTGCAAAACAGTCATGTTTTTATCGCTTTAAAAGTGTTTGCTTTTGTTTTCGTATGATAAACCGGCGAGTGAAAAAAAGACATTACCGTTAAGATTCTTGCCCGTTTGTTTACAGATTTTTACTTATGACAAGAGTCGCATGAGCAGGGGCTCTTGCCGGTTTACGCCCCGGCAGGCCCCTTGCCCAGCAGATCGCGGCACAATTTCAGGTAATCGGCCACTTCCCGGGTGATCAGGAAATGTTCGGCCACCCGGCGATGGGCGTTTTCTCCCATCTGCCTGCGTTTGGCGCCGTCGTTGAGCAGTTCGCGGATGGCGGCCTTGGCCTCCTCGTTGTTGGAAACCAGGTAGCCGGACTCGCCATGCACGATCTGGTCCTGGATGCCGCCCACCCGGCCACCGATAACCGGCTGGTACTTCCACATGGCTTCCGCAACGGTCAGGCCGAAGCCTTCTTTACTGGAATATTGCAGTACGGCGTCCGCGCCCCGCTGGAAGGCGTTGATTTCCCGGTTGCCCACGCCGTGGAAGTTGTTGAGGATGATGATGTCCGGGTCTTCCCCGGCTTTGCGCAGGCATTTTTCCCAGTAGCCCATGCCTTCCGGGTCGTCGGTGGCCATGGAGCCGGCATACACCAGTTGCAGGCCCGGGTAGCTGGACTTCAGCTCCTTGAAAATCTGGATGACTTCCAGCGGCTGCTTCCAGGGGTCGAAGCGGGAAACTTGCACGATCAACGGGCGCTTGGGATCGATGTTGTAGCGCTGCAGGATAGCGTCCACTTCATCCTCGGGGATGAAGCTGTTCTTGGGGCTGATGGGGTCGATGGAGGGCGGGATGATGCGGACTTCCCGGAAGTCGCCGGCGTCCCGCACGAAGCTTTCCCGCGTCCAGATGGCCGCGTCGTACTGCTTGGCAAAGCCGCCGATGAAGTCCCAGATTTCCGGGTTGGGGTTGGTGGTGTCAATGTGGCAGCGCCAGGCCCACTTGTTGGTGCGGTGGGGGAACAGTTCCACCAGGCCGGCGGGCTGGGGGTCGTGAATGAGCACCACGTCGTATTCGTTCAGCTTGCCGCCGGTGTAGTTGCCCAGCAGCGTGCGGTAGTACAGCTGTCGCTCGTCGTCGCCCAGATTGCCCGGATCGCCTTGCAGGGTGTTGTGGAACTTCTTGGTGACGTCGTAATAGGCCGGGTTGTCCACGTTCAGCACGAACCAGTCGTTGCGGAAGCCCTGCTCCTCGCCCAGCTGGTTCATCAGGGGGATTTGCCGGTGCAGCAGCTCGGCTACCCCGCCGCCGTAGGCCGTGGCGTTTACGTGGGCCACTTTTACGTTGCCCAGCAGCTTAATCAGGCCGCGCAGCTCGTCCATGACCATGCCGCCCAGCTCTTTTTCGTAAAGATCAACCAGGTTCAGCTTTTCGGGGTTGGTTTCCACCAGCATCATGCCGCCGTCCACCACCTGGGCCCGGTCGGGCAGGGTGTCAAAACCGGAACGGGCGGTTGCGATTGTTTCGTTGCTAGCCATCTTTCCTCCTGGGCGCTCCAAATCGTTGCGAATGAATCCACTATCAAACTGTCCGCGGGACGTAAAACTCAACCGGGCAAGGGGTTGCTTGCAAAATTCTCACCGATGATACATCGAGGGCCCAGCCCTCGCAAGGGTTATTTTGCCGCCACATGCCCCTTTGTCGGGGGAGGCGGGCCAAAGGCATTTGGGAGAATCCGGGGTCTGTGGCAAAATAGGGGGCAATGGATAGTTCCGCCAAGGAGAATCGCGCCCATGAGAATTGCCAAGGATGTGACCGAGCTGATCGGCAAGACGCCGCTGGTGCAGTTAAACCGGGTAACCGCCGGCTGCCAGGCCCGGGTGGTGGCCAAGCTGGAGAGCATGGAGCCCTGCAACAGCGTGAAGGATCGCATTGGCAAGAGCATGATTGAGGCTGCCGAGGCGCGGGGCGATCTCATCCCCGGCCACTCGGTGCTGGTGGAACCTACCAGCGGCAACACCGGCATTGCCCTGGCCTTTGTGGCGGCGGTCAAAGGCTATCGCCTCATTCTGACCATGCCCGAGACCATGAGCCTGGAGCGCCGCATTCTGCTGCGGGCGTTCGGGGCCGAGGTGGTGTTGACCCCCGGCGCCCTGGGCATGAAGGGCGCCATCCGCAAGGCCGAGGAAATTGTGGCCGAAACCCCCGGCGCCGTGATGTTGCAGCAGTTTGCCAACCCGGATAACCCCAAAATCCACTTTGAAACCACCGGCCCGGAAATCTGGAACGACACCGACGGCGCGGTGGATATCCTGGTGGCGGGCATTGGCACCGGGGGCACCGTGACCGGGGTGGGCGATTACATCAAGCCCAAAAAGCCCGCTTTCCGCATTGTGGCGGTAGAACCCGCCGAAAGCGCGGTACTGTCCGGCCATGAGCCCGGCCCGCACAAGATTCAAGGCATCGGGGCCGGCTTTGTGCCGCCCATCCTCAAAACCGACTACCTGGACGAAATCTTCCAGGTCAGCAGCGAGCAGGCCATCGAGATGTCCCGCCGTCTGGCCAGGGAAGAGGGGCTGCTGGTGGGGATCTCCTCGGGCGCTGCCGTGTTTGCCGCCGTGGAAGTGGCCAAGCGGCCCGAGAATAAAGACAAGCTCATCGTGGTGGTGATTCCCAGCTTTGGCGAGCGATACATCTCCTCCATGCTCTTTGATCAGATCCGCCAGGAAGCGCAAGAAATGGTTGCCGTGCCGGTTTAATCACGTCACTCCCCCGTCACCCGAGGATGCCCCCATGCCCCTAATGGAAGACATTCGCACCGTGCTGGAGCGCGATCCGGCGGCCCGAACCCGCCTGGAAGTGCTGTTGTGCTATCCGGGCCTGCACGCCCTGTGGGCGCACCGCCTGAACCATGCGGTGTGGAACCTGGGGCTCACCACGCTGGCGCGGTTTCTTTCCCACCTGTGCCGGTTTTTCACCGGGGTGGAAATCCATCCCGCCGCCAAAATCGGGCGCCGGCTGTTTATCGATCACGGCATGGGGGTGGTGATTGGCGAAACCGCGGTGATTGGCGACGATGTGACCATTTACCAGCAGGTAACCCTGGGCGGAAGCGGAAAACGGCGTGGCAAGCGGCATCCAACCATCGAAAAAGGCGTCGTTATTGGCGCGGGGGCCAAGGTGTTGGGTGATGTGACCGTGGGCGAAGGCTCCCAGGTGGGGGCCGGCTCCGTGGTGGTGAAGGATGTGCCGCCCCATGCCACCGTGGTGGGGGTGCCGGGGCGGGTGATTATGCGGGACGGGCAGCGGGTGGATGGCTCGGCGGACAACCCTTGCGATACCGACGCCCCCGTGCAGGCCCAGGCCCTGGAATAGGGCAGGCTAATTCATTTGGGCCAGCAGGGCCTCCAGTGCGGCATTGACCTGCTTGTACTCGGCGCGCAGGTTCGCCAGGGTCACATCGGCGCCTTCCAGTTCCTGTAACTTGCCTTTGCGCTCCAGGGTGCTGGCCAGCTTTTTCATGCGCCCGGCGCCGATGTTCATGCAATTCCCCTTCATTTCGTGGGCATGGCGGCTAAGGGCGTAGCCGTCGCCCACCAGCAGGGCGTCGGCCATATGCGCCAGCAGTATGGGGGTGTCCTCCTGAAAGAGGGTGATCAGTTCTTGAAGCAGGGCTTTGTCATGCTGGATGCGGGAGAGCAGCAACTGGCTGTCCAGGGGCTGGCTGGTTCGGGCTTTCCTGCTGGTGGGCGGCGGGGGGCGTCTTCCGGCTGGCCGAACCACTTGAGGATAATGTTTTGCAAATCCTCAATGCCGAGGGGTTTGCCCAGAAAGTCATCCATGCCGGCATCCATGCATTTCTGGCGGTCATCCGGCCCCACCATGGCGGTCATTGCCACAATGCGGGGACGCAGGGACGTTTCTATATCCCGTAAAATGTGCTGGGTGGTTTCCAGGCCGTTCAGCTTGGGCATCTGGATATCCATAAAGACCAGCTCGAAAGGCTGGTTTTCTGATGCGGCCCGGGTCAGCAGCTCCAGGGCTTCCTGCCCGTCCCGGGCCAAAGCCGGCTCATAGCCCAGTTTGTCCAGGATGTGCTTGATCAGTTTGCGGTTGGCGTCGTTGTCTTCGGTCACCAGGATTTTCAGGGGTATGCGGCTGGCCAGGTCGCTGAGCAGGCGGGGGCTGGCGGGGGCGGCTGGGCCGGGCTCCTCAAAGGGTTCCCCGGGTACTTTGACCGGAATATGAAAATAGAACGTGGAGCCCCGGTTCAGCTCGCTTTCAACCCGGATTTCCCCGCCAAGCTGCTGGATGAGCCGCTCACAAATGGAAAGGCCCAGCCCGGTTCCCTCCACGGGGGAAAACGGTTCGGAATCCACGCGGGTAAACACCTTGAAAATTTCCGACAGCTTGTCTTGCGGAATGCCACAGCCGGTGTCCTGCACCGCAAAGTGCAGGTTGAGGCCATTTGGCGCCTGTCCGGGGCGGGCGATGACCCCCACGGAGACCGTGCCTTGATGGGTAAACTTGATGGCGTTGCCCACCAGGTTCACCAGGATTTGCCGCAGCCAGTTGGGATCGCTGAGGATGTGGCCGGGCACGTCCGGGGCAATCTCGTAGGACAGCCCGATATTTTTTTCGGCGGCTTTTACGCCCAGCAGCTTGACGATGGAGTCGATGCAGGCCCGCAGGTCAAAAAGCTGCTCTCGTGACTGGGCCTTGCCGGACTCGACCTTGGACAGCTCCAGAATCTCGTTGATGACCGAAAGCAGTCCCATGCTGCTGGTGCGGATGGTTTCCACCATGCCTTGCTGTTCCGGCGACAGGGGCGTTTCTTCCAGCAGGGCGCTCAGGCCCAGGATGGCGTTCATGGGGGTGCGCATCTCGTGGCTCATGGTGGAGAGGAACTCGGACTTCAGGCGGGCGATGCTTTCGGCCTGATCCTTGGCCTGCCGCAGGGTGGCCTCCGAGCGCTTGCGATCGGTAATGTCGTGGATTTCGGCAATGGCATACAGCGGCAGGCCGTCTGCATCATGCACCAGCGAGACGTTGAGCAGGATCCAGATGTAGTGGCCCCGTTTGTGCAGGTATCGTTTTTCCATCTGGTAGCTGTTGATGTGCCCGGCTTTCAGGTCGTCGTAAAGCCGGAGATCCCGATCGAGGTCATCGGGGTGGGTAATCTGCTGGAAGGTGAGGTTCAGCAGCTCGGCTTCCGGGTAGCCGGTTAAGTCGCACAGGGCGCGGTTCACCTTGAGGAAGCGGCCGTCCGAGGAGACCAGGGCCTTGCCGATGGCCGCGTAGTCAAAACTGTTGCGGAAGCGTTCCTCGCTTTCCCGCAGCACTTCCAGCATCTGTTTCCGCGCGGTGATGTCCTGCATTTGCGAAACGAAATACTGCAGCGTGCCCTCCTTGTCCCGCACCACCGACGTGCTGAGCACCACCCAGATGATGCGCCCGTCCTTGCAGATATAGCGTTTTTCCCGCATAAAGCGGTCGGTTTCGTTATTGATGATTTTCTGCACGCAGACGGCATCCTCGGCGCGATCGTCGGGATGGGTCAGTTCCGGCACGGTCATGGCCTGTAACTCCTCGGGGCTGAAGCCGGTCATTTCGCACAGGCGGGAATTGACCTTCAGGTATTTCAGGTCGGCCCCCACCACGGCCATTCCAATGGCCGCATCGTCAAAGGCGCTGCGGAAGAAGCTTTCACTCTTGCGCAGGGCGTTTTCCATTTCCTTGCGTTCGGTGATATCGATAGAGATGCCGATAAAGCCCAGGGGCTGCTTATCCGCAAATACGCGGGGTACGATGCTGACCAGCAGCCAGCGCCATTCCCCGTCTACACGCCGCACACGGATCTCTATTTCCGTGGGGGCCAATTTCTGGCCCGCGGCCAGGCAGTAGTCCAGGTCATCGGGGTGGATGCGTTCCTGCCAGTTGAAGTGGGGAACCTCGTGTGGCTGCAGGCCATAGAATTCGCGGTAGGCTTTGTTGTAATACATCACCTCGGCGCCTTCGGTCAGGTAGATCATGACCGGCGCGAATTCGGCCATGGCCCGGAAGCGTTCCTCGCTTTCGCGCAGGGCTTCCATCATGCGGTTTTGCTCGCTGATATCCATGACTTGTGAAACGAAATAAAGCGGGGTGCCCGTTTCATCCCGAATGGCGGACACATGCAGCCGCACCCGAACCGGTTCGCCGGTTTTGTGCAGGTAGGTTTTTTCGGCCATGAAACCGTCAATTTCCCGGTTCATTAATTGCTCAAGCAGTTGCAGGCCTTTTTCATGCTCGTCGGGATGGGTCACATCGTTGAAATGCTTATGGAGCATCTCCGCTTCGGTATAGCCAAACATTTCGCAGATGCGGGCGTTGACCCGGATGCAACGGCCTTCCGTGGAGACCAGGGCCATGCCAATGGGCGCGTTGTCGAACGCCAGCCGAAAGCGTTGCTCGCTTTCCTGTAGCTGCTCAAATACTTTCTTTTCTTGCGTGATATCAATAATCTGGGTGACAAAATATTGAATGGCGTCCTGTTCATCCACCACGGCTGAACAACTGAGCCGGCAGCAAATGTGGCGGCCCTCTTTGTGAATCAGCCTCTTTTCGAAAATCAGGCGGGTGGCGGGATCGTTCTGGATTTGCTGAATGCGGGGCAGGCTTTGCTCCACGTCCTCGGCAGGGGAAAATTCGTTAAAGTGCCGTCCAGTCAGTTCGCTGGCCTTGTAGCCCAGCATTTGGCAAAAGGTCGGGTTCACCCTCAGGAATTTCATCTCCGTGGAAACCAGGCACATGCCGATGGCAGCTTCCTCAAACCCCCGCCGGAAGCATTGCTCGGCTTCCAGAGCCCTAAGCTCCAGGGCTTCCTGGCGGCTGGCGTCCAGCACATGCAGTATGAGGCTTTGTACCTGGCCTTGCCGGGAGCGTACCGCCCCCACGTGCAGATGGAACTTGATTGGGTGGCCGTCCTTGTGAATATAGCGTTTGGACAGGGTAACCTGGTTCAGTTCCCCGGAAATCAACTGTGCCAGAACTTCCCGGCAGTGGGCATGATCTTCGGGCAAGGTGATATCCCAGCAGCTGCGGCTCAGCAGTTCGGCCTCGTCGTAGCCCAGCAGGTTGCATAATTCCCCGTTGACTGCCAGCCAGTCCCCTTGCGAGGACAAGACCGCCTTGCCAATCAGGGGGGAGTGGAATGCCAGCCGGAAGCTTTCGGCCATCTGGTGGGTGTAGGCCTCAGTCTGCATTGCATTTTGGCGCTGGGCCAGCGCTTCCAGCATGACGGCACAAGTGCTGGCCAGGGGGGCCAGCGCTTCGAACAGGCTTTCCTGGCCATGGCTTTGGGGGTTACAAGGTGCCGCCACCAGGGCCCATTCCGCTCCTGCCGCCTGTAAAGGCACCCCCAACATCAGCTCGGCTCCGGGGCCGGGCCATTTTTTCAGGCAGGGCTGCTTTCGTTCCATCAGGTCACGGGCAAATTCATCCGGCGTTTCGGAACCTTCACACTCCCCAAGCCGGGCCACCAGCTCCAGGGAGGTTTGTCCGGGCGGCATCCGGTACAACATGGCGGCGCGCCCGTGGCAGGAAATTTTCCAGGCGGTCAGCATGGCCGGGTAGAGCTTTTCCGGCCCATCTCCGGCCAGCAGTTGTTGTTGCAGCCCGTGGACGGCATTCAGCAACGGCGACTCTTGCCGGGGAGAGAGGGTCGGATGTTCGGTCTGGGTCATGCCAACACTCATGTCGTCTAGGGCAACACAATAGATCAATCCGGGGCATGAAGCAAACGGATAATTAAGGCATAGACGGCCTGTTGGGCTATCCTGCGGCTATAAAACCTACCGGTGTGGCGGATAAAACATCAGCCGCCAGAAGCTCTCCCCCGGACGGGCGGAGCGGCATGCGTTGCTGGGTCAGGATGTTGCTCAGTTTTTTTCCCTGCAACCGGGACGGGAGGATAATGCCGGTGTCCTTCCATACCCGCTTGCCCACGGGCAATTCGTAAGGGCGCAGCCCCATGGTGTATAGCAGGCGGGGCGCCACGGTAATGACGGCCTTGTCGTCCAGCATGCGGGCAAAGGCCACCAGGTGCTCCGAATAGCTGCCGGCGGTTTCCAGGGGGATATAGTCGCCGTGCATAAACAGCTCGGGCCACTGCTTGCGGTATTTCAAGGCTGCGGCCACCAGGTAGAGCTTCAGGTGCCCGTTTTCGGGGTGGCGGGCCAGGGTCAGGAGCCCTTCGGGGAAATCCCCCTCCAGCAGGCGGTGCAGGGTATCGATGCGCAGCCGGTAGTCCACCGGGCGCCGGTTGTCCGGATCCACCAGGCTGAAGTCCCACAGTTCCGAACCCTGGTAAATGTCCGGCACGCCCGGGGCGGTGAGTTTGATGAGGGTTTGCGACAGGGCATTGTATAGGCCATAGCGGGCAATGCGCTTGTGGAAGGCTGAAAAGTCCTCCACAAACAGCTTGTTGTGCATCACCCCTTCCACAAACCGGGCCAGGGCATCTTCGTACTCAATGTTGGGGTTGATCCAGCTGGTGTGGTTCTTGGCTTCGCGGACGGCCTTCAGCATGTAGGCCTGAAGCCGCTCGGTAAGCTCTTCCAGCGCCTCGCCGCCGGGATGGCGGAAAGGCCAGATGCCTGCCAGCGTCTGGTAAAACAGGTATTCGGCGTTGGCGGTGGGGGCCTCATCGCCGTCCCGCTTCTTGCGGTGGGCGCGGTTCAGGCGTTTCCACTGGGCAACCCGCTTGTGCCACTCTTCGGGCATTTCCGAAAGCACGCTGATGCGCGCCCGCACGTCTTCCGAGCGCTTGGTATCGTGGGTGGAGGTGGTTAGCAGGCTGTGCGGCAGGCGGCGCTGGCGATCGAGATTGTGCTGGTGAAAACTGTTGACGCTGAGGCCAAACTGCTGGGGCTCGCCCCCCACCTCGTTGAGCGAAACCAGGCGGTTGTATCGGTAGAAGGTGGTGTCTTCCAGGCCCTTGGCCATCACCGGGCCGGTGTATTGCTGGAATTTCATGGCGAAGCGAATCACCGCCTTGCGGACGTCTTCGGCTTCCGGCAGGAATTCCAGCAGCAGCACCTCGCGGATGAAGTCGAAGATGGACAGATCCACCACCGGGCTGTGCTTTTTGGCTGCCTGGATGGCCCAGTCGATATATTCGCGGTCTTTCTTACCGGTATGTTCCGGGGTGACGTAGGTGCGGTATACCGGGAATGCGGCCACCACTTCCATCAGCGCGCTGCGCAGGTTGTGCAGGGTAAAGTCGCGATACGTCCAGCTTTGCTCGGAGATGCGATCCAGCTGGTAGGCCAGCACGCTCAGCTCGCTGTTCAGGGTGGTGCCCATAATCAGCATCTTGCAGCGGTGCACCAGCTCGTGGAAATTGACCGGCCCGCCCAGCACCCGCTCGAAAATACGGGTAAAATCCCGGGCATGCTCGCTGGCAACAAAGAGCCCGTTGACGGCGTTGGCAAAATCGTAGCCGGTGGTGCCCGATACTGCCCAGCTTTCCGGTAGCCGCTCGAAGGGGGCCAGGATTTTTTCGATGGCCATGTACAAGGGCAGGTTTTCCGAGCCCAGCCCCCAGTCGCCGTCGCTCTCCATGTTCAGCCGCCGGGCGGCTTCCTGCTGCAATTTGTCGAAATAGGCCGCCGGGTTGTAAAGCCCGTCGGGGTGATCGACCCGCAAGCCCTGGATATGCCCCGCTTCGACCAGATCGAGTATGAGCGCATGGGTGTCGTTGAACACCCGGGGATCTTCCACCCGCACTGCCACCAGGTCGTTGATGTCGAAGAAGCGGCGGTAATTAATCTCGTCGCTGGCCACCCGCCAGTTGGCCAGCCGGTAGGCCTGTTGCTCCAGCAGGCGGTGCAGGCGGTTCATGTTGGTGGGATCGTCTTTTTCCATGGAGAAATCCTGCAGGTTTTCCGCGATAAATTCCACCACGGCAGGCTGTGAGCGGCACAGCACAACCAGGCGGTGCCGGGCCACGGAGACTTCCCGGCTGCGGTTTTCCTTCAGCTCCAGTGGAATCTCGTCCGCCCGGGGCGGCGCATCGGGCAGGTTCTCGAAGGCGTTGATAATGCTCTGGTATTCCAGGAAGGCGGGGCTGTCCTCGCCCAGCCGGGCCTCCAGCACATCCAGCCGGTGGCCCATCAGGGTGGGGTAACTGCTGGGATTGATGGGCACCGGGTGTTCGTAATAGTGCAGCCCAAACGTACCGGCCTGCGGGTCGAAGCCGATTTTCATCTCGCCGTTTTGCAGAACCTTGCCGTAGGCGTTGCCCAGGATGGGCAGCAAAATTTTGCCCTGCAACGCTTCGGCCAGGGGATACCAGTCGATGTCGAAATAATCGGCAAATAGCGAGGCCCGGCCATTTTCCAGCACGTCCATCCACCACGGGTTGTCACGGCCCGCGCCCATGTGGTTGGGCACGATGTCCACAATCAGTCCCATGCCGTATTTTTTCAGCTCGGTGCTGAAGTGCTCGAAATCCTGGCGGGTTCCAATGTCGCCGTTTAGTTCCCGGTGGTCGGTGATGTCGTAGCCGTGCTGGCTGCCTTCCCGGGCCTTCAGCAGGGGAGAGGCATAGCAGTGGCTTACGCCCAGGGTGCTCAGGTAGGGCACCAGCTCGGCGGCCTGGCGAAAGGTGAAGTGCTTGTTGAATTGAAAGCGGTAGGTGGCCCTGGGAATCCTAAGGCCGGTGGGGCTCACCTTTTTTTTTTGGGTGCCGTTTCGGGGGCGATCCAGCGGGGGCGTTCGGTGCGGATGGCTTGGGCGGTTTCCGTTACGCGGGGGTCGGCGAACAGATCCTCCAGGGGCAGCTGGATGCGGCGTTTCCAGTTGGGGTAGGCGGGTTCCACCGTGCCTGGCAGGTTAACCTGGCAGGGCTGCAACAGCAGGTCTTCCAGCTGAATCATATGCACCTTGCAGGGGGTGCGCGCCACCAGCTGGTGGATGGCCTTGCTCAGCGCGGGCGTCATGGTGGCGGCGGACGCCGGATCGGGAATCATGCCCTCGGGCAGCAGGCCCTCGTTTTCCAGCAGGCGCAGGATGCCCAGGCGCTCCATCACGCGATCCTTGATTTGCTTGTCGCGCAGGGCGTGGGTGGGGTACAAGTCCAGTTCGGTGCGGACGGCAATGTCCTCGCTTTGCCAGAAGCCGGCCAGGGTGGGCAGGTCGTGCGTGCTGATGGCCACGGCGGCCATCTTGGAGTAGCCGGCGGGCGGGGTAAAGGTTTCGGCGTTTTCGTTCTCGAAATAAAACACCTTGTAAGAGAGGATGCCCCAGCGATCCATGCGATCCCGCACCACGGCGGGCACGGTGCCCATGTCCTCGCCAATCACCATGCACTGGTTGCGCTGGCTTTCCAGGGCCAGGATGCCCAGGATCTCATCGAAGGGGTAATGCACGTAGGCCCCCTGGGAGGGCGGGAAGCCCGGGGGAATCCAGTAAAGCCGCATCAGGCCCATCACATGATCCATGCGCAGGGCGCCGGCGTACTTCATGTTGTGTTGCAGCATCTCGATGAAGCTTTGGAAGCGCTCCTCGCGCATGCGATCCGGCACCATCGGCGGTAGGCCCCAGTCCTGGCCTTTCTGGTTATACTCATCCGGCGGGGCGCCCACGCCGCATTTCTTGGCAAACAGGTGCTGGTTGGCCCACACGTCGGCGCCGCCCCAGTCCACCCCGACCGCCAAATCCAGATAGAGCCCCACGCCCAGCTGGCGCTCCAGCGACCGGATGCCCACGGCGTGCAATTGTTCGTCCACCTGCCATTGCAGGTACTGGTAAAAGCCCACCCGCTCGGCGTTGTTTTCCATAAATTCCGAAACCGCCGGGCTGTCCGGGTTGCGGTAGGCTTCCGGCCACACCGGCCAGCCCCACAGATGGGAATCCTCGGAGTGAAAGCGCTCCTGCAAGGCGTGGTACAGTGCGAATCGTTCCAGGCGCTTGCCGCCTTGCGCCACGAACTGCCGGTAGGCCTGGCCCCGGGGGGTGTCCTTGCCCAGGTGCCTCTGGCAAAAGCTGCGATAAAGCAGGCGGAAGACTTCCATTTTCAGCTTGCCCACGGTCTCGTAGTCCACCAGCTCCTCGGCGCGCAGGCGTTCCAGCTCCGCCTGGAATTCCGGGCTCAGCACCCGCTGGCGGGCCGCTTCGCTTTCGGCGAAATCCGGCATGGCTTCCACATCCAGGTACAGCACGTTGAACCAGGCCCGGCTGGAAGGCGAATAGGGGCTGCAATGCAAAGGATTGTGCGGGAATAGCGCGTGGATGGGGTTGAGCCCGATGAGGCCTGCGCCTTCCTTGGCGCACCAATCCACGATGTGGGCCAGGTCGGTAAAATCGCCCATGCCCCAGTTGCGCTTCGATTTGATGGCATACAGTTGCAAGGCCGGCCCCCAGGTGCGGCTGGCCGTGTTGCCTCTCTCGGTCAGCAGGGCATCGGGCATGTAGCAACGATCCGGCGATACCACCAGCAGCATACGGGTTTCCCGACCTGCCTGGGCGTCCCGCACCGTGAAGTGGTGATACCCCATGGGGGGCAGGGGATCCAGGGTAAACGCCATGCCGGCGCTTTCGGGCATGGGGGAGAGATCGGCGGGGGTAAAGCGTCCCTCCCGCAGGCTGCCGTCCTCCAGGGCCAGCTGCCAGGTAAAGGTTTTGCCGGCATCCTCCGGCAGGACGTACACCGGAAACACCACTCGCCCTTCGGAGGCGGCCACCACGCGCACCGGCTCCAGCAGCCCGTCGGCTTGGCGGTGGCGGCACTTGGCCAGCTCCGTTTCCACCGCTTCCGGGGTGTGGGCGGGAATGCCCATGGCCTCCAGCATGGCCCGGCAGGCCTCCTCGCCCACCGGATGCACGTTGCCCCAGATGTCCGACCACTCCAACTGGATGCCGTGGCATTGGGCCAGGTTCTGAACCGTGTTTTCCTGGGTGATGGTATCAATCGTCATGGCGTCGTCAGGTGCCAAACCACCGACCAACCGGGCAACTGGCCGGATTGGAGGGATTCAGCCGCGTGCTCCTCGCTTTCAAAGATGGGTTTAGAATTATGGTAATCCTCAGTCGGGAATGTCAAGCACTCCGGCCCGAGGTTAGCCGCCAGGTGCAGCCGGCTGCCGTCGCCCAGCGTCCAGGTCGCTTTCAGGCCGGTTTGGGCGACGACGGTAAAGCCATGGCCGCCCGTCCGGCTGTCGGGAATCCCGGGCAGGCGGGGGATGATTTCCTGGTGGCGCAGGGCCAGCAGGGTGCGGGTATAGGTTAGCCAGTCCCGGTGGGTGGGCTTTTCCAGATCGCCCCAGTCCAGGCGCGAGCGTTTGAAGGTCTGCACGCTGGCGGGATCCGGGATTTTCTCCAGGTTTTCCGGGGTGCTGAAATCGTCGAACCGGGCGAACTCCCGGCGCCGCCCCGCGGTCACCAACGGGGCCAGCCCTTCGCTGAAGTGGCAGAAAAACAGGAACGGCGTGCGCGATCCCCATTCCTCGCCCATAAACAGCATGGGGATGGCGGGGGCTAGTAGCAGGATGGCCGAAATGGCCCGCACAGCCTGTTGCGGGGCCAGGGCGCTGAGGCGTTCGCCAAAGGCCCGGTTGCCAACCTGGTCATGGTTCTGGGCAAAGTTCACGAAGGCGGTGGGAGGCAGGCCGGTGCTGTCTTCGCCCCGCCACGCATTGTCCCGGAAGGGGGAGGGTTCTCCCTGGTAGGCAAAGCCCTCCGCCAGGCATCGACCCAGGTATTCCACAGGCCCCCGATCGCCTTGGAGCCCGGCGTAATCGCCGTAATACCCGCAACTTTCCCCCGTGAGGGCCACATGGGCGGCGTGGTGGAAGTCGTCGTTCCACTGGGCGTCAAAACCGTGGCCGGTGGGGCCGACCAGCCAGCGGGCCTGGTTGTGGTCGTTTTCCAGCACCAGGTGAATGTGCCGGCGGTTTCCCAGGGTCTGCCGCACCCGGCGGGCCAGTGCATCCAGAATGTGCGTTGGCGAATCGTCCATAATGGCGTGGACGGCGTCAAGGCGCAGCCCGTCCAGGTGGTATTCCCGCAGCCAGTACAGGGCATTCTGGATGAAAAACTCCCGCACCACCTCGCTGCCCGGGGCGTCAAAGTTGATGGCGGCCCCCCAGGGGGTGTGGTGGTTCTGGTTGAAAAACGGCCTGGCATAGGCGCCCAGGAAGTTGCCCTCCGGCCCGAAGTGGTTGTAAACCACGTCCAGAAAGACCATGAGGCCCTGGCGGTGTGCCTCCTGCACCAGCGATTTCAAGTCCTCGGGGGTGCCATAGCTGGCGTCCGGGGCAAAGGGCAACACCCCGTCATAGCCCCAGTTGCGTTTTCCCGGGAACTCGGCCACCGGCATCAGATCGATGGCGGTGATTCCAAGCCCCTTCAGGTACTCCAGCTTCTCGGTCACACCCTGGAAAGTGCCCTGCCGGCTGAAGGTGCCCACATGCAGCTCGTACAGAACGACCTCTTCCCAGGGACGGCCAGTCCAGTCCTGGTCATTCCATTCAAAGGTCGCCGGATCCACCACCTGGCTGGGTCCAAACACGTCATTCGGCTGGAAGCGCGAGGCCGGATCCGGCACTTGCAGGTCGCCGTCAATGCGGAACTTGTACTTGCTGCCCGCCCTGGCCTTCAATACCGTCAGGGCGAACCAGCCACCCGGCTCCCGGTTCATTTTGTAGAGCTGGCGATCCAGCACCAGATCCACGCTGCGGGCGGAAGGGGCCCACAGCCGAAAACGCACGCCCTGGCCTGGCGGCAGTACCTGGGCGCCGAAGGGCATTTCGTGCGCCCGGGTGGCCGGGACGCGTTTCAGGGTGCCAGTCAATGCAAGCCTCTTTCCAGGATGACTGCAATGCAGGAAGGGCAGTGGGGGCATTGCCCCTCTCCGCGCAGAAGCATAACAGAACCGTTCCGGCGGTTCCATTGCCCAACCAGCCCATCCGGGGCGGCAGGGCAAAAATAAAGATTCCTGATAGGCCCAGGAATCTGAAACTGTGTCGTTTTAGCGTTTGTCGGGCGATCATTCCGTCGCTGTGAAAAAGAGTATATCGAATTTTCTTTCGATATGCAAGGGGAAATTGATGGCGCTATTTGCCCTCGCCGAAACTGGCGGGGCCCGCCAGCCGGGACAGGGAAGGATGGAGGTGGCTTGTCAGCCCCTGACGGGCCTACTGGGGATCGATTGCAGAAAAAAAGAGCCGGCAAGCCGGCTCGAAAAAGATCCCCAAAAGAAAATCTGTTTAAGTATGGATGATGCAACGCGCTGGCCGGCCCCGCCGGGGTTGCCGGCCCAGCCTGCTTGCCCTCCGCCGTGGCGGTTGGGTTTTGGGCTGTGGTTGGGTTGCTTGTTCAGCCATGGGTGTCCCGCTCCTCCTGCCCCTATTCAAGGGCTTTTCCGCTCTGCATTCAACTACCCATCTGTCTAGGAAAATATAGCCGTCCATTGGATTGTGTCGTACTCACCCACGTCATCGGCAAGCGGGACAGGGTGATGGGGCCTCGGGCAAGGCTCATCCGTCGCAGGCCTTGGCGGGGCGGGCTTGGCCCCAGGGTGCTTTTTGCGGGGGGGTGGTACTTCCCGGGGGCGGCATAAGATGGCCCGGGGCGGTTCCGGTATGCGGAGGTATGGGGATATCCTGGGCCTGCCTGCAATAACCCGCTAGTAGAGTGTAGATCCCGAAGGAGGCATCGACTCATGTGTGGTTTGCACGTCCAGTTTGCTGCCCATCTGGCTTCTTTCCGTTGCGTCCAGGTATTGATCCAGCCAGGGGAACAGGCGGGTGTGGTCTAATTCGGTGGCTTTGCCTAGCAAGGCGCGCAGTTGCACCATGCGGTTGTAGTATTCATGTTGGGGTTCGTCTACATGAATCATGATGGTGTGTTCCAACACGTAGTTAATCTGCTCATGCACCAGGTGAACTTCCTCAATAATGTCCTGGTAAAGGGTTTCCTGGCGACGCAAGGCGGGCAGCAGCATGTTTTCCTCCACCCGCAGATAGGTTCGGACGTTGTCGAAGATGGTGTCCGATTTTTCAAGCCGTTCATCGTCTCCCATCTCGCCGTAGCGGATAATAAAGTCATCCAGAACCAAAATGGCAAAGTTTAGCTTGCTTTTCACAAAATCAATCACTTCCATGCCCGTCGTCTCCTGTCTTGTGGCGTTATTGTAATCTCATCGCTGCCTGCCTGGCATCGCCCGGGCGTCTACTGCTGCAATCTGCCGGTTGGGGGAGGCGTCCGGCCCGTGTGTTAAAAAAGGCCGCCCCATGCTTGCTTTTCCGCCCTTTTTGCCGTTTCATGAAGGGCAGGCTGAAAGAGAACATCGATACCCGCGCCGCGTGATCCCCGGTTTGCGGCCCGCAGAAAAAACCGGGGCAAACGGATTCATGTCCGGTTTTTATTCACACAGCACGCCACCCCAATAATCGAGGGATGTTTTTGGGACCATGAGCATTGGTATGACACCCGCGCTAGCCAGACTGGGAATGTCGGCCATGCGCCCGTCGTCGCCGGCGGGCTGGGGGGCGCAAGCCATGCAGGCGGTGGCCCGTCCTGCGCTTCCTGTGGCCTCTGCGGCAATCGTACCCCAGGCGTTGGGATCTTCCGCCGCTACCGTGCCTTATGGGGCGTCCCCTGCCGGAAAACACTTCACCACCCTGCGCATCGTCTACAACAACGACCCGCATGAGAAAATCCAGAGCCTGCCCAAGGTGGTGACCGCCTTCGATTACTTCTCCCGCGAGGGTGAAGCCCAGGGCCGCGATGTGCTGCGCCTGAACGGCGGGGACAACAACATTGGCGTGGAGCCCCTGGAGTGGGGCCTGAACGTGATGCTGATGAACATGATCCGCTATCACGCCACCACCGTGGGCAACCACGAGCTGGATATCGGTTCCCGCAATTTTGCCAACGGCCTTAAGCTGGCCAATTTCCCGGTGGTGATTTCCAACCTGGATATTGACGGCCGCAGCGGCATTGCCGAAAAGCTCAAGGAGCAGCGCATCCACAACGGCCCCCTCGTGGTGCGGGGCCGCCAGGGCACCTACGGCATCATCGGGGTGACCACCCCTAAGCTGCACGACGTGCTAAGCCCCAAGGCGGACCTGGAAGGCTGCGACGTGGAGGACATGGAAGACACCATCGAACTGGTGCGCGAGCAGGTGCGCGCCCTGGAAGCGCAAGGCGTGAACAAGATCATCATGCTCTCGCACATGGACGTGGAGCACGACAAGCAGGTCATCAGCCAGGTGCCGGGCATCGACTTTGTGGTCAGCGCGCACGACCACAGGAGCTTCAAGGGCATCGAGCCGGGCAAGAACTTGTTTCTTTCCCCGCGCGGCGAGCCGGTGATGCTGGTGGAGGCCGGCAAGAACAACAACTGGCTGGGTGTGGCCGACCTGGTGTTCGATGAAAACGGCACCCTGTATCCCCAAAGCAACACCCTGGTGAATCCCTTCCGCTTTCAGCCCAACCCCATGGCGGAAGCGTTTAAAAACGCGGTGCTGGGGCAGCCCAAAACGCTGGCCGTGGTCACCACGCCCTACGAAAGCGGCAACAACGCCTTCAGCCCGGATCCGGTGGCCCAGTTTACCGCCGATACCATGCGCCAGATCAGCGGGGCGGACATTGCCTTCGTGCGCTCACCCGAAATTCGTTCCGACATCCAGCCCGGCGAGCTGACCGATCAGCTTACCCACGAACTGATGCCTTTTACCGACCCTGTGGTGCGTATTACCGCCACAGGCGAAGAGATCTGGAAGTCCCTGGGCCTGTCCGCCCGCTGCTTGAAAGACAACGAGACCCACCCCGGCATGCTGCACCCCTCGGGGCTGTTCGTACAAATGAATAAGCAAACCGGCCAGGTGGAGGCCATCTACCTGCATAACCGCCAGACCGGCCAGTGGCAGCCCCTGCCCCCGGATCAAAAAACCTATACCGTCGCCCTGGGCGAGTTTTCGGTATTGAACAAGGGCGAGTACAAAGACCTGGCCTACCCGGAACGCATTACCTGGCGCTCCGGCAAGCCGGTGCGGGAGTTCTTCGAGATGGGCCTGCAAATGGCGGGCGCACCGGCCCGGCCCATCGCCTTCAAGGATGATGGCCGCCTGAGAATCGTTTAATCCGCCGGTTTTTTGTCGGCGGGGCTTTCCGCGGAGGTTGGCTGAGCAGCGGGTTTGGGAGCGGGCTTTCCCGCCGGGGCTTTGGGCGCCATGCCGGGCTTGGAATCCGTCTTATCCGTGGTCTGGGGTGTCGCCCCGGGCTTGGGAGTTGCTTTGACCGGGGGGCCGGGTTTGTCGGGCGCCTTGGGGGCGTTGACAGCCGGTGGCGGCGACTGGCCAGGGGTTTTGGCGGCTTTTTCCGGGGTGGGGGTGTCGGTTTTGGCGGGGGCCGGCTTGGGCTCGGCCAGCTTGTCCGCCTGTTGGATGCATTTCAGGAAATGATCCTCGTCCGAAATCCAGTAGAGGCCGTTCAGCTTGAAGTGCAGCCCGTCGCTGGCAAATACCAGTTGCTCCTGCACCTGCCCGCTTTTGGAGCGGGTTACCTGGCGGGTGATGGAATCCAGGGCGGGCTTGTTTTTATCCGGCATCTGGTTGCGGTTAAAGCTGAGGTTGCTATCATCGTACTCGCTCAGCTCGCCCAGGTGCTCCTCGGTGCAGTTGGCCATCACCAGGAACTTGCGGCGGGAGACATGCCGGCGGAAATTGTCGCTGGCGTAGTCGTCGTAAATCTTGCCGTATTGCTTCTTGCGCTCCAGCTCCTGGATGTCGTCCACGGCCAGTTGCAGCAGGGCAAACTCATGCGCCAGGTAGGGGTATTTAGGCGACTTGGGGTTTTTGGGATCCACCTTGACCACGTCGCTGCGACAGCCCGAAAGGGTGGCCAGCATCAGCACGGCCAGGCCCAGGGTTGCCAGTGTGCGGTGTAAGGTCATCGGCTCTCTATCGAAAATCAACCGCCATCCTTTCTATCATAGCATTGAGAACCCCAACCATGTAAAAAGGACAATCCGGCGCGGGATTGTCCTGGGTTCAAATCGGGGAGAGCGGGGTGCTAGTCGATTTTCTGGAACATGTAGCCGATGCCCCGGGCGGTGAGAATCAGTTCCGGGTTGCTGATATCGGTTTCCAGCTTGGAGCGCAGGCGGCTGATGTGCACGTCCACCACGCGGGTATCGATGCGGTGATCCGGCGGATAGCTCCACACGTGCTGCAGGATTTCCCCGCGGGAGAACGGCTTGCCGGAATTGCTCACCAGCAGTTCCAGCAGGCTGAATTCCATGCCGGTCAGGCGCACCCGTTCGTTCTTTTTAAACACTTGGCGCTTGTTGAGATCAACCTTCAGGTTGCCGATGACCACCACGTTGTTGGTTTCCTTGCTGGGGGCTACGCCGTTCTTGGAGACGGTTCGGCGCAAAATGCATTTTACGCGGGCTTCCAGTTCTTTCGGGCTGAAGGGCTTGACCACGTAGTCATCAGCGCCAAGCTCCAGGCCGGTAATGCGCTCGGTCACGTCGCCCAGGGCGGTCAGGATGATGATAGGGGTGTCAGAGCCCTTGCGAATTTCCCGGGTCACGCCGTAGCCGTCCATTTTGGGCATCATGATATCGAGCACCACGATGTCTGGGTTGAAGCGGTTAAACACATCCAGCGCTTCCTCGCCGTCGGAGGCGGTGGCGGTATCGAAGCCCAGCATTTTGAAACGGGTTTCCAGGATGCGGCGAATGCTCGCCTCGTCATCCACGATGAGAATCTTTTCGTTGCGGTTGGCTGCTTTCTGCCCGCTGCTGGCTTCTTTTTCGGATGTGGCGCTCAATGGGATAGCCCTCTCAAAACCATTCCTGATTATACGACTAGAACAACGCTGTATTCTGGACTCTGACTCCCTGACACAGGCTGAATGCCATCATACTAAAGTCCGGTCAGTCAGTAAAGACATGCTTCAGTTGTTTTTTCTCAAATCCGGCTTCGGAATCCGCCCGTACCGCGTGTTCCGAGACCCGCCTGCATGAGGAATGCCCGTTTCAAACCACTTTGAAACGGCAACCCCCTTGCCGGTTTGTTGACTGATTTTATACAAAAATGCCGCCAGCACAAGCCCGCGAATGTTCGGTGCCGGGTGAAGAAAACGAAGGCCCGAACCAGGTTGGTCCGGGCGGGAAAGGTATTCGTAGTTGATTGTTAGTTGATTGTTCGGAAACTTGTGTTACGCGGTCACGGGCCGGCCAATAATATAGTCGGCCACCAGGTTTTCCAGCAGGTCTTCGCTGGGCGGCTGGCCGAATTCCTCGGTATAGGCCTGCTGAAAGATGCGCGAAATGCGGGCATGCCGATCCGGGCTGACCAGGTTGGTGAACGCGCTGATGCTGTTGGTAATGGACGGGTTTTGCAGATCGACGGGCAGGTTTTGGCGGGCCTGGGCAGACAGCAGGTCCAGCAGGCGGCTGGGATCCATCTTCAGGTCCGCGTAGGGATCGCCCTGGGGCCCGGCTTCGGTCGCACCCTGGCCGTTATCGGCAGCCTTCTTGCCACCTTTGTGCTGGCCAAGGTGGGCTTGTCCTACCTTGTTTGGATCGAATGAATTGAAATCAGTGGTCATTGGTGAATACCTCTCCCTCGTTGTTCTGACTCTGAGGTGTTCGACGGTTTTGCGGAAAGCTTTAGCGCGTGCCTGCCAAACTTTACAAAACCGTAACTAACTTGTTTTTATATTGTAATCAACTTTTTAGAACAAGCCTCAAGAGTTTCGGAAAATCTTAAGGTTTCTCTTTCACTTTTCCCTCGAAAAAATATCCCTTGAGACAAAAGATGGATCTCAATTGTTTGCATTATACAAACTCCCTTATATAAAGACAATTAATCCTGAGGTTGATGGGTGCTTTGTTAAGCAAAAATCCTCCGAATGCCGGAGAAAACCACGCAGTCCCTTCGCCTGGCCGCCGCACTCTGACTCTCAAGACAGTTATACCACGCCAACATGAGAGGGCAAGCCCGACAGGGCCCAAAATATGGCCCGCATGGCAATCCGCCGCCTTGCCTGCCGTTAAGGCAGGCAAGTGGTTTTCAAGAAGTGGATGGCATGATCGCTTGAGCGCCCCTGTATGCCCAAACCCCCGCCAAGGCCTTTTCGCCGGCCCTGGCCTTCGGCAAAAAATTCGACAGCCTGCATGAGGCCAATGCCCTGTTCCAGTCCGAGTTGGGCCAGCACGGCGTTACCGCCGAAACGCTGTGGAACGACTGGGGGGTATGGTTTATCACCTCCAGCTACAACTATCTTAGCGTATGGATGAACCCCAAAAAGAACCAGCGCTTCGACAAGGCTGCTTTCATCGAGTGGCTGGGCAGCCGAATGCCTCGCTACAGGGCCCGCATGATGCAAGGGGAAACCCGCCCCGATGCCTGGGTGCACGTGGGGGAGCAAACCTTATGCTGTCGCAACCACTGCCAGGGCTGCCTGCTAACCGCCGACCCCGAAACCGGGCTTGGTCGAATCCGCCGCAAAAAGCGGCTGTGGATAGCCTGATCCCTAGCGTTTGGCGGGTTTCGGCTGGATGCGTAACCACGCCTCGGCCCCTTCCAGGGCGCTGGCCGCAAACAGCAGGCTGATGCGGGGGGAGCCTACCTGCAGGCGAAGGGTCTTGATCCACCATGTCTGGCCGGCTTCCGCCGATTCGATAGCCTGCCAGGGCAGCAGGATGGGGGGATGCCCGACGCGAAACACGAAGGGCATGCGCAAGGCCAACCCCTTGGGGCTGATACCCAGGATGAGGCAGTTGTTGTAGTTGCAGTGGGCGCGCATGCTGACCGATTGCCACCATTTCCAGCGCACCATGGGGTCATCCAGCTGGGAGCCGCCGGGGTATTTCTCCGCCAGCTCTTGCCAGCCGCTTATTTTGCCCACAAGCCATACCACAAAGCACCACCATAGAAAGAAAATCGCCAGGGGCAGCCAGGGGTAGGCCTGCAAGAAGCTTTCGAAGGAATTCATACCGGCTCCTTAAAACCGATGCCGCCCGGTGGGAGCGGCATCGAGGGTGTTTATGCGTGCACCAGGTCCGACAGGCGGTCGATGCGATCCGAGGGGCTGCCGGGGCCGTTGGCCGGACGAATGCCCAGGGCGTCTTGCGCCAGGATGATGCGGTGGATCTGGCTGGTGCCTTCGTACAGGTTCAGAACCCGGGCGTCGCGGTAATAGCGGGCCGCGGGGTACTCCTCCGAGAAGCCGTAGCCGCCGAATACCTGCACCGCGCTGTTGGAGGCCCGGATGGCGGCTTCGGAGCAGAAGAACTTGGCCATGGAAGTTTCCCGGGTGTTGCGCACGCCCTTGTCCTTCAGGTGGGCGGCCCGCAGTACCAGGAAGCGACCCGCCTCGCAGTCGGCCACCATGTCGGCAATCATCTGCTGGATCATCTGGAACTGGCCGATGGGCTGGCCAAAGGCTTCCCGCTCCATGGCGTACTTGGTGGAAATGTCAATGCAGGCCTGCATCACGCCCACCCCGCCGGCGGCCACGCTGAAGCGGCCCTGGTCCAGGCAGTACATGGCCACCTTAAAGCCCTCGCCCGGGTTGCCCAGCATCTGCGATTTGTGCACCCGCACGTTGTCCAGGAACAGTTCCGAGGTGATGGAGGCCCGCAAGCCCAGCTTGGGTTTGATTTCCCGGGTGCTGAAGCCGGGGGTGTCGGTGTCCACCAGAAAGGCGCACATGCCTTTGTGGCCCTTCGACTTGTCGGCCTGGGCAATAATGATGGCCACTTGCGAAATGCAGCCGTTGGAAATCCAGGTTTTCTGGCCGTTCAAAATGTAGTAGTCGCCGTCCTGCACGGCGGTGGTTTGCTGGTTGCCCGCATCGGAACCGGCATTGGGTTCGGTCAGGCCAAAACAGCCGATCATTTCGCCCGAAGCCAGCGCGGGAAGATATTTCTGTTTTTGTTCTTCCGTGCCGTATTGCAGGATGGGTTTTTCCACCAGCGAAATCTGCACCGAGAACAGGGTGCGGGTGGAGGAACAAACCCGGGCGATTTCCTCGGTCATCAGGGCGTAGGCGATGTGGTCAATCTCCTGCCCGCCGTATTTTTCCGGCAGGATGGCGCCGAAAAAGCCCTGGTCGGCAATCTTTTTCAGCAGGTCAAAATCGAAACGGGACGCCTGGTCGTTGGCGGCAGCCACCGGGGCAATCTCGCTGTCGGCAAACTCGCGTGCCCATTGCCAAATCTGGCGCTGTTCGGGGGTTAAATCAAAATTCATGGCCCAGCCCTATCTATACTTGACTTTGAAGGTGTTTCCTCGCTCCCAAATTATACGTCAAGGGGTTATGCCAAGTCATGCAAAAGGGCGGGCGCGCAAAAAAAAAACGGAGCGCGGTCTTAACCGTGGTCGCAGTCGCGACCGCGCTCCTCTTTCCCTTTTTCTTTCTAGAGGCGGGATAAACAGAGGTAAAGTCTGGTTGTGCGGTTGCCCAGGGCGACTGTGCCGGCGCACCGGCGGTCGTGATGGTATGGGCTCCTTATTGTCTCCTGGTTTGCCGGCGGTTGCGGGCTTAGATACGGGGGGGTTTAACCAGCCATGCGGCTTTTTGCAAAAATTTCAACCGGCAAGAGTCCAGGTTTGCCTTGGCCCCGGCGGCGGTCAGCTCGTTAGCCAGCCGGGTGGGGCGCATTCCTGGCATCTGGTTAAAGAGGTTGGCGACCAGATTGCTCAAGGTGCGGAATGGGCCGTTTGCTTTCCTGGGGGGCCGGTTGAAGGGGCGGCAGGATGGTGCCGCCGGATTCCGGTTCAGCGCGGGATCGATGAAAGCCGCTGCCAGATCGGCGTTCGGGGAGGCTGCCAGCTGGCTGATCAGGCTGATCTGCCCTGGCTGCACACTTTTTATGACTTCCAGCCGCGCTGGAAGACACTGGCGAACGTGTTTCATTGTGGCGGTTCTCTCGATTCCGATATTGCGTACTCTGGGGGTAAGCTCTATGTCTCTTGGGGCTCTCTATGGATGAGTTGGATTTAATTAGTATATCCAGATAATATAAAAAATTTTTTGAGCTTAAATTGCCTGTTTTTTATAAAATATGTATTTATGTAAATCGATCGGGGGAAACCCATGCGGGGCAAGCATGCATGGATCCTGAGTTTGGAGGAGGAAGCGGCGGGCCCAATCTTCTATGGTAGAGATAGGTTCATCGATGAATGAAGGGTGTGCGTGGATATGGATTTATCAACTTCCATTGGCTTGCTTTCGGGTTTGCTGATACTGGTGGCGGCGCTGGTGCTGGGCAACGTGCCGGCATCCACCCTGCTGAACCCCGAAGCCATCCTGATTGTGTTTGGCGGAACCCTGGCCGCCACCCTGGTGAGCTTCAGCATGCAGGCCATGGGCGAGGCGGTCGCCGCACTGCGGCGCACTTCCCGTGAAAGCCGCATGAAGCCCCGCGATATCGTCGATTACGTGATGGACGTGGTGGGTTTCGTCCGGGACGAGGGCGTGCTGGCCCTGCAACCCCTGCTGGACAGCGTGGAGTATCCCTTCTTCAAAAAAGGGCTGAGCCTGGTGCTGGACAACCGCTCCGAAAAGTTTATCCGCGACAGCCTGTCTACCGAAATCGAGGTGGGCTACCGTGAAACCATGGATCATGCCAAGGTGTTCGAGACCGCCGGGGGCTATTCGCCCACCATGGGGATTATCGGGGCGGTCATTGGCCTGATCTACGTGGTGCAATCCTTCAAAGATCCGGCCCAGCTGGGACAGGGCGTTGCCGCCGCCTTTAGCGCGACGCTTTACGGGGTGGCCCTTTCCAACCTGTTCCTGCTGCCGCTGGCTGCCAAGCTGCGCCAGCGGGCCCGTGAGGAATGGTTTATCCGCACCATGCTGCTGGAAGCCATCCTCAGCATCCGGGCGGGCGAGCATCCCCTCATTATTGAGGAGCGACTGAACGCCTTCCTGGCCGACGGCCAGACGGATGGGGACAAACCCGCTCCCAAGCCCTACGCCAGCGCCGGACGCTCCCGCGCCCAGGCCCGCGCGGCCAGCATCGATGATCTGCTGCCCGCCGGCTATCTGGAGTAAGCGCCATGCCCGGGCTGGAACAGACCGATAAACGCGAGAGCCTGCGCCCCCATACCCAGGCATTGATGCAGAAGCTGGAAATGATTGAGCGGGAAACCTCCGGGCACACCCACACCGGCCATGCCCGCTGGATGATTCCCTATGCCGACCTGCTGACCCTGCTGCTGGGATTTTTCGTGGTGCTGTTTGCCATGGCCAAGACCGAACTGAAGGGCATCAGCGAGGTTAGGCTGCAAAACCCCCTGCACCCGGTACCGGCTAGTGCCCCGGTGCACAACGGGATTAAAGATTCCCGCCAGTTGTCGATAACCACGACAGGTGCCCATCAGGAATCGAAAGCCATGCAGCATAACGAGGATGCCCGCTTGCAGAAAGAGCTGCAAGGGTTACTCTCCCCCGGAATTGCCATTAGCCGCCAGGAGCGGGGCGTGGTGATTTCCCTGAAGGACAGCATCCTGTTTACCCCGGGCAGCGCCGATCTTACTCCTGCCGCCCGCAAAACCATCGACCAGCTTGCCGACCGGCTGGCCACCGGCATGCAGGGCGATCCTCGTCCAATCAGGGTAGAGGGGCACACCGACAACACGCCCATCCATACCTCCAAGTACCCTTCCAACTGGGAGCTTTCCACCGCCAGGGCCACCACCATCGTGAAATACCTGGTGGATCGGCATCACTTTGCCCCTCCGCAACTGTCGGCGGCAGGCTACGGCGAGTTCAAGCCCATTGCCGAAAATTCCTCCATTGAAGGGAAACAGAAAAACCGGCGAGTGGATATAGTGGTATTGAACCGTACCGCGGCGCAATCGGAGCCTGCGGCCCCCGATGAAGGCAGCCAAGCCAACCCAGGCGAATAACCAAGAGGACCCGTCATGGCCAGACCTACCAAGCCAAAAGACTTGAAGCCAAAAGCGGATGCGGATGTCACCCCGTTGCCGGGCAAGGCTGGCGGTGCCCCGCCCATCGACCTGAAGTTTATCATCACCCTGCTGGTGGTGGTGCTGGTTTCCATTGCCGGTACCGCCGGTTCCACTTATGTGGTGGGCACCTACGTGTTGCTGCCTGCCATGGAGAAAGCCCTGGCCAAGGCGGGCCCCCCGTCCGAGGAGGCCGCGGGTGGCGAGGAAACCGGCGAGGCCCCCGTTTCCGAAGTGGGCATGAACCTGGAACTGGATGAGTTTATGGTCAACCTCAAGCCGGATCCGGCCATTGGGGGCAACCAGTACCTGCGGGCCAAGATGTCCCTCAGCGTGCATGTGCCGCCCGAGGAAGACTGTTACGGCGGCGCCGAAAAGCATGCCATGGTACCGCCTTCCGCCCTGGATGGCGGCCAGATTGTCGGGGCCGCGGCGCCCGTGGTGGATGACACCACCCTTGCCTCCGGCGGCGAAGGCGCGGATCCGGCGGCGGCCTGCCAGGCGGCATTCAAAGATCATATGTCCAAGTACGTCCCCACCATTCGCGATGTCATCAACGCCTCGCTGATGAAGCGGACGGCCACCGGCCTGGCCACCCTGGAAGGCCAGGAACAGCTGAAGGACGAAATCAAGGAAGAGTTGAACCGCATTATGGCGCCCAAGTACTCCGTGCTGCGGGTCAACTTTGAGGACTTCATCATCCAGCGTTAACAACGCCCACCGGGTCAAAGGCAAAGAGAGGTTTTGGCGGCGATGCTGTCACAAGAAGAAATCGATAGCCTGCTATCATCCCTGTCGGTGGGACTGGATCAGCCTTTGGCCGAAGAGGCGCCCGGCGTGCCCGAGGACGTGCTGGCCGAAAAACGCAACTACAAGCTTTACAACTTCCGCCGGCCCGACAAGTTTTCCAAGGATCACCTGCGGGCGCTGCAGACCATCCACGAAAACTTTGCCCGCTCCCTGGGCATGGTGCTGACCGCCTACCTGCGCATGACGGTGGAAATCGACGTGGTTTCCGTGGACCAGCTGACCTACGATGAATTCGTGCGCTCCATGCCCAGTCCCATGAGCGTGTGCATCCTGGAGCTGGATCCCCTGCCCGGCCAGGTGCTGATGGGCCTGGGCTACGAGGTGACCAGCAGCGTGATTGACCGTATGCTGGGTGGCCCGGGGATGGCCGAGGCCAAGGCCCGCGAGCTGACCGACATCGAGCAGTCGCTGATTCGCCGGGTGCTGGATCGCTCCTTGCTTTCGCTGGAAGAGGCCTGGCGCTCCGTGATGAACGTGAACGCCAACATGGTGGGCATGGAAGAGAGCTACGCCCTCATCCAGGTGGCCACGCCGGGCGAGATTGTGGCGCTCATCACCTTTGAGGTGAACCTGGGCAACAAGAATTCCGGCCTGATGAGCCTGTGTATCCCTTACCCAGTGCTGGAAGGCGTCATTTCCCAGCTGAGCGCGCAGCACATCTTCCACCGCCAGCAATCGCACATTCCATTTGAGGAGCAGGAAAAACTGCTCAAAAAGCTGAATTATGCGCGCATGCCGGTGCAGGTACTGCTGGGCGGCACCACTATTACCGTGAAAGACTTGTTGGAGCTGGCCGTGGGCGATGTCATCCGGCTGGATCGGGAGGCGCACGAGCCCCTGCTGGCCTGCGTGAACGGCAAGCCCAAGTTTTTCTGCCGTCCGGGCCGCAGCAAGGACAAGCTGGCGGTTTGCGTGACCGAGAGCGTGGAAAACGAAGAAGCAATAGAAGGATTTGGCTTCGATGACAAACGATGAGTTAATGAACGGCACCTTGTCTGCCGAGGATCGCGATACCATCATCGAGATGACCAGCATTTCGATGGGCGCGGCGGCTTCCACCCTCTCCATCCTGCTGGGGCAGGAAGTGGACATCGCCATTCCCGATCTGGTGGAGTACGCCTCGCTGGAAGCCATGCCCGAGCCCTTTGCGGGCGATCTGAAAAGCATGGTGGCCGTACACTACGCCACCGGCAAGTTCGCTTCCAACGTGTTTGTGCTGAAAAATTCCGATGCCCGCCGCCTGGCCGAGTTGATGCTGGGCAACCCGGGCGAGCCTTCCGGGGATCCCCTGAGCGACCTGGAAGTGGGTGCCGTGGGCGAGCTGATGAACCAGATGATGAATTCCGCCGCTTCGGGCATGGCCACGGTTTTGCAGGAGTCGGTGGAGATTAACAACCCCGAGGTGCTTCCCTATGGCGATGAAAGCCTGCTGACCCACCTGCCGGAGCTGCTGGCCGAACCGTTTGCCGCCCTCAACCTGCAACTGAAGATTGCCGGACAGGCCCCCATCGAAATGTTGCAGCTGATGATCGCTTCTCAGGCCAAGGGACAGATGGGCCACCTGCTGGCCGTCAAGCCGGAGGAGTCTGCATCTTCCGATTTGCCGCCCATGGCTGCCGCAGCGCCGGCAGCGGCCTCGGCCCCAGTGGAACCTGGGCCCTCCGCCAGATTTACCGATTTTGGACAACCGTATCAACCCCAACCCCAGCCGGCAACGGCGGGTGCGTCCCGTCCCCAGGCGGCGCCCCCCCAGCAACCCCGCGTTGCCGCGGCGGCACCTTCCGGAGGCAGAATGGACGTCGACCCCGTTACCGTCAGACCCGTGGAGTTTGCATCCTTCGATCACCAGCCCAACATCTACGGCGAGGAAAACAAGAACCTGGAGCTGGTGATGGATGTCACCCTCAACCTGACCGTGGAGCTGGGCAAAACCGAGATTTCCATCAAAGATGTGCTGGAATTGACCCGTGGTTCGGTCATTGAGCTGGACCGGGTGGCCGGTGAGCCGGTGGATCTCTACGCCAACGGCAAACTAATTGCCAAGGGCGAGGTGGTGGTCATTGAGGACAACTTTGGTCTGCGTATTACCAGCATCGTTTCCCCCGCCGATCGCTTGCGCGGTATCTAGGCAAAGGATCGCTGGCAAACTGCGCCGAAGTTCTGCCGTAAAACTGACGCATGCCGGCTAGCAACAAATTGGCTTGGCCGCTTTTAATACAGCGTCATCCCTTCGAGTGAGTTGTCCGTATGGTGTCTTCAGGGGCCCCGGTTCGCTTTGGCCGCATCTGCCAGCAGACCGTGCAATATGAATCCAAGAACCAAGCGCCGTTGCTGGAGGTTTCCGCGCGCAACCTGGTGTGCGAGGTTCCTTCCGGCGATGGCTTTGCCGAGCGTTACACCATTAGCGGCAAAGATGCCGTGGACTTCTGGTACAAGCAGGGGGTGGAAACCATTCCCTCCCATAGGCTGCGGTTGTTCAACCCGGTTTCGTGGCTTCAGTGGCTGATCGATCAGCTGCGTATTCGACAGGCCATCGCGCCCCATGTGAACCAGCCGGCGCTGCGGGACAAAATCGTTGACTACCTGCAAGGGCCCGGCACCCATACCCGCGAAGCCCGCAAGATTCTGGATGCCCACGCCGCACACACCCTGCACTACCTGGGCAAGAACTGTGACCACGAGCATTTCACCCTGAACCGCGACGGCCAGGCCGGGGTGGTGAGCTACAAGGTGGCCGGTCGCACGGCGCTGGCCATGGGCGGGCCCTGCGGAGACCTTCCCGCCGCCGAGGTGCTGGAGGCCTGGGTGCGGGCAATGCAAGCGCAGCACCTGACCCCGGTGGTGGCCATGGCGGATGCGCCCCTGGTGGAAGCCGGGCGGAAGCTGGGTTACAAGGCTTTGCCCATCGGGCATGAGGCGATGGTGAACCTGGAAACCTTTACCCTGACCGGAAAAACGGTGCAGGATTTGCGCACCGCCCGGAACCGCGCACAACGCGAGGCATGGGTTATTCGGGATTACCAGCCCGAAGACTGGCCGCAGATTGATGCCATCAACAAACGCTGGCTGAAAGGCCACGGCAACTACGAGCTGGAGTTTGGCCTAGGCAAATCCACGCCCCAATACTTGGCCAACACCCGATCGGTGGTGTTGAGCGATAAAGACGGCAAGCTGCTGGGGTATTGCAACCTGATTGAGTTGCCGGGCAGCAAGGCCCGCTGTATCGACCTGATGCGCCGCGATGATGGCGCCCCCAACGGGGTGATGGAAGCCTTGTTCGTGCATGAAATCGAACGCGCCAAGGCCGATGGCTTCAAGTATTTCGATCTGGGCATGGCGCCCCTGTCCCTGCTGGGCCAGGCGGACGGCAAGGACTGCCCCGGCCTGGCCGAGTTGCTGGGCTTTACCTTTGACAAGGGCGGCCAGCTATTCGATTTCAAGGGGCTTTACAACTTCAAGAAAAAATTCATGCCCGAGTGGCAGCCCTATTACCTGCTGTACCCTGGCACCGGCAGCCTGCCGGGGGTGGCCTACGCCATGGTCAAGCTCAGCAAGTTTGCCTCGCTGCTCAACCCCCTGAACGCGCTGGATTTTTACCTCGAAAAGTTCGGCCAGCCCAAGCCGCCCGCCGCCGACAAAAGCAAAGCGGGGCCGGATTCGACCCCGCCTGCGGATGAAGGTTCCAAGCCGGAAGGCTAGAAGCCCATCACGTGGAAACCGGCGTCCACGTGGATTACCTCGCCGGTGATGCCCCGGGACAGCGGGCTGGCAAGGAAGAGGGCGGTGTCGCCGACTTCATCGGCGGTCACGTTTCGCTTCATGGGGGTGTGTTCTTCCATGTAGCCCAGGATGCTGGAGAAGCCGGAGATGCCCCGGGCGGCCAGCGTCTTGATGGGGCCGGCGGAAATGGCGTTTACCCGCACGTTTTTGGCGCCTAAATCGGCGGCCAGATACCGCACGCTCATTTCCAGGGCGGCTTTGGCCACACCCATCACGTTGTAGTTCTGCACCACGCGTTCCCCGCCCAGGTAGGTCAGGGTAATCACGCTGCCGCCGCCGGACTTTTCAAACAGGGGAAGGGCAGCGCGGGTGAGGGCGGTTAAAGAATAGCTGCTGATGTCCTGCGCCAGCAGGTAGCCGTCGCGCGAGGTGTCCACATAGCCGCCGGCCAGGTCTTCTTTTTTGGCGAAGGCCACGCTGTGCACCAGGGTGTCCAGGCGCCCAAACTCGCGGCCCACCGCGTCGTACACAGCCTGGATTTCCTCATCCTTGGTTACGTCACAGGGCAGGATGAGCGAGCCTTCCAGGGTTTCGGCCAGCTCGCGCACGTTTTCCTCCAGGCGTTCGCCCTGGTAGGTGAAGGCCAGTCGCATGCCGGCATTGGAAAGCGCCTGGGCAATGGCCCAGGCAATGCTGGTTTTGTGGGCAACGCCGAAAATCAGGCCGGTTTTTCCGGCCAGCAGGCCCTTTACGGCGGTGGAGGGGACTTCGTTCACTTCGGTCACGGGCATGAACAATCCTTTCTTGCTGAATGTTTGCTTGCGAGGCAGGATCAAGGGTAGCCGGAAAGCGCCGGATTTTCAAATGCGGAGTTGAGCCGCACAAGTCCCGGTTCAGGGCGTTTAATGCGCGTATTGGTCAGCCAGCGGATTGTGCCATGCTCTCCCTGTTTCCTTTCGTTTCAGGCATTTCCAGCCATCCGGCCCGGCGCTTGCCCGGCCCTGGCCGGATGTCGCCCGCGGGGACGGTGGCCGGGGATCGGCTGAGCCTTCGGTTTTCGGGCCAGGATGCGGATCGCCGGCTGGAGGGCCTGCTGGACAACTATCTGCGTCAGGGGGAGCGCCTGGGGCATGCCCGTGGTGATTTGGAACACCTTAGCCAGGCACTGGCAACCCTGGCGCCCGACCAGCTTTCCGACCCCTTGCACCGGGGGTTGCGGCAACTGATGCAACTGGAAGTGGGCTATATGCTTTCCAGGCACCAGCCCCGCCCGGCTCCCCCCGAGAATGGCGGTATCGGCACGGTGGCCTACGAGGCCCTGCTGCGGAAACAAGGGGTGGATGTTGATACGAATACCCTGATTGAAAGGATCTCCCGGGATGCCGATGCCATTGAGCGCCGGATGGATGAGCTGGCCCGCAAGATAGAGCCTGGAAAATCTTGGCAGCAGGTGTACGACAGGCTCCGTCGGGATCATCCTTCGGAGGACGCGGTGGTTGAAACCTATAGGCAGAGGGTGCAAAGCCTGGCAGGGTTTTTGAAGGAAAAAGACCTGCTTGGCCTTCCCGAAGAGCCTTTAAGGGTGGAACAAACCCCTCCGAATGAGGCTTCAACGCATTCCGTGGCGTTTTATAACCCGCCCAGCCGAACCGTCCGCATTACGCCGGCGGTCAGCCCGGAGCCCGGCAAGCGGGCGCTGGAGCTGCGCGAGCACAACCGGCATGCCATGGACGCAATCCTGGCCCATGAGGGGATTCCCGGCCACCACCTGCATGAGGTCCGCAGTGGGGAAGCCTGGCGGAAAGCGTCGCCCGGGTTAAGGCGTTTTTACAGTGAGTCAAAGCTGTATAATACCTTCTTTGTGGAAGGCTGGGCCTTGTATTGCGAGAAACTGCTTCTGGATCAGGGCTTTTACGACAAGCCGGAGCAGGAACTGGTAGCCTTGCGGGCCTTGCTGTGGCGGGCGATGCGAGCCAAGCTGAATGCCGAGTTTCACAGCGGACGGATTACCGCGCTGGATGTGGCAGCCGAAATGCGGGCCCGCCTGGGCATGGACGACTCGCTGGCATTAAGCGAGGCGGCCAAACACGTGGTGATCAGCGGAAACCGCTATCCCACCCAGCCGGCCAGCTATTACCTGGGCCTGATGCAAATAGAACAGTTGCGTGACCGGGTGAAACAGGCCGATCTCCAATTCACCCTGAAGCGTTTCCACGATCGTTTGCTGGATAACCTCAAACTGCCGGTGCCCGTGGTGGCCCGCATGGCCTTTGACCTGGATCTGGGGCCGGTATTTTCCGATGAAACGCGGCTGATTCGTTTTGGCGCCGTTGCAGCCAGCCCGTTTCGACTTAAGCGGTCGGCGTAGGGGCCTCGATGGCCTCAAACAGGCGCCGCCATGCCTCGTCCCGACCCGCATGGGTTTCCGCGGAATAGGCTAAAATTCGTTCGGTGCCGCAATCCAGCGCCCGGGAAGTGGCGGCCTTTTGCGTTTCCACCTCGTTCCGGCTGATTTTATCGGTCTTGGTGAGCACCACCAGCACCGGTTTTCCGTGGAACTGCAGCCATTCGTACATGCGGATGTCACTGTCCTGGGGGCCATGACGGCTGTCGATGAGCTGCACCACCAAGCGGATGGCTTGCCGCTGGGCCAGGTAGGTTTCCATGTTGTGCCGCCACTTTTCCTGTTCGGTCTTGGATACCTTGGCAAAGCCGTAGCCGGGCAGGTCGCCGAAAATCAGCGGCTCCTTCACCCCGTCTCGGCGGCTCAGCAGGATGCGGTACAGGTTGATATAGCGGGTTTTTCCGGGGGTGTTGCTGGTTTGGGCCAGGTTCTTGCGTTGCAGCAGGCTGTTGATGAACGAGGACTTGCCCACGTTGGAGCGGCCCACGAAGACGATTTCCGGGGCGCCACCAAAGTCCGGCACGTCTTTCAGTCCGGGGGCGCTTTTGACATATTCGGCCAGATGAATCTTCATGCAACGGCTCAGCCTGTATTACAGCCAATCTCCATCAGCTAATGGTGGTTGGAACTTGCAGATTCGGGAATAATTGATTATAGCCTAACGCAAAATCAGGGAACGCGCGCGATGAGAAAACGGTTCACCACCCGGTTCAAGTCACTGGTTGTGGCCATGCTGGCCGCCATGATGGCCCTGGGCATGTTGCTGGTCTCGGAAAGCCAGGCCATGAGTGGCTTTGGGTTTTCCCCCCAGATGTATAAAAGCGGTTACACCTACGGCAACGGCATTTATTTCGCCCCCTACGACATTATTGTCTATGCCGAACCCAACGATAACGCGCCCATCCTGAAGCAAATCCACTGGGATCGCAACACCCAGAGCAACAGCATCCGCGCGGTTGGCACCGGCAGCAACACCATGGCCGCCGATCACGTCTTTTTCTGCTTTTATCCCCAGCTGGATGTGGCCATGATGGCCGTGACCGCCGAAAACGAGGATGGCTGGGTAGAGGTGGTGTATGATCAGGCCCGCCATAAAACCGGCTGGGTCAAGGCCAAGCAGTCTGAAGCCCAGGCAGAGGATGGGCAAACCCTGGATCCTATCGATACCCATCCGGCCCACTTTGGCGTTTACCAAAGCTGGCAGGATTTCATGAGGCTCAACGCCCGGGCCAATGGCGTTTACTGGCTGAGCGGCGTGAGCCAATACCAGCGCTCCATGCGCCAGGCTGACCAGGACGAGGCCAAGTTCATCCCTATTACCATCATCCGCGATCTGAAGGTGCGCCACTTGCGCGGCAACTGGATGCTGGTGGAGGTGCTGGACTTTGAGCGCAACACGCCCATCGGCTGGATGCGTTGGCGCGATGGCGACGGCAACCTGCTGGTGTTTCCCAATATTTCCGGCGATAAAATGCCCATTGTCACCACCGCCTACTAGCGATGGCGGGCTGAGGGCTTAACCCGGGGCGCTAGCCGCCGTGATCGTCGCTGGCATCCGCCACCGGCACCGATTTGGGGTGCAAGGGGTCGATGCTGACTTCCAGCTGGCCGTTTTTGCGCTCCACGGTCACCAGGTGATGCTCGGGAATCTCAAACCACTGCACCTTGGCCAGGCGGCTGGTCTTTTTGGGTTGGATGGGCTGGGTGGCAATCAGAACCTCCTTGGCCCCACCCGCGCCCTGGCGAACGCCCAGGAACAGATCGCGCCCGGAACGCACGGCCAGCGTGCGGTTGCCGTCCGACAGGATGAAGTTGGCCCCCACCGGAATCTGTACCGATGAGCCGCGCTTGAGGGCGACGCCGGTGAGCCGCTGGAAGCGATCGGTGGGCTCCACGAACCAGGGCATGGCCTCTTCGTTCGATTGCCGAAGGATGTCCCCGATGGTTTGGGCGTAGAACTGCCGCAGGCTGTAGGTGTTGATGCGGCTGGCATCGGTGGTGCCAAACTCGTCGCGCATTTTGCCCAGCATGTAATAAAACACGCGCTCGGTATCGATGGTGCCCTGCGGCACGGGATGGCCGTAGCGGGCTGCATAGCGCTCAATGTCCGGCTCCAGGTTCAGAATGACGCTGTCGGGTATTTTGCCGTTGTGCATAAACGACCACTGGCCGAACTGGAAGGGGTGATTGTTCAGCTGGATGGCGTTGGGGCCTTGCCGGATGTGCACCAGCAGACTCAAGGGTTTCTTTTGGGCGGTTTCGGCCACGTTTTCGGCGAATTTCGACTCCGCGCTGGCGGCATGCAGGTTGGAACGGGTGATGAACGGGTTGGGGGTGCCCGGTTCGTAGCGGGCGATGCCGTAGCCGTCCTGCTGCTCGGCGTTGCTCACGAAGGCGCCCCAGGTAAAGCGTCCGCCGTCGTTTTCCTCGTCCATGGTCTTGGCGCTTTGCTTTTGCAGGGCGTTTTGCCCGTCAATCAGCGCCTGGCGGATGAACTTGTCCTGGTTGGGGTAGGGGTTGGAGGCCATGTAGGCAAACAGCCGGCAGCCGAACTTCAGGCCGGGCTGCCCGGAGAGCCGGAACGGGGACGGGGTGGATGGCCGTTGCCAGCCGATCGATGCCAGTGTACTCACCTCTTCGGTCTCGCTTTCTCTTGTGCGGGGGATGAACGCTCTCTTTGCGCGAGCATTAAATCCCCTGACCCCAACCTGATGCTACATGCTAGCCAAAACATCAATAAACATGAAGCAGATTGTCTTCTTCACCTTAAGCTTTCTTGGCCTGCCGGGGGCTATTCGGGCAGAATGTGCGGCAGGGGCATTTCGGCGGCCCCCTTGAAGCGGGCGGTAAATTCCTGGGCCACGGGGGTTTGGGCCAACCCTCCCTCGGCGGTTTCCTTCAGGCTGGGGTGCATCAGCTTGCCCACGGCGGCCATGGCCTCCACCACCTGATCCAGCGGGACGAAGCTTTTGATTCCCGCCAGCGCCATGGTGGCCGAGGCTGCCGCCTGGGTGCCGGAAAGCCCGTTGCGCACCACGCAGGGCACTTCCACCAGGCCGGCCACCGGGTCGCAAATCAGGCCCATCAGGTTTTGCATGGAAATGGCCGCTGCCTCGCACACCTGCTCCGGTGTGCCGCCCAGCATTTCCACCAGCCCGCCGGCGGCCATGCCCGAAGCCACCCCCACTTCCGCCTGGCAGCCTGCTGCCGAGCCCGACAGGAACATCCGCCTGGAGGTGATTTCCCCGATAACGCCCGCCGTCAGCAGGCCCTTTACCGTGATCTCCGGGGCCAGCCCCCGTTCTTCCTCGATGGCAATAAACACCGCCGGCACCGAACCGCTGCCGCCCGCCGTGGGGCAGGCCACAATGCGGCGCATGCGGCTGTTTTCCTCCAGGGTGGCCAGCCCGTAGGCGATAATTTTCATTTCAAGCGGGGAGAAAAAGCAGCGAGAGTCTTTCATAAAGGCCATAATCTTCTTGGCCTCGCCGCCGGAGAGGCCGCTCATCGATTTTTCGTCGCTGGCAATGCCGCTGGCAATGGTGTCGCGCATTTGCTGCACAATGCCCCGCAGGCCTTGCAGTATTTCCTCGCGCGGCTTGCCGGACTGGCTTTCCTCGTAACGCAGGGCCGCTTCCGAAATGGCGCATTGCTGCTCCCGGCAGTATTCCAGCAGGCTCTTGAACGAATCGAAGTTGGGCACGGGGGGGAATCCTTTCTTGAAGCCGGCTAGGCCGGCAGCTTGTCGATGCAGCGGGCAATATAAATATCCGGGATCCGCTTGATTTCTTCAACCGCTTCCCGGGGCGGCATGGCGTCCATAGTGATGATCATAAAGGCCTGCTCGCCGCGCTGGTTGCGGTTGCAGGTGAGGCTGGCGATGTTGATGCCCAGCTCGGCAATGACCTTGGTGACCCGCCAGATCATGCCGGGCTGATCCTTGTAGAACAATACCAGCGTGGGCGTTTCGCCCCGGATGGAGACGTTGTAGTCGTTGATTTTGGATACAAACACTTTCCCCCCGCCGATGGAATGCCCCACAATGCGCATGGGTTCGTCGTTTTCCAAGGTCAGGTTGAACACCACCGTGTTGGGCGAATAGTTGTTGGCCCCGGTAAAGGGCGTAATTCTGTAGCGCAGGCCGTGTTGCCGGGCCAGCTGGAAGGCGTCGCGGATGCGTTCGTCGTTCACCCCGTAGCCCAGGATGCCGGCAATCAGGCCGCGATCCGTGCCATGGCCCTGATAGGTTTGGGCGAACGAATTGTAAAGCACGAACTCAACTTCTTTAATGGGCGCATCGGCAATAAGCATGGCCAGATTGGCCAGCCTGACGGCCCCAGCGGTATGCGAGCTGGAGGGCCCCACCATGATGGGGCCGACAATATCAAACAGGGAGCCGCCGCTCATGCCCGTTACCCTCTTTCTAAACGCCGAAATTGCTTAAAATATCTCAATCAAAAAAAGGAATTTCGGCAAAAGGCTATATTTTCCACACAGGATATGTTATTAATTATAGGAGTGACTTTTTAGTTTGGATAGCAGTACTTTCCCCCTCCGGCTAAAACGAGGGCCTTTACGAGAAACGACGGCAAGCAAGAGACAGTCACTGAACGAATCATTTATTTTTGTTGTAATTTGATATGAAGGGTGATGGCGCTCCGGCCAGAAACTTTCCCAAGTGTTAGTAGTAGTTTTTTTGTTTTCGGATTCGGGTTAGAAGGCAATCTATATTCATGTTCACCAATCAGTGCACCAAGTGCGGCGAGGTCTTTGAGACCAAGAACCCCAAAAGAGTCATCTGTCCCAACTGTCTGTATCCTGAGGGGACGGTAGCGGCGCGTCCTTCGGGCCCCCCGCAGGGTGGCTACGGACAGCCCCAACATCCGGGCGCCGTTTCATACGGGGGTGGACGCCCTCAGCAAGGTTATGGCCAAGGTCGCCCGGGTGGCGGCTACGGGCAAGGCCGTCCCGGTGGCGGCGGTGGTTATGGGGGCGGACGCCCTCAACAAGGTTATGGCCAGGGCCGTCCCGGTGGCGGCGGTGGTTATGGGGGCGGACGCCCTCAGCAAGGTTATGGCCAAGGTCGTCCGGGTGGCGGCTATGGGCAAGGCCGTCCCGGTGGCCCGGGTGGTCGTCCGGGTGGGTTTGGCCCTCCGCGTGGCGGCCCGGGAGGACGTCCCGGCGGATTTGGCCGTCCGGGTGGACGTCCTGGCGGTGGCCGTCCCGGTGGCCCGGGTGGTCGTCCCGGCGGTGGCCGTGGCGGCCCCAAAAAGCTGCTGGTCAACAAAGAGCAGCTGATTGAGATTGAAAAGCTTTACAAGGCGGCGCTTCCGCTGCCCAACCCGGATATTCATGAGGTAATCGGCGAGGCCATCGGCCTGGCGCCCAGCAAGGTGTTCTTCGGCATCAACCTGGTGCGCGACAAGATGAAACTGCCCAAGCTGGAGTACCCCAAGCGCAAGCTGGCGGTGACCCCCGAGCAGTTGATGGCCATCGAGACCCTCTATGAGCCGTACCTGCCCTTGCCCCCGCTGGGCATCCACAAGATCATCGCCAAGCAGCTCAAGCTGGATGAGTGGCGCGTGCACGTGGCCATTGGCCTGATTCGCAAGAACCGCAACCTGGCCCGGTGGAACGAGGATCGCGAGGATCTTCCGCCCGAAATGAAGAAGGCGCAGGAAGAGGCCCGCATCAAGCGCGAGGCGGAAGCCAAGGCCAAGGCCGAGGAAAAGGCCGCCGCCGCTGCTGCCAAGGCCGCCGCCGCGGAGACCAAGAAGGCCGAAGCGCCCGCTGCGGAGCCTGCGGAAGTCGAAGAAGCCCCTGCCCCGGTTGAGGCGGTCGTTGCCGAGGAGGCCGCGCCCAAGAAGACGGCCCGGGCGACCCGCACCAAAGAGAAGTAGCCGCCGGCCCCAAACCTTTTAAAAGGCCGCCTGAATGCCGTTTCGGTTCCGGGCGGCCTTTTTACGTGGCCTGCTCAGGCGCCGGGCTGCCGGGGCTCACGATCTCCGGGCGCTGGATGCCCTGCATGGTCAGCTCCTTGTTGTCGGCATGGCGTACGTGCAGGTCAATATAGAAGCGGTTCATCACAAAGAGCAAGCCGCCCGTGCCCACCACCATATTCACCCAGCTGGAGAGCACCATCATCAGGCCATAAACCGGGGGCACCCAGGGGGCGCTGATAAACGAGGGCGGCTGCGTCCTGAAAAATTCCGTCAAAATATCCAGGGACAGGAACGGGGCATAAAGCAGGAAGAAAATGAGGTTGGCCAGGATGCCCAGCCCGGCGGCCCGCAGCAGGTTGCCTTTCAGCAGCGCGCCAATTTCGGACATGCTGTCGAAAATGCCCTGTTGTGGCTTGGCCAGGTAGGCAACATACACCAGGCTGGACCAAACGTAATACAGGCTGAAGACCATAATTCCCGGCACCACCAGCAGGAGCAGGCCGATGACCCCAGCGATGGCTGCCAGGATGCCCAGCGCGCCCACAATGAAGGCAATGCCCACAATGCCAAACAGGCTCATTTTGGGGATGTAATAGGCGTACAGGTTGCGTTCGGCGCTCTCGGCAAAAAAGAGATCCCGCACAAACCGGCTGAGCACGTAGGTCAGGTAAAGCATGCCAAAGGCGCCCCCAATGCCCAGCGCCACCACCAGGATGGCCACCCCGATATAGGCTAGGCTGGATTGATCTCCGGTGAATTGCAGCCAGAATGCCCCGGTCTGGGCCATTGCCGCCATCAGCAGCATGGGAAGCGCCAGCAGGGTGAGCGGTTTGAGTTGCTTCAACACGGCCTTGTAGCCATAGGTGACAATGTCTATGGCCGGGGCCGGCTTGAGTTCTTCCTGGTACACGGGGGGCTCCTGCGTCTATGGATTGCGGGGCGTCCCTGTAGGGACGGGAGGCCCGCTGAAAGGCATATCGGCGGCATCCGGCCCGACTTGAAACGAATCCGCAAAAAAGCCTGCCCGGGAGGGACAGGCTTTTGCAAACCGCAGGGTCGTCTAGTATTGGATCATGGCATGGGTCATCACGGTTTGGGGCAGGCGCTCCCGTCCGTTCAGGAAACCCAGCTCAATCAGGAAGCAGATGCCCACCAGCTCGGCTCCCAGCTTGTCCAGCAGCTTGGTGGCGGCCATGGCGGTGCCGCCGGTAGCCAGCAGGTCATCCAGAAGCACCACGCGCGCGCCGGCCTCCACGGCATCCACGTGGATTTCCACCGTGTCGGTACCGTATTCCAGGTCGTACTCGTGGCGTTCCACCAGCCCGGGCAGCTTGCCCTTCTTGCGGATGGGCACGAAGCCCGCCCCCAGCTTGTAGGCAATGGCCGAGCCCAGGATGAAACCGCGGGACTCGATGCCGGCAATATATTGGACTTTCTTGTCTTTCAGCAGGTGGTAGAAGTAATCCACCGTCTGGTTCAGCAGAATGGGATCCTTGAGGATGGGGGTGATGTCCTTGAACAGGATGCCGGGTTTGGGGAAGTCGGGAATATCACGCACCGCGGCCTTAATCTTGTCCACGGCAATCGGGATGGATTCAGTGCTGGGCATAAGCTCCTGCCTTCTGGTTGTCTGCCGGCTGGGGCCGGTCGCTGCTACCGTCCATGCCACCGGATAAACTGGGGATTGCGGGGGCGGACACTGCCATTCTAATGGCATCCAGCGGAGAACTCAACAGCCAGCTTCGGAATTTGCCGACCTCTTTCAGGGATTGCTGGAAGGTCACGTACTCCAGCCGATCGTGCATGGCATCGCCGCTGGCATTTTCGGGTTTCAGCCGTACCAGCAGGCGATCAGGCTCTCCGGGGCGGGCCAGCCGCGATTCAAGCATGCCGATTTTCTCCAGCAGCATCAGGCCATGGGTAATGACCGCCGTGCTGGTAGCCAGCCGGGAGGCAAAGCTCTCCAGTTCCAGCTCGCAGGGGTCGTTCTCCTTGCGCAGGATCTGCACCAGCAGCTTGAGATAGTTCTGTTCGGACTGGAAAACCGGCACGGACTGGTACTTGCCTCCCACCAGATGGATCACCTCGGGCCGCACCCAGTTGAGCACCTGCTGAAACTGCTCCAGGGAGGGCGGCAGATCCCAGAAAATCAGCTCCTCGGCCTGTTTGACCCGTAGCCGGTCAGCCAGCAGGCTTTCATCCAGGAATGGAATCTCCGGCTTGCGCCCCTCGTGGTAAATCAGCACCTGGCGACTGTCCTGTAAAGGCAACATCAGCTGGCCTATGAAGGTTTCCACGCTTTCCCGGCTACGGTGATCAATCCACTGCGGGCCGACGGGCGTTTCATCCGCCGGACGGGCGGCTTCGGGCCGGGGTTGGGTTGCTGCTGACAGGCTCGGTGTGGGCCTCGCCGAAACAGAACGTCCTTCCGGCTGGCTGGGTAGTACTTCCAAGACCTTCTGGGAGGACTCTCCTGCCAGGTAGTCTTCAATAATCAGTTGCACCTTGGTGTTGCCGTTAAATGTGTTGAGCTCGGGCACCACCACGAAGCTGTACGGGGCCCGGGTATCGAAGCGATCCCGGTTGCCATGGTTCCAGATAAGCCCTTCCAGCAAGGTGTTGGTTTGGCGCATGTCCGCTTTGCTGGTCAGCACCAGCTTCAGATGCTTTTCGCCTTCCCCTAACCCTCGCTGGGCGGCAATATTCACGTTCTCAACCACGAATTTCGGCGAGGGATTGTCCATGCCAAAGGGGGCCATGCGGTTGACCAGCTCAATCAGGTGGGGATTAATCTGGCTCCAGTCCAGGCGGGCGTCCACCTCAATCACGGGGCGCATTTGCTCGTCGGTAATTTTGCGCATGGCAATCTCGTGCAGGGCCTTTTTGAACGATTCCAGCCGCTCCAGCTTCAGGGCAAAGCCGCCTGCGCCGGCGTGCCCGCCGAAGTGCTCGAAGTACTCCTCCAGTGCCAGCAGCTCGTCGTGCAGGTGGAAGCCTGGAATAGACCGCGCCGAGCAGCGGGCAATGCCCTTGGATTCGTCGATGACCATCATAAAGACCGGCACATGGTATTTTTCAATCAGCCGGGAGGCAACAATGCCGATGATGCCAGGGTTCCAGTCCGGGCTGCCCAGGATGATGGCCCGCTGGTCACCCAGCCCGCCCTGGCGCTGCAAAAAGCTGTCCGCCTCCAGGAAGGTCTGGTCGCATAAATCCCGGCGGCGGCGGTTGAGACGCTCCAGATGGGAGGCAATGACCCGAATGCGTTCGGGATCTTTGCCGGTCATCAGCTCGACGGCCTGATCGGCCTTGTCCAGGCGACCTACGGCGTTCAGGCGGGGGCCGATGGTAAAGCCCAGCGTCTCGCTGGTAATGGGGGTTTCCGGCGCCACGCCCGCCTGCTCCAGGATTTCCCGGATGCCGGGGCGCTCCCGCCTTTGCAGCACCTGCAGTCCCCGCCAGACCAGGTAGCGGTTTTCCCGGTGCAGGGGTACCATGTCCACCACCGTACCGATGGCGGTCAGGTCGAGCAGGGTTTCGGCGTAGGCTGCAGCCTTTTCGGGGCCCAGCATGGCCTCCAGAACCAGTTCGCAAAACTTGTAGGCCACGCCGGCACCGCACATCTGCCCCAGGGGATGATCCGGCTGATTGGCCAGCAGGCGCTGGGGGTTGACGTTGGCCAGCGCCGGGGGGAGGTTTTCCGGCAGGGCGTGGTGGTCGGTAATGATGGTATCCACCCCCAGCCCGTTCAGCAGGCTGACTTCCGCAAAGTTGGTAATGCCGGTATCGGTGGTAATCACCAGCTTCAGTTGGCGGGAGCTGGTAAGCCTGACCAGGGCCGGGGTATTCAGGCCATGGCCCTCGGTAGCCCGGTCCGGGATGTAAAAGCTGACGTTGGCACCCAGGAAACGCAAGGTTTGGTAAAGAATGGAGGTGCCGGTAATGCCGTCCACGTCGAAGTCGCCATAAACCAGCACGGCTTCCTTGCTGTGGATGGCCCGCACCACGCGCTCCACGGCGGGCTTGATGTCGGGAAGCTCCCAGCCGCTGGTGGGCTGGTAGTCCTGCATATTCAGAAAGGCCCGGATCTTCTCAGGCTGGTTGATTCCTCGGCTGACCAGCAGCTTGGCCAGAAGCGGCGAGCCTTCAGCGGCCTCGATAATCTCTTTTGAGGGCGCCGGCTGTTTTTCATCGTATCGAAACTGCCAGATGTTAGCCATGACGAACCCCGCTGAACATGAATGGTCTCAAAGTCAATAACTCCCTATCGTTTGTGCCACGCCGGCAACTAGCTCCCCCCTATTGTAAGGGAAGTCATGAACTTGCGATATGTGTAACAGGAAATTTTTTTACACCCCGGCTGGCAACTTTTGCGGTTCAGGGGTCTTGGTGCCAGGGATACCAGTGGGTACATCAACAGAGGATTTTGCCATGCAAGTTGGCCAGCCTTTTTTTGGCCGCCTGGGCCGTTCCGTTCAGGCGCCGCGCTTCGGATCGCTTAGCGGGCATACCCGCAACCAGATCGATCGCGCCCGCGAAGGCGACGTGGCGGAGTTTCGCCAGGCGGCCCGCGCCCGGCTGCTGGAAGACATGGAAGTGCTGCTGGATGAATACGGCCACTTGGGCACACTGGCCCCGCAGGATGATGAAAGCGCCGATACCTACCGCGACCTGATCGCCGGCGAAGTCATCAGGAACATCAACGAACGCATTAAAGATCGCGAAACTTATGATGCCGTGCTGGATACCTTCGATCGCTGGCCTGGCAAGCTTACTCCGGCGCACGAAGCCAAGGTTGGAACCGCCATGATTGACAAGGCCGCCGACTTGTTCGGCTAGGCCAGCGGTGGTTGCTCCCTGGAGTGGCCTTTGGGCAGGGGCGGGCAATTTCTTGTCCGAAGTATTTTTTATTGTGTCGTTTCATTGCCTTTTTTAAAAAGTAGTCAGGAGAAGAGACCTCGTGAATATTCGATTTGGGGCACTGCCCTCCTTTATCGGGGGCTATCCAAAGCAAGGCAGCCCGGGATACCTGCAAACCTACCAGTTGGTTGGTTCGCAGCGAATGTCCAATGGTGATACATGGGCCTTTGGCATTCCGGTCACGCCTTTTGTGGTTAATGCGAGCCGTGCCGGTACGGAATTTCAGCCGGTTGGTAGCCTGGCGCAAGACTATGACGCCTTTAAGAACGTGACTGACTTATAGAGAGCGCCTAGTCCAGGTATTGGTACACATCGCCCCTGAAGTTGCGCAGCAGAGTCTTGCCCGGTTCGCGGGAGACCACGTAGTCCGGCGATACCGGAATCTTGCCGCCCCCACCGGGCGCGTCCACCACGTAGGTGGGTACCCCGTAGCCGGTAATGTGGCCGCGAAGGTGCTCCATAATCTCCAGCCCCTTGTCGATGCTGGTGCGGAAGTGGGTGGTGCCTTGCACCGGATCGCACTGGTAAATGTAATAGGGGCGAACCCGAAGCTTCAACAGCTTGAGCATTAGGGCCTTCATCACTTCCGGGTCATCGTTGACCCCTTTCAGCAGAACGGTCTGGCTGAAGGTGGGGATGCCGGCATCGGCCAGCTTGTTGCAGGCGGCTTCCACCTCGGGGGTAATCTCGTCGGGATGCAAAAAGTGGATGCTCATGTAGAACGGATGGTACTGTTTCAGCATGTTCACCAGGTCATCGGTGATGCGTTGGGGCAGCACCACCGGGATTTTGGTGCCGATGCGCACGATTTCGATGCTGGGGATGGCGCGCAGGTTGCGGATGATGTCCTCCAGCTTGTGATCGGCCATTACCAGCGGATCGCCGCCTGAAATCAGCACGTCCCGCACTTCGGGGTGCCGGCGCAGATAGTCGTAGGCGGCGGAAAAATCCACCTCATGCTTGCCGCTGCCCACCAGGCGGCTGCGGGTGCAGTAGCGGCAGTAAACCGAGCAGGTCTCGTTGACCAGGAACAGCACCCGGTCGGGATAACGGTGTACCAGGCCGGGAGCCACCATGTTGCCGTCCTCGCCGCAGGGATCCACCATCTCCGAGGCGGTGGTGGTAAATTCGGCCACGCGCGGAATGACCGTCTTGCGGATGGGGTCATGGGCGTTGTACGGATCGATCAGGTCCAGGTAGTAGGGGGTTACGGCGAAGGGGAGGTTTTTCCCCGCGGCCTGGAAGGCTTTTTCCTCTTCCAGGGTGACCGGCATAAATTCTTTCAGTGTGTCGAGCGAGGTAATGCGGTTTCTGAACTGCCATTTCCAGTCATGCCATTCGGGTTGCTGTTTTTCGGCTTTGAAATTTCTGAAAACTTTTTGTGGCGGGTTAACGGGAGCATCGGAGCCCGGGTTGCAGTCCGGGTTGCTACAACCGGGGGGATCCAGGTGGTTGGTCAGCATTTGAGCCATGGCGGCCTCCTCTCTTTCAGTTGCGTTCCATTGTAACGAAATCGATTTTTCAATGACTATTCACCCATGGGCTACATGCGCTTTTCCTCGATGTCGTAGACGTCGAAAAAGTGGTACACCACGCGCCCTGGCGGGATAACCTGGGGAATGTAGTCTTCCATGTACAGCTGGATTTGATCGGGCAGCTGGTCGATGGTGGTATAGCGCCACTGGTTGTTCCAGCGCACTACTTCAATGCGCTCTTTCTGCGCGGCATGCTGACGGATCCAGTCGCCTACCTCCTCGTCGCTTGCGCCGGTGGCCACAAATTGCTTAAAGTCCTCCGCTTTAATGCCGGAAAACGAGAAAAAGATGTTGTCCAGCGGGCAGTCAAAGTGATACTCCCCCTGGCTGCCGTTCAGCACGGCCCGGCACTTGTCCAGGGTGCGCCCGGCAATCACGTAGCCACCCAGCGTCTCCCGGGGGCTGCGGGGAAACTCGCGCCCAAGGTCTTTGGCCAGTGTTTTCAGCTTTTCTGATACGGTCTCGGTACTCATAGGTTGCTCTCCTCTAATCAAAAACGGCTTGCGAACCGGCAAACCGGTTGCGAAACACTACTTCGTCACGGGGAATGTCTCCGCCACGGGGCCGGGCGGGCTCCAGGGCCTTGCCCACCACCACGATCATGGCCAGGGCGTGGTCGGGTGGCAGGTTGATGAGTTCGGCAACCCGCACCGGGTCGTAACCGACCATGGGGCAGGAGTCGTAGCCCATCGCCTTGGCGGCCAGCATCAGGGTCTGGGCGGCCAGGCCCGCCGAGCGCATCACCTCGTCGCGCTGCAGCCCGGGCTGTTCCTGGTAGAAGTTGCGGATAGCCCCGACCAGGAAATCCCGCACTTCCGCAGGGGCGTTGCGCCAGTAGCGCTCCGGTTCGCGATTCCAGGCATTCAGATCGCCGCAAATCACAAAAACCAGCGAGGCATCCGTAATCTGGGCCTGGTTCCAGGCGGCCTCCCGCAGCTTTTTGCGCTGCTCGGCATCTTCCACCAACACGATTCGCCAGTTCTGGATGTTGAACGAAGTCGGTGCACGCAAGGTGGAGGCAACCAGTTGCTCCACATCTTCGTGCGGGATACGGAACCCGGGGTCATAGTGCTTTACGGATCGCCGCTGCTCAATGGCTTCCAAGGTTGGCAAACTTTCACGCAACACGCTCGTTTCTGACATGCATCCCTCCTTCAAATGGCCACGGCCTGGGGTTTCTTTTATGGTTACTTATGATAAGCTGGTTACTATAAGTAACTATTTTGGCAGTGTAGCCCATTCAGTTACCAAAGAAAAGTAGGTACTAAAAAGTAACCACCATGCCCAAGAAGCCGCTGAAGCCCAACCTGCCCGAAAGCCCCTGGGGATGCCCCATGGATCGGCTGCTGCGGGTGCTGATGGGCCAGTGGACGGCCTACCTGCTCTGGCAGTTTCGCCAAAACGGCCCCATGCGCTTTGGGGAGATCAAGCGCAGCGTGCCGGGGCTGTCCTCCAAGGTGTTGACGGAACGCCTGCGCATGCTGGAGGAATCGGGCATTATCTTTCGGGATCATGTGCCGACCATCCCGCCCAAGGTGACCTATGGCTTGTCCGAGCGCGGGCAGGAGCTGGTGATCGCCCTGGATGAGCTGTTTAAAATTGCCCAGCGCTGGTGCGAGGAAGACGAAGCCGACAAGAAGGCCAAGGCTCACGGCAAAACCCGCCCCTGCGGTTAATCGGGCCCGCTTGCGGGGGTGCCCGGGAGCCTTCCCATTGCTTTCCGCTGACCTTTATTTTAAATTTGAACCCATTCAGGAAACGAGTTGACGCGAAGGGGGTCGCATGAAACTTTCCGCCACTGCGGATATGATCCGCCCGGTTCAGGCATCGGCCATGCCCATGACAGGAGTGCGTTTTCGGGCGGGGGCGCCTTCCGGGGACAGCCTGTCCATCCGGTTTGGCAATACCCAGGCGGTGGGCCGGAACCCAGACCACCTGGCCGACATTCGCAGCCGGGGGGCCGTGGTGGTGGGTGGCGGCGGCACCATGGGCGCGGATATCGCCCTGACCATCCTGAACGGCAATATTCCGGTGTATCTCCAGGATCGCAACGAGGAGGCCCTGGCCTCTGGCGAGGAGAAGATTTCCAAGGGGTTGCTGGGCGCCGTTGCCCGGGGGCTGGTGGAATACCAGGAAGCCGAAAAGCGGCAGCACCTGCTGAAGGGCAAGTTCACCGACGCCACCCAGATTCCCACCGCGCCGGCCCCGGCCATCGTCATCGAGGCGGTGTTTGAAAGCTACGGCGTGAAGGAAGATGTCTTCCGCAAGCTGAATGCCCATCTGCCGGCGGATACCATCCTGGCCACCAATACCTCCTCGCTTAGCGTGGAGCGCCTGGCCGAGGCCAGTGGGCGTCCGGATCGTTTCGTGGGGCTGCATTACTTCCTGCCCGCCTATAAAAACCGGCTGGTGGAAATCATTCCCGGCAGCAAAACCTCCGCCGAAACCATCGAGCGCACCAAGGCGCTGGTGAAGGCCACCGGGCGGGTGCCCATCGTGTGCAAGGATTCCCCCGGTTTCGGCGTGAACCGTATGCTGGTGCCGGTTATGAACGAAGGTATCAAGCTGTGGGAGCGCATGGTGGCGGATCAGAAGCGCCATTACGCCGAGGTGCACGGCGAGCAGCCTTCTCCGGCGGTAGTGGAGCGTATGGAACGCCGTGCCGCCACTACCATCGAGCGGGCGGTGCATGAGACCCTCTGGCCCAACTTCAGCAAGAATCCCGAGGCGCAAGGCATGCTTATCGGGCCGTTTTCGGGCTTGAACAGCGAAATCTACATGGGCATCGTGGGCGATATTACCCAGAGCCTGTACCAAGGCCTGGGCGAGGGCTATCGCCCGGCGGATACCGTCACCCAAAAGTCCCAGGCTTTTTATGCGCTGCGGAAAGAGCGCCCGGCCAATTACGCCGAGCGCTTTGCCCAGTTGCAATACAAGCTGGGCGGCCCGGAATCCATCGATCAGGCGGCCCTGCCCGCCATCAAGGAGCACCTGCTGGGGCTGATCATCGGCGTGGCCATGCAACTGATTGACCAGGGGGTGATTTCCCCGGAAGATTTGCAGCGCGGCGTGGGTGTGGGCACCAAGTGGGAGCTGATGCCCTTCGACGAAGTGAACCGGCTGGGGGCCAAAAAGGCCCTGGCGCTGGTGGAAAAGTACGCCGCCACCAACCCGGCCTTCCAGGTGCCCCAGACCCTGCGCCAATTGGCGGCCACCGACGGCAAGGTCAACCTGAACTACGTGGATACCCGAAGGGAAGGCGCCACCCAGTACATCACCATCAACAAGCCCCAGCGCAAAAATGCCCTGGACCAGGCTGCACTGGAAAATATCCGTCGGGTTTTCCGGGCGGCCCAGGCCGATCCGGCGGTGAAAACCATCGTGTTCGAGTCCGCCGGCGGGGGAGAGTTCGTCTCTGGCGCGGATATTTTCGCCCTGCAAGACCAGTTTCGCGGCATGAGCCCGGTGCAGCAGCTGGCGGTGTTCCGCAGCCTCATTATGCAAGGCGCGAGCCTGTATGATGAAATCGCCCACTCCCCCAAGGTTACGGTGGCCAAGGTAAACGGCAAGGCCCTGGGTGGGGGCACTGAATTGGCGCTGGCTTGCGATTATGTGGTGGCTACCGAGAACGCCAGCTTTGGCACCCCGGAAGTGGTATATGGCATTTACCCTGCCTGGGGTGGAACAGAGCGCCTGCCGCAAAAGATTGGCCCGACGATGGCGCGGTTTATGATTCTGGAAGGCGGCGTTATGAACCGGGGCAAGGGCCCGGCCATTCTGAACGGGGCGGATGCCGCCCGGGTTGGGTTGGCCGACAAGCTGGTGCATTCCGATAACCTGGATAGAGAGGTGCAGGAAGCCATCGCCCGGGGCGAGTTCTCTGTTAAACCCGAGCGCAACAGCGCCAAGGCCGAGGCGCGCACCCGTCAGCGCCTGATGGCGGCGCCGGCTTCCGGCGAGCTGGCCCAGGAAAGCCTCCAGGCCAAGTTTGAACGTTACAGTACCGCCTCCGTCGATGATTTGCTCGATCATGAACTGGCCACCCTGGCGCCGCCCTCGGCACGGGACGTGTACAAAAAAGTGTTGTCGCTGGCCGATGGCCGTATCCGCCATGCCGATAGCCGCTTGGGGGCCCGCGTTCGCCAGGAGCGGGACATCGTGCGCGCCAGCCTGAACTACCTGGCCGTGCAGAAGCTGAAAAAAAGCCAGAAAAAAGCCTAGTGGACGATACGTTGTCTCCGCTGGAGCGCGAGTACCGGCAAAAGCTGCTGGATCTCTTCAGCCTGGTGAACCCCCGGCAGCCCCAAAAGGGGGTACAAGCCTTGCTGACCCGTGCCCGGGAGCGGGTGCTAGCTGAAGGGATTCCCCCTGAACAGGCACTGACGGAGATGTATGCCGGGGCCGAGGCCCGGACCATGCGCCGGGTGGCCTTGCTGAACGCCTGTACCCTGAAAGGGACAGGGCCGGGCGGCTGAGCGTCTTTCTGGCGATAAAACACGGGCCAATCCTGGCGACCGCCGCTGAGGCCTTGTCTCCCTGCCGCCGGTTTTTACAGGCAGGCAATTTGCCGCCTTCAGGGACGTTATCCCTGTGGGATTTCGTAAGGCTTCCGATCCCGCTGTTTTCATGAGACGCTGCCATGCAGCGGGGTCAAGGGGTATAGGGAATCAAACATGCGTGTTCCTCCCAATTTACTGAAGTTACCGGGTGGTCAGCCTGCTCAATTTGCGGGCTTGTCTGGCTTTCGGCCCTTGCAAAACCAGGGCCCGGCGAATCAGACCTATTCCCAGCCGGCTTTCGGGTCGGGCGGATCGGGGCAAGGCAAGCTCTATAAGGAGTCCTTCCGCATCAAGCCCACTCGTGACCGTTTTAAGAAGTGGATTCCGGGCAGTGGAATCGGCATTGGTATCCTTACAATCATCAATCCGGCGGTGGGGTTGCCCCTGGCCGCCTTGTGGGGGCTGGCCAGCTTCAAGGCCATCCGGGACATGAGCCAAACCGAGCACTCCCTGTTGCGCACCCATCCCCTCATCGGGCATGGCCGCTACATCCTGGAAGGGCTTCGCTCCGAAATCCAGCAGTATTTTATAGAAAAGGATACCGATGAGGTGCCGCTGAGCCGCCTGCAGCGTGACCTGGTTTATAAGCGCAGCAAAGGCGTGAACGACAAGCAGGCGTTTGGCACTTTGCACGACCTCTACAAGCCCGGCACCGAGTGGCTGGCCCACTCCATGTCGCCCACCCAGGGCGCGGAGATTGCCCCCGAGCCGCGCATCCGCATTGGCGGCCCCGAATGCACGCAGCCCTACGAGGCTTCCGTGTTCAATACCTCCGGCATGAGCTTTGGCGCGCTCAGCCCGCAGGCCGTCATGGCCCTGGCCAAGGGGGCCTTTGCCGACAACTTCTTCGTCAACACCGGAGAAGGGGGCATTAGCCCCTTCCACCTGGGCTTCGACGTGAACATCGAGGACAAGAACTTCGATTTCGACCAGTTGCTGGACATTGCCAAAAACGACCCCCTGACCCGTGACAAAGTGGCCCAGTTGCGGGGGAACGAGCGCGGGATCCTTGAGAAGGGCCTGATTAAACTGCTGCCGCTGACCCCCGAGGAGCAACTGGAGGCCATCCGGGCCGGCGAGGACGAGGGCCTGCGGGCTCGCATCCGCGAAGGGCTGGCCCAGATAGAGGCGGAAATCCTGCTGCCCGCCGGCACCGATGCCGAGCAGATGGAACAAGTGGTTTTTGAGGCCTACAAGTCTCTTCAAGGCGGAAAAATCCGCAAGCTGCCGCCCGCCGTGGCCCAGTTGGTTAATCCTGTGGCGGCGTACATTGCGGTGCAAGACATGAAGCGCATGAAAGCGGAGGAAAGCCGCCATCTGGAAGGTGGAGCCCAAGGGCAATCCCTGCCTCTGGCTTCCGAACCCGCGCTGCCCACCCTGGTGGGGCCGGCCAAAGTGTTGTATACCTTAATTCAGCAGGACTTGAACAAGCAGCAGCGTCTGGTTAGCCAGACCGAGCAGGTGGAGATCAACGAGGAAATCCTGGTGCGCGGACTGAGCAAGCTGTTCCGCATCAAGAACCCGGAACGTCTGCGCCGGGGTGTGGCCGGAAAAATCGTGAAAGGCACCGCCGAAAAGCTGCGCCTGAACACCATGCAGTTTACCCGTTTCCCCAGCGGCGACCTGGTGTGGAACATCGGCACCGGCTACTTCGGCTGCCGCAACCCGGATGGCACCTTTAACCCGGATCTCTTCGCCAAAAAGGCCCAGCTACCCCAGGTCAAGATGATCGAGCTGAAGCTGTCGCAAGGGGCCAAACCCGGGGGCGGCGGCATCCTGCCCGCTTCCAAGGTGACGCCGGGCATCGCCAAGCTGCGCGGGGTGAATCCCGGCGAGGATTGTGTCTCGCCCGCCCGGCACAGCGCCTTCAGTAACCCGATGGAAATGATGCAGTTCATCCGCAAGCTGCGCAAGCTCTCCGGCGGCAAGCCGGTGGGCATCAAGCTGTGCATCGGGGAGCCTTACGAATTCCTGGCCCTCTGCAAGGCCATGCGCGAAACCGGTATCACGCCGGATTTTATCACCGTGGATGGCGCCGAAGGCGGCACCGGGGCCGCGCCGCAGACCATGTCCGATCACGTGGGCATGCCACTGGATGATGCCTTGTCCTTTGTGCACAACGCCCTGATTGGGGCCGGCCTGCGCAACCGCGTCAAGATTATCGCCTCCGGCAAGGTGGTGGACGAGTTCGACATCATTTCCAAAATGGCCCGGGGCGCCGATGCCTGCAACTCGGCCCGGGCCATGATGCTTTCCATCGGCTGTATTATGGCTCGCCTGTGCCATACCGGCGAATGCCCTGTGGGTGTAGCCACGCAAAATCCCGAGCTGACTGCGGGCCTTGACCCCAACGACAAGGGGCTGCGCAACGCCAATTACCACCGAATCACCATCCAGGAGTTGCGCCACCTGCTGGGTGCCGCCGGATTGCGCAATACCACCGAAATTACCCCGGATCACCTGATGCAGCGCCTTGATCGCAATCAGGTTCGTCGTCTCAGCCACGTGTTGCCCACCCTCAAGCCGGGTGCCTTGCTGAGCGGCGATCTTCCCGCCCAAATGCCGAAACACCTGCAGGATATGCAGGAGGAATGGGAGGCCGCCGACCCGCACAGCTTCCAGCCGAAGCCCGGCAGCCGCATCGCCCGGCGCATGGCGGAATCCCGCGATTTGCGCACCGGCGCGGACTACGATCAATTCCCGCTGCCCGTGCCCCAGGATCCGCCGGAAACCCCGGTGGAAGCGGAACAGCCCTGATTCTGGCCCTTGTAACGCAGCATAAAAGAACGGTAACCCCTTTTTTCGGTTGCCGGGGCCTGCTGGCTGAATTAGCCTCCAACCAGTATTTTGGCCGCCACCGACTTAAAGGCCGGGGTTTTGGAGCGGGGATCCAGCCGTCTGCCGACCAGCACGTTGGCTTCCGGATAATACATTGCCAGGCTGCGGGGGGCGATATCCACGATGGAAACCACCGCCGCCATCTGGCCGGTTTCGGTTTTCACGGTAACCCGGTCGCCTTCGTTTAGGCCCAGTTGGCGGGCATCTTCGCCGTTCATCATCACCACATCCCGCCGGGTGTTGCCGCGGTATAAATCCTCCGCCTCATACACCACCGAATTAAACTGCCCTTCCGAGCGCAGGGTCATCAGGGCGAACTCGTCGCCGGCCAGCGAAAAGTCTGGCAGCGGGGTCACGTAAAAATGCGCCTTGCCGTCCTCGGTGTTAAAATTGCATTGGTGCATGGTGCGGCCTTCCACCTGGAATTCGTGTCCCTGGTCAATTTTATCGGCTTGCCGGTAGCCGGGAACGGCTTTGCTGATTTCCTGGCGCAAGGTGTGATGGTCGCGAAGGCGCCCCCACTCGAATTTACCCGGTGGCAAGATGCGTTCGGCCAGAGTGGCGATAATATCCACTTCCGAGCGCATTTCTCCCGCCACGGCGGGTTTTCCGCCTTCCGACAGGCGCACATAGTTGAACATGCTCTCCTGCGTGGTGGGCTGGGGCTCCTCGTCCCGGGCCAACGCGGGCAGTATGATTGCGGTTTGCCCCCGCCCGTGGAAGTGCCCTTCGTTCAGCTTGGTGGATACCGTGACGCTGAAGGGGATGTTGCGCAGCGCGTCCCGGCTCCATGCGCTGTCCGGGTTGCTGGCGTACAGGTTGCCACCCAGCAGGAAGGCGGCGTCAATACAGCCCTCCCGGGCCGCCACCATAGAGGCGTAGGTGTCCTGACCCGGCATTTTCGGCACATCAATCCCGTAGAGTTCTTCCAGCTTCAGGGCAAACGCCTGCTTGACGGCGGGTGCGACCCCCACGGAGCCCACCCCCTGCACGTTGGAATGCCCCCGGATGGGCAAAAGCCCCGTCCCCGGTCTACCCAGCCAGCCCATGGCCATGGCTAAATTGCTTAGCGCCAGGATATTGTCCACTCCGTGCGTGTGGTGGGTCAGCCCCATGGCCCAGGCGAAGATGCCTCGCTTGCTTTGCAGCAGCATTTGCACCCCTGCGTCAATCTGCGCCCGGGGGATGCCGCATTGCTCAACCAGCACCTGCCAGGGCGTCCGGGCCAGATCGGCCTCCACCTCTTCCCAGCCCACGGTGTGCTGCCGGATAAACTCGCCGTCCAGGCCGCCGGCTTCCACCACGCCTTTCAACAGGGCCTTGAACAGGGGGATATCCGCGCCCACCCGGGGTTGCAGGTAGAGATCCGACACCTGCGTGCCGAACAGCATGCTGCGCCAGTCCGACGGAATGCGAAACCGCACCAGGCCTAGTTCTTTCAGCGGGTTGATGATAATCACCCGGCCTCCCCGGCGGCGCAGGTGCATCAGCTTGGTAATCAGGCGGGGGTGGTTGCTGGCAGGGTTGGCCCCGGCAATCAGCACCAGATCGGCCTTGTCCAGGTCATCCAGCACCACGGAGGCCGTGCCGGAACCGTAAATCTGGTTCAGCGCCACCCCGGAGGCCTGATGGCAGTAAAACGAGCAATTGTGCACGTTGGGCGTGCCGTAGGCCCGGGCCACCAGCTGGAAAAGATAGGCGGCCTCGTTGCTGGATCGCCCGGAAGCATAGAAAAACGTGCGCCCCGGTTGGGCGCGGTTAAAAGCGTCGGCGATGCGATCGAAGGCTTCCTCCCAGCTGAGGCGGCGGTAATGGATGTCGCCCGGTTCTGCAATCAGGGGAAAAGGAATGCGGCCTAGCTTTTCCAGCTGCTCGGGGGTGTATTTTTCCAGTATCGAAAGCGGGGTGCGGTTGAGGAATTCTTCGCTGAGGGCCCCGGCCATATCGGCGGCCTGGGCCTGCACCGATTTCTTGCACACCTCCGGGAAGTGCCCGGCTTCGTTCACCATGCCGCCTTTCAGCCCGCCCATGCCCAGGGCGCAGGTTTTGCAGGCGTTGCGCGATGCCAGCCGCGCGTACAGCTTGAACAGGCCGCCCGCCTCATGCGCCTTGCGGAAAACGTATTTCATGGCGGCCAGGCCACCCGCCGCATTCACTCTCGGTTTGCCCATGCACCCAGTATAGGGCAAAGCTTCGGGCCGGTACAGGGGTGGGCCGGCAGATTCCCGGCCTTAACCGACCAGGCTGAGCGCCCGGTCGATTGCGGCCAGTATTTCGTCCGTCCCCTTCAATATTGCGTTCCTTCGCTTTGTCCCCTGGCTTTTTCCCTCGCCTGCGTCGGCGGGTGCCGGCGGTTCTTCCGAAACCGCTCGGCGGGTCCGGGCGTGGCCCTTCGGCTTCTGCTTGAATACCCGCTGTTGCCCGCCAAAATGCGGGCCGCCGGCCAATATCGACATTCCTCATCATCCTGTTGATGAAACCCACCCTATAAAGACCCCTCATACTGTTTTTGTGCTATCGCTAAGGGATGCCTGAAATATCTGTTAACGGACTCATCCTGGCGGGCGGAACAAGCAGCCGCATGGGGCGGGATAAGGCGGCGATCGACTACCACGACATGCCGCAAAGCCGCTATTGCCTGGCCTTGCTGGCTCCCTTTTGCGCTCAGGTGTTTCTTTCCAACCGGGCCGAGCAGGCGGACGATCCGGGGCATGCCGGGCTGCCGCAAATTCATGACCGCTACTTGGGCATTGGCCCCCTGGGCGGTGTGCTTTCCGCCTTCGAGACCGACCCGAAGGCGGCCTGGCTGGTGCTGGCCTGCGATATGCCCCGGGTGGACAGCCGGGTGATCCGAACGCTGCTGGCGGGGCGCAATCCTCAAAAGCATGCCACCGCCTACCGAATGGCCGCCGGATTCTTCGAGCCCCTTTGCGCCGTTTACGAGCCGGCGGCCCTCCCCTCGCTCCAGGCGGCCATGCGGGCCGGGCAAACCGGGCTGCGCCACATCCTTGAGACCTTGGCCGTGCAGGCAATTTCCCCCGATGACGAGCGTTTATTGGGCAGTATCAATTCCAGTGGGGACGACTCGCCTTGTGGCATAATAGGGTGACGTTGCCACCCACTTGTGATCGATGGGAAACGCGGCCATGAGCGATGCCAGACAGGTTTATATCCAGTACTACGCGCTTCTGAGGGAGGAGCGCGGGGCTTCCGCCGAGGCGGTAGTGACGGCCAGCGGTACGCCACGCCAGCTGTACGAGGAACTTCGGCTTCGCCACGGGTTTTCTCTGCCGGCTGACCGCCTTCAGGTGGCGGTTAACGACGCCTTTGTCTCCTGGGAAACCCCACTACGGGCCGAGGATCGGGTGGTGTTTATTCCGCCGGTAGCCGGGGGCTGAAAATGGCCGGGTTTCGACTGTCCGCCACCCCCATTGCGCCGGATCGGCTGAAAGAGGCCCTGCGGCATCGGCGAGCCGGGGCACTGGTGACCTTTGAGGGCTGGGTGCGCAACCACAACGAGGGCCGCCCGGTTGAAAAGCTGGAGTACGAAGCCTTTGAGGCACTGGCCCTGAGCGAGGGCGAGAAGATCATTACCGAGGCGCTGGTGAAGTTTGATATCCTGGATGCCGAGTGCGTTCACCGCACCGGTTTGCTGGCCATCGGGGAGCCTGCCGTCTGGGTGGGAGTGTCTGCCGCGCATCGGGAGGCCGCCTACCAGGCCAGCCGCTATATTATCGACCACATCAAGACCCGCTTGCCCATCTGGAAAAAGGAATACTATACCGATGGCCCGGCGGAATGGGTGAATTGCCGGCAATGCGCGCATCATGGGCAACCTCTTGCCGAAGCGGTCAAAATCGGGCAACAATTTCCCCCCAAAACGGGGACGGTATCGGATAATAGTTCTCAGGATAGAGAAGGGCACCGCATGCCATCCCCGCCTTCTGCACAAGACGCTGGCCAACGCTATGCCCGGCAGGTGATGTTGCCGGAAGTTGGCCTCTCTGGCCAGCAAAAGCTGGCTCGGGCCAAGGTGCTGGTGGTGGGTGCCGGGGGGCTGGGCACGGCGGCCCTGCAATACCTGGCAACCGCCGGGGTGGGACACCTGGGCATTTGCGAGGCCGACCGCCTGGAGGCCAGCAACCTGAACCGCCAGGTGCTCTACCGCACCGACGGCCTGGGCCAGGCCAAGGCCCGGCTGGCGGCCTCCCGGCTGCGGGCCATGAACCCGGACATCCGCTTGTACCTGCATGAGGAACGGCTGACCAAGGCCAACGTGGCCCAAACGCTTTCGCCCTACGACCTGATTCTCGACTGCACGGATAATTTCCCCACCAAGTTCCTGATTAACGACGTGGCGGTGATGTTGCGCAAGCCGCTGATCCAGGCCAGCATCCACCAGTATGAGGGGCAGGTGCATTTGTACCGCCCTACCGCCAGCGGGTGCCTGCGTTGCCTGTGGCCGGAAGCCCCCCGCAATGGCGTGATGGGTGGCTGCGAGGAAACCGGGGTGCTGGGCCCGGTGCCCGGCGTGTTTGGTACCCTTCAGGCGCTGGAAGCCATCAAGTTCCTGCTGGACCTTCCCACGCCGCTTGAGAATCACCTGCTCATTATGGATCTGCTCACGCTGGAAGTGCGTAAGCTCCGTCGCGAGAAGAGCCCCGCGTGCCAGCACGGCGAGGACTATCTCATTTCCCCGCCGCATGAAGCCCCGCTTCCTGCCGCCAAACCCTCCCCCAGCCCGGTGGAAGTGGCGGGGGTGACCGCCGTGCGCGACAACGTGGTGGCCTTTCGCAAGCGGGACGAGAACCCGGTGGTGGAGGCCATGCTGGAAACCTCCCCGCAGGATGATCTGGACAGCGTCTGGGAGCGCCGTTACGACGATGATCATTCTATTCCCGGGCAAACTGCCGCCATGCAGGCCTCGGTGGAGGATTGGGAGCTGGAAATGATGCCTTGGAGCCGCCAGGCGCTTTCCGAATTCACGCTGCTCGACATCCGCGAGGCGCATGAGCGGGGCCAGGTAAAGGGGAATCCCCTGGAGCCCCTGGCTTACGAATTGCTGCCTTACAGCCGGTTCGATGCGGCGCGCCTGGATAGGGACCGCAAGTACCTGCTGCTTTGTCAGCGCGGGCAATATAGCGCCCATCTAGCCGCAGAATTGCGACAACAAGGCTTTCAAAATGTCTACTCGCTGGCCGGGGGCGTGCAGCGACACAATTTTTCGTACCTGCGGGATGTCCTGAGCATCCAGGAGGCATTGCACTATGGCGGTCACTAGCCTGCCGGACAGCCCCCGTCCTGTCCAGGCGCTGGCCCGGCTTGTGGATCGCTTTGGCCGAGCCCATAGCTACCTGCGCATTTCGGTGACCGATCGCTGTAACTTGCGCTGCACCTATTGTATGCCCGCCGGCGGCATCGATTGGAAGTCCCGTCACGAGCTGCTCAGCTTTGAGGAAATCCTGCGCGTGGCCCGGGTGATGGTGGGCATGGGAGTGACCAAGATTCGCCTGACGGGGGGTGAGCCCCTGGTGCGCAATAACCTGGAGGTGTTAATTGGACAGTTGGCGCAACTTGACGGCCTTCAAGCCCTGGCTATGACCACCAATGGCCTGCTGCTCAAGCCCAAGGCGGCCCAGCTCAAGGCGCTGGGCCTGACCGCGTTAAACGTCAGCCTGGACTCCATGCGGCGGGATCGTTTTGCGGAAATCACCCGGCTGGATGCTTTTGATCAGGCCATGGGCGGCTTGCGCGCGGCTCTGGATGCGGGCTTTGACAGCCTGAAACTGAACGTGGTGGTGATGTCCGGCGTGAATGATGACGAAATCCTGGATTTCGTGGATTTCGCGGCGGATAAATTCCTCAACGTGCGGTTTATCGAGTACATGCCTTTCAAGGACAACCGCTGGCATCCCGATAGCGTGCTACCATGGCTGGAAATGAAACGGCGCATCGAGACTCGCTACCGGCTGCTTCCACTGCCCGCCGATTCCGGTTCGGTGGCCAAGGATTTTCGATTGGCCGGTTATTCCGGCAGGGTCAGTTTTATCACCTCCATGACCGACAGTTTTTGCGCCACCTGCAACCGTTTGCGCCTGACTGCCGATGGCCAGTTCAAGTCCTGCCTGTTTCACCCGGCGGAAATCAGCCTGCGGGACATCTTGCGCTCCGGCGCGGATGATGCCATGCTGGAGAAAGCCATCACCGGCGCCGTGCTGGAAAAACCCCAGGCGCATCCCGAGATGGAAACCTTGCTTTCGGTGGAAAATCGCCCCATGATTGAAATTGGAGGCTAGCATGAGAGACGTTTCCGAAAAGGCCAAGACGCTGCGCATCGCCACCGCGCAGGCCATCCTGAAGGCATCGCCCAACACCATTATGGCCATTCGCGAGCATACCGTGCCCAAGGGCGATCCGTTGCCTGTGGCCAAGGTGGCTGCGGTGCAGGCCGCCAAGAACTGTAGCCAAATCATCCCTTACTGCCATCCGTTGCCGATAGATTGGGTGGATGTGCAATTCTCCCTGCACGACGATTTTATCGAAGTGCAAACCACGGTGAAGGTCATTTACAAGACCGGCGTGGAAATGGAGGCCATGACCGCCGCCACCGTGGCGGTTTTGACGCTTTACGACATGCTGAAGATGATCGATCCGGAAATGGAAATTACCGGCGTGCGCCTGCTCTCCAAAAAAGGCGGCAAGAGCGATTTTCGTTCGGGGCACGATGGATTGCGCCGCACGCTGCGCACGGCGGTGGTGGTGATGTCCGATTCCATCGCCGCCGGGCGGAAATCCGATCAGTCAGGCAAAATCATTACCGATCGCCTGATGACGGAGGGCCTCACCGTGGAGGATTACCAGGTCATCCCCGATGATCCGGCCACCATCGAGTTGCTGCTGAAGAGTTATGCTGATGAAAAGCACATGGATTTGGTGCTGACCACCGGCGGCACCGGCTTGAGCCCCCGCGACAACACCCCCGAGGTGATGAAACGGATTATTGAAAAGGAAGTGCCCGGCATTACCGAAACCCTGCGCAGTTACGGCCAGGAACGCACCCCCTACTCCATGCTCTCCCGCGGGGTGGCCGGGGTTCGCGGAAAGACGCTAATTATCAACCTGCCCGGCTCCAAGAACGGCGTGCGCGAATCGCTGGATGCCCTCTTCCCGGCGGTGTTGCATGCCTTTAAAATCCTGCGCGGAGGAAGCCACCCCGCCCCGCAGGAGCCCGCACCGCCGCCAGCCGGCTCTCCCTTTATACAGGAAAGCACCTTCTCGCATGAAATCGAGAAGCACCGTTACCACAGCCCGGACACGCCGGACTTCAAGCTGACGGACTGACGCATGATTCCCTTTCAAACCGCCTTGCAGACCATATTGCGGCATGCCGTTCCACTGGGTCGGGTTCGTCGCCGCCTGTACAAATTAAGCGGCATGACGTTGGCCGAGGATATCCGGGCCGGCTTCGATTTGCCCCGCTTCGACAATTCCGCCGTGGACGGCTACGGGGTCAAGGCGGCGGACTTGCAAGACCCGCCTGCCCGGTTAAAACGGGTTGGGGTGGTACAGGCCGGGGACTCCGGGAAAATTCCCCTGCGGGCGGGAGAAGCCGTTCGCATTTATACCGGCGCCCCGGTGCCCGCCGATGTGGATGCCGTGGTGATGCAGGAGGTTACGGTTGAAAAGGATGGCTGGGTGGAATTCAGCAAGCCTGTTCGCCTTGGGGATAATATTCGCCGCAAGGGGGAGGAGTTCAGCAAGGGGCAGTTGGTAATTTCTGCCGGCACGGTGGTGACTCCGCCCGTCATTGGCCTGCTGGCCACCCTGGGGCAGGCCTCCGCCATGGTACATCGCAAGCCCCGCATTACCCTGATTTCCACCGGTAACGAGTTGGTGGCGCCCGGTAAGTCCCTGCTACCGGGGCAAATTTACGATTCCAACAGCCTGGCCATGACCGCCGCGCTGCGGGCCATTGGCATTGAGCGCGTGAGGGTGCGCCATGTGCGGGATGACCGTGAGTCCACCCGCCGGGCCTTTCAGCGGGCGCTGAACGAGAGCGAGGTGGTAATTTCGCTGGGAGGCATTTCGGTGGGCGATTACGATTTCGTGAAAGACGTGGCCGAGGCTCTGGATGTGCAGACCCTGTTCTGGAAAATTGCCATCAAGCCGGGTAAGCCGGTTTATTTTGGTTGCCGCCAAAAGCGGCTGGTTTTTGGCTTGCCGGGTAACCCGGTTTCGGCGCTGGTGACTTACCATCAGCTGGTTCAGCCGGCCCTGCTCAAAATGATGGGTTATCCCGAAGGGGCGTTGAGTCCCATACGGGCCCAATTAAGCGAACCCATCAAAAAAAAGGCAGGGCGGCAGGAGTTTGTGCGCGGCGTGTTGAGCCTGGATGGGGGGCGCTTTCGGGTATCCCCCACCACCGGGCAGGATTCGCACATGCTGGGAGGCCTGGCTGCCGCCAATGCCCTGATTGATTTCCCGTTGGAGGCGGAAGCCATCCCCGAGGGCGCCGAGGTCTCGGTGGACATCCTTTCCTGGAGCCCGTTTTAATGGGGACGGATCCCTGGCTGCTTGCTTTGCTGGTAGCACTGGTGGCGTTTCTGTATGCGTCGGTGGGGCATGGCGGGGCTTCCGGTTATCTTGCGGTTCTGTCCTTTTTTGCGTTTTCCCGGGAGGAAATGGCCTCCACGGCGCTGATACTGAACATCCTGGTGGCCGGGCTGGCTTTTGTGTTTTACGCGCGGGCCGGGCATTTTTCCTGGAAGCACACCTGGCCGTTCCTGATTACTTCCATTCCATGCGCTTTTTGGGGAGGTCTGATGCACGTGGATGCCCGCATGTATTATCTCCTACTAGCCCTGGCCTTGCTGGTGGCGGCGTTTCGCATGCTGGGGCAGTCGGGCGCCTTGCTGGATCGTGGCGATGAGCGCCCCTTGCGGTTGGCCTGGGCCCTTCCTGTGGGGGCCGTGGTTGGCCTCGTCTCGGGTATTGTGGGGGTTGGCGGGGGGATTTTCCTCAGCCCGCTGATGTTGCTGTGTCGCTGGGCCGACGTGAAGCGTACTTCCGCCACTGCCGCCCTGCTTATCGTGGTGAATGCCGCGGCGGGCCTGCTGGGACGCTTTAGCCGTGGCGGCCTGGAAGTGAGCGATATCTTGCCCTTGTTGCTGGCGGGTTTTGCGGGCGGTATTCTTGGAGCTTATTTTGGCGCTAACCGGTTTTCATCCCCCGTATTGCGCTTTATGCTAGCCATGGTGCTGATGGTTGCCGCCTTCAAGCTGGTGATTCAGGTGATTCAAGCCTAGCCGGATTATTCGCTAAATGGGTGCGTCTTTGGTATAATCGGTTGGATATAATAGCCATGGGGGATACATGATGCGTGTCGCAGGAATGTCGACTATGTTTGCGGCCCGGCCTGTTCACCGGGCATCCGCGCAGCTTGCCGCACCGGCGGTTAAATTTGGCGGGGATGCGGTTTCCGTTGATGACAGCACTTTTCAGAAGGAGGTGCTTGATGTTTCCAAAACCCAACCGGTGCTGGTGGATTTCTACGCCGCTTGGTGTCCGCCATGCCAGCAATTAATGCCCCGGGTGGAAACCGCGGCCACAGCCAACCTGGGTAAAACCAAGGTGGTGAAGTATAACGTGGATCCCACCAATAGCCATAAAATCCAGATAAAGGGTGCGGCACGCCAGTATTCGGTGTTCAAGATTCCCACGCTTATCATGTTCAAGAATGGCCAGCCCGTTGAGCGCGTGGTGGGCGCCATCAGCCAGCAACAGCTGGATGATCTCATCGCGCGCCACCCCTAGCCCAAATCAGCTTTTTTCAGCCGGTCCCGTTCCTGTAACAGCTGGGCTACAATGCTGATGGCGATTTCCTGCGGGTCGTTGTTGCCCAGGTCCAGTCCCATGGGACAGAAAAAAGCCCCCTTGCAGTCATCCGGCAGACCCGCCGCTTCAATGTCTTTTTGGAGTTGCACCGCTTTGGCCCGGCTGCCGATAACGCCAAGGTAGGGAAACTGTCGGGTGCGTAAAATTTCAAGCAGGATGGGCTTGTCGGTAGCGTGGCCCATGGTCATGAGGGCGATAAAAGCGCCTTCTGGCAATTTAGCCACCTCGGCAACCATGTCCTCGGCGTGGACTCTGCGCAGGGCGGGTGATTCGGGCAGGGCCTCCAGCCATTGCCGGCGCGGATCGATGCACAGGATGCGACAGTTCAGCGTCACCAAAATCCGCGTCAGGGCCTGGGCTATGTGTCCCGCCCCAAAGAGGACGATGGTCCATTCGCCGGTGTTGAATACCTCGAAATACAGCTTGACGGAGCCGCCACAGGTCATGCCGATGTCCTTGCCCAGCGACCACTCCACAAAACGGGTGCGGGGCCCATGCTTTTCAACCTCGGCCAGCATCGCCTGAGCCTCCTGGATGGCCCGCTTCTCCACTTTTCCGCCGCCCACCGTGCCGTGAAACAGCCCCTCCGACGTAACCAACATCTTGGTGCCCGGCTCCTGCGGCACGCTGCCGATGGCGGCCACCATGGTCACCGACACAAACGGGATGCGGCTTTGCAGCAGTTCGTTCAGCTTGTCGTAAAACACGGGCATCTCAGGGCAGGGGTTCCGATACGGGTTCAACCACGGGCGTTACAGCGTGTCCATGGTGCTTTCGGGCCTGGGTGAGTCGGTGCAGGATTTCTTCGTTGGTGGCGGGCAAGTCCAGCCTGGGAATTTCGCCTGCGGGGGTGACAAACCGCAAGGCATGCTTGACAGCGGTCCATACCGATAGGGCCAGCATCAGGGGAGGCTCGCCCACGGCCTTACTGCGGCGGATATTCACGTCGTTTCGGTCGTTTTCCAGCCAGTCCACGTTGAAAACCTCGGGCACGTCCTGGATGTTTGGAATCTTGTAGGTGGTGGGGGAGTGCGACAGCAGCTCGCCGGTTTCCGAATAGCGCAGGCATTCCGCGGTGACCCAGCCCATGCCCTGGATGAAAGCGCCGGTAATCTGGCCGCGATCGATGCCCGGGTTGATGGATTGGCCGATATCCATCAGGATGTCCGAGCGCAAGACTTTCAAATCGCCGGTGAACCGGTCGATGAGCACCTCGCTGACCGCACAACCCGTGGTGAAATACAGGAACGGCGAACCCTGGCCGGTTTTCTCCTCGCCCGCCTCCCAGTTCCAGTCGATGCCCTGGGTGGCGTACCAGCCGCGCTCACCCAGGCTGACCCGGGCCAGGTAGGCCAGCTTCACCAGTTCCTTAAAGCTCAGGCGGTTGCGGGGGTTGTCCCGGTCATACACCGCGTCCTTTTCCCAGACCACCGGGTGTTCGCCGTCCCGGGGCGGGTCGCAGTCAAGGGCCAGCTCTTCGCCCCGGGTCAGGGGTGTGGTGGCGCTGCGGTGGTGTTCGGGCAGGCCGCGCCCGGACAGGCTGGCGAAATACTCGCCGGCAAATTCGGTCAGACGGGCCCGAATTTTGCGGCAGGCATCGGCCGCCGCCGCGCCGTTCAGGTCGCTGCCGCTGGAAGCCGCCGTGGCCGAGGTGTTGTTGTTCTTTTCGGTGGAGGTGGGCATCAGGGTGACGTTGTTTACATCAATGCTCAGTTCATCCGCCACGATCTGGCGGATCTTGGTATTCACCCCCTGCCCCATCTCGGTGGCGCCGGTGGAAACCTGCACGGAGCCGTCCACGTAGATGTTCACCAGGGCGTTGGCCTGATTCAAAAACTTGGTATTGAAGGAAATGCCGAACTTCATCAGGGTCATCGACAACCCCTTCAGGTGGGTTTTGCTGGTGGCGTTAAATTGCGCCACGGCCGCCATGCGGGCCTGGTAATCAGATCGCTGCGCCAGGGTGTCGATGAGTTCGGGCAGCATGTGCCTGACGGTCTGGCCGTAGGGAGTCACGTTGCGATCGTCCGTGCCGTAGCAATTAACCCGGCGGACTTCCAGCGGGTCCTTGTTCAGGTAGGCGGCGATTTCCTCGATGATGTTTTCCATGTTGGCCATGCCCTGGGGGCCGCCAAATCCCCGGAATGCCGTGTTGGGAGGGTAGTTGGTTCGGCAGATGGTGCCGGTAATGCGCACATGCGGAATGTAATAGGCGTTTTCGGCATGGCACATGGCCCGTCCCATCACGGCGGTGGACAGGTCGTTGGCCGCGCCGCCGTCGGAATAGAGATCCACGATCATGCCGGTGATGCGCCCGTCGGCGTCAAAGCCCACCCGGTAATCGTTCTGGAAGGGGTGGCGCTTGCCGGTGGTGCGCATGTCGTTGTCCTTGTCGATGGCGAAGCGGGCGGGGCGCCGGGTTTTCAGCGCCACCAGGGCAGCCATGACCGCCGGATGGGTGGCCTGGGATTCTTTCCCTCCGAAGGCCCCGCCCATGCGCCTGGTGATGCACACCACGTCCTTTTGCTGCAAGCCCAGAATCTTGGCGATGTCGTGTTGCACCTCGGTGGGATGCTGGGTGCTGGAATGCACGGTGAGGGTATTGTTTTCGCCGGGGTAGGCGATGCAAGCCTGCGATTCCAGGTAAAAATGCTCCTGGCCGCCGTTGCGGAAGACGCCGGTAATCACATGCGGAGCGGTTTTCAGCGCGCCCTCCGCGTCACCGCGCTCAATAACCCGGGTGGGGCCGATGAATTCCCCGGCGGTCTTGGCCTCGTCTATCGTGAAGACAGGCTTCAGCGGATCATAATCCAGCCGGATGCACTGCTTTGCCCGGGCTATGGCCTGGCGGCTTTCGCCCGCGATGACCACCACCGGGTGGCCAATATACATCAGCTCGCCGCCGATGGGCACCAGCAGCACCTCGTCCTGGAAGATGGGGCCCAGCGCGTTTTGCCCCTCCAGATCGCCGGCGGTAAACAGCCCTGCAATACCCGGCACCTGGCGGGCCGCTTCCAGATTGATGCCGTTTAGCCGGCCATGCGCGATGGGGCTGCCCAGGAAATCGACGATCAGCTCACCGCGCGAAAATGGGATGTCGTCGATGTAAATCGACTCGCCGGTCACGTGCCCCCGGGCGGAATCATGTGGGATGTTTTGCCCCACGCTGCCCGTCATACCGGCACCGCCTGCGCTTCCAGCGCGTCGTAATAGAACTTTTGCAAGATATTCTCGGCCAGTTGGTTTCGGAATTCCCGGGAGCCCCGCACGTCCGACAACGGGCTGATTTCAGACACCGCCACGGCGCCTGCCGCCTCCATCGTGGCCAATGTGGCTGGCCTTCCGGTTAAAAAGGCTTCGGTTCGGGGCAGGCGAACCACGGTAGGGCCTACCCCGCCGTAGGCAACCCGTATCTGACCGATGCGATCGCCGTCCCGCCGCAAGCGGATGGCCGCGGTGAAGGTGGAAATGTCCAGGTGCCGGCGGCGGGAAATCTTGTACAGCTTCAGGACTTCGTCCGGGCCGGGCAGCGGGCAGAAAAACCGCGTGATCAGCTCGTCCGGGGCCATGACGTTTTGCTTGTAGCCGGTGTAAAAGGCGTTCAGGTTGACCCGCCGCGCCCCTTGCGGGCCGGTCAGCTCCACCTCGGCATCCATCACCATCAGGAATGGGAGGGTATCGGCGATGGGGGAGCCGTTGGCCACGTTGCCGGCCAGCGTACCCGCCTGCTTGATTTGCGGCCCCCCGAAGGTTTGCAGGATGGCGTGGAGCTCCGGGCAGGTCTCGCGGCTCACGTCCTCCAGCCGGGCCAGGGAGGCTTTGGCGCCGACCGTCAGCAGGCCGTCCTGTACGACAATATCCGTCAGTTCGGCTTCCGACAGGTTGGAAAGGCTGAGAACGCTCTGGGGCTCAAAGCCCCGTTTGTTGCATACCACGCTGATGTCCGTGCCGCCCTGGATAAGGGTGGCTTGGGGGTGGGATGCCTTCAGGGTCACTGCCTGGGCCAGGGTGGCGGGCACCATGATGCGCCGGGGCTGGCCGTCAAAGTTACGGCCTTCAATCTCGACCCCCTGGCCAAGGGCTTCCCGAAAGGCGGCGATCATCCTGTCCGGCGGGTAGAGCTGGTGCAGGCCGGTAATCTTACCCTCTTCCACGGACAGACCGGCCTTGATGATGGGTTCATACCCGGTGCAACGGCATAGGTTGCCGGTCAAGGCATTCCGAATATCGCTTTCCGAGACAGGCTCAGCCGACTGGCATTGCTTGCGGGCATCAAACAGCCCGCACATGGCCACGATAAACCCGGGGGTGCAATAACCGCATTGGGCCCCGTGGCAAGCCATCATCGCGTCCTGCACCGCGTTCAATTCGGGGCCGGGTTTCAGGCCCTCCACGGTGACGACATGCGCGCAGTCCAGTTGGTACAGGTATTGGATGCAGGCGTTGACAGGTTTGTAAACAAGTCCATCCCCTTCCAGCCGGCCCAATAATACGGTACAGGCGCCGCAATCCCCCTCCGCGCAGACCACCTTGGTGCCGGTGGCGCCCTGATCGTAGCGCAAGTAATCCGAAAGCGTCATAAAGGCCGTGTTGCCGGAAACGTCATGCCGCTTTCCATTGATATAAAGCAATAGCCGGTTCCGCATGCACCCCGCCAGAGTTATTGTCGCTCACAACCGACCATTGTAACAAAAGCAACCCCCGGGGGATACCGGGACGCTTTCCTGATTAAGCCCGGTTGCTCGCGCCGGCGTCTGTCCGTTTGGCGGTCAAGGTATAGATGGTTGGCGAATACCCTGAAACCGGTATCGGTGATATATTACCGGGACTGCCTCCAAGGAAGCGGGGTGATACCGGATGTTCAAAGGCATCAACCAGTACGTGATTCCCTTGCCGGACGGACGCTGGGGCGTTTGTTCGGGCAGTCGGGATATGCACAACCCGGTTCTCTGCTTCGATGCGATGGATCAGGCCGTGGATTATGCCCGGCAGGCCGCTATCCAGTTCGAGTCGGAGGTGCTGCTGCTTTCCGGCGAGCAATTGGCGGAGGCCGCTTGCTCGGAAGGCGCCAGTCTGCTGGCGGTGCAATCCGACCTGTCCTAGTGGCAACCATTCAGGCCGGTACAGGCCCTTACAGATCCGCAGGATCGATTTCGCACGGGATTAGGCCCCCCGACAACGACTGCATCCAGAAGCAAAACCGGGCGGGATCCTTGCGCTGCATCTCCATGCCCATGCAGAAAACCCAGTAAATCAGCAGGACGGCCAGAATGCCCGATAGCACGCTGCGAAAAGCGGAATCTATCGGGTTGAACATGGCTACACCGCCTGGGGTTCGGAGGCTTTGCGGCGGTTGTCCATAATTTTGGCAAAGCTGCGACCGCGGACTTCTTCCAGCGTCAGGCCGGTGGCCAGCACTTCGGCTTCCGTCACCGCGCCGCAATTCAGGGCCCGCAAAAAGTAGTTCAGCAGGCCCTGGCCGGTGGCGGCATCGTCAAACACGCTGCCTAGCAGGGTGGCTTGCGCGAACTTGTCCATGAAGTTGCGCAGGCGCCCGGAGGCTTCCTCAAAGCCCTCCAGGAAAAACAGGTAGCAAGCCGCAAAACGAATGGGGAATTGCGCCGGGTGCAGATCCCAGCCCTGGTAAAAGCCGTTCTTCAGCGAATGGCGGATGTGCTCGTAATCCAGCTTCCAGGCGGCAAAGACGGCTTCGCGGTTTTCCTTCAGCTGGGCCGGAGTCAGCGGCTGGCCGTCCATGGCGCGGTGCGGGCCCACCGGCATCACGTTGGTGGCTCCGTCCGAGAGCCAAACCCCTGTGCCGCCCAGCGACACTTTCATGAAGGAGCGGGCAAAATCGCAGGCGGGATGGTCCATCAGCTGGTAGGCGGCGGTGATGCTGCAAGAGGCCGTGTAGTCGTACGTGCCGAAGTGGGCCGCCACGCAGCGTCCCCGCCCGGCGGAGACAATTTCCGGCAGGGCGCAATGGCCGTTCCAGTGGATGATGGACTGGGTGGTTTCCACCATCACCTCCAGCTTCAGGCTTCCGGGCGCCAGGTTGTGGCGGCTTTCCAGGTGCTGGAACAGTTCCACCAGGGCCATCACCTGCTCCGGGATGGTGACCTTGGGCAGGGTCACCACGAAGTTCTCCGGCAGGCGGCCATTGCTTTCAACTAGCAGGGTGCTCAGGAAAATATCCAGGGTGCGCACGCTGCGGGCCTTCAGTTCCTCGGTAAAGGGCTTGATGCGGATGCCGATGTAGGGCGACAGCGTGCCGGCCTGCATGCCTTTTACCACTTCCCGGGCGGCGCGCTCGGCTACTTCGTCCTCCTCGGCGTCCGGGCGGTTGCCAAAACCGTCCTCAAAGTCGATGCGGAAGTCCTCCACCGCCTCGCGCTTCAATTTGGCTACCACGCGCTCGTAAACCGTGCCCATCAGGGAGCGGTTGGCGATGCCCAGGGCTTCGGCCAGGGTATCGGCGTTGGGGGCGTACTCCTCCAGGGCGCGCAGGGCCAGTTGCCCCAGCTTGGGGATGGTATCCGACTTGAAGAGATGGGCTCCGCCGTAAACCGTGTGCACGGGCTGGCGTTTCTCGTTGTCACCGGGATAAAGGCGGGAAAACTCGCCGTTGGCGGCATGCAGGCGCTCAAACACGCTTTGGGTCAGGGTGCTATCGAGGGTGGTGGTTGGCATGACGATGTCTCCTGGCAAATAGGGAATGCGTAACGCTAGCTGCCCCGGTAGGTGGAGTACCCGTAGGGGCTGAGCAGCAGGGGAACGTGGTAATGCTGGTCGGGCGGATCCGGAATCTCGAAAATCACCGGTACCAGCGGGTAAAAACCGGAGGGCTGGGCATGGTGCTCGTTATAGGCGCTGATGCCGAACGTAATGCGATAGACACCCGGCACCAGGCGGTAATCCTCGGGCAGCAGGTTGGTAATGCGCCCGTCGCTGTTGGTGACGCCCAGGCCCAGTTCCTTCCACTCGTTGCCGCCCAAGCTGATTTCCAGCAGCACGGGCACGCCTTCCGCCGGCTTGCCAGCCGCGGTGTCCAGCACATGGGTGGTTATGGGGGAGGGCATAGCAGTTTCTCCAAACGAATGCGGGTAATCTTGGCCTGCTCGCCGGCAGCGATTTTCAGCTCGGCGTCCGGCTCGTTGCCCAGCCGGTTTTGCAGCAGGGTCAGCATCTCAGGGGCGCTTTTGCCGGTGGCGCAGACGATAAAAATATAGCCGAAACGCTCTTCGTACAAGTGGTTGCCTTCCGCCAGCGCGGCCAGCGTTTCCTCGCTGGCGGCGTTGACGCCAGCCTGCTCGCCCTGGGCCCACTGGGCGGTGGCGGCGAATTTTTCCCGCAGCTTGCCAATATCGCCAATCTTGGGGTGGTGGCTGAAGGCTTCCAGCCAGTCTTCCCGGCCCAGGCTCCACCAGAGGGCTTCGGCGGCGTGGCAGATGTCGTCAAAGTCTTGGTAGGGACGGCGCTTCAGCATTTCCGACACCCAGCGGCTCGATCCGCAGCAGCGGGAGAGTTCTTCAGCCGCCAGGGCAGGCTCCAGCCGGTTGAATGCCTCGATGCCCAAAATGGCCAGCCCCATTATGCCATTCCTTCCGCGCGTTTGCCGTAAACCCGCATCCGGCTGACCCCCCCATCGGGGAAGATGCACAAGCGCACGTGGGAGACCGGGTTGCGGCATGCGATGTTTTCAAAATAATGCTGCTTATGGGCTTCCAGCTTGGTTTCGGGAATCAGCGGCGTCCACTGGATGTCGTGCACGCTCAGCGTGTCGATGGACAAATCGGGCTGGTAGCAGCCTTCTACCACGCAGCGGTCGGGGTAATTGCCCTTGAAGTGGTTGGTATCAATTTCAATCTTTTCCACCACACCGGGGGCGGCCAGTTTGACCACCGCCCAGTCGAAACCCGGCCCCCGGCGGCGCTTGGTTTCCCAGCCATCGCCCATGTTGGCCGCCCGACCCGGCATAATCAGGTTGTCCTTGTTGCCAAAAAACATGTCGCTGGCCGCCACCACTTTGCCGCCATGCTGCACCCCGGCCAGATCAATCACCTGGTTTGGGTCAATACCGTCCCAACAAGGCATGACATCGCCGTAAACGCGCAGCCGGGCTACGCCCCCGTCGGGATAAATGTTCAGCCGCACGTGTGTCCAGGGGTGAGGCTCGGTCATGGGCGGCGGGATGATGGAAAACAGGTTTTGGGAGCCGGGCCGCAGCGAAACCCGCTGTAAAATCTCCACCCAAGGGTATTTGTCCCCAGCCAGGTCTTGAGGGGTGGCGTCCGGATCGGCGCAACAGGCTTCCAGTGAGGCATAGGGCGGATGGTTGCCCAGGAAGTGGTTGGTATCAATATCCACGCCCTTAATTACCCCGCGCATGCCCAGCTTGATGATGCACCAGTCGTGCCCCGGAACCCGCTTTCGGCGGCTCTCCCAGCCGTCCATCCACTTGCCGTTCTCGGTGTACTTGTCCGGGATGAAAATGCCCCGGCCCGGTTTGAGCAGGTTTTCTTTTTCGGCGAAGAATTCGTCGCTGGCCAGCAGGGCTTTTCCGCCCAGCCGTTCGGCGGCCAGGTCGACAAGGCCGGTAAAACTGGCGGTTTCAACAAGGGTCGCGGTCATGAAGAGGCTTCCTTACACGGGGACGACGGAGACGGGATGTAGCAGGGCCCTGCCCTGGGGCTGGCCAACCAGGCGGCCAGCCTCGAAAATCTTGCGGCCACGCAGCCAGGTTTGCTGGATGACGCCTTGCAGGGTTTTTCCCTCATAGGGGGTGACCTTGTGGCGGTGACGGATGGCCTGACCCTGCACGGTAAACGAGGCTTCGGGCTGCCAGACCACAAAATCCGCGGGGTGGCCCACCCCGATTGTACCTTTTGCCGGCCAGCCGGCAAAGCGGGCAGGGCCTTCACACAGCCAGCGGGCCAGCTGGCTTATCGAGTAGCCGCGCCGCTGCGCTTCGCTCCAGATGAGCGACAACCCGAACTGCAGGCCTGAAATCCCACCCCAGGCGGCCATAAAATCCCCGCTTTCCAGCAGTTTCAGCTCCGGGGTGCAGGGGGAATGATCGGAAATGATGAAGTCGATCAACCCTTCCTCCAGGCCTTGCCACAGGCGATCGGCGTTTTCCTGCTCCCGGATGGGCGGGGCGCACTTGTAACGGGTATCGCCGGCGGGCACCTCCTCGGCATTCAGGCACAGATAATGCGAGCAGGTTTCCACGGTCAGGGGAAGCCCTTCCGCCCGGGCGTCCCGAATCAAGGGCAGCGCATCCGCCGAGGACAGGTGCACGATATGCACCGGGCAGCGGGTTTCCCGGCACAGCCGAATCATCAGCGCGATGGCGTCTAGTTCCCACCGGCGGGGACGGGATGCCAGGTAGTGCGCATAGCTGCGGGCATCCGTCACGGGCGGCATCTCAACCGGGGCGCCGCAATCCAGCTCGGCATGCACCAGCAGGGGCAGTCCCAGCTGGGCCAGCACCGGCATGGCAGCCTTTAGGTCCGGCTCGGTGACGTTGGGAAAATCATCGATGCCGGAATGAATCAGGAAACACTTGAAGCCACGCACCCCGGCTTCAGCCATGGGCTTCAGCTCGCCGGTGTTTCCCGGCACCACCCCGCCCCAGAAGCCGGTATCCACCCACAGCTTGCCTTGGGCGGCATCCAGTTTCACCCGCAGGGCGCTCAACGATGTGGTCACGGGGTCGGAATTCAGCGGCATATCCACCAGCGTGGTGATGCCACCGGCGGCGGCGGCCTGGGTGGCGGTCTCAAAGCCCTCCCATTCGGTGCGGCCCGGCTCGTTGATATGCACATGGGTATCAACCAGCGCGGGCATCAGCACAGCGTCACCCAGGTCGTCAACGGGCGTTTGGGCCGCGATATTCGCGGGAATGGCATCCATGGGGGTGATTTGACAGACGTGCTCGCCGCTTAACCAGAGTGCGGACGGCTGCAAGCCTTCGGGCAGCACTACCCGGCGACTGATCAAAATACGATCAACCGCCTGCCCCATCAGAACTCCTCCAGATCGAACCGGCGCAGGCTGTCCAGGTGCAGGGCGCGGTCTTCCACGAACAGCTGGCGGGTAATGCCGTAGATAATCTTGGGCAGGCTGTACTTCATCCCGGAGATGCTGCCGCCGCCGAAGCCCAGGCTGGCCAGCCCGCCAAAGGTGTAGTTGAAGATGCCCGACAGCCATGGGGCCTGCCCGGGCGTCTTCTCGGTAAACTCAAAATGTCGCCCCAGGTAGGGATGACGCGCCAAATCGTCATGCCGATCGGCTTCCAGTGGCGTGTAGCGGTCTTGCCACAGGGCGATGTGGGGATAAATTTTCTCCAGCTCGGGTCGAAGGCTGAGATCGGTGACAAAACCGGTGCCGATGATAAGGAAGTCGAAATCGAACACCGCCTTGGGCGTTGTAACCCGGGCCTTGCCACCGGCTTCCTCCACGTTCGTCCAGGGACTGCCCGGCTGGAAGTGGAAATTGGGATTTTTGGTGGCGCGCAGGTAGGTATCGGTGGGAGGCAGTTGGCCCATACGCAGGATCTGCAAAATGAAGCGCCAGCGATCTTCGTCCGGCAGGTCGGCGTGGTGTTTCAGGAAGCCGGTATTCTCGGCCCAACGGTAGGGGTTGATATTGGGCAGGCTCTCCCGGCGGTAAAACAGGTGCACTTCCCCCGCCCCGGTTTCCATGGCCACCGAGGCGTTGTCAAACGCCGACGCACCGGCTCCCAGCACGCCGATTTTCTTTCCCTTCAGGGCCTCAAAGTCGACTTCATCCCGGGTATGGGCATACAGGTGCGGGGGGAGGTTGTCTTTCACGATGCGGGGCACGCACCACTGGCCGGATCCGTCAATGCCGGTGGCCAGTACCACCTTGCGGGTCAGCAGCGTTTTGCTTCCCTCCGGGCTGCTTACGGGCACCCGGTAGCACGCCTCCGACGGGTACCACTCGATGGCGCCTGCCACGGTGTCGTTCTGCACCGGAATGTTCAGGGTTTTGCGGTACCAGTACAGGTAATCCGCCCACATCTCCTTGGGAACAAGGCCCAGCTTCTCCCAGCTTTCCTCGCCGTATTGGGCTTCGTACCATGCCTGTACGGTCAGATTCGGCAAATTGTGGTCCGGGCCGGTCAGGTGCTTGGGGGTGCGCAGGGTGTGCATGCGGGCAAATGTGCGCCAGGGGCCTTCAAAGCGTTCGGCGTTCTGGTCGATGACCAGGATGTTGGCCACTTTTTCCCGCATCAGGCCGAAGGCCACCGCCAGCCCGCCTTGCCCCCCGCCGATAATCAGCACGTCATAGATGCGGTTGCCATCGGAAGCGGTGCGTGGGGTCATCCAGTCCCGGCAGGGGTAGTTCAGCATCGCCAGATCCTTGGCCAGGGCGGCTTCCAGCTTGCGCAGCCCTTCGTGGGTGGAGCCGGGTGTGATCGTACTTTCTAGCGCCATAATGAGAAAACTCGCCTTTCGTAAACCCCCGTTAAAACATTACTACGGGCAAGGCGAGTTCTCAAGTGCAAGTTTTAAACGTGCGGCAGGCTGGACGCTACTCGTTGGCGGCGGGGCTTGCCTGGGCCGCGTGCTTTAGCGAGGCCGGATCGAAATCGGGATCGCTCCACCGGGCATCCTGGTAAGGATCCAGCAGGCGCAGGAAAGTATCGGGGCTGGGCACATAGTGCGGGGCCTTGGCCATAGCGTCCAGAATCGGCTCGCGGTTGGCTTCGGCGGCGTGGGCACCCAGAATTAGGTCATGCAGGCGGCCCAGAACCTTGTCCACACCTTGCCAGAAGGGGGAACCGTCCTTTTCGGCGCGGTGTTCCGGGGCTTCTTTAGCCAGGGTGTCCATTTCGTTCACCGCGGTTACGGCGGCGCCCACCAATTGGAGTTGATCACTGTCATTGGCGTGGTTGGTGCGAAAACGCTGCTCGTATTTGCCCTGCTCCTTGATTTTGCCTACGGCATGCGACTGGGCCTGATCGAGCTTGCCAAACTTGGGAAAAGCAGCTGAGAAAGAAACCTGGTTGACCATTCTCCGAACTCCATCTTCAATCGGTTCACGCTTAAAAGCACGTAAAGAATTTTTGTTGCCCCCGAAATAATTTCCCCCTTGGAATGAATAATTCGGTATGTTTATACCATGGACATCGAAGAATTGATACGGCAGATTCCCAAAGCGGAGCTGCATCTTCACATAGAGGGGACACTGGAGCCGGAGCTGATGTTTTCGCTGGCCCGGCGCAACGGGGTGCCGCTTCGTTTCACTAGCGTGGAAGCGCTGCGCGAGGCCTACAATTTCCACAACCTGCAATCGTTTCTGGATATCTATTACGAGGGCGCGGCCGTGCTGTTGCACGAGGAGGACTTCTACGATCTCGCCCGCGCCTACCTGGACCGGGTGGCCATGGAAAATGTCCGGCATGTGGAAATCTTCTTTGACCCCCAGACCCATACCGATCGCGGGGTGCCTTTTGAGAAAGTGATTAAGGGCTTGCACCGGGCGCTGAAAGACGCCGAATACTGGTGGGGCATGAGCAGCCGGCTCATTTTATGCTTCCTGCGCCACCTTAGCGAGGAGGCGGCCATGAAAACCCTGGAGCAGGCGCTCCCCTATAAGCAATGGATCACCGCCGTGGGCCTGGATTCCTCCGAGGTGGGCCATCCGCCCGCCAAGTTCAAGACGGTGTTCGACCGGGCCCGCAACGAAGGTCTGCTGACGGTGGCTCACGCCGGCGAGGAAGGCCCGCCCCAGTATATTTGGGAGGCCCTGGACCTGTTGAAGGTACGGCGCATCGACCACGGGGTGCGGTGCATTGAAGACTCCGCCCTGGTGGAGCGGCTGGTGCGTGAGCAGGTTCCGCTGACCGTCTGCCCGCTTTCCAACGTCAAGCTGCGGGTGTTCAACGCGCTGGAACAGCACAACCTGAAAACGCTCTTGCATCGCGGACTGCGGGTGACCATCAACTCCGACGACCCTGCTTATTTTGGCGGATACCTGACCACCAATTTCCTGGCCACCCAGCGCGCCCTGAACCTGAGTGCGGCGGAAGTCCTTCAGCTGGCCAAAAACAGCTTTGAGGCTAGCTTCCTGCCCCCCGGGGAAAAGCAGAAGCACCTGGCCGCGCTGGCCGAGTTCGAGCGGGTCGCCACCGGCTGATGAACGCCCGCTACTTTGGCTTTGAGCACCTGGGCACGAATTATCGTCAGGAAATCCTGGCCGGGCTGACCACATTTGTCACCATGGCCTACATCATCGTGGTGAATCCCAAGATTCTGGAGGTGGCTGGCATTCCCCTGGGCCCATCCATGGTGGCGACCATCCTGACGGCGGCCATCGGCACCCTGTTGATGGGGGTGTATGCCAAGCGCCCCTTTGCCATAGCGCCTTACATGGGCGAAAACGCCTTTGTGGCCTTTACGCTGTGCAAGGGTATGGGGTATCCCTGGCAGACCGTGCTGGGGGCTATCTTTATCAGCGCGCTGGTGTTTGCGCTGCTGACCGTGGTTAAAGTGCGGGGCTGGCTGGTGTCGGCCATTCCGGCCTCCCTGAAAGTCGCTTTTACCGTGGGTATTGGGTTTTTCCTGGCTTTTATCGGCCTGAACGAAATGGGGCTGGTAGCGCTGGGGGTTCCGGGCGCGCCGGTGCACATCGGTAACCTGTCTTCCCCTTCCGTGTTGCTGGGCATCTTTGGCTACCTGCTCATTGGGGTCTTAATGATTCGAAAAATGCCTGGGGCCATCCTGATTGGCATTCTGGCGACTACCCTGCTGGCCTCGGCAGTTGGGCTGGTAAGGCTGCCGCAACAGCTGTTTAGTTTGCCGCCCGATGTTTCGCCCATTCTGGGGGCGCTCGACATTCCGGGGGCGCTCCGCATTGAGTTTTTCCCGGTCATTTTCACCCTGTTTATCATTCTTTTCGTGGATACCATGGGCACGCTTATCGGGGTGTCCTACACGGCGGGCTTTCTGGACGGGCAAGGCAACCTGCCGGAAATCGAAAAGCCCATGCTGTGCGACTCCATTGCCACCATGGCCGGGGCCTGGCTGGGCACTACGGCCTCTGGAGCCTACATTGAATCTGCCGCCGGCATAGAAAGCGGGGGGCGAAGCGGTTTTACCTCCGTGGTGGTGGCCCTTCTGTTCCTGGTGGCCTTGCTGTTTGCCCCGTTGCTGACGGTGATTCCGGCCTTTGCCTACGGCCCGGCACTGGTTATCGTGGGCATGCAAATGCTTGCTCCCCTAAAAGATGCCGACTTTGGCGATCTGAGCGAGCTAATCCCGTTTTTTGCCGTCATTGCGCTCATCAGCTTTACCTATAACCTGGGTATGGGGATGGCCGCCGGCTTTGTCATCTACCCGCTGCTCAAGCTGGCCGCGGGCAAAGCCCAACAGGTGACAGCCGGCCTATGGGTGATGGCCGCCCTGTCCCTGTTGTTCTTTATGCTTTACCCATACCAGGGCTAGGATTACACCAGGGAAAGTGATTTGGCTGCTGCTTTATTCAGGTGCCTTTCTTGCAAGGCATGCCATTCCACATGGAAGCTGCCGCCCGTTGCTGCATACTGCTTTTCCCAGCTTTGCAGCAATTCCAGGCAGGCGTGGTCAATGTGGTTTAGGTTTTCAATGTGCAGGTGCAACTCCCTGCCGGGCGGTTGGTTCTCCAGGATACGAACCAGCTTGGGCAGACTGAGGAAAGTGGCGCTACCGTTCAGCAGAACCTCGACCCGGCTACCGTCTTTGCTGGTGGAACTGATTGCCTCCAGCCGTGAAAGCTCCAGCACCAGTTTGCCCAGGGCAAGCACGGTGCCTGTAATCACGCCTTCCAGCAGGTTGGTGAAGACCACCATGCCCATGGTCACCAGGAAAATCAGAAACTCTGCCTTGCCCAGCTCCCAGAACTTCCTGAAAGCGGAGGGCTGCACCAGCTTATAGCCGGTGTAAACCAGTACTGCCGCCAAGCTGGCGGTTGGAATCATTTCCAGAACAAAGGGAAACAACATCACCAGACCCAGGATCCACACGCCATGCAGTGCGGCGGATAGGCTGCTCTTGGCGCCGGCCTGCACGTTGGCTGAGCTTCTCACGATAACCCCGGTAACTGGCAAAGCGCCAACAAATCCGGCCAGCGAGTTGGCGATGCCCTGCGCTACCAGCTCTTGATCGTATCGCGTGCGAGGCCCAGTGTGCATCTGGTCTACCGCCGAAGCGCTTAGCATGGTTTCTGCGCTTGCCACCACGGCGATGGTCAAGGCAGTAATCCACAGACTGCTTTCCTTCAGCAGATCCAGCGATGTGGCACTCGGAAAGCTCAGTACGTCAAACAGCGCCCCGGGAATCTCTACGTATTTTACCGGCATATTCAGGGCACCAGCCACAATGACGGCTGTCATCACCGCTGCCAGGGCGGCAGGAACCACCCTAAGCCGTTTTGGCACCAGGTTCCACAACAGAATGGTGGCAATCGTCAGCACACCCAGCATTGCGGCCAGGTGATGGCTGGAGTTATCCAGGGGGAAAAGCCCCTTCATGATACTTTCCGGGATGGTCATGAGGTTGGCCAGGCCGGTGCTTTCCGGGGTAACGTCCATCATTACATGGAACTGGCTGGCGATAATAAGCACCCCGATGCCGCTCAGCATGCCCTGGATGACCGCCGGCGAGACGGCCCGGAACCACCCTCCCAAGCGGGCCCAGCCGGCCACGATTTGCAGCAGCCCGGCAATAAGAACGGCCAGCCCCAGGCCTTCCAGCCCAAATCTCTGGATGGCTTCATAAACCAGGGCAACCAGGCCGGCAGCCGGCCCGCTGACCTGTAAGGGGGCACCCCCCAGGAGGCCTACCACGATGCCGCCAATAATTCCGCTGACGAGTCCAAGCATAGGTGGTGCACCGCAAGCGATGGCAATTCCAAGGCAGAGAGGCAACGCTACCAGGAAGACGACAATGGATGCGCCAAAGTCTTCCTTAAAGCTGCCCTTGCTCCAATTCGGCATTAATCGCCGAAACGTTTCAGGCATAGTCTTTGTCTCCGGTTCTTGACGATATGTTTAACCACGAATCATCAAGCCGACGGCGGAGCCCGGGGATGGAGCAAATGGGCCAGGCGAGAAACTTCCGGTGCCTGGAAGGGTAAAATTTCCCGTACAAACTGGTGGGCGGTGTGGCGCGCCGTGAATTCATCCGGCTTTTCGGCCTTGTGCTTCTGGTAGCGGATGGATTGCTCGCCTTTCACCAGGTGGTAGGCCGATTCATCCTCCTCCAGGTGCAGCCGGAAGTTCTGGAATCCGCTGAAACTGTTGTTAGGCACCTGTGAAGGGCTCACGATCAACAGCATCAGCGCGGCCATCCAGACTGCAAACAGTTTGAAAGTCGATTTGCCAGGCATTTGCATCCAGTTTCGCGCGGGTGAGATTAATTTCTGGAATTCATGCCGGCATTATAGCATCCGTTTTTTGAGGTTTCATCCCCTTCAGCCTCCCCGGAATTTTTTGTTAAGATAGCGGCGATGCTGAACCTTCAGACGCAATTCGATTTGTACCAGTCGGTGCTCAAGCGTCTTCCCCTTGTGGCGGAAGAGGCTGAGCCCCTGCGCGAGCAGGAACCCCGGGAGTCGGGGCAGCGTACCGCCGACCCGCTGGTGGATGACGTCCGGCTGATGGGGGCTTTGCTGGGATTGGTGTTGTATGAGCATGAAGGGGCCGACTTTTACCGCTTCATCGAGCGCCTGCGCCAGGCGGCCAAGGATGCCCGCAGCCAGTCTGGGCGCATTGGGGTGGAGCGAATTCACCAGGTTATCGAGTTGCGCTTGCAAGGTAAGGACGATGATGCCCAGCGGGCTGTCATGCACAAGGCGGTGGCGGCGTTTCGGCTGTTTTTGCTGCTGGCCGGCATTGCCGAAGAGTATCACCAGAGCGAAAAGTTCAGCATGGCCTATACTGGCGAACCCCAAGGGGTTATGCAGGCAGTTAAGCAAGCGCGGGAGGCTGATATTCCCTGGCTGAAGGTGGACGAAGCCTTGCGCCGCATCACGACCCGGCTGGTGTTTACCGCCCACCCCACCAAGATTCTGCGCCAGACCATCCTGCACCACCAGCGTGACATTTTCTACATCCTGTCCGAAATGCATTCCCCCAGCCTGAACCCGCTGCGCCAGCAGGAGCTTTTCGACGCCCTGGCCGAGAAGATTGAAGTGCTGTGGGCTACCCAGTTCAGCCGATGGACGCGTCCTGACCCGCGGGAGGAGATTAGCCGGGTGCTCAGCTATATGGTGCGAACCCTTTACAACACCCTGCCCGAGGTTCACCGCAAGATGGAGCGTGTGGTGGGCTATTATTACGGTGAAAACGAGTTTTGCCAGCACCCCTTGCTGAGTGCCGGCAGCTGGGTGGGTGGTGACATGGACGGCAACCCCTACGTAACCCCGGATGTGTTCTCCGATGCGCTGATTCGGCAGCATCGGGCCATTGTTAAGCTCTACGCCGACGACCTGAATACCGTCTTGCACCGATTTAGCCATGCTCTGCACCGGGTTGGGGTTACGAATGCCCTGCGAGAATCCATACTGACCGACCTGGATGAGATGCGCCGAAGCCGGGAGGACCTGAAGGACTATCCCGAATGGGTTGAGCGCGAGCCTTACCGCCTGAAACTTACCCTGATGGCTCGCAAGCTGGAGCGCACGCTCAGCCACGAGATGTCCTTCAGCACCGAAAAAACCATGGCCACCCCGTTTCTCTATCATTCGGCCCGCCAGTTACTGGATGAACTCTCGCTGGTGTCCGAAAGCCTCCGAAAAATGGGTTTCAAACGGTCGGTGCGTCTGCACTTGGAGCGGCTGAAGCGTACCGTGCGCATCTTTGGCTTTCATTTCGCCTCCATCGACCTGCGGGAGGAGACTGGGCACATCAACCTGGCTGCGGAAGCCATCCTGAAGGCTTCCGGCCTGGAGCCGGGATTGAACCCGGTGCAGGTGTTGACCGATGAGATTCTGTCCATCAAGGTGCTGAACACCCGCCACTGGGAAACCGTGGCGGCTAACCTGGGTTATGACGAAACTGAAAACGCCGTGATTCGGCGAATGCTGGGCATGCTGGACGTGGCTCGCAAGGCCCAGCGGTTTATCGATCCCAATGCGTGCCGGAACCTCGTGCTTACCATGACCTCCAGTGCCCACGACGTGCTGAATGCCCTGCTGCTGCTGAAAAACCAGGGCTTGTTCTATCCCATATACTCCAGTGGCGGGAAGCGCCATTATGGCAGCGATATGGACATCGTGCCCCTGTTTGAGACCATTCCCGACCTGCGGCATGCGGCGGGCATTATGCGCCAGCTGTTTGAGAATCCCGCTTACCGCACCCAGCTTAAGTGCCGCAACAACGAGCAGATGATCATGGTTGGCTATTCCGACAGCAACAAGGACGGTGGCTATTTTACCAGCAACTGGAGCATCTACCGCGCGCAAGAAGAGCTGTGGCAGGTGGCCCGGGAGTTTGGGGTGAAGCTGCGATTTTTCCACGGTCGGGGCGGCAACCTGGGGCGCGGGGGAGGCCCAGCCCAGCGGGCCATCCGGGCCCTGCCGGCGGGTACGGTGGCTTATGGCCAAGACCTGACGGAACAGGGCGAAGTGCTTTCGCGTTACTACAACGTACCGGAAACTGCCCAGGCCCGCTGCGAAAACCTGCTGGGGGCCATTCTGCGCAAGAACCTGGAGCTGGATGGGCCGGAGCCTACCACTGTGCGCGAGTGGGAGCCGGTGGCGGAGGCTCTTTCCTCTTATGCCTGCCGCAAGTATAAATCGCTGGTGCACGAAAACCCGCATTTCATCGAATATTTCGAGCAGGTCACCCCCAAGGAGGTTGAGCTGGTCAAAATCGGCTCCCGTCCCACGCATCGGCATGCGGTGCGATCCATCCAGGACCTGCGGGCTATTCCCTGGGTGTTTCGCTGGTTCCAGTCCCGCCAGATTTTACCCGGCTGGTATGGCCTGGGCACCGCCCTCAAGCAATTTATCGATGACAACCCCGCCGAGCATCCCGGCCTGCTTCGCCGCATGTACCGGGAATGGCCGTTCATGGAAAGCATTCTCGAAAACAGCGAAATTATCCTGCGCCAGACCGATCTCAGCATTGCCCACTACTATTGCAGCCTTTCCCGTGACGAGGCCCAGACCCGGGCCATTTTCGAGGATATTGAGCGTGAATACCACCTGACGCTTGAAATGGTGCAATTAATCACCGGCAAGCCCCTGCTCAGCGAGCCGGAGGTGGCCTTCCTGAAACACGGCATCGAGCTGAAGGAACCCTACCTCGATCCGCTCAATTACATCCAGGTGCAATTACTCGCCCGGTATCGCAGCCTGCATTCGCAAAACCCCGAAGACCCCGTGCTGGAGCGCTACCATCGGGTCATTGTTTCAAGCATCGAAGGTATTGCCACCGGGCTGGGCACCAGCGGCTAGGGCGAAAACCAGAAAAGTGCGGGGGCGTCAACAAAATAATTGTAAAGTCGACCTGGCATGAATTCCGCAATTTTGGCCTTGGCGGGGTTTCTTTCTAGAAACTCTCTGTCTGTTTCGTTTGTGTCCTTCAAGTGAGATACTGAAATGAAAATTGCGGATCTGCCCGCGGCTAGCCTTATTGAAAAGCAACGCTTTGCCGCGCGCGCCCGTCGCCAGCTCCTGACGTTCGCCGGCGACTTCATCACCTTCCAGGGCCAAGGGCCCCAACCCCATTTCGGCCAGTCTGGCAAGAAGCCCGGCGACTTTTTGCGTCGCATGATTTTGTTGCTGGCCTTCCTGGCTTCCAGCTCCCCCGTGGCGGCCCAGTTTGTGCGGCCCTCGGTGGCTTCGGCTGCCCCCCCGCTAAGCGCCTCTTCCGACTGTGTGGTGGAAATTGCTCCGGGCACCAGGGTGAACGCCCCCGGCGATATCCCCAACGTCAATGGCGAAATGACCCAGCTGATGACCGACGTGGGCGGCGGCCAGGGACTGCTGTCCGATGCGGCCCGCTTGCAGGTTTGCGCCAAGTTGCAGCAGTTTTATAACGATGGCTACGGGGAGATGAAGCTCATTATTATCCCGCGTACCGATGCCTCCGACCTGCAAACGCTGGGCTACAACCTTTTCAACCAGAACCTGCATCTGGGAAATCCAGATTATAACGACGGCTTGCTGCCTATAATCAACGCGGAGCGCTTCCGCGACAAGCAACGCGGCATGATGTCCATTGTGCCGGGCGACTACTACTATCCGCAATTCAATGCCAATTCCCAATTGCAGCAGGCGGTTGGCGAACAAGCCCTGTCGTACCTCGATCAGGCTATTGCCGCGCGTAATAGCGGCGATCTGGCGGCTGCCCAGCGCTATACCGACCAGGCAGTGCTGTCGGCCATCGATATCTTCATCAACTACGCCAAGGATTACCGTAATGCGAATCCTCCGGTCAGCCGGGCTGAACGCGAAGCGCAGGAAGCTGCCCGCCGCGAGGAAGAAGCGGCCCGTACCGCCGCCCTGCTGCAATTCCTGGCCATGCTGGGCGTGGGCGTGGTGGTGGTAGGTGGCGCCGGCTTTGCGGGGTATCAGTATTACCGTCGCCGCAAGAGTCTGGATGAGGCCGTGGCCATTGTATCTAAGCCGATGGTGGCTGCCGACTCCCCTTATAAAGTGACCCGCGGCAACGTGTACTCCCTGCAGACCCTGAAACACCTGTTTGAGGACACCGACTTTGTGCCGGACGCCCAGCGCAACGTTAATCCCCGGGAACTGCTGGAAGCCATCGACACCGTGCTGGAAGGTCTGGAAGCCCGTGCCGAGAAGAAACAGAACTGGAAAGAAGTCTATGCCCAGGTGGTGGAACTCTTTGTGCAGTACGGCCTGGTGCATGACCAGCCTGAAATCCGGCTGAACACGGTGAACCGGATGATTGAGGACGGCCTGACCCGCGACGACTTTGAGCCGTTTATGACCCTGCTGGAAACCGAGACCGACGACCGGGTCATCCAGGCGCTGATGGATCCCATCAGCAAGCTGACCAGCGCGTCCGAGGCGCCCCAGTTCCGCGAGCTTCTGAAAAACAGCCCACAGGCCGGGGTTCGCGCGGTGAGCGTGGCGGTTATGTCCCGTTACGCCAATGCCGACACCCTGGGCGAATTCCTCACCGCCCTGGAGCGGGAGCAGGATCCGGGCAACGTGGAAATTCTGCAACAGGCTATTACCAACGTGGCCCAGGCCAACCAGGACGGCCTGCTGCTGGCCAATATCGACAAGGCAAAGCCCGAAAAAGTGCGGGCAGCCGCCATTATGGCCCTGACCCGCCTGGCCAAGCCCAAACACTTTGATGCGTTGTACCAGGCCTTTACCGCCGACAAGGCGCGCGGCATGCGGGAGTATTACCGGCTGGCCCTGCTGGCCACCGTGAGCAAAAGGGAGATTCCCACCCTGTTTGCCGCCTTGAACGGCGATACCCGCCAGCAGGAAATGGGCATTGCCTTGCTGGGCAAGCTGAAGGCACCGGAATCGGTGGAGCCTTTGCTGGAATACCTGGGCACCGAAGATACCCGTTTCCCCAATGAGGCCATCGAAGTGGTGGTTTCTTCCGTGCAGGCCAGCCAGGCCGACCGGCTGCGGGAGATTATCCACTCCAACGATCCAAAGACCGACGACGTGGAAGTCATGACCGCCGCCGTCAAGGCGCTGGCCAGCCTGAATCTTGCCGATGACCTGGATAACTTCTTCGAGGCCCTTGCAAAAGGCCAGGCCCCCAACATCACCCAGATGCTGATGCAGGCCATCGAGGACAGCCCGCTGGATCGTACCTCCCAGAAGTATCTGGAGAAGGTTCTGGACGGGCATTCGGACTCCGGTGCCCGGATTGCCGCCATTATGGCCCTGGATGATTACGGTCAAAGCGCGCTGGATCCGCTGTTCAGGGCTTTAGAGGCAAGCACCGCCAGAACGCCGTCCGGCGAGGTGGATATGCTGCGCAAAAGCATCATGAAGATTGGCCGCGACGAATCCAACCTCGACTACATGCTGAAAAAGTCCCTGTCCCGCAACGAACAGGCCCGGGATGTGGCGACTCGCATCGTGGTGGCGGTGCTCGAAGACTGGGATCGCCGTTTCGATTACGATGATGACAAGGCCATGCGGAACCTGGCCAACCTGTCGCGTTTCGAGAACGACACCATCGCCCAGAAGGCCCGCCGCATCCGCGAAGAGATGATTGAGGACAAGGCCCGCGCGTTGAGCAACATCGGCAGCAGCGGCAGTTTCCACGACTCCGGCAACTTTTCCACCTTGCGGCGGTATTCGTCGGCCTCCGAAAGCAGCGTGGCCAGCGCGGCGCGTTCCGCGCTCCAACAGCTGGAACGCCGCAAGGACGCCTGGGAAGAGGCGGAACGCCGTCGCCGGGCCGAGGAGGAGCGGCGTCGCCAGGCGGCGGCTGAAGCGGCCCGTCGCGCCGCCGAGGCAGCCCGCCGGTCTTCCAGCATGAGCACCGGTTTCCGCAGCGGTGGCGGGGGTAGCCGTGGCGGAGGGACGAGCTGGTAATGATGACGCCCGTTCAATCTCCTCCCCAGTGGCAGTCAGTCCGGTTCGGGGATGCGAAAAAGAAGGCCCGCCGGGACGATGCGGCCATGCAGCGCCTGCGCGCCTCCATTGCCGGGGCTGACAACCTGCTTGATGAGGTGGTTTACGTCAATGTGAACCAGCCGCGCCCGGATACCCCGCTCAGCCGGGCCCGGCAGAAAATCGGCAACGGCATCCGTACCGCGTTGCTGGTGCTGGCGCTCGCTGCTGCCAGTATTCCGGGTATTGCCGGGGTTGTGAGCGCCCGGGCCAGTCAGCCCAACGCCACCACGGTGGCTTGCCATAATGCCATTTCCGATAGCTGGGACGATCTGCGTGTGGCTTCCCGCGTGGCCGACAACAATACCCAGGCCCAGGCCAACTTCAACCTCAAGATTGAAGCCTTCCTGAACACCCTGGTGAATGCCACGGCCTGCTACGCGCCGGAGGATGCGGGGCTGATGTCCCAGCTTCAGGAGGAACTCCGCCGTTCTGGCGATTACAATGCCCCGGTGGTGGCGCATCAGGTGGGAATCGACCTCATCAACTATGTTGAACAAGATCTGCGCCTGCCCCCGGATCCCTCGGAGCGCCAGCTGAACGCGGCCTTTGCCCACTTCGAGGCGGACTTCATCAACCGCACCCCGGCCCTGGCCACGTTGAGCCCGCAGCAGAAAGCGGATTTCACCCAGGCGGTGATCCGCATCGTGGACGCGGCCATGCCCGGCCAGTTAGGGCTTAACGCTTTTGACAACCTGGTGCTGGGCTATATTGGAGACGCCTCATTTGCCGGGGAAAAGCTTTCGGACTTCAAGGCCCTGCAAGGCGAAGACGACGCCAAGCGCCTGCTGCGTTCGGTCATCAGCAACCCCGAGAATTTCTCCGAGCTGAACGCCAACGAGCGCCAAAGCTTCCTGGACGTGGCCCTGGCCGCTGCCGACACGCTGGAGTACCCGCGGCAAGGCTATTTGTTGTGGGGGTTGCTCACACTGGTAGCCCTGGGAGGCGCCGCCGCGCTGGCTGTGATTAAGCGCCAGGCCTTGCTGGAACTGCCGGGGGCCCTTGGTGATGTCAAGGATGCCCAGCCGGTGCTGGTGATTACCAACGTGGATCGTCGGGATAAAGACAGCCTGAGCGAACTACTGCGCCTGGAAGACCAGATTGATCAGAGCGCCCAGGCCATGGAGCAGATGTTGAAGGCCACCATGGAAGACAGCCCGGCGATTCGGGACTTCCTGACCGAGCTGTTCGGCGCCGGACGCCGGTTGCCGGATGCCGCCTGGTTCCGGGAGCGGCACACCCGCCAGGCGGCCCGCGAAGTGCTTCAAAGCCTGAGCGCTGCCGATCGCGCCGCCGAAACGCCCCAGGGCGAGCTGGCCCTGAAGCGTCGGCTGGCTGTGCGGCTGGATTCGGCCATGCGCTCCGGTGAAATCCTGCTGGTGGAAAATACCGCCGACCTTGAAACCCAGGCCCCCAATCCCGCCCTGCCCGTCTCCCAGCAAATCGAGCAGGAGCTGACCCGCGTGGAAACCCTCATTGCGGCCTCGCTCAAGTTCTTTTGCAACCGCAAGTTCGCCGAAGCCGGTGCCGTACTGCACGAGCGCAAGCTGAGCCGGCGTCATGGCGAGCTGGAAGATCGTATGATCCAGCTGCAAGGCGACGGACAGAAACCCGTGCCGGGCAGTGAGTTGTCTCACCTGCTGGACGAGCATGCTCGCCTGGCGGCCGAGCTGCCGGTGGCCCAGCTGCGGGTCAAAGAAGCCCGGCGCATTGCGCATGAGGCCCAAAAGACCATCAATGAGTACGTGGAGCCCTTGCGCGACTACCGCTTGCGCCTGGTGCGGGCCTTGAACGACGCCGACTTCAACCAGTCGGTGGAAGACCTGCGCAAGGTGCGCGATGCGGCAGGGGAGCTCAAGCCCGATCCGCGTCTGGAGGAGGCGTTGCACCAGCAGCGGGTGGAAGCCTTCGTGCGGGAGCAGCAGGAGGCCAGCCGCCGTATCGAGGAAGAGGTGAATGCCGAGGTGGCCCGGGAGCTGGCCCGGTTGCAACAGCCTCCAAGCCTAAAGTAATCGTTACTGTTTTAATTTCAACCCGTTGAAAGGAGAAAAAACAAATGGAAATGCAACGACCCAAGGCCATCCAGCCTGTCGCAACGCCGGTTTCGCAGGCGGTTCCGCCGGCGGTGCCCTTTGCCTCCAAGGCGCCCGCCGGGGCCGATCGTGTGATGTTCGGCAGCCGTGGCCCGCAGTTTGGCGCCGGTGGTGGTGACGCCCGCGGCAACTTCGTCGTACGGTTCTTCAAATGGCTGCGCAATGCCCTGAACCTGGGCATGGACAAGCTGGAGAAAGCCACCCCCGAAGTGAAGCTGAACGCCGAGCACAACGAGCTGGTGACGAAAATCGAGGCTGTGAAGGAAGAACTGGGCCTGATTATTGGCGAGCACCGCGTGCTGAAGCAGGAGCTGGAAGCCCAGGTGCTGAAAGAGGCCCGCGAGCGCCAGGAGGCCGATGCCGCCCTGGCCGCCCTGGAGCGTGCCCAGGAGCAGCACACCAACGACCCGGTTCGCCTGAAAGCCTTCCAAGACAAGGCCCTAAAGGAAGTGGATGAGGCCGATCGCGAGCTGAAGCTGGTTCGCACCAAGGAAGAACAGGTGAAGCAGGCCGAGCGTCAGGCCAAGCAGGCCCAGCGCAAGATTGCGGATTACGACGAGCAGCTCAGGGAGGCCATCGCCCGCCTGGAGCAAGGCAAGCAGGATATTGCCGAAATCGCCGCCCTGCAAAAACTGCGCGATATGCAGCGCATCCTGGACGAGGCCAATGGCGACGCCGTGGGCCTGACCAACAGCACCGGTACGTTGCTGCGTGAACTGGCCGTCAAGAAAGAGGCCCTCAAGGCCCAGCTGAACGACGGGCGTACCGATGAGGAGATCGACGCCGAGATCGAAGTCGAGGAAGAAATCGCCCAGCAGCAGAAGCAGGATCGCCTCAACGCCATCCTGGCCGCCCGCAAAACCAAGCGGGAAGGCGGTAGCGGCGAGGCCGGCCAAAGCTAGGCCCCTGACAGGGGTCTTACGGAGGGCTGGCCTGCCATCCGCATACCAGCCCGAAATCTCCCATTACCAATGCATCAGCCGGCACCGCAGCCGGCTTTTCTTTTTCTTCCCCCGGCGGATGTTGGCGTTTCGGCTTTGCGGGCGGGGCCTTGTATGGGGCGCCGGGAAAGGACTACAATGGTGCCCAGGAGAGGCCAAACTGATGTCGCAACCCCCGTTCGATCCCCTGAAGGTTCTGCAGCCGGAACAAACCCCGGTGGCCATTCTGGCCGAGGGCGTCTTTGGGGAATACCACTCTAAGCTGGCCATGGGGGTGATCCGTTACGGGAAATGGCCGGTGAAAGCGGTGATCGACTCCACCCGCGCGGGCCGCAAAGTCAACGAGGTGACCTCGCTGCCCAGCCAGGCGCCCATCGTGGCTTCGCTGGAAGAGGCCATGGCCCTGGGCATCAGGGCGCTGATGATTGGTACCGCGCCCGCCGGCGGCAAGCTGCCCCCCGAATGGCGCGAGGTGCTGAACCGGGCGGTGGCCTGCGGTTTGCACATTATTAACGGCCTCCATTTTTTCCTGACCGAGGACGCCGAACTGGTGGCCCATGCCCAGGCGAAGGGTGTGGTCTTATGGGATGTGCGGGATCCGGAAGCATACGGCAAAGGGCGTTTTCAGGAGTTGAACTGGCTGAAGCCCCGTCCGCAAAACGTCACGACCATCACCATGGTAGGCACCGACTGCTCCGTGGGTAAAATGCACACGGCGCTGGAGCTGTACGGCTCCGCCCAGAAGCGAGGCCAATCCTGCGGTTTTGTGGCCACCGGGCAAATCGGCATTCTGATTGCCGGGCGCGGGGTGCCCCTGGATCGGGTCATTGGCGACTTCATGGCCGGCGCGCTGGAGGTTTGCATCCAGGATGAAATTGCCCATCTTCAGGCCCAACAGCCCCAAGCCCCTTCCCACTGGCTGTTTATCGAAGGCCAGGGCTCGCTGGGGCACCCGGCCTATTCCGGGGTGACCCTCTCCCTGGTGCATGGCTCCAATCCCGATATGATGATCCTTTGCCACAAGGCGGAATCCACCGGCATCAACAACTACCCTCAACTGGTGCTGCCCCCGTTACAAGAGATTGCGGCTCGCTACGAGGCGGCGGCCAGCTGGATTCGTCCTCCCGGCGAGGCCCCTGCCCGGGTGGTTGGCATTTCGGTCAATTCTTCCGCCTTGCCGGAGCCGGAGGCCCGTGCCTATCTGAATGCCCTGGCCCGGGAAACCGAACTGCCGGTTACCGACCCGGTGCGTTATGGGGTGGATGACTTGTTGGCGGCCATTCGGGCCGAGGAGGCACGCCGTGCGGCTGCGCTATAGAATCATTGAGCTGGATTACGAGTTTACCTTCACCATTTCCCGCCACTCTCACAGCGGGGTGCGCAACGTCATCGTTGAACTCGACACCGAGGAACACGGTCGCACGCTGACCGGGCTGGGCGAGGCGGTGCCTTCCAGCTTCTATGGCGAGGACGCCGATACGGTGTGCGCTTTTTACGACCGCCTGCTGGCCGATGGCATTCTGGATGACCTGGGCCCTTTCGACATCCAGCAGTTGGAAGCCCGGTTGTCGGCCATTCCTGGGTTTTACGGGGCCAAGTCGGCCATCGACCAGGCGTTTTACGACCTGCAAGGCAAGTTGACCGGTCTGCCGGTGTGGAAGCTGTGGGGGCTCGATCCGGCCCAGGCGCCCAAAAGCTCCTATACCATCGGCATTGCCGATCTGGACGAGGTGAAACGCAAGACCGAGATTGCCTTGTCTCGCGGCTACGACGTGCTGAAGGTTAAGCTGGGAACCCCTAACGACGTGCCGCTGCTTGAAGCCGTGCGCGGTATGGCGCCCGACGTGATGATGTACGTGGACGCCAACGCCGCCTGGGACGTGGAGGCTGCCATTGAGATTTGCCGCTTCCTGGCCGGGCACCGGGTGGAGTTTGTGGAGGAGCCGCTGAAGCTGACCTCTTCCGAAGAGGACTATGCCCGGCTGAAAGCCGAGGCCGCCCTGCCCCTGATGGCGGATGAAAGCTGTCATACCCTGGCCGATATTCCCCGCTGCGCGCGGTATTTTCACCACATCAACCTGAAGCACACCAAAACGGGTGGGCTCAGCGAGGCCCGGCGCATGATCCACGCCGCCCGGGCCCACGGCATGAAAGTGATGCTGGGCGGCTTTGGGGAAACCTCGTTGTCGGTGACGGCCTTTGCCCAGCTTAGCCCGTTGGTGGATTATTGCGACCTGGATGGTGCCCTGCTGATGGCCACCGATCCCTATGACGGCATCCGCTGGGAAGGCAGCCGCTTTTACCTGCCGGATCGTCCCGGCCTGGGGGTGGTGGAAAGGGTGACCTGACTGTCATGCTGACCATCCTGCTGCTCACGCTCTCCAACGTGTTTATGACCGTGGCCTGGTACGGGCACCTCAAGTTCAGGCAATCCCCGTTGTGGGCGGCCATCCTGGTGAGCTGGGGCATTGCCTTTTTCGAATACTGTTTGCAGGTGCCGGCCAACCGCATGGGCTATGGCACCTTTACCGCGGCCCAGCTGAAGACTATACAAGAGGTGATTACCCTGGTGGTATTCTGCGGCTTTTCGGTGTTGTACCTGAAGGAAGACCTGAAGTGGAACTACTTGGCCGGCTTTGCCTGCATGGTGCTGGCGGTTTTCTTTGTTTTTCGCAAGTGGTGACCCCGCTTTTGGGGGCCTTATGCGGCCCGGTTTGGCGGTGTGTTCAACTTTTATTGTTGACTTAAAGTAATATTTCAATTAAATTGCAACCTGGTTGCTTTTGTTGATTCCCTCACCGACCAGACATTCCGATGTGCTGAAGGAGTTCCCATGGTTACCTTGATGGGCCAGCCGCCTTGCGCGCCCTCATGTGTCGATGATCTGCCCCCGTTGCCCGGTGCGCGGGCCATCCCGTGGCGAGCCTGGGCAGGCACCCCGCAAAAACAGGTAGTGGCTGATAGGCTTTCCGACATTCTGGACTGGTAAGACTGAATTTGTGGAAAGTCTACTTCCTCATAGGCCCGGAACCGCCGGGCCTTTTTTTATGCCGTTTCAGGGCTTGACGAACGGATTGTTTCGGATTTCGTAGCCGATGGAGGTGGACGGCCCATGGCCGGTCACCACGGTGAGCGATTCGTCCAGGGTGTAGAGGCGTTCGCGGATTGAACGTTCGATGGCCTGGTAGTCGCCTCCCCACAGGTCGGTGCGCCCGATGGAACCCCGAAACAGGGTGTCGCCGGCAATCAGTAGCCCGGCAGCCTCAAACAGGAAGCTCATGGAGCCGGGGGTATGGCCCGGCGTGTGCAAGGCTTTGCCGGCCAGCGGGAGTTCTTCCTCGTGTTCCAGCCATTGCTGCGGGGCGGGCACCGGGCGGTACGGTACGCCAAACAGGCTGCACTGCATTTCCAGGTTTTGCCACAGGGGCTTGTCGGCCTCATGCAGGCAAAGCGGGGCCCCGGTGCGCTCGTGCATGACCCCGGAGGCCATGAAGTGGTCGAAATGCGCATGCGTGTGGATGATCTGCACCACTGTCAGGCCTTCCTGCGCCAGCAGATCCAGGATTTTGTCGGCGTCCCCGCCGGGATCCACCACGACGGCGCGGCCCGTGGCCTTGTCCCCCAGCACGGTGCAGTTGCATTGCAGCGGGCCGACCGGGAAGGTTTTGACGAACGGTTGGGTTGGGGTCATAGCCAGTCCAGTATAGCAAATCACCCCGCCCGCGGGTACGGGCAGGGTGATTGCATAAAGGGGCGTTAGCGAGCCCGGTTGGCCACCTGCTCCTCGATGAAGCGTTCGATTTTCTCGCGGGCCTCCCCGGTGCGTTGCTGGATGCGGCCAATCAGCTCATCCTCTTTTCCCTCGACGTACAGCAGGTCGTCATCGGTCAGTTGACCCCAGCGTTGCTTCAGTTTGCCCTTTACTTCGTTCCAGTTGCCTTTCATTAACATTCGGTTCATCGGTTTTCCCTCCTGATTGACAGGGGTGTACTGTATGCCAGGGATACTTCCCGCTCAATTGCCCGGTCCGGCTATTTCCCTGGTGGCTCAACCGTTTTGGCCGCTATGGCCTCGCCCGGTTTTTGGCTTAAAATAAAGGCACCCAGAATGCGTTTAAAAGGTTAGGAGAAAGTGCATGCAGCGTTGTCCGGTTTGCAATGGCCGCACCATCCAGGGTGAGTCCGGCTATCGGTGTATGAATTCCAGTTGCGCGGGCGCCACTCCGCAAGCCCAGCAGGAAGGCATGATTTGCCGCTGCGGCGAGGTGATGAGCTACCAGGGCGAGGACTCCTGGGGCCAGCCCAACTACCTGTGCCTTAGTTGCCGTGCCACCAAGCGGATTGAGCGATGATGAGAAAAGCCGGTCTTTGTCTGTTATTATTCCTGGCCCTGGGCCTGGCCGGTTGTAGCGGCGGCGGCGAGCCCGTGAAGGCCACCTTGGATGACAAGGGCGTCCAGCACGTGCAAATTACCGTGAAGGGCGGCTACCATCCCAGCCATATCGTGGCCCAGGCCGGAAAGCCCCTGGTGCTGGAATTTTACCGCGACGAGCCCGACAGCGGCCAAAGCTGCGAAGAATACGTGGATATTCCCGCCCTCAAAATCCACGAGCGCCTGAGCGGCTACAAGACCGAAGCCATCGAGGTGCCGCCTCAGCCCGCTGGCACCCTGGACTTTCATTGCGGCATGAACATGGTGAAGGGCCAGGTCACCTTCCGGTAGGGCTAGAGCCCCGGGGCCCCCTCGGCCATATCCTCGCCAAAGTAATACAGCTTGTTCACGCTGTAGTCCCAGAATGAAAACACAATTAACACCAGCCCCAGGGCGCTTTCAAACAGCCCTTCCTTCAGGTGGGGGCGGTTGCCGGAAGGCTCCCAGCCATACCACGACAGCAGCGCCAGCAGAAAGACCACCAGCATCCAGAAGTTGCTGCGGATCCACTGGTAGTGGACGCATTTGATGAGCCGGGCCTCCTCGCCCAAATCCTCGCGGTAGTGGCGGGTATCGCGGCGGGGATCGTAGCACCCCCAGGGGTAGGCGAAAAAGATGCACAGCGATTTCCAGAGCATCCACAATCCCCAGCCTCGCGGCGGCGCCCAGGGCCGGTGCCCGATGAACAGTGTGGCCCAGTCGGCCAGGATGAGCAAAAACGTCATGACGATAAACATGGGGATGTGCTGCAGGTGCATGCCCATCCAGAAAAAGCACAGCCCGCAGCCCAGGAACGACAGGGCCACAAAGGAGACCACCTTCGACCAGTAGCGGTGCATGCGCTCGGCCACGTGGCCCAGCATGTTGATCATGCCCAGCGAGAACCGAAAGACCGTCATCAGGTAGCCGGCCAGCAATATCAGGTAGGGGGCGTACTCGTCCGGGCGATCGAAGCTGCCGGTGTGGGTCAGCGCCTCGGTGATGCCGATGCCCACGATGATGAGGTACAGCTCCTTGGTGGCATCCAGTGAGACCTTCACCGAGATGCGGGCCGAATTTTCCACGTCAGAGGCTCCCGCCCAAACTCCTTCCCCCATCATAGCAAAATGGGCGGCTTAGGGGGCGGCGTATCGGCGCTCCCGGATCCACTTGGTGGCCACCCATTTTTCCCCGGCGGTCACCGGCTCGGAGGCATGCAGGCTCATGCGATCCACCTGGCCGTCGGGCAGCACGTTGGCAAACATAATGGCGTCCCGGCGGCTGGGTTTAATCAGCTTGCCGACCTCGGGAAAGGCCGTTTCGCCGCCGCTTTCCACGTCGTTCAGGTACATGATGCAGGTAATGACCCGCTGGCCGCCGTAAGCCAGCACCGCGGGGCTCCCTTTCAGGGTGGGGTCGAAAAAGTCGAAGTGGGGCAGGTAGCCCTGGCCCACCTGGTAGTTCAGCACTTGCAGCCCTTCGCCGTTTTCCACCGGCAGGTTGGCCAGTTCGGCAATGCGTTGTTCGATGCGGGCGATGATGGGGGTCTCTCCCAGGGCGAAATAGGTGCTGGAGCTGGTGCGGGACTCCACCACGATCAGCTTGCCGGTTTCGGGATCCACCGTTTCGGAGGGTGCAATGCGGCTGCGGCCCCGTTCGATGATGTGGTCGCATTCCTCGTCCGTCAAAAAGTGGCGCAGGTACAAAAGGCGTGGGCAGGCCAGCCATTCTTCTACCTGGTAGTCATGGGCTTGGGAAGGTGATGTCATGGGTCGGTTCGAATGTTTGTCAACTTAATGATACCAGATTAGCAATTGCCCTTTTTGGCTTGTCCCGGAGGGCAGCTGTTACCAGGCGAAGGCGCAGGGGCCGGGGAAGGCGAAGGCGCGGGGGCCGGGGAAGGCGAAGGCGCAGGGGCCGGGGAAGGCGAAGGGGCCGGGGAAGGCGCAGGGGCCGGGGAAGGCGCAGGGGCCGGGGAAGGCGAAGGCGCGGGGGAGGCTTCCGCAGCGGCGGCGGGCTCGTCCTCCTCAAAACTGTCGTCGGCGCTCTGGGTCATGGTATTGAACAGGGTGGGCATTACGGTGTTGGCTCCACCCAAAAGGGCGGCCACCATCAGGGTGGACAGCACCATCGCCCCGGCGTATTCTACCAGGTTGGCACCCTTGAAAAATTCTCTCGCTTTGGGTTTCATGCCGCGCTCTTTATTTTTGCTATCCCTTTACTTTTGCTATCCAGGGACACAGGGGAAGCAGGCCGGGGGTCTTAACCCCATCTTGCCTTGCTCAGGTTAATTACACATCCTGTAGCTGGACTAAACGCTTGACCGTCCTGAGCGGGGTGTTTCTTTACATCGCGTTATACGGTTGGGTGATTGCGGGGGCGGGTCAAAACGCGTTTGCGGCACATTCTAACGGGGGCTAAGCCCTGCACTCGGATGCGCGGTTCTTTCAAGTTTTTGGGGCGATGGGCGAAAATGATCATGCGTATTTGTTGGATCAAGGATAACCCATGGCTGAGCCCGCCCATGATGCCGAGGTGCCACCGTCCGCCCCTGGGGACGGGGACTCCGGCCTGCGCCCCTGTGCCGCCCACCCCGGCGTGCAAACCCGTCTGAGTTGCTCCCACTGCGAAACGCCTATCTGCCCCAAGTGCATGGTGGTGTGCGAGGTGGGCATGAAGTGCAAAAAGTGCACGTCCAAGTCCGCAAGCCACGTGGTAAAGGCCGAACCCCGCGACTATGCCCTGGCCGGGCTGTTCTCCGTGGTGCTGGGTGCGGCCTATGGCTACGTCTTGCCCATGTTGACCGGCTATTCCATCTACATGCTGCTGCTGTGTTTCTTCCTGGGGCAGTGGGGCGGGCAGGTGGTGCACCGGTTTGCCCGCTACAAGCTGGCAAGCAGCCTGATGTGGGTGATGCTGGCCGGTGCGGCCATGGGCATTTTTGCCCTGCGATTCGATATGATCGCCGGGCTGGTTAACCCTTCGCCCGCCAGTCAGTACTATAATCCCGCCGTAATGCACCTGATTGGCATGGGATTGTTTCTGGGCGGCATTTCCAAAAATTTCTATTCCTTCCGGCGATAATCCCGGCTGGGTCTGTTTGATACAATGGCCCGCAAAGGAGGGCGATTCATGCCAAACTGGAGCACGCGCATGCCGGGCGAGCAGTGGGTGGTGGTCGACAGCCCCCAGGCTGCGGAGGCTTACCTGGCCACTTACCAGGCTGACGGAACTACTGTGGTGCGAGAAGCCTTTCCCAATGCCGAGGGCTTATATGCCTGCGTGCGTTTTCCGGACCGGGTTGCAGCTCACCGCGTTTTTGTGGAATCCTGAGCCTGCTTTGCTCTGGCCTTGCACACCAGCAATACCTGAAAGTGCCAGTCAATAGGGAAAGGCACCTTGCGAAAAAAGCGCAGCAGCCCCGCGCACTTGGACGGATAGCGCATGACCATGCGATAGATGGGCGGCACCGTGGGGAATATGCCCTGACGTTCCACCACCTCGAAACCGTATTTATCCAGCAACTCCAGATATTCCAGCAGCGGGCGATCCCCGGGGTGGTGGCCGATGGAGGCGGTGCGCAGCAGCTTGCCCCGCAGCAGGAACTTCAGCCGGGAGGTGAAGTGGGCCAGGTTGGGAATGGAAAAGATGGCCGTGCCGCCGGGCTTCAGCACCCGGTGCAGCTCGGGAAGGGCTTTGTTCTGGTCGTTGTAGTATAAATGCTCCAGCACGTCCAGGCACAGCAGGGTGTCGAAGCGGTCGTCGGCAAAGGGCATCTCCGTAATGGAGCCCTCTTGCACGAATTCCGAGGCGTAGTTCTTGTCCACCCCGGTAATGTCCCAGCCCTGGGCGGCGTATTTTTCCACCAGCACGCCTTCGCCGCAGCCGGCATCCAGAATCTTGCCGTGGTTGCAGCCGTATTTTCGCAGTAACCCGTCAATGGCCTCTACCTTGTTGATATAGATGGGGTAGTAACTCCAGTTGGGGTCCAGGTTGCGGTGGAATTCCCCTTGCCGGGAGTATTCCCCCTTACGAACAACGCTGGTTTCGGGTAACTCGCTCATGTCGCTTTCCGCTTGCTGCGGCACCATCGTACCCCAAAACCGCCCGGGCTGGCTAGCCGCGCTTCCAAAACGCCGTCCTGCAAAGCGTAAATTTCTTCATAAAATTCCAAAAGGTTTTGGCGAATCGGTCGATAGTAACTTCAGCGTTAACTTGTGGAAGTGTTTGAGCCGATGAAACAGATTTTCAGCATGCTTGACAAACCCGCCATCCAGTTGGGCAGTGCCATCGTCATTGCCTTGCTGCTGACAGGGGTCAGCACGGCGGACTTTCCGGCGTTTTCCCAGGTAAAATACCCGCTGCCCGCCCTGCTGCGCTGCTCCCATGACCAGTCCATCCTGAAAGCCCTCGACCTGTTGTCGGGCACCCAGGGCCAGGGTTCGCTGGACAAAATCGTGCAAAAGCCCATGCGCGTCATCTTCAAGGATATGGGCACCCTGCACAAATCGTTGAAAAACTACGACGCCCTCAGCTGGATTAGCGCCAATGGCGAGCAGGTCATCTTCATCAACGAGAAGCACCGCAGCGCCCCGCCCGAGGCCCTGGCCGCCATGATCGCCCATGAGGCCATGCATGCCGACGAGTTCAACTCCCTGAACGAGGAAGTGACCAGTTGGCAGCACGAAGCCCGGGTTTGGATGGAGATGAAGCAGCGCTACCCCGAGCTGGGCATGCTCAAGCCGGGGACTTTCGCGCTGGTGGATCGCGAAAACCGCATTGAGGCGGAATATCGCCAGGGTACCCTGGAAGCCTTCGTGCGTAACAGCCCTGGATACCAGGGCTTGCCGGAAACCTCGCCCGGCTTCTCCTCCAAAACCGCAAGCACCCAGTAGCCCTTCTGGAAAAAGATGCTGAAAACCGGGTTTTGCCAGGATGCAAGGCCCGGTTTTTGCCTGGCTTGGCCAGTCGTCCCCAAAACGTAAGCAAATGTAAAATGGCCCGCACCTTTTTGGATGCAGGGGTTTTTCAATGGCATCACGATCCGCAAGCAAGGTTTCATTGGGTCGTGGCGAATGATTGATAAAGGAGTTTACCCCCTATGGCTACATTTCCTGGCGCTGCCGGCGCTCCCGGCGGAATCGATCCCAACCTGCTGGCTGCCCTGATGGGTGGCGCAGGCGCCGGTGCACCCACTGCCGCCCCCAGTTTTACCCCGCCGCCGGTGCCCCAGGGTTTTGCCCCTGCCCCGCAGTTCTTTACGCCTCCCTCCGGCCCGCAAGGCTATGGCCCCGTCGGCTTCCCGCAGTTTGGTTGCGGCGGCAAACTGAACAAACTCGCCTAGATTTACCGTATCAATCATTCGTGGCCCAAACCTCCACCCGTCCCGGTGGAGGTTTTGTGGCGTGCGGGCAAACCCCCGGCGGGCAAAATCATATATAATGGGGCAAGGGTTCACCCCGTTACCGTGTGCACACTAAAAAGGACGTGGCAATCGTGAGCGAATACGTGTTTAAACTGAAAAAAGGCGACCTGGAACTGGAGTTGAAAAGCGATGACGCCAAGTTCATCGAGACCCAGATGGACAACTGGCGCAACATGCTGGTGACCCAGGAAGAAAGACGCTAGCGCGCGCGGTATCGTTTCCCCTGTGAGAGGCCGGGATTATGGATGAGCAGCACCGTTACGAGATTAACCTGAAGAAAGAAGACCTCTACATTCAGCTTTCTTCCGATGACGTGTATTTCATCTCCAAGCAGATGGACAAGTGGTTCCGCATTCTGCTGGATGACAGCTACGTGCCGGTGTCGTATCCCTCGCCGCAGCCGGTCATGCCACCCCCGCCCCCGCCTGTTGCCCCGCCTGCGCCCCCGGTGGTGGAAGAACCGCCCCCGCCACCACCTGCCCCGGAACCTGAGCCTGAACCCGAACCGGTGGTTCAGGCGCCGCCCCCGGCCCCCGTGCCGGATGTGGTCTCCCAGGTGGAGCTGCCCCTGGCCGAACCGGCTCCCGTGCCGGCTGCCCCGGCGGCTTCCGCGTCGCTGGATCAGGCCGTGGAAGATGACTTTGAGGCGGTCATGGACTCCCTCATGAAGGATCTGGGTGATGAGGAGCCCGAGGACGAGCCAGAGCCAGCCCGTCCGGCTCCGGTTGCCGCCGGAAACGGCAAGAGCGCCACGCCGCCCGCGCCGCCGGATACCATCGATTCCCTCTCCGAGCTGTGCGATCGCTCGCACGCCAGCAACCTGGAAGATTACCTGCTGCTTTCGGCCTATTACCTGACCTATTTTGAAGGCCAGGAGAAGTTTTCACTCAAGCGTATCAATTCCATGCTGGTCAAGTCCGGCCTGACCCCGGTGAACCACAGCGTGCTGGAAACCATGCTGGCCCAGGGCTACCTGTCCATGGTGCCCGATCTCACCGGCACGGCGGATGTGAGCGAGTATATCCTGACGGAAGACGGGCAATCCCAGGCCAATAGCCTGCTTTAGCCCTAGTGGCCGCCGGTCAGGATGCCCAGGTTGCTTTTGCCGCACTCGTTGATGATGGCGTTAATGACCTGCTTGGTCTGGGCATTGGCCTGCCCCAGGCCGAAGGCGGCGAAATCGGTGTAGGGTACCCGCTTGGTGATGCCTTTTAGCGAGCAGTCGCAGTAGCCGCCGCAATAGCCGTTTACGTTCAGCTTGGCGGCATAGGGGCCCAGCTTGGGATCCGACTGGATGCTGCGCTGGCAACTGCTTTTGCAGTTAGACATGAACGAGCCCTGGCTGTTTTTGTACACCGTGGCATCCCAGCCCTTGGCATAACCGCCGCCGGACGCAGGGGCCTTGCCGGCAGGCGCCTGGGCCAGGGCCGTCCCCATGCCTGCTGCCAGACAAACCCCAACGATGAATGCCCACACCGGCTTTTTCATGACCCACCACTCCTTGCATATCAACCTACCCTGCTATTATAGGCTGCCGGGAGAAAACGCTCAACAAAAGCCTAGAAACCGAGGGCGGGATCAATCCAGTATGCCCCGCCGGAATTGGCGCAGCCATCCACGATGCCCTGGATGGCGCCCAGGGTGTCGCCGTCCTCTCCACGCAGGGCTCGGCGGTAGTCGTCATAAGGGATGCTGTTGGCAATCTGGCTGAATACGCACTCGCAGTGGTATTCGCAGGTTTCCGAAATGGCGGTGCCCGACGGGGCGGGCACATGGTTATCCACCGCGTACTGGGTTGCCTGGCGGGTGCAGGATTGGGTGCAGCCCAGAATGGCCGATTCCTGCTGGGCCGCGTAAAGCGGGGCATCCTCGTTGGATGAGCCCCCGCCGCCGCCACTGCTGCTTCCGCCGTCAAACCCGCCGCCGCCCCCGCTGGAGTGCTTCCGGGGAGGCAGGGGAGGAGGGGAGCTGAATCCGCCGCCCCCGCTGCTGCCGCTGCTTTCGCCGCCGCCGGAGATGCCGCCGGCTCCCGAGGCACTGCTGGAGGAAGACCCCTTCCCGGATTTGCCCGGTTGGGAACTGGAGCACCCCGACAACGATGCGGCAAGGGCAACGGCCAAAACCGCAGCCAACAGGCGCGGGAGGTGTCTAGTGATGTTTTGCCTTACCAACATACTGTGCCATTATACATATTTCTTCATCCGAAAGGGAGAATGGTGTCACATCGCCGTATTTTCTGCTAATCTGAAACCGTGACCGGGTTTCCAGCCTCGTCATAACCGGACCGGATCGGTTCAATGTCCCCAATCTGTAAGGCTTCCCACTCATGGAGGATCAAGAGTTGGCTATCGAGATGCACCTGCCCCAGCTGGAGATTGAAAGCGGCATTCATGATACCAGCAAGGTGAAGATTTTTACCGGTCGGGCCAACCCCAAGCTGGCCGAGGAGATTGCGCGATATCTCGGCACCCAGCTTGGCCAAGTGGTGATCAAGAACTTCAGCGACGGCGAAACCTATGTCCAGATTAAAGAAAGCGTTCGGGGTACGGACGCTTTTATTATTCAGCCCACTTGCAACCCGGTGAACGACAATATCATCGAGCTGGTGATGATGATTGACGCGCTCAAGCGGGCCAGCGCCAACAGCGTGACCGCCGTGATCCCCTACTTCGGCTATGCCCGCCAGGATCGCAAGTCCGCCGGTCGCGAGCCCATCTCCGCTAAGCTGATGGCAGATCTTATCACCACTGCAGGGGCGACCCGCGTGGTGGCCATGGATTTGCATACCGGCCAGTTGCAGGGCTTTTTCAACACCCTGACCGACCACCTGTACGCCACCCCGGTGCTGCATCACTACATCCAGCAAAAGAACCTGGACAAGCCGGTGGTGGTCAGCCCCGATGCCGGCGGCGTGGAGCGGGCCCGGGTGTACGCCAAAAAGTTGAACTGCCCCATCGCCATTATCGACAAGCGCCGCAGCGCCCACAACGTGGCCGAGGTGTTCAACATCATTGGTGACGTGAAAGGCCGCACCGCCATCATCGTGGACGACATGATCGATACCGCCGGCACCGTGTGTTCCGCCGCCCGGCTGATTATGGACGAAGGCGCGCAAGCGGTGTACGCCATGGCCGCCCATCCCGTGTTTTCCGGTCCCGCCGTGGAGCGCCTGGCCGGCTCGGTATTCACCGAAGTCATCGTGACCAACTCCATCCCGCTCAGCCCCGAGGCCGAAAAGCTGGATAAAATCGTGCAGCTTTCCGTGGCCCCCATTCTGGGCGAGGCCATTGGCCGCATCCACGACCACCAGTCCGTCAGCGAGATGTTCCAGTAGGCTATTCGCGCGCCACCCGGCGGATTTCGCATGCGCGCCCAATCGTGCTAGCATTCGCTCATCGTGCGGAGGAGACAACCATGCCCCAACTCGAGCATTTTGAAGCGGTGGATGCCGACCTGCAGACCATCTGGCGGGTGCTGCTGGATCGCATTGAGAACCCCCAGCGCTACCTGGCCGGGGTGGAGGCTTGCGATTTCCCCGAGGGCAATGAGGAGTACGCCATACGCGAGCTGGTCATCCAGGGGGTGCCTTTGCGCGAGCGGATTACCATTGATGAGCGCCAAGGGGAAATTCGCTACGAGCTGCTGGAGCACCCGCTCTACCAGGGGGATGTCGTGAATGCCCTTATTCCGCCGGCCAGCGACGATCCCAAGGCCAAGCCGGTGGTGCGGTTCCGTATGAACTGGCAACCCCTGAACCCCGAGGCCGAGGCCCTGGACGCCCAGGCCGGCCAGGCTATGAAAGCCTCCCTGGAGGATGCCGTGCATTTCGTGAAGGAGACCGCCCAGCATAACGCGCAACGCCAGGCTACCCGAAAGGGTCTGGATTAGACCTGGAGGGTGGCTTTCAGGCCCAGGAAATTCCCCAGCAGGCGGGCGCCTTGCGGGGTGCCGATGGATTCCGGGTGGAACTGCACCCCGTACAGCGGGCGATGCTTGTGCCGAATGGCCATTACCAGGCGGTCGGTATCCTCGGTTTCGGCCAGGATGTCCAGCATGGGCGGTAAATTGCGGCTGACCACCCAGGAGTGATAGCGCATGGCCGTAAACGGGTTGGGCAGCCCCTCCAGCAGCGGATCCGGCTTTAAAACCCGCACCGGGGAGGTTTTGCCGTGCACTACCGCCGGGGCGGGCAGCACTTCGCCTCCCAGGTGGTGCACCAGTCCCTGGTGGCCCAGGCAGACACCCAGCACCGGGCAGTCCAGCTGGTTGTGGTGCAGGATGATCTCACGGCAGATGCCGAAATCCCGCTCGGTACCGGGATGCCCCGGGCCGGGGGAGAGAATCACCTGCCGGGGCCGTAAATTCTGCACGGCTTCCCAGTCCAATGCGTCGTTGCGGTAAACCACGACGGGCTGTTCGGTTTGCGCCTGCACCATCTGGTAAAGGTTATAGGTGAAGGAGTCGTAGTTGTCGATAAGCAGCACGGTCATGGCCGGGATGCATCCAGCAATAGATGCCGCCCGACAGCTTCGGCAACCGCCGAGAGCTTGGGAAGCAAGTCGTCAATCTCTTGTGGGGCAATGGCCTGGTGGGGATCGGATACCGAGTTTTCGGGGGAGGGATGCATTTCGATAATCAGCCCGTCGGCGCCCCCGGCCAGCGCGGCCAGCGACAACGGCGCAATCAGGCTGCGGCGTCCGGTGCCATGGCTGGGATCCACGATGACGGGCAGATGGGTCAGCTCCTTCAGCAGGGCCACCGCGCCCAGGTCCAGCACGTTGCGGGTGGCGCTGTCAAAGCTGCGGATGCCCCGCTCGCACAGGATGACGTGCATGTTGCCGCCGGCCAGGATGTATTCGGCGGCATACAAAAACTCGTCAATGGTGGCGGCCATGCCCCGCTTCAGCAGGACGGGCTTGTCGGCCTTGCCCAGGGCTTTCAGCAGTTCGAAGTTCTGCATGTTGCGGGCCCCCACCTGGAAGCAATCCACGAAGGGTGCGGCCAGCTCAATGTGTTCAATGGCCATGACCTCCGAGATGATGGCCAGCCCGGTTTCCTGGCGAATCTGGCCCAGCATCTCCAGCCCAGGAAGTCCCAGTCCCTGGAAGGCGTAGGGCGAGGTGCGCGGCTTGTAGGCCCCTCCTCGCATACAGGGGACGCCCATGCGACACAGGGCCTGGGCCACTTCCTGAAGTTGCCCATACGACTCCACCGAGCATGGCCCGGCGATCACCGGGATTGCGGCGCCCCCAAACACGGCAGGGCCTACGGGTACCTGCGATGCGCCGCCGGCGACGGCTGTTTTTCGGTAAAGCATTTCGGGCATGGGAATGCGGACGAGTTGATGACAAGGCCTATTCTGTCACCATCGCCCCATTTTATAAAGCGAAAAATGACGCGTCGTTTTTGGGGAAGGGAAGCCGGGGGGCGCCGGGCCTTGAATGCCCAGGCCGACGGGTGCTTGCCGGGTTTGGGGCCAAATGAAAACCCCTTTCCAACTTGCGTTGAAAAGGGGCTTCGAGAACCTTCTTTTTACGGAAGGTTTCTATGTTTTCTATTCTAGTGGCCTGTAAACAAAAGTCATATTGCCGAATTGGGTGGTTTTTGGCTGGTCAGCGGCTGTAGTTATTGTCTTTCAGGCTAGCCATACCGGCTAAAAGACTATTCAGGCAGGCTGAGCGGCAAGCCCGCCCCGGTTTTGAAAATCGTGCCGGACGGGGCCGCGCGGGCCCAGGGTGGATCTCCTGTGAAAATTCCGGTATAGTCTTTGCTAGGGATGCCTGAGCGGGTGTCTGCCGAGAGGCCTGTTGTTGTTCTGGGTAAGGAGCTTTGGATAAACAATGAAAATCCGGCCTTTGCTGGTGGGGGATGTTGCTTTAGCCGTATCGGGGAGTTCCCTTGGGGGCCTTGCCGAGGCGTGTTATTTGCCTTTCCCGTCCCCGCAGTCCCGCCCGGCCCAGGGGCAAGTAATACCGCTGCCCCTGAACCAGGCCTGCTTGACCCACGGCCATCCCTGGCAAGCATTTACGCAGAATGCCGCACAACCCGAAGATTAGCCCATCGAAATTGGAGAGAGAGATGCCCAAGCTTAATAGAATATTGATGGGGATGCTGACCCTGGCGCTGAGCCTGGCAATGGCTGGCCCTGCCCCGGCAACCCAGGTTCTGAAGGATCTGGACGACCCCATCCGGGTGGAATTGCAATCCGATGTTTCGGCGGCCAATGCCCAGGTGGGGCAGGAGTTTTCCGCCGTGCTGAACGAGGATGTGCAGTATGCAAATTGGAGCATTCCCCAGGGGACGGCATTCAAGGGCGCCGTTGCCCGCATTGGACGTTCCCATCCGCTGAGCCGGCCCGGCTATGTGCTGTTGCAGGTGCACGGTGCGACCCTGCCCGATGGCCGCAGCTACGATTTCCGTCCCCAGCTGTATGAACCCCGCAAGAAGCGCCTGCATCACCCGGATGCCGAAACCCTGAAACAAACCGTTATCCGCCAACTGCCATACACGGCGGTTTCGGTAGGCACCTCGGTCCCGCTCAGCACGGCCACCGACATGAACCGCTGGGTGATCATGCCTATTGCCCTGGGAGCCCGCATGGCCTTAGGGGCTGGTATGGCCTTGTTCAATGATCGCCTGGACGGGCACAACCCCCTGTATAAAATGGGCTACGGCATGTGGGAAGGCACCGGCGTGCCCCGGGCCTGGAAATTCATTACCAAGGACCCGGAGCCGGATTTCCATCCGGGCGATACCATCCCCCTGTACTTCAACCAGAAGGCCTTGGAGCTGTTCTTCAAAACCGCTGCCTCGGCAGTGTCGCTGGATAACACGACCGCGCCGGTGGCGTATGGCCAAGCCCCGGATGCTTATGCCACCGCCGCCGTGAATGAAGAAGCGGGCTCAGTCGGGAATGAGTCTGCTCCTCCCCGCTTTCAGCCGGAGCCGGTGCCCGAGCCGGCTTGGTAAACCGCGGGCATTGCCACTCAGGGAACCGTGACTCCCAGTGCTTGCTGGAGCGGCAGTAAATCGATGCCGCTTTCGGTGTTGCGGATGATGTTGCCTTGTTGCAGGGCTTCCACCGAAATGCTGGGGCTGTAGGCGATTTCGCCCAGGTACGGGATGGGGTGCTGCCGGGACAGGTATATTATTTCATCCTCCCAGTTCAACAGGTGCGAAGGGGCCGTTTCCACGGCCACCCAGCCCACGCTGGCGGCATCCTTGTACCACAGGTAATTCAAGACGGGCAGCATGGCGCCAATGAGATCGGGCTGCTTGGCCACCGCCACCAGCAGTGGCACGCCAAGCGCCTGGGCCACGTCCACCGCGTCCAGGGCCTCATCGTCGGCAAAGCGCAGGGGGGTGGCCACGGTGCCCGGGTATTCCAGGATGTAGGGATAGGCCATGCCCCGGCAGGTTTCCAGCAGCCGGTTCCATTGCAGCAGGCCGGCAGAGAAGGCGGATTCCGCCGAAAAGACTTCCACCGCCTGAAGGGGCGGCTGCACTTTGTCGAAAAAGGCCTGATCATGCCCGTGGCGCAAGGCAACGCGGGGCTCGAAGACGAACGGCTTGATGGCCTGCACCCGGAAGCCCAGGGCCCCCATGGCGCCGGCCAGCCCCGCGCACGCCACGGTCTTGCCGCAGCGGGTTCCGGCTCCGGCCACAACCAGGCCGGGCGTCCGTTCATCCCGAGGGAGCGGCATCGCCTTCCGGCTCCTGGCTTTTCAGGTGGTTTTGCACGTATTCAATCTCGTTAATGCGTTCCGGCAAGCGACCCGCCAGCTTGACGTGCAGCATCTCGTCCAGCAGGCGGCCTACCTCCTTGCCCTCCGGGACGCCCAGGTCGATCAGATCGTTGCCATCCAGCTCCAGTTGCAGTTTTTCCCACTTACGTTTAAACACCAGAAAGGCTTCCAGCACGTTTCGGAACAACTGGGGATCGGCCAGACCGATGTCTACCAGGCTAGCGGCTACCGAGACCAGCGGCAGCCCCGTAAACAGGTCGTAAATCTCTACCGGGGAGGAGAATTCGTGCAGCACCCCGAACCGGGCCTGACACGACGCCTTGAGCTTGCGGTAAATCTCTACAACCTCCCGTTCGCTGCGGGTTAACCCCAACCGCTGGGCGGTTTTCTGGAATTCTTCCTCGGTCGGTTCCGACAGCAGCATGCACATGTAGGTATCAAACTGGAAATCCGGGTCGATGTAGGCGTAAAGGGCGTTTTTCAGGGCTTCCACCAGGGGAGAGGCCTTGCAGATATGCTCAATCAGCGTGTCGGAAGGCTGCCAGCCGCTTTCCATGTTCAGCAGCCGGTAGCAGCCCCGGCGCAGGAAAAAGCCTACCCGCTCGCTTTTGGCGGGGGTTTCCCACACCCCCAGGAGGCTTTTGAGCTCCTGCTTAATGCGGTCGCCGCCGCCCTTGTAGCCGGCGGGCGCATAGCGCAGAAAGTTTTCCAGCAGGCGGTGGGTTTCCTCCGACAGCTTGAAGTCGAACCGGGCGCAAAACTTGAGCGCGCGCAAAATGCGGCTGGGGTCCTCGAAGAAAGACACCGGGTGCAGCACCCGGATTTCGTGGTTTCGAATGTCCCGGATACCGTTGGAGTAGTCCAGCACCTCGCCCAGGTTGTGGATGGAGAGCGCCAGCGCGTTGATGGTGAAGTCCCGGCGGATGACGTCATCCACCAGGGGCACGCCGCGGTTCACCACCACGGGCAGCGCGCCGCAGTGGGGGTAGATTTCCTGGCGGGTGGAGGCGATATCGAAAATCACGCTGTCCTTGTAATTCAGCTTGGCGGTGCCGAATTCCGGGTACAGCTCGATGACCTTGAAGTTGCGGGAGTTTTCCTCCAGGTACTCGGCCAGAAACAGCCCGTTGCCTTCCACGGTAATGTCCACGTCGCTTACTTCCAGGCGACGCTCGGTCATCAGCAGCAGGTCGCGGGTAATGCCGCCAATCACGTAGCCTTTCATGTCGAAGCGGGTCATCAGCGACTGCAATTCGTACAGGGCCGCCACGAAGTACACCGGAAAGTGCGCGCTGAGGCGGCGGGAAAAGTCCTGCCGCTCGCTCAGGCGGGTGCGTTCCGTGGCCAGCAGCGGGGAGTCGTCCGGGATGGCGATGGCATCCATGGGCAGATCGGCCAGCCCCATGCGGGCCATCTTCTCCAGATCATCCCGATGGGCAACAAAGGTGCGGTTGTCCGACTCGTAGGCCAGGGAATCGCCTTGGCTGTTCCCGCGGCTCAGCGCCAGGGCCTCTTCTATCGGGATAAACGGTGCTACTTTCATGGCGTTTGCGAATGCGTTAGGGCTGGTACTATAATCTCACTATGGCAGAGGATTTACAAAAGACCCAACTGAGCAAGTATCCCCGTATGACGCTGCACTGCGGCGTGTGCGGCAACGAGTTCAACATCAACGTGATCCGGCTGAAAAACGGCGATCCGGTGCTGTGCCACATCTGCGGGGAGACCTTCCCGGTGGAGCAGGGCAGGCATTTCGCCGACGCCTTGCAGGCCATGTTCCACGTGAAGTACGAGCTGGACAAGATGGATTCCAGCTGGGATCTGTCCTTTGTGTACAAGTCCACCTTCAAGCAGCCGCCGGCGCCGCATCCCTTCGACCCGGCGGATTTCGAGTAGCCCGCCTATGAACATGAAAAGCCGTTTCCTCTTCAGTATGGCCGTGGTGGTCATCAGCCTGATGGTTGCCGTGCTGATGCGGGTGGAAAAACCCGCCGACCGCCGGGTACCGGAACCGGCCCTGGCGGCCCAGCATGCCGACTCCAGCGCCGCCGTCCCCGCTTCCCAGCCGGGGGACGATGCCTGGCTCATTTCCCCTGGCCGGCAGGTGGGACGTATCAGCAAGGCTTCCACCTTGGCCGACCTGCAAAAAGCCTACGGCCCGCATGCCGTGAAGGCCACCCAGGTGCACGTAGGCGAAGGTGAGACCGTTCCCGGGGCGGTGCTGTTTGAAGACGACCCTCAAAAACGCATTGAAGTGGTGTGGAAGGCGGATAAAACCGCGGAAAGCGTCCGCCTGGAAGGTGACAAGTCGCTCTGGCATACCGGGGAAGGCATTTCCCTGGGTACGCCGCTGAAAACCCTGGAAGATCTGAACGATGACGATTTCACCCTGGCCGGCTTCGGTTGGGATTACGGCGGCACGGTGCTTTCCTGGAAGGAAGGCAAGCTGCGTAAGGTGTTGCAGGCCCATGGCGTTATCCTGCGCCTTGGCCCCTCGCAAGAAGCCTATGAGGACAAGGCTTACGACCAGGTGATGGGCGATACCGACTTTTCCTCCGCCCATCCCGCCATGCAAAAGCTGAACCCCAGGGTCAACACCCTCATCGTGGTGTTTGAATAGCGAATCAGGCGGGGGCTACCGGCTGTTGCTGACCCCAGCGGGTGTACAAGTCGTGCTCGAAGCCCAGTTGATCCAGTACCTTGCCCACGGTGTAGTCAATCTGGCCCCGAATCGTCCCGAAGTCCGGCAGGTAAAACGACAGCATGGGGGGGATGATGACCGCCCCGCACTGGGACAACGTCATCAGGTTGCGCAGGTGAATCTGGTTCAGCGGGCTTTCCCGGGGCACGATGACCAGCTTGCGGTGCTCTTTCAGGGTTACGTCGGCGGCGCGGGCCACCAGGTTGTCGGTAATGCCGTTGGCCACCCGGCCCAGGGTACCCATGGAACAGGGAATCACCACCATGCCTTGCGTTAAATGCGTGCCGCTGGAGGGCGGGGCGTCCAGGCGGTTGTTCTCGAACACTTGCAGCTGAGCCACCCGCTCATCGGGCATCTTTAGGTGGCGGATGACGTTGAGGGCCTTGTCTTGCCCGGCAATCTTCAGGCCGGTTTCCTCAAAGATAACCTGGTAGGACTTTTCGGTCATCACCAGTTCCACATGCTGCTCCAGGCGGATGAGTTCCTCGATCAGCCGGAAGCCCAGCACGCTGCCGGAGGCCCCGGTGATGCCCACCACCACGGGTTTGCGCTTGCCGCCGGTTGCCAGATAGCCGTCCATACGCCTTCCTTCTTGCGTTCCTGCCCCCCATTGTACCCGAAAGGCAGCCCGCGCAACCCCCAACCCAAAAAGGCAATTTTCATCCTTGCCATGTTTTTCAACAGTATTGCTTTTGGAAACCTAAGTTTATATCACCTTCCTCATCGCGGGTGTCTTGGCGCAAGCCGGGGGATTCGGAAGGCATCGACGAGGCCGGATGGCTCTCCTATAATAAACAGGTTATGCCCAAGACACCCGCAACTCCCTTGAGAGGCAAAAAGAAGGCCAGGCCTCGGACATCGCCCGGGGCGGGCAGGGGGGCGGCTTCGGCCAGCTCCCCGGACAGCGGCGGCACCCCCATGTCCACCCAGACCATGGGCCAGGTGCTGGAGATTCTGCAAGGGGTTTATGACGTGCATCCCATGGGCGAGCTGACCCGGGGAAATCCCTACAAGGTGCTGGTGGCCTGCGTAATGAGCCTGCGCACCAAGGACGAGATGACCATCCCGCTGGCGGAAAAGCTGTTCCAGGTGGCCGACACCCCGCAAAAGATGCTGAGGCTCTCCGTGGACGAGCTGGCCCGGCTGATTTATCCCGTGGGTTTCTACAAAACCAAGGCGGCCAGCATTCTGGAGTTTTCCCGCAAGATTATCGACGATTATGGCGGCCAGGTGCCGGATACCGTCGAAGAGCTGCTGAACCTGAAGGGCGTGGGCCGCAAGACGGCCAACCTGGTAGTGGGGCTGGGACATGGCCTGCCGGCGGTCTGCGTGGACGTGCACGTGCACCGCATCTGCCACCGGCTGGGGTACCTCAACACCAGGACGCCCGATGACACCGAGATGGCCTTGCGCGCCCGGCTGCCCCAGCATTACTGGAACGTCATCAACACCATGCTGGTGCTGCACGGCCAGCAGGTATGCAAGCCCATCGGCCCCTGCTGCGACATATGCCCGGTGGCCCGCCTGTGCCACAAGATCGACGTTAAGCCCCGCAAACCGGGAAAAACCGGCTGCTGATTTACCGGTAGCAATCCTTGTGCGTTTCTTGCGTCCCGCAGTTCAGGTTGGAATGGCGGCTTGTGCTACGCGGATCGCTTTCCTTCACACGTGACATTACCGTATCGCCTCCCCAGTCGGTGTCGGCATGGAAGCCCTGGGCAATATCAGTAATGGTGGCGTTGTTTTGAATAATCACCTGCTTGAGGGTAGGCGGTAACGAATCCGGGTTTCTTGCCAGGTAGTCCTCGACCGCGGCGGAGGCGGCAAGGTATTCCTGGTACTGGGCTCTCATGGTTCGGCTCCGTCCGGTTCGATCCTCGTTGTTGCGGCAGGTCTTCACGTTGCATGGCTGTAGAATTTCCTGTTCGGTAAAGGCCATGTCGTGGCCACGGTTGGCCATTTCACGGATCAGCATTGCAAGCTGCATATCCCCGCCATTGTCCTCAATCTGTTTTGACAGCTTGAGCATTGCAGCGGTCAGGCTCATTGACCACTCTCCGCCGTTAGAGCCTGCAGTGAGCGGTGTGGGGTTGATGAGGACGTTATCGACCGAAAAACACCGCCCGTTTTGCAGGCAGATGGGATCGGCTCCGGCGGTGATCGGCTGGGCGCCCCCCTCCGTCTCGCCATGGCTGGTGGAGGCCAGCGAGAACTTGCCTGCCGAGGAGCCATGCGACTGCAAATCCTGCTTGAGCCCTTTTAGGACGTTATTCAGCCCTCCACCCAGGTAGAGCATTCCAACCAGTATGCCCGCCAGAACTATGACGGCCAGAAAGCCGTACTCGCTCAGGGCATTGCCGTAATGCTTGTGATTGTGCCGTTGGGTTGCCAAACAAAGCTCGCTTTATGCCTAGGATACCTAGTTAGGATCGGTTCTTTCCTGTCTGGCTTTAGGATTTGTAAAGCTAGGTATCCCATTTTGACGTTAAGTCTTGCAAACCAGCCAGGCAAGCTGTCACGCAACCGGCGCTTTAACGCCCCTGCCCGGTTTTATTGCAGGCATTGTCATAAGAAGCCTTACTGGGCTGGTGCTGGCAAGGGGGATGTCCGCCCTGGGGCCTGGTGCTTTCGGGCAGGGAGTCATTGGCGTATTGGATGGTTTCGTTTCCAATGCGGCTTTTGATGGTTTCCATTTCCTGGTTCATACCGTGTTCGCTGCGATAAAACACCAGGATGGTTGCCCCAATCAGCACGATGGCCGCGGGAATGCCGTAGTCGGCCAGTAAATGCCCGTGGTAAGGCTGTTTTGGAAAGGGGCTGGGCAAGGGGGACCTCAATGCTTAAAAGGCCGCATGGACTGGCCTTCATACCTAGATTCGGTTCATTTGCCGCGTTCTTGAGTGAGGTTGGCCGGCCAATTGTAATGCTTCATGAACATGATTGTTATTATAGTTTTGTAACATCCTCTTGCCTGTTAATATAAACTAACTAAATCCTGTTAATATAATTCTTTTTTGGGGATGAATTGGAATCGGTGGGAGGCTCCGAGCATTGGTGGAGTTCCTGTCATCACCGGGACGTTATTTGAGTTACACACCTTAATTAAGCGCGGCAGACTGCCGTTGGGGGAGACCAGAGATGTTGAAAGTGCCTGTGTTTTCAGGTTCCGCAAATGCCGTGACATTCGGCAAGGTGGTGCCGCTAAAGCCGAAGCGTTCGGATGCCATTACCGCCATTGAGCCCAAGCCGGTTTTTGGCGGCGGGGATACCGTTAAATTCGGCGCCGCGCCGAAAGAAACCATCCTGGACGATCCCTTCCTGGTTAACTTCAACGTGGATGTGAATCCCGGCACCGTGGCCCAGCTCAACGGGGCGCTGGTGCAGATTGCCCAGCAGAAAAAGCAGATGGGGGGCAGCATCAAGCTGCTCATCAACTCGCCGGGCGGGGAAATCTATTCCGGTTTGCAGACGTTGCAATACATCAAGCGCATCGGGGTGCCGGTGGATACCATTATTATGGGCGGACAGGCGGCCAGCATGGGCTCGTTGCTGTTCCTGGCCGGAACCGGGCGCCGGGTCATGACCACTGACTCCAGCCTGCTGTTCCATCAGCCCCGGGCCGGCGGCATCGGCGGCACCCTCAGCGAGCTGGAGCAGATTGTGGAGGACATGAAGGGGCTCCACAACCGCATGAAAAACATGATCGTGGAAAAGACCGGCCTGACCAAGCAGCAGGTTTCCGAGTTTATGGACAAGAACCTGGATTTCCGGGTCTACCCGCTGAAGGCGCTGAAAATGGGCTTTGCCACCCACGTGCTGCTGGATGACGGCACGGCGCTGACCAAGGATACCGTCAAGGGCCTGAGTGACGCCGAAATTGACCGACGCGACCAGGATAACGATTACGCCGGGCTGAAGGGTGTGAGCTTTGACCCACAGATTATGGATCCGGCCTTTGCCGCGGCCCAGGGTGCGGGCCGTGGGCGCGGAGGCCGGGGCGGAGGCGGCCTGAGCCTTGCCGATCTGCTGGGCGGGGCCGGGGGAGGTTCTCCCAGCCAGGATGAAATGGGCTTTTTCTCGGGCAAGGGGAAAGGCATCGCCATTACTCCCGAAAAGCCCCAAAAGGAGGCGCACGAGTCGCGTCCCCGCATCTACCTGCAAGCCTGATGCCCTGAGACACGGGTGTCTGCAAAAGGAAAAGGCCTCGTCTTGCGATGAGGCCTTTTTATTGGCAATCCACAGGAGTTTTCGTGGCTTGAAGGCCTGCGGGGTTCGCAACGACCTTCAAACGTCTGGTTTGGCAGCCGGTTAAGGCTGCCCGGAGTCTGTTACCGAAGGAACGCGGCGCTGGGGCTGCCCAGCAGGCTGGCGGCCAGCTCGTCGGTGTTCAGGGACCGCAGGTAATCGTTGATCCGGCCCGAATCCAGCAGGTTCTTGAAGTGAGAGACCTTGTCCGCGTCGAAAGGTTCCCGGATGCGCTGCGCCAGGCGGCTGAAGCGCAGGATTTCCTTCTCGCTCTCGTAAGCCTTGCGGGCCTCATCGGAAATGGTGGCCTGGTCCAGCAGCTTCAGCGACGCAACGGACTGGGTGTCCTTGGCGGAATCCACGTTGGTCTTTTCCACGCTCTGTTGCTGGCCAATGTTCAGCAGGCTGGCATCCTGCACGTTTTTCCCAGAAATGCTATCAACCATTTCGATTTCCCTCGCTTTTGTCCCTGTGGTTTGCTTACTTCTCTCAATCACCGCCCGCAGGCGTTTCGGTGCAATCTACATATACAGTATGCCATTGCCGGGCCGGGCGGCGCATTCACCCATGGATCGATTTTTTGGCGGAGAACCGGCCCGCTTCTCGTCCATGAGGTGGATATTGCATGGCCGGGGGCGGTTCACTTATTGAAACAATGGCGTGGCCCGGGCCTTGCGATTTCTGCATGGGTTTGCGGGAGGAGATTCCCCCGGAGACGTTCATATCATCGGTGGATGAGGAGCCCGCCCCGCAAAGGCATACTGTATACAGAATCCACAACAACCACCTCGTTTGTTCCCAAAGGCTCAAGGAAGATTTGAGTCTTTTTCCCTTTTCTTCCCCTGGCCGGGGCCGGTTTTGGAGGGTGGCGGCCATGGCTCGCTGCAGGCTGGGCTTGCTTGCCTGTGGCAGGGGTGAATGCCTTTGCCGCAAGGCTCAGCGTTAAAAGTGGCTGTGCATGGGCCCAAACCCGAAAGGCTTAAAACGGGTATGCCTTTGCAAAAGCCATCAAAATCGCTCTTTTGGGGATTTTACCCCGCCCTGGAGCGGGTATAATCGGGGATGCCTCCGGTGTTCAGTCCGGGTGCTTCTCAAGACGGCGCAAGGGATAGAGAGCAACGCCGGAGGCGCATACCAACCACAACCTGACTTCAGAACAATCGGAATGTAATGCCTGTGGCCGTGTCGGCTTGCCGGCTCGGTCGCGATTAGCCAAATTCTCTGTTGAGGCCCCAGGGCCTCTTTTTTTGCGTCCATGCCGCATCGGCCAGTTCCTTCAGCCAGGCCACGGTGCGGGCAGCGCACACGTTTGCGTCGAACTGGCTGCGGGCCCGTTCCCGTCCCGCCTGGCCCAGCTTTTGCCGCAGGCTCGGATCGGCCCGGAAAGCCAGCACGGCAGTGGTCAGGGCCTCCCGATCTCCGGGGGCAATGAGGTAGGGCCGGTTTTCCTCCGGCAAAATCTCGGGGATGGCGTTGATATGGGTAGCGATGACCGGCAAGCCTGCGGCCATGGCTTCGATAAACACGTGGCCATAGGCTTCGTTGCGGGTGGGCAGCGCAAAGATATCCGCCTGGCGGTACTGCTCAAGCAGTTCGGGGCTATAGGGCGCTATATTCCGGTAAACCGTCACGCCCTCTGGCAGTTTTTCCGGAGCCCCGTTGCTGACAATGTGCAGCTCGCAGCTTGGGTGCAAGCTTTCCTCAAAGGCGGCCAGCAGATCGGCGCCGCCCTTTCGCTCAAAGTCGCCTCCCACAAACAGAAGCCGGGTCTTTTCCCGGGCGGGCCGGGCCAGGTGCATTTCCAGGAAAGGGGCCAGCTCGGCGCCCACCGGCATGGTGCGGACTTTTTCCGGGTCGATGCCCCGGTTCTCCGCCAGGATGGCCTGGCGGGCCCATTCCGAAAACGGCGCCACGATGCCGGCGGCCCGGAAAACCTTGCGTTCCCAGAACATGCTGGGCCAATAAGTCCAGCGGGTGGCGGGCAGGTTCCACTCGGCGGCGGCTTGCCGGTTGGTGATGTCGGTGGACACCAGGGAGGGGTAGCGCCGCATAATGTCCAGTGAGGCCAGCGCGGCGGTCTGGCTGTTGAACATGAGGGCGTCATAGGCGTGTTCCGAAAGTTTTTGAATGGCCCGTTTGCGGGCCAGGTTGGCCACGAAGCGCTGGAAGCGCCAGCGGGCCAGGTCCAGATCCTGTTGCTGCACCCAGCGGTTGGGAAAGCGCAGGCTGACCAGCTTGCGCTCCACCCGTTCGGTGAAGTCGTCCACGGTGTCCAGCCGGATGGTGTCGCGTTCCGGGTCGAAATCCACCGCCGGGTCGGCGGCCAGCGCCTTGCAGATGAGCCGGTGCACGGTGACATGCCCCAGGTAATGCTCGTTGACGATGAGAAATCGATATCGCCTGGCTGGCGTGGATTCTCCGGCTTCCCTCAACGCTTCTTCAAAGGTGGACAATTTGCTGCAATCCGGGTTTTGTCCGGCCTGCACGGGGCGCCGGTGCCCGAATCCCTCATGTTCTAAGGCTAACCTGGGCGGGGGCCGCTACAGACCGCCACCAGAAAATTGTAGTTTAAATCGGGAATGGAGGTGAGTTCGACTTTTTCAAAATGCGGGGTAAGCAACGCGCCGAAGCTCTCCCGGTTGAACTGCCACAGGTGCTGCACCTCCACGTCCGGCCCCAGGCAGTCGTCCGGGACGGTCAGGATAGCCTGGCCATCCGGCTTCATCAGGCGAATCACCTCGGCCACCGCCTGCTCGGGCTTGCTCAGGTGCTCCAGCACTTCGGTGGCCAGAATCACGTCGAACGTGCCCGAGGGCAGATCGAGGGTGGGAAAGCCCCCCACCACCCCGGAAAAGCCGTGCTTTTTCACAAAGGCCACCGCCTGGGCGGAGATGTCCGCCCCGGTGCCCTCAATGCCGGGCCGGGCTTCCTTCAGCTTGCGCAGCAGCAGGCCAACCCCGCAGCCGATATCCAGCACGCGGGTGTTATCCGGCACCAGCGAAATGATGTACTGGTACTTGTTGGAAAAGTCCCGCCAGGTGTTTTCCCCTTCCTGCTCCCAGATTTTGTCCCAGTAGTCGGCGGAATTGATGTTGTAGCGGATCAGTTTTTTGACCCCGGTCTTGAAATCCTTGGGCAGAAGGCCAAGGAGGGGACGGGACAGCTCGATGCACTGCTGCAGCACTTTGTATCCGGCGTTCCGCATGGGGATTCAACCTCCTGGGGTGGTTGCTAGCGATGGCCTTGCGGCTTGACCGCCTTCACGTAAAGGTGCCTGCCCAGCAGCCTGAAGAGGGCCCGGTGAGGGCCGGGCTTGGCCAGCCAGCCCATGTCCGTGGGGCGGGGCTGCCGGGGCAGATAGAAGTAGTAGCCGCGGGAATCGGCCAGCTCGATTCGGAAGCCCTGCCGGGCGATATCCCGCAGCAGGGTGGGGGCAATGAAAAACTGTTCGATGGGCTGCACAAACGTGCCGGAGCGCCAGGGGCGACGGCGGATTTTTTCTTCCAGCAGGCGGTAGAGCCCGGTGAGGTTCAGGTAGTTTTCCGTGGTCAGGTAGAACCTGCCGCCGGGTTTCAGTACCCGGTAGGCTTCCGACAGCCCCTTGTGCGGTGCGGGCAGGTGCTCCAAGGTTTCGCAGGAGACCAGCACGTCGAAGCTGTCATTTTCAAAGGGCATGTTCTGGAAGTCGGCCTGCACCACCCGGGGGGCGGCCTCCGGGAAGTGGGCGCCAATCAGCTTGCGGGTCATTTCCACGGCCTCGGAGGCGAAATCGGCGGACCACACCTCGGCGCCCTGGCGGTTCAGCCAGAAGCTGAGGGCGCCCATGCCGCAGGCAATCTCCAGCACCTTCAGACCCCGGATGTCCTCGATGCGTTGGCGTAGCGTGGTATGCCAGGGCCCATCCAGGCACTTTTCTATTTCCTCCAGCGTCTCGGCCATTCCCTCGTGCGCGTGCAGGGCATGCAGGTCGTTATACAGGCTCTCAAGATGCCGGGTCTGTTCGCTCAATCCCGCGCTCCCTTCCTTACCCCCCTTATCATGGCATTGCCCGCGGTTTTTGTCATCCTGTGGAAGATGGACGGCAGCGTCCGGTTGCGGTAAAACAGGGGAAGCCAATAGAGGGAGGACGACCACATGGAAGCAGGCACCTTGCCGAACGCCCCGGATCTGCGTACCGGGTTTCCCCGCAGCCCCAACGAAATGCTGGGCAACTTCGTGCTGCTGCCCCGGATTATCGATAAATGCCGGGCCACCCTGGCCGGCACCAACGGGGAATACAACTACAACTGCCCGCTGGATCGCCAGTTCTTCGATTTTGCCAGCGTGGATGCCGATGCCTTCCGCGACCAGGTTGCCGCCGGCAAAAGCGACACCGAGCTGCTGGCCTGGGTCATGGAGCATGGCCGGCTGCTGAACGAGACCGAAATCCGGGCCTGGTCTTACAAGCAGCGTCACCGTCAGCCCGAAACCGACGAAATGATGGCCTACTTCGAGGGCCTGCGCCAGTCGGTGGCTCCCCACCGCTACGATGTGCGCAGCTGGTTCCAGTTGCTGGATGCCGAGGAGGGCCGGTAACCCCGGGTTTTCGGGGCTTTGTCCAGCGATCGGATGCCGGGATCCCAAAATCCCGCCCCACGAAGTGGCGGGGCTGGCTTTTCGTCTGCTTGCGCAGGCGCTTTGCCCTGATTCCGAGGGTATGCTATAGTTCCGTTACCACCTCACCCGGGGGCGTAGCTCAGTTGGTAGAGCATCTGCTTTGCACGCAGAGGGTCGCGGGTTCAAATCCTGTCGCCTCCACTTTTTACTTCACGCAGTGGGATTTTGGCGCTCATGAGCGTTCAGGGCTGTTCGGCCTGCTTGTGGCGACTCTCCAGGTACTCCATCAGTAGCTGGCGCTGTTCGGCGTTCAGGGAGGCCCGGGGTGCCATGCGATCCAGGATGCCGGGCCACTTGGCCAGGGGATAGGCCGTGGGGTTGGGCAGGGCATGGCAGGTCATGCAGTGGGACTCAAACAGCTGTTTGCCTTGTTGGGCCGCGTCTGCTTCAGGGGCTTGGCTCAGCAGGGGATGTGCCCCGTGGTGCGGCGGGGGTTGGGTGGCGGCGGGTAGCTCTCCCTCAATGGTTCCGGCAATACAAACCGCCGACAGCAGAACCATCAGCGTGGCGACCAGGGCGGGGCGAAGAAGATCGGGGCGGGCTTGCATGGGCGCAGGGCTCCTGGAGTTGGGAAACAACGCGGGCTGGTAAAGATTATAGCGTATCCGGCCCACGGTCGGGCTGCCCTGCGAGGGAAGGGGTTGGCAAAGCAAAATCCCGGATCGTTACGGATCCGGGATTTTGGGGGGCTTTTGCCGGGACGGCTACAATCGGATGCCGCTTTGTTGCAGGAACTTGATGAATTCCGCCAGCAACTGGGTGGTCTGATCCGTGGCCGGGGCCGGTCCTCGGTCGGCGGCTACGGGAAGCCCTGCGGCACCAGCGGTTCCCAGGGTAGGGCCGGCGGCCAGGTTTTGCCTGGGTAATGACAACGGTTGTGCTCCGCCGCCTCCGGCGCCGCTAACACCATTACACATCTTGAACTCTCCTTTTCAAATCATCTCAACGGTCAATGGGAAAACACACGCTCCTCTTATAAAAATAAAAACAATCAAAAGAGTCGAATTGATCGCCGGCATGGTCTGAACCTTAAAAACAAATCCCGGGCCACCCGGAGGGCCGGCATGGGGGGGATTGGTGCCAGCACCGGGAGCGGTGCCCGGGTGGGGAGGGTTGTTTTTGAGTCGAAATCAGGCCATACTATGGAGGAAAGGATTTTTCAGTACAGGTTTGTTCCTAGCAATAACGGACCTCAACGCGAAAATTCTGAGTTGTTATCAATCAAATGAGGTCCCAACCAATGGCCATGGATATTACCTGTAGCGTTTGTGAGTCGACTTTTGCCTTCAGCGATGAAGAGCAGGAGTTCTACCAATCCAAAGGGTTTCAGCCCCCCAGAAAATGCAAGCCCTGCCGCGATGCGGCGAAATCCAGCCGGGGTGGCGGCGGCGGTTATGGCGGCGGTGGTTACGGTGGCGGGTATGGCGGTGGCCGTCCCCAGCGGCAGTTCTTCGATGCCGTCTGCTCGGCCTGTGGCATGCAAACCCAGGTTCCGTTCCAGCCGAACGGTTCCAAGCCGGTTTATTGCCGCGATTGTTTCCGTACCGCTTCCGCGGCGTACTAGGAGTCACTTGAATGGCCAAGAATAACCAGAAAAAGGAAAAAGCGGCCCGTAACCGCGAATACGCCCAGAAATTCCGCAAGAGAAGCAGCGCCAAGCGTGGCGCCAAGCGCAGAGGCCCCGCTTCCGCCTCTTCCTAGCTTCCCGGAGCGGTTGCCAAGGCCTGTTCCACCAGGCGGCAGATATTTTGCAGGCTGTCTTCCGCATTGATGCGGTGGGCAGCCTGTTCCGCGTTTCGGCGGTAGGCGGCATCCCCCAGCAGGCGTTCCAGGGCCCGGGCGACCCGATTGGCCCGGTAGCCGGCGCGCGGGATGGTTTGGGAGACGCCCAGCCGCTGCATCCGAAAGGCGTTGTCCGGCTGATCGAAGCCCCACGGCACAATGAGCATGGGTTTTCCCGCCCGGAGTGCCTGGGCCGTGGTGCCGGCCCCGCCCTGGTGCACAATGGCCGCCGCATGCGGGAACAGTTGCGAATAGGGCACGTAATCCCACAGCAGGATGTCGTTGTCGCCGTCCAGTTCGGGGCGGTTGTCCCCGGCCACCAGGATGGCCCGGCGCCCCAGCTTGCGGGCCACCGCCACGCTGACTTCATAGAACCGCCCCGGGATCTTTACGGCGCTGCTGCCCAGGGTAAACACCAGTGGTGCTTCCCCGGCCTCAATGAAGTTCCGAACTTTATTGGGCAGCTGGTTTTGCTCGGGATGCAGCCGGTCGTAAAAGACAAAGCCGGTGGCATGGGTGTGGGGTGGCCAGTCCGGCTGCGGTTGGGCCAGCACCGGGGAAAACAGGGCCAGGTTAAGCAGGGGAGAGAACTGCCCGTCGAAAATGGGGTTTTTCCCCTGGGGCAGGCCCAGATCGCGACGCAGGGCGTAGACGGGCTCCGGCCAGCCGTTGGATACCGACTGGATTAGCTTGTGGAACGGCCTCCAAAAGGCGGGTGGCCAGCGATGCAGCATTTCTGTAATAGGCAAGGGGGAAAGTACCGGCGGATCGTGCGCCGAAAAATAGAGCATGGGCTGGAGTCCCACCGATGCCCAGGGCTTTGCATAGACTTCGGCAGCAATGGGGCCGGCCAGCACCAGCGTGGAGTTCAGCAGCATATCGCATTCCGCGATGCGGGGAGCCAGATCGTCGTACATATCGCGCACGGCGGGCATAATATACTTGCGCATCAGCACTTCCGGGCCGCGCACGGGGTGGAAAATCTCCTCGAAAACCTGCCGGTCTTCCAGATCCAGCTTGGGGCGGAAGGCATGGAAGGCCAGCCCCTCCGACTCCACCCGCTGGCGGTAAATTTCACTGGCGGCAAAGGTAATGCGGTGTCCCCGCGCCTGCAAGGCCAGGGCCGTGGCCATCAGGGGGTGCAGGTCTCCCAGGGAGCCCAGGGCGGTAATAACGATATGCTTGCCGGATTGCATTGGCCTGCTTTCGCTAACCGTTTCAGCGTACCACAACAAGGAAGGCTTCTAGAAACTGAGGTTTAGCCGCATCAGGATAGCATGGGTCAGGGCGTCGGGCGCCTGGGGGCGTTCGGTGTGCTGAAGCTGGTAGCCCCCCTCCACGCTGGCATGGCGGCCCAGCTTCCGGCCCAGCCCGGCAAAGGCCCGGTTCTGGCCGTAGCCTGCATGCGGGCCATTTTCGGGCGAGTTGAGGTTCACGAAAATCTCGTCGGAGGCCAGCAGGTACCATCGCCCGGCTTCCCCTAGCGGGTAGCTCACTTGCAGCCGATCCCTGAAACGCATGGCCACCCCGTCCACGCCTTCCATAAAGCGTTCCTCCAGCCGGGCGCGGTTGGTCAGGGTCAGTTTTTTCCACTGGAAACGGTTGCTGGATTCCTGCCACAGGCGATGCTCCACCCGCAGCGGGTTGTCCTCCTGCCCGTAGCCCAGCCACAGCTTGTAGCCGGTTTGTACCGTCATGCGGTCGGTGATTTGCCGGCCCACGCTGGGAACCACCTCCAGCAGGCGGAATTCCCCCAGGTTGTCGCCGATGCGGGGGTTGGCCTCCAGCACCACAAAATAGCGGTTGCCCAGGTTCTTGCGGATGTTCAGGGTGGGCCACATCTGCAAGTCCTGTTCGTAGTTCTCGGCCATGGCGGGCGGCAGCACCAGCCAGAACACCGCCCCGGCCCACCAGGCGAAGAAGGTTTTCAGCAGGCGTAAGCAGCCCGGCCCTTTCATGCGTGCTCCTTCCACTGGGGATCTTAAACGCTATTATGCCACGGTTGGCCAGGATGCGCCTATTGCGGGGGATTTGCCGGCGGTGGAGTGACGCGCCGTACCTGGCCGAAATAGCGCTGCATCAGGTCGACATAGGCCTGGGTGGGGTCGCTGGCGGAGATGTGCAACAGGCGAACTAGCGCGGGGTGCAGTTCCACGTGGTTGGCTGGATACAGCCCACTGTTGTTCACCGGGTAGCCGAACCGCCCGCTGATGCTGGCCAGGCGGCGCATCGTCCGTTGCCAGCGCTTGTCTTCTTCCATCCAGCTGAGGGTGAGCAGCCACTTGACGGGTTCTTCTATCCACTGGTTGCGAATCTGGCGCGGATCGGTATGAATGACCGCGCCCTGGCCGATAGCGCCGGGGTCAAAGCCGGTGGGCGGCACGTAGAAAGGATCGTACACGAAACGGCCATTGTAAATGACCCGTCCCGGGGGCAGGTTGGCGGTCAGGGTGAGGGTATTCACCGGCCTGATGAAGCCGGTCATCACCACGGAGTTCAGGCCCTGGATGCCGGCGGCCTCCACGGTGACTTTGGCGTTGTTGGGTGCCTGCACGTCCAGCGGGTTCAGCGTGTTGCCGATAATGCCGCCCGCCCTCAGGTTGATTTGCGAGGGGCCCAGCCCCGTGGCGGACACCTGGCCGCAGCAGTTGCTCAAAATGCTGCCGCCCGCGGTGAGGTTCAGCAGGTTGCCGGCGCTCATGGTATCGTTCAGGGTGATGTCCGTGGCGGCGGTGACGATCAGGCTGTTGCCGCCCAGGAAAAGCCCGTTGAAGCTGAGCGCGCTGCCGGTGATGGTGGCGTCGGTGTTAAGGGTGTCCGCATTGGAGTTGATGGTCAGGTTGCCGGCGCCGGTATCCAGGGTGCCGCCGGTAAACTCAAAGTTGGCGCCATCGATTTGCAGGTTGCTGCCGCCGGTGTTCAACGGGGCGTCAATGGTCAGGGTGCCCGTTCCGCTGTCCATGCTGGTGCCCGTCATGGTAATCTGGTTGGCGCTCAGGCGCACGTTGTTGTTGTTGGTCACCACCGGGCCGCCAATGTCCAGATCTCCGGTGCCGGCGGTGGCGTCGCCGTTCAGCACGATGCTGGCGCCGTCCAGGGTGAGGTTGTCGTTGTTGTAGCTCACGCTATTCACGGTCAGGGTGCCAGTGCCGGAGTTGTCGGCGTCGGCGGTGAGGGTGACGTTGTCGGCGGCGGCATTGGCGCTGCTGAGGGTGCCGTTGACGATGAGGTTGTTATCCGCGCTGAGGTTGGAGCGGACTTCGATGGTGCCGTTGCTTTGGAGGAGGATATCGCCGCCGGAGGAGAGGGAGGCGCCAGGGTCGATAATCAGGGAGTCGGATTGCCCGGCCCGGCCCAGGGTGATGTTGCTGGGGGCGGTGATTTGTGCGGTGCTGCCGATGCCAATGGGGTTGCTGACGGTGAGGTTGCCGTCGATGCGCCCGTCGATGGTGGCGCTGGTAAAGCCGCCCACCTGGGAGTTGAAGTTGCCGGTATCGATGGTGCTGGTTTGGGAAATATCCAGGGTAGCGCCGGCGCCCTGACCGGTGATGTCGAGGTCTTCGGAGGTGATATCGCCGTCCAGCTGGACCGTATTGCCCTTCAGGGTGGTGACGGTGCCGCTTTTTCCGGTAATGGAGGCGCCGTTGGCCACGGTTAGGTTGCTTTGGGAGTCCAGCCGCACGTCGCTGTCGAGCGAAGCGTTGGCAGTGAGGGTGATGCCCGGCCCTGCGGCGTTGGTGGTGGTCAGGTAGGTGGTGCCGCCGGAGGCGTTGATGGCGGCATCCACGGTAATGCCGTCGGAGGCGGTGGCGTTGAAGCTGGCGTTGGTGTCCACGGTATTGTTCACGTTCACCGTAGCGGCGCTGGCAATGGTCAGGCTGCCGCTATTGGCGGTGACGGGGCCGTCCAGGGTGAGGTTGCCGGAGCCCGCGGTGAGGGTGGTGGCGCCCAGCACGACGCTGGCGCCGTCCAGGGTGAGGTTGTTGTTGGCGGTGGTGATATTGCCGGAGGAGGCGCTGATGTCGAGGGTGCCTGAGCCTGTGGCGATGGTGCCGGAGAGGGTCATATCGGCGGCGCGGAGGGTGAGGTTGTCGTTGTTGTAGGAGGCACCGCCCAGGGAGAGGGTACCGGCGCCGGAATTGTCGGCGTCGGCGGTGAGGGTCACGTCAAAACTGCCCGCGTCGGTATGGGTCAGGGGGCCGCTGATATCCAGGTCGCCGTCGGCGGAGAGATCGCCCCGCACGTCTTTGTTGCCGGTACCTCGCAGGTTGATGTCACCGTCGCTATTAACGCTCACCGCGTCCTCGACCAGAATGTCGTCGGCTTGCGCGTTGCGTCCCATGCTGACGTTGCCGGTGGCGGTGATGCCGGCGCCGTTATTGAGGTTGGCGGTGCCTGCCAGGGTGATGTCGTTGCCGGAGAGTGCGGCGGAGACGTTGCTGGTGCCGTTGACGGTGAGGTTGCCTGCGCCGGTGTTGACGCTGCCGTTGATGTTGACGGTGCCGCCGGTGAGGGCCCGGCTGGCGCCGCCGGTGGAGGTGGGGCCGTTGACGTTGAGGGTGCCGGTGCCGGCGGTGGCGTCGCCGTTCAGCACGATGCTGGCGCCGTCCAGGGTGAGGTTGTCGTTGTTGTAGCTCACGCTATTCACGGTCAGGGTGCCAGTGCCGGAGTTGTCGGCGTCGGCGGTGAGGGTGACGTTGTCGGCGGCGGCATTGGCGCTGCTGAGGGTGCCGTTGACGATGAGGTTGTTATCCGCGCTGAGGTTGGAGCGGACTTCGATGGTGCCGTTGCTTTGGAGGAGGATATCGCCGCCGGAGGAGAGGGAGGCGCCAGGGTCGATAATCAGGGAGTCGGATTGCCCGGCCCGGCCCAGGGTGATGTTGCTGGGGGCGGTGATTTGTGCGGTGCTGCCGATGCCAATGGGGTTGCTGACGGTGAGGTTGCCGTCGATGCGCCCGTCGATGCTGCCAGAGGCAAAGCCGCTGACGGTGACGGTGTTGTTGCCGGCGTCGATATCGGATGCGATCTGGATGCTGAGGCTGGGGGCGGCGCCTTGCCCGGTAATGGCAAGGTCTTGCGCGTTGATGGTGCCGGTGATGGTGACGTTGTTGCCGGTTAACTGGGTGTTGGGGCCCTGGCCCTGAATGTCGCCGTTGAGGGTGAGGGCGCTGGCTGAGTTGAGGGTCACGTTGCCGTCGAGTTGCTTGGCGGCGGAGAGCAAGATGCCGGCGCCGCCCGCGTTGGTGGTGGTCAGGGTGATGTCGCCGCTGGAGGCGCTGACATTGCCGTGGATGCCGATACTGTTGGTGGCGTTGGCGGTGAAATCGCCCGTGGCGCTGGTGTAGTCATCGTTTACAGTCAGGGTGTTGGCGCTGACGATATGGAGATCGTCTGCCGTGATATCGCCGGTGAAGGTGAGGTTGCCGGAGCCTGCGGTGATGCTGAGGCTGCCCAGCTGGATGGCCCCGGCGCTCAGGCTGAGATCGTTGTTTCCGGTGGTGATGTTGCCGGAGGAGGCGCTGATGTCGAGGGTGCCTGAGCCTGTGGCGATGGTGCCGGAGAGGGTCATATCGGCGGCGCGGAGGGTGAGGTTGTCGTTGTTGTAGGAGGCGCCGCCCAGGGAGAGGGTACCGGCGCCGGAATTGTCGGCGTCGGCGGTGAGGTTGACATTGAAGGAACCGGCGTTGGCGTGGCTGATGGCGCCGCCGGTGACGGTCAGGTCGTTGTCGGCGGAAACGGAGCCCCGGATGTCCTTGGCCCCGTTGCCCCGGAGCAGCACGTTGCCGTCGCTGGCCACGGTGACGGTATCGTCGATAAACAGGGTGTCGGCTTGCCCGTTGCGCCCGGCGGTGACGTTGCCGGTGGCGGTGATGCCGGCGCCGTTATTGAGGTTGGCGGTGCCTGCCAGGGTGATGTCGTTGCCGGAGAGTGCGGCGGAGACGTTGCTGGTGCCGTTGACGGTGAGGTTGCCTGCGCCGGTGTTGACGCTGCCGTTGATGTTGACGGTGCCGCCGGTGAGGGCCCGGCTGGCGCCGCCGGTGGAGGTGGGGCCGTTGACGTTGAGGGTGCCGGTGCCGGCGGTGGCGTCGCCGTTCAGCACGATGCTGGCGCCGTCCAGGGTGAGGTTGTCGTTGTTGTAGCTCACGCTATTCACGGTCAGGGTGCCAGTGCCGGAGTTGTCGGCGTCGGCGCTCAATTCCGCGGTGTGAACCCCCACGTCGGCGCTGCCGACGGAACCGATAACGGACAGGTCGTTGTCGGCCCGCAGGATGCCTCGCACCTCTTTGCCTCCGATGCCGCGCAGGTGGATATCGTGGTTGGCGGTCAGGGTGGCGGCAAACACGTTGATGGCGTCGTTAATGCCCACCCGGCCCAGCAAAATGTCGTTGGTGGCGCTCAGGCTGATGCCGTCCGGAATATCGGTGGGCCCGTTGCCTATGATGTTGGCGGCGGTGATGGTGTTCTGGAAGTTGATGTCCAGCGCGGTCACGTCCACGTCGCCGGTCACCAGGATGGTGCCCAGGTTGCGGAAGAAGTTGCCGCCGGTTACGGTCAGCCCCCCGCCGGTCACGTTGCCAAACAGGTTGATGAGGTCGCCTTGCAGGGTCAGGGTGCCGGTGCCGGTGTTGATGGTGTTGCCGGCGCCCAGCGTGACCCGGGCCGCGTTGGCGTTGCCGCTGAGCGAGATGCTGTTGTTGCTGGTATTCACCGGCCCGTTGATGGTCAGGAAGTTGTTGCCCAGGGCAAAGTCGTGGTTCAGGAAGAGGGTGCCGCCATCCAGCGCGATGCTGTTGTTCAGGGTCACCGGGCCGTTGACGGTGAGGGTGCCGGTGCCGGTGTCGAGGCTGTCGTTCAGCACGATGCTGGCGCCGTCCAGCGTCAGGTTGTCGTTGTTGTAGGTGGCGTCGTGCAGGGTGAGGGTGCCCGCGCCGGAGTTGTCGGCGTCGGCAATCAGCTGCGGGTTGAAGCTGCCGGCGTTGACGTGGAAAATGCTGCCGGTCAGGGTCAGGTTGTTATCGGCTTGCAAGGTGCCCCGCACGTCCTGGTTGCCGCTTCCCCGCAGCAGGATGTCCCGATCCGCGGTGCCGGTGCCACTGTATACCAGGGCATCTGCCTGTCCCGCCCGGCCAAAAACAAGATCCTGCGTGGCGGTTTGGGAGCCTGCCACGGTGGCGCCCCCGTTGAACGTGATGTCCCGACCACTCAGGTTGCTGCCCGCGGCTACGTTGATGTTGCCGGCAGCCGTGCTGTTGGTGCTCAGGGCCAGGTCTCCGGCGCCGGCATCCAGCGTGGCGCCGTTAACGCTGATGCTGGTGCCCGTGACATCAATTCCCGTCCCGGTGACCGAGCTGGTATTGCCGACGGTCACGCTGCTGGTGCTGTTGATTTGCACCTGGCCCGCCCCGGCGGCAATATCCCCGTTCAGGTTGACGGTGCCTCCGGGGTTTAATACGACGTTGCCGCCGTTGGAGGTCAGGGTGGCGGCGCTGTCAATGTCGATGGTGGCCCCGTTGCCGGCCAGCTCAATGTTGCCGCCCTGGGTAGTGATGCTGTTGTTGATGTCCAGGGTGCCGCCCGCGTTGACCAGTTCCAGGCGCACGTAGGCCCCGTTGGTGGTCAGGTTGACCGGGCTGTTGACCGTAATGCTGTTGTTGGCCAGCAGGTACAGGTTGTTGGCAAAATCCAGGGAGACGGGATCGGCGGTGCAGGTGCCGCCGGAAAGCTGGTCGCAGGTGCCGGGGCTGCCGCTGTTATCCGGGTTGTTGGCCCCGGCGTTGTCCAGAATGACGTCTCCGCCCCCCACTTGCAGCACAATGTCGTCCGGATCCAACAAGATGGTGCCGGGCCGGCCCTGGGGCGCCCTGGCCTCCATCCAGCCACGCCACAGCACGGTGTGCTTGGCCGATAAATCGATAAATCCGCCGTCACCACCCAGGATGCCCGCGTTTGCCAGAATTCTGGCTCCCTTTTGCAGGGTGGTATCCTGGTCAGACCAGATGCGGACGGTGCCGCCGCTTCCGGTATTGCCCAGGGCGCTGGCCGAAATGAGGCTGCCCGCCTGCAGATCGGTAAAATCCCTTGAGGTGATTTCAACCTGGCCCCCGGTGCCGCCTTCTGCCGCATCGGCGGTAATGGTGCCGGCCTGCTCAACCCGGTCGCCGCTGAATTTGATGCTGCCGCCGCTGGGGGCTTCCGCGGCGCCATCGGCATGCACTTCGCCCGTGTTGCGCACCAGCAGGACGCCCTTTTTGGAGCTGCCTTCAATGCGAATACGGCCACCTTCGTTATTGATGACCGTGCCCCGGATGATGCCGTCCTGGTTCACCACGTTCTGGTAAAGGCTTTCCTCCAGCCTGGAGAGCAGTTGCACGGAGTGGGCCTCGATGACGCCCCCGTTGTTAATGGTTTCGGCCAGTTCGTCCAGCTGGCCCTTGAGCCCTTCATCCACGATGACCAGCACCGACATATCGGGCGACACATCCAGGGTAATCTCATCGCCCACGCCCAGCACGGCGTTGCGGGAAAAAATATTGCCCTTGTTCTTGACCGCGCTGCCCAGCAGGACGGCATAGCGCTCGGCTTGGATAGTACCCTCGTTGACCACCTGGCCGGGCATGGGCACTTCGCGCCGGAAGCGCCAGGTGCCGGATAAGTAGTCCTGGTTGCGAATGCCCAGCGAGGAAGCCAGGAAGGCCCCGGTGTTAATCTGTGCCGAGCTGCCCAGGCGGATGCCCGCCGGGTTAACCAGCAACACCTGCCCGTTGCTGTTGATTTTACCCAGAATCACCGATGTTTGTCCGTTCAGAACCCGGTTCAGGATGCTGGCCAGCGAGCTAGGCAGAAGGAAATTAACCGTTTCGCCCTGGCCAAGGTTGAAGCTTTGGTAATGGATGATGGCCTTGGGGGTTTTTGAAACCACGTTCAGCACGCTATCCTGCTGTTCAAAGGACACGTCGCCAGAAATTACCTCCCAGCCTGTGGGAAGCGCCCAAGCCGAACCGCCTGCAAGCCAGGTACTAAGAAATACCGCCAGCGTTCGGATTAAAATCCTGGAGGAACTGGCCATTATCTGGTTACCAACAAATACCGCCTTGTACCATATACCCTTTGCGCGGGAATTCTAAACTAACCAGGGGATGGGGACTGCATACTGCCCTAGGGCAGACTCAGACCGTGCCCTATTGGTATCGGCGGAAACCGGCGTAAATTTAAAAAATTTTTTGGCCCTGCCCCAAACCGGGACGGCGGCATGGATCGGGAGGCAATGCCGTGCTGGCTAGAAGGAGCGTTTCAGCGGGCTGGGCGGCGGGCCGTTCTTTTCGCTGACCGGGGTAGCCGCCGGGGTGCGGACGGCCTGGAACAGCTGGGCTTTCATTTCCAGCATGTCCTGCACCGATTCGCGGGTGCTGATGTCGCTCTTGCTCAGGTTGACATGATCGATCAAATGGAAAATCTGGTTGATGCTGTTGCGTTCGGTCGGCATGGGACGGCGCTTTTCCGCCCAGCTGGCCGTGGAAATGCCCATCAGTCCGAGTGCCAGAAGGCCGGCAATGAATCGTTTCATGGAATGGGCTCCTCTTGGTTGCGCACTACGAGAAAACTTATATAAATAAACCTCAACCGAGTCGGGAAAGTGATCGTTTGCAACGGATTATTGCGTCGATCAAGCCTTTAATGCCCACATGGTACCGAAATAACACGCATATTGTCATCCTTTTTTTCGTTGAATTCAAGCTCAGGCGATCGATTTCACCCGATCGGGGGGCTCGCATCCCGGTGCGGCGTAAAATTCCGGCCTAGACATGCGGGGGGTAAAGCTCTACCCGTCTACTTCACGTCCTTGGCATACCCCATGACCTTGATGCGGGAATCCGACCGGCTGCGATCCCGGGGCTGCAAGTCCTGGGCAAACCGGGGGTTCTCATTGAACGGATTGTCATGCGCGGTGATGAGATCGTCCGCTTCGGCCAGGGCATAGCAGGTTTCAATCCGGGTGCCCTTTTCGGTGTAGACGGTGGCGGGCTTGCCGTAGACTTTCGGGCCGCCCGGCTTTAAACTCTTTCCGTCATGTGCTATGGTGGAACTGGAGCCCCGATCTGTAGGAGGGTTTGACATGTCAAAGGATTCAGCCGGCAAGTCCTGGTCGGAAAGGGTATTTTCGTTTGCCAAGCGGTCAGGGACATTCTTGTCCAAAGAGGAGAGGGAAGCTGTCAAATGGTTTGAGGCACGAATGGGGTCCAGAGCTGGGTCAAAAGGAACACCCTCAGAGTCTAACCGTTCAGCGGATTCATAAAAAGAAGGGCTGGCAATAGAATCACGTTTTCCAGGCGCTGCTGAAAGAACAAAGATCATGCCCCAACTCATCTTTGGCCGCCTGCATATGGGAGCGGTTCCCCATTTTTGGGGCGGGCGCTGTGGGCGGCCTGGCTTAGCTGGCGTCTTCCAGCGCGTTCAGGGCTTCCAGGGCCTGCTTGGCGGCGGCCTGCTGGGCCTCTTTCTTTGATTTCCCGCTGCCGTAGCCCAGCATTTCCCCATTCACCAGCACCTCAATGTAAAACGTGCGGTTGTGGGACGGCCCCACTTCCTTCACCGTGCGGTACACCGGCAGGTTGCCGCCGTCCGCCTGGGTTAGCTCCTGCAGGGCGGCCTTGTAGTTGTCCTTGGTCTTGCTCAGGTCGATTTCCGTTACCAGCGCTTCCAGCCGATCGCCCAGGAAGTCCCGGATTTCCGCCATCTTGCCGTCCAGGTACATGGCTCCCAGCAGGGCTTCAAAGGCACAGGCCAGGTTGGAGACTTTTTTGGCCCCGCCGCTCTTGGCTTCGCTCACCCCGAACACGATGAAATCGCCCAGGTGAATCTCCTTGGCCAGTTTGGCCAGGGTCACGTCGCTTACCACCACGGCCCGAATCTTGGTCAGCTCGCCTTCGCGATAGTCCGGGAAGCGTTCAAACAGGTATTCGCTGACCACCAGCTTCAGCACGGCGTCTCCCAAGTACTCCAGGCGCTCGTAGTTTTCGTTGGAGGCCAGCTTGTTCTCGTAGGTGTAGGAGCTGTGCGTAAGGGCCCGGTCGTACAGGTCGTAGTCCTTGGGCCGCTTAAAGCCCAGTGACTTGAACAATGCCTGGATGTCTTCTTTTCTGGTCTTATCCATCGCTAGAAACACACATAAACGGCGAAAGGCCGGTGGGCAGGTTGACATCGCTTCATTGGTTCAGGCTGCCCGGCGCTATCCCAGCTGCCTGAACCAGTGAATGATCTCCTGGGCCAGTCCCTGCTGGTACACGACCCAGTAGATATAATAATACGATACCGCACCCGAAAAAATATAGCTATCCGCCCGATCGAGGAATCCGCCATGGCCGGCCAGCATGGCCCCGGAATCCTTCATGCCGCTGTCGCGCTTCATCAACGATTCGGCCAGATCGCCCATTTGCCCCACAACCACCAGGAGCACGCCCAGGATGACGGCGTGTTTCCAGGGGAAGCCCACCCCCAGGGCCACCAGCACCCCGAACAGTATGCCCATGGCCAGGCCGCCCAGGGCGCCTTCCCGGGTTTTCTTGGGGCTGATTTCCGGGGAAAGCAGGTTTTTCCCGAACTTCTTGCCGATGTAATAGGCGCCCACATCCGAGGCGCTGATGATGACCAGCGTCAGCAGCATGTAATGGAAGCCGGGCGCGTGCAGATAGGTAGCCACATCGGTTTGGGGCGGGCCCAGTTGGCGAAGCAGGATGAAATGCACCGGAAAATACACCCCGTACAATATGGAAATCAGGGTGCTGCCAATATCGCCAATGCCGGCCCGGGGGCTGCGAAAGATGAGGCGGAAAAACCCCGCAATCACCGCAATGGTCAGCAGCGGGGGCAGAAAATGTGGCTTGTTGAGCGCGGCCACCAGCACCATGAGCACTGCGGTGCTTTGCACGATGACCTCCGAGGGACGGAATCCCGCCCCGGCCATAATGCCGCGCAGCTCCTTGCAGATTTGGTAAATGGAAAACGCCACCAACGCCACCCAGAACCAGCCGCCCAGGACGGCGAACAGCAGGAACAGCATTCCAACCGACAGCCCCACCCGCACGCGAGACAGCTTGCTTTTGCCGGCCTGACCGGCTTGCGTTTCGGGAGAAGCCGGCACGCTGATGGGCTATACCTCCATCACTTCTTTTTCTTTGTCGGCCACCAGCTTATCCAGCTGCCCGATGTAGCGGTCGGTCAGTTTCTGGATGCCGTCCTGGCGGTCTTTTACCTCGTCTTCCGGGAGGTTTTCAGTCTTTTTCAGCTTGTCCAGCTCGGCAGTGGCGTCGCGGCGGATATTGCGGATGGCCACCTTGCCATCTTCGCCCATCTTTTTGACCATCTTCACCATTTCTTTGCGGCGCTCCTCGCTGAGCGGCGGGATGTTGATGCGCAGCACGGTGCCGTCGTTGTTCACCGGCAGGTTGACGTCCGACTTGGAGATGGCCTGCTCGATGTCGCGCAGGGTGCCCTTGTCGTAGGGTTGGATGACCAGGGTTTGCCCTTCCTGCACGGACACGTTGGCCATCTGCCGCACGGGGGTGGGCGTGCCGTAGTAATCGACCGAGACCCGGTCGAGGATCAGCGGGTTGGCCCGTCCGGTCCGGATGGCCCCCATCTCATGCTGTACCGAGGCGATGGCCTTTTTCATTTTCTCTTCTGCGCGTGAATGTACTTCATCCGCCGACATGGTTGCGGTCCCCACGATGATCAACTTGACCCCCCTATGGTATCGCAACGGCAAAACCGGAATCAACCGGCCCGCCAACGAAAAGACCCGCCTGTGTGGACGGGTCTTTTGACATTTTGAATGGCTGGCTTAGCCTACCTGGACGTTTAGTGTTTCCACCGAAACCAGGCCCCGCTGCTCGGGATTGCCGAAGCCGCGTGGAAAATGCGTAGTGCGCGGGCAGAACCGGGCCCCCATAAAGCGGGTTCCTTCCACCACCGCCCCGGTGAGATCGGCGCCAATCAGATCCACGCCGGTGCAGTCGGCGTTGGTGAGGTCGGCATCCCGCAGGTCGGCGTTGGTTAGGGTGGAGCCCCACAGCACGGAGTCCACCAGCTTGGCGCCACGCAGGTTGGCACCGCGAAAGTTGCTCCATCGCAGGTCGGCATAGGAAAGCGCCGCCTCTTGCAGCTCGGCCCCCGGGCCAATACGGTATTGCATAAAATTCGGAATTCCGCAGTACTTGGCAGGCAACCCCAGGTAGGGAGCATGCTGACGGGACATCCCATCCATGGCCGGTTTAGCCAGCAGGGGCCGTCTTTTTTTCGGTGGGGTTGGCGTTTGCAACATACCCGTGAATCCTCAAACGAATAACTACTATACTTGTAAAAACGAGCCACAGCCCCAGGATTGCCTCAATGCAACGTTTCTTTATCTATTACGGGCTTAAAAAAGCGAAAAAAGCGATTTTCAGAATGCAGTAGAAAGGATATAAAGCTTCATTATCCCAGTGGCTGTTTAAATTATATTTTTAAAATAATGTGATTCAATTGCCCAAACGGGTGATGTGTGCTCCTTGTTTGCTGGCGCTCGTGATGGATTTCTACCAAGTCCAAGGCCCGCTGTCCATCGACCGAATGATGGAAACCCCGTTCAGCCGCCGGCCATGCCATCCTGTCCGGGGTGTTTTTCTGGTACACTGTTTTGCGCTATGCAGACGCTCTCCGATATCCTGGCCGACAGTTTCGCCATCTGGACGCGAAATTTCGCCCTGATGTACATCTTCCTGTTCTTCTCCCTGCTGATTGTGGGCCTGTGGCCCGAGTCGGAAACCCCCAGCCTGGAGCCCCGCTGGATTTTGCTGGGCGCCGTGCTGCTGCTGCTGAGCGCCGCGTTTATGGCCGGCTGGTTTCACATGATCTCCGTGGCCAGCCAGCGTTATTTTTCTGCCCAGAAAGGCAAACCCGTGGACGTGGCGGTTACCGTGGACGCCTTCAAGCTGTTTGGCGAATTCCTGCCCGGGATTGGCCAATTTTTCGGCAGCTTCGTGGTGGGCACCCTGGTGCAGGCCCTGGTGGCTGGGTTGATTATCTACCTGGTCTGGGATCACATCGGCCCCCAGATGGCCTTGTTCGAAAAGCTCGCCGCCATGCAGCCGGTCGAGCGCGCCGCCTATATGGCGCGCATGCCCATGCCGGAACAACTGGCCCTTGGGCAGGCATCCCTGGCCATGATGGCCGGTTTGGCGGGCTTTGCGCTTTATACGCTGCTGACCATGTTCTGGCAGGCCTACGTGGTGTTTTGCGAGTACCATGCCCTCAAGGCGTTGTGGATGAGTGTGCGGCAGTTTTTTCGCGATCCCCTGCGCGTCATGGGGCTGGGCCTGTTTTTCTTGATGCTGCAACTGCTGCTGACCCTGCTGATGGCCAGCAGCCCGGTGGCTTTTGTGGTGGGCCAGTTTTTCAACCTGATGGCGGAAATTTACATGGCCATCGTGCTGGTGGTATACGTCATAGGGGCCAGCGGAAAGCCCATTGGCCCGGTTCCATTGCTGTCCGACCACGATGCGGAGCAGGCCGATGACCTGCGGGACAACTCCTAGGCCGGTTATCGCGGTGGTGGGCCCTACCGCCACCGGAAAAACCGCGCTGGGGGTTCATTTGGCGCGCCTGCTGCAAACCGAGGTGGTCTCCGCCGATTCCCAGGTCATCTACCGACGCCTCGATATCGGCACCGCCAAACCCACCCAGGCCGAGCGCCAGGGCATCCCGCACCACATGATCGACGTGGCCGAACCCGACGAAGCTTTCAGCGTGGCCCGATACCAGGCCCAGGCCACGGCCCGGCTGGAGCAGCTGTGGGCCGAAGGCCGCATTCCGGTGGTTGTGGGCGGCACGGGATTTTACCTGAAGGCGTTGCTGGAAGCCGAGTTTATTCCCGAGGTGCCCCCGGATCCCGGATTTCGCCAGCAAATGGCCGCGCTGGCCGAGCAAAAAGGCAGTCCGGCGCTGCATGCCCTGCTGGCCGAGAAAGACCCCCGGCGGGCGGCGGATCTGCATCCCAACGACCGGGTGCGCATTATCCGGGCCCTGGAAATCATCCACCACACCGGGGCGGAGGTTCCCCGCCATGTCGCCGCCAAGGCCCTGGACGTCAGCTGGGTAGGGCTTACGTTTGAGGATCGCGATTTGTTGCGGGCCCGCATTGATGCCCGTATCGACGCCATGCTGCAAGCCGGCTGGCTGGAGGAGGTGCACGCCCTAGTGGACGAATATGGCCCGCAGGCGCATGCCCTGGGCGTGGCCCATGGCTACCCGGAGTGGGTGGCACACTTGCAAGGGCGAATGGGCTTTGAGGAGGCCCTGGCCCAGGTGCGGATCAACATTCACCAGTATGCCCGCCGCCAGATGACCTGGTTTCGCCCCCGCAAGGCCATCCGCTGGCTGTCGGCAGACAGGCTTTCCCCGCAAGCCGTCCTCCAAACGGCGGGGCAATGGGCACTGGAAACGGCGGCCCGCGTATCCGAATGTAAAACCTGACCCCCCACCGCATGCAACAATTTGGCATGTTTCTTGTTACTATGCCTAGAGTTAACCAGAGTTCCCTTATGACTTCCGAAATCCTCAGCGTCCTCATTGACGAGAGACGACAGCTCGAAAGCCTGAACGACCTGGCCATGATCCGGGTGCGTGGCGGTAAAGCCCCCGCCTATGCCACCAGCAGCCGGGTGTTCAAGGACTACCTCCTCTCTTCCGAGGTCTTCTACATCGATCAAACCATGAATTAACCCCGTCCCCTGCGTCAGGCCAAGGACGGGGCGGTTCGAAACCCGTGTGGCTTATTCCACCGGCGAGAAGCCGGCGGGAATGGGGCATCGGCCCGCATCCGGGCAGGTACCGGCGTAGCCAAAGATAAACACCCGGTCCAGGGTCAGCGGGGTGGGCTGGGTTTGCAGGATGGACTGCCCGCCGGCGTAGTTGGTGCGGAACACGTTGCCGTGGGTAAAGCGCAGCTTGGTGGCCTTGTTGACCTTGGCCTTCTCCAGGTCGATGGTGATGGTGCCCAGGGCCACCTGCACGCCGGGATCGACCGCGCTGGTTTTTACTTTGCCGCTGCCCACGGCAGTGGCACCTGGCATCAGGTCGTAGCATTCCACGTCGTTGCAGGCTTCCACCGTGTATTCCACCTGGGCGCTCTGCTCAATGTAGATGTCGGTTCCCTCGTTGTCCACCAGGGGAAACGCCAGGTTGACGGTGCGCTGCATGGAGGCGTTGCTGCCGTCGGGGACCATGGTGATGGGGCCCACCATGGCGGTCACGTCGTACTTCAGGGCCCGGGCCGTGCCCCCGGTGGTGATTTTAATGCTGTTAATGCCGATGGGCGCCAGAAATCCGGTGGGAAGCGAGCCTTCCGCGTTTACCGTCACGCTGTCGCTGGCGTCGTCGGTGGTCACGCTGGTACGGCTAATGCCAAACCCTTTCAGGGCGCCCGAATTGTTGACGATGCTGTCAAAGGTCTGCTCGGCAATTTGCTTGGCATGGGCTCCTTCCGGCAGCGGACGCCCGGTGTTGGGATCGACGCCGGAGTAATACGAGGCGGCCCCGGCCATGGCGGCGGTTGTGGCGGCTTTTTGGATTTCGTTTTCAATATAGGCCTGCAGCCCGGTATAGATGGCAATGCCCATAAAGGCGACGATCATGACCGAGACGCCGGCCAGGATGGCCAGGTTGGCGCCTCGATACTTCCGGCGGGGCCGGATGCCTGTGGGCCATAGGGAGCGTGCTACCCGTATCATTGTAAGCGTGTCCTACTACTTTATACTGTCAGGGTTTCAAGGATATGTTTGTGTTTCTAGGGCCCCTGGCACTCCGCCGTGGCCGCGGCGACCAGTCGCTCGGCTTCCGCGATGGCCTTTTTCATCTGGCATTCGGCGGCCTTGCGGGAACGGCAGGACTCCACGAAGTCCGCCGGGGGCTCATCGTATTTGCCCGCGGGGTCGTAGTAGCGGCCATGATCCGGGCCGACCGCCGGGTTGGGCATGATCCGGTCAATAGTAGGCCAGTCGCAATAGCCGTTGGTGGCGCCAGACTCGCTACAGGTAAATTTGTAGACCAGGATGGTGCCAGGGCCGCCCGGGGGGTTCTTGATCTGGAACCGGTAGATGGTAGTGGCCGGGGGCGGGCCGCCGACGCTGGCGATTTCCTGTGCCTGGGCCGGCGGTTTGGGATCGGGCATCAGGTCCTGCTTTTCCTGCTGGCATTCGCCCAGGCCGGCGTTGTAACACTCGCCCACGTACTTCTGCGCAATCCGCATCAGGTCGGTTTCCGGCACCGGGCTGAAGGAGGCGATGGGCTCCATCGAAATGTAGGTTTTGTCCGCCTTGATTTCGGTATTCAGCGCGTTGGCCACGTTGTCACCCACCGGGGTGGTCTGGCAGTTGGGCAATACGTTGATATCCGGCGGCAAATCGGGCATTTGCTCCCACAGGGGCGTTCGTGGCGATCCGCCCGGCACCCAGGGAGAGCCCGCCGGTCTAACCTTGGCCCCGTTGTGTGCCGCCAGCAACAGCTTGGCGTTGAGCGGCTGGGCCACGGTAATGTTGAAGCCGGGCAGCGGGTTGACCGACTGGAACTGTTTGGAGCCTACCACCAACGAGGTGTAGGGGCTGACGTTGGCGTAGGTGACGGAATCGACCTTGGCGCCGTTAATCAGTTTGGTGTTGCCCGCCAGCTGGCCGGAGCTGATATAGCCCAGCACGGTTCCCGGGCTGATGGCACCGGGCTCGCCGGCCATTTCCATCTTTTTCATGGCCGGGGTGCGGATGGCGTCGGAGGCAATGCTGGCTTCGTACAGGCCCATGCCCATGTAAAAGCCCCCAGCCAGCACGAGCAGCAGAATGGGCGTAACCAGCACGAGTTCCACCAGGGATTGACCCTTTTGGCGGGTTGTCGCCGGACGGAAGGGCGACCTTGCAAAGTCCGCGATTGTCAGACTGCACTGGGCGTTCATGGCTGTTGGCTTCCTTTTGGTTCGACTCACATCCACTGCCATGTATGCTAACGGCAGGTTGGGTTGAAGTTTGAATTTAATTTCGGAACCACCGCTGTTTAGGCGGTGGTGCCGGTTTTCAGGTGAATCTAGCAGCCGGGTCCGGTGGGATCCGCCGCGCAGGCTTCCTGGCGCTCGCGCTCGGCGATGGCCGCCGCGAACT
>CAYMIG010000002.1:0-54184 GCA_964390635.1 uncultured Vampirovibrionales bacterium | reverse complement strand
CGGTGGTCATGGCGCCTTGCAGCACGCGGGCCACGTATTCCTGCGGGGCCCCTTCGGCTTCCAGCTGGCGGGCCAGGTCGTACATGGGCCCCTGGCCACTCACTGGGTAGAGGCGATCGTTGCCATTGGCCGCCGCTGCCTGGGTGCGTCCCCCGCTGCGGGTGACGGGCCCGGTGTAAAACTGTCCGCCGTAGCCGCCACTTCCGACCGCCGAACCGTTCCCGTCGCTAATGGAGCCAAAGCCCCCGGAGAAGCCGCCGGCCCCGTTGCCCAGGGTGCCCGAGCCGGGGGTGAGGTCGCCGACCTCAAAGGTTTTGCCGTTCAGGCTGCTTTTGGTGTGGCCGCTGGCCGCCATGAAATATTCGCCCAGGATCTTATCAATGTCCATCACGGTGGCCAGCACGCCCGCCGCCAGCAGAATGATGGCCATGGGCACGGCATATTCCATCAAGGCGTTGCCTCGCTGTGCTTGCATTGTCATCTCTCTATAGCCCTCATTTAGGCAGGTAAAAGGGTTTCCTCGCGGAAAGCCGGCCCGCGACCAGAAGCCACGCACCCTGCGTCAGGTTAAAGCCCCTAAAATGTTTCTGTCAGCCTTATCGGCCAGTGAGATGCAAACTGTAGCCCGATGGACGCAAACGTGAACAAACGTTAACACGCGGTGCCCGGGCGTTGGGGCGCGGGGCTCAGGGGGCGGGGGCGATGTCCTCTATCTCCAGCTCGGGGCCCTGGCCGGCCTCCGGTCGAAACTGGATTCGCCCCCCGCTGATGCGGGTGGCTTCCAGGCGATAGCGGCCAAAAAGGGTTTTCTTAACCTGGCCGTTTTCGCGATACTCAATCAGGTTCAGCACCTCGCCCTGCATGGTATCGCCGTTCACGCTGATGGTGGGGATTTCGGTATAGGTTTTTTTTCGTCCGGCGGGAATGGTGCGGTGGAAGGTGGCCCGGTTGCCCGTGGTTTCATCCACCATAACGGAGGCGCTGGCCCCGGTGGCCGGGTTGGAGATGATGACCTCGTCCCCCTCGCGGGAGAGAATCCAGGTGTCGGTGATGACCGGTTTGAAGAATTCGTCGTAGTTGGTTTGCACCAGGTAGGTGCGCACGTTCCAGTGGCCGTACATGGCGGGCGGCAGGTAGAGGGTTTTGCTGACCGTGGCCTGGAACGGCTTGGACGGCATGGCGGGCGGGGGGGATTTTGCGGGCTCCGTGTCCAGCTCCTGGGCCAGCGCCAGGTGGCCTGCCGCCCAGAGGGCCGGCAGAACCGCGGCCAGCCAAGCCCGCTTGCTCATTTGCGAATCTCGAACAGCTCGATGGTCTCCCCGGGCAGGGCATCCAGCACGGCTTGTTCTTCCACCAGCACGTGCTCCACCATGGCGGCGTCCGGCCCCGTGTATGTCCAGTCAATCAAGGCTTCCACCTGGGGGCGCGGGCCTTGTACCCAGGCCTCCACCCGCCCGTCGGGCAGGTTGCGGCACCAGCCGTACAGGCTCAGCTCCCGGGCCCGGGCCGTCATGTGATACCGGTAGCCTACGCCCTGCACACGGCCAGAAATCAGCAGGTGTCGGGCAATGGTTTCAATCGATGCTCTGGATGAAGCCATAGGTCGGTTCCTGTTTTCTTTCACAAGCTCGATCATGCGGTGGATTCGGCGAAGGCCGAAGCATGCGACACTATTTTACGGGCGGGGAATCCGCCGTGTCAAAACCGGGGTCAACCTGCGGCACCCGAGCCGTTGTTTTCGGAACTGACATTGGCCCCAATCCGTCTATACTTTGAAACAGTTCCCCGCTGTCCAGGGAGACCGCCCCGATGATTGCCAAGCGTACCATCCGGCTTGTTGCCTGCCTGCTGGCGGTGGGCATGCTGCAGGGTCTGGCGGGCTGGGCGGAAACCAAATCATTCGTCACCCAGGTCATCAAGCGCGATAAGCGCCCCCAACTGCAAGGCGGCTGGCTGGATCTGGACGACATGAAAAAGACCCTGCCCGCCCGGGTGGAGCAGCAGCACATTCCGCCCCCGCCTCCCCCGGAGTACGGCATTGTGGGGCTGGACCTGAAGATTTACCAGAGCGACTACCCCATGGTGCAGGCGGTGTTCAAGGGGGCCCCGGCCCATCAGAAAGGCATCCTGCCTGGCGATAATATCGTGTCCATCAACGGGGTCAGCACGCTGGGACGCAGCCGCAGCCAGGTTGACGCCCTCATCTCCGACGTGCCTGGCGAGCAGGTGGAGTTGCTTATTAGCCGGGGGCCGGAATTGAAGCGCATTACCCTGACCGTGATGGGCGTAGACGAGGCGACTGCCAGAGCGTTGATGGGCCCCTAGGCCCAGCAAAAATCCCGGCGGAACAGCCCCCCCGGGATTTTGCGTTTGCATATTGTGGCTGCCTAGCAGAGGGCGGCGGTTTTATCCACGCCCAGGCCCTTGCCGTAGTGGTATCCCTGGGCGCGGGAGTCCTGAATGCGTTTGAGCGCCAGCTCGCGGGCGGCATCCCAGGGCAGCAGCTCGTTGCGCTTGGCATAATCGAACACCCGCAGGGTGGTGTCGTAAATGCCCTCGGTCTTTTCCTTGGCTTGCTCGAAGGTTTTCTTTTCAATCTCGCAGGCCACCATAATCACCCCGCCGGCGTTGATGACAAAGTCGGGGGCGTACAAAATGCCGCGCTTGGCCAGGATTTTGCCGATATTTTCGTCCGCCAGCGGGTTGTTGGCACCGCCGGCCAGAATCCTGGCCTTCAGGCCGTGGGCCACGCCCTCGGTCACCACGCCGCCAATGGCGTTGGGCGAGAAGACATCCACTTCCTTGTCGTACAGTTGCAGCGAGTCGCACACGTTCACCGCCGGGAAGCTGTCTTTCACCATCTCCAGCGCCTTGGCGTTGATGTCCGAGATGTAAACGGTGCAGCCGGCGTTCAGCAGGTGCTCCACCAGGTGGTAGCCCACCTTGCCCGCGCCCTGCACGGCAACCCGCAGTCCGTCCATGTCGTCGCGGTTCAGTTTTTCCTTGACCGCGGCCTGGATGCCCCGGAACACGCCCAGCGAGGTGAGGATGGCCGAATCGCCCAGCCCGCCATCTTCTTTGGCCAGGCCCGTGATGTAGGGACTGTACTGGTGCATAATGTGCAGGTCATCGGTGTTGGAGCCGATGTCGCCCGCGCCGATGTAGTTGCCCTTCAGCAGGTTGATGCGCTCGGCGAAGGCTCGCAGCAGCTCGGGAGTTTTTTGTTCGGGGCGATCGAGAATGACCACCGACTTGCCGCCGCCCAGGTTGAGGCCGGCCATGGACGACTTGTAGGTCATGGCGCGGGAAAGGCGCAGCACGTCCAGCAGGGCGTCGTTTTCCGATGCGTAGGATTTCATCCGGCACCCGCCCAGGGCCGGGCCCAGGGTGGTATCGTGGATGGAGATGATGGCCCGCAGGCCCACTTCATGATCGGAGCAGAAAAACACCCCTTCATGACCGCGACGTTCAATCAGATCAAAATATGACATGGTCGTTTGCCCCTAGAACACAAGATAAACGGATCGCATTGGAGATGCGACGTACAGCCCGGTAAGCGAAAGAACCAGGCTGAGATTATCCGTATTATCACCGGCGCAAAATAGGCCGTCAATCTTCGTGTAGGTTTCACCCGGCGCAAGCTCGGCGTTTTGGCCGGATTGCTCCGGTTCGCCCTCCCCGGCAGGGGCCAGCCCGTTTTGCAGGGCGTACAGCCGGGCCAGTTCCTCTTTCATCTCCTTCAGCTTGGCCACTTCGGCCTTCATGGCGTTGTATTTTTCCTTGCAGGCCGCCGCCCAGGGCTCAAAGGCGCAGCCGGGGGCCATCACCACGAAGGGCGTATCCGGGTAGTCCCGGCAGAACTGGGGACGATCCTCCCACACCCCGCAGCGGTTGTCGGCGGTCACGTAGCGGCAGCGGTAGATTTTTAGGTCGTCCAGGCTTTCAAACTCGTCGGACTTCTGGGCGGCTTTAATGGTGCGCTCCACCAGGCCGGGCACCACCTTTTCGGCCTCGGCATGGCTTTCGTAGGGCACCATGATGGATAAAAACCCGCGGGCAAACTCATCCCCGTTTTTGGCCTTTGCCCACAGCCGAAAAAACGGGGTGCTGGGCGAGGCGCCCTTGCAGCAATCGCCCTGGCCGCAGCATTGCGGCAGTGGAATACCCAGTTCCTTTTCAAACGCGTTCGGCATGGTCTTCCCGTGTCCCTGCTTATAGTATTGTGCGCGGCAGCGGGCCTTTTGTCATCGTACAGACGGCCCAAACGCGCAAACAGCCGCAGGTGCGGCTGTGCGGGGGCTTCTGCTGAAACAATGCCTAGCGGGGGGAAACCGCGTTGTAATCGTTGATACGGTTGCCGTTAATGACGCTGAGCATCTGGAAGCGCTCATCTTCCAGATTGCGGATGCGGCTCAGGCACAGCTCTTCTTCGTCGGAGCCAGTCTCGCACTCGCGCACGCGGGCGTAAGCGGCTTCCAGTTCCTCGTCCAGCCGGGCCAGATCCAGCATGATGTCCACGTTGCGGTCGCTGGCCTTGACCTGGCGCAGGGCGGCAAAGCGCACCAGCAGTTCTTTCTTGATGGTCTTGATGCCTTCAATCTTTTCCCAAATGCCGTTTTGATGCTTCATCTCTCTCTACCTCTCCCGGAAAATTCCGGCTCTTCTCTCTCAACGAAATCCTACCAAATAAATAAAAACAAAAATTATCCTGAAATTGCCCATTGTTTTGGAAAATCCGAAATGGCCGTACCCCCCGCTTTCGGCTCCCCATGCTCGATTCGGGGAGTCCATAGTGTGGCGCCGGTTTGCGCTGGGGCCTGCCGGCGGCGGGTTTCGGTTTACCGGATTTTGGCCGCCTTGAAGGGGTTTTGCCCGTCCTGCATGCCGGGGTTTCCCGTGCTGCCCGGTTCCATGCGCAGCTTGGGCATATCCCGGCGGGAATAAGTCATCAGGGTGCTGTCGGAAGGCTGCGTGGTGGCGGGCGGCTGGCTGGCGTGGGCGCTGGCTTTGGGTTGGGCCAGGGACTTCATCAGGTGCTTGAGTACATCCATACCCGTTACCTGGGGCTGCGATTGCGGCGTGGCGCTGGCTTGCGGGCTGCCGGAGAAACCCGTCGGCCCGGCGGGCCGGGCGGCAGGCCGGGCTGCCATGGCGGTCATGGTTGGTACAAATCTGATGGCCCCAATCGTCATTCCCTTATTGTTCCCCCTTTACTGCCTAACGTTCAGTGCATCCCCCATACTTCCACTGTAGCAGCGGAATGGGGCAACCGGCAAAGCCGCCGGTTTTTCTTAAGACGCCTTAAGAAATGATTAAGGCGGAAAGCCTGGCTAGTAGCGCAGTTTGTCGGGGACGAAGGGTTTCAGGGCCGCATCGGTAAATACATGCCGGGTCAATTTTTGGAAGAACGCCCATGCCCTATCGCGCATTTCGGGCGACTCGTCGGTAATAAACACGTTGTAGCGCGGGGTGGCCTCGCTGCTGGCCTGGTTGTAATCGCGGTACTCCAGCCGGTAGCCGTCGCTGAAGAATTTCCGGGCCAGCGACAGCTCGATGCCGCGGACTTCGTGGCTGCGGCGGGTGAACTGCATGAAACCCAGCCGGTGGGTGCGGGAGGTATCCGTTTTGGCCTCGTGTTGCAGGCTCCAGGAGGTTTTGCCAGCCACCATGCGGTATTCCCGGCCATTGATGTCCAGCAGGGCCTCCTCGCTGCCAAGCAGGCGCTTGGTTTGAATGCGGCCCTCGTCCAGGTCACGCTCCATCTGGTCGAGTAATTCGGTCAGCCGCCGGCGGCGCAGCTCATGGATGTCACCAAAGCGGATTTGCCCGCCCACCAGGCCGGGACGGGTTGGGGCCAGCCAGAAGCCGGGGCCTGCGAATCGCACCGGTGGTATCACGTCAACTTTTCCCCTCGTCAAGCCCTTCAGTCATACCCCTAAAACGGCCTGGAGGCAAGGAATATTTTGTTATTAAATGTTTGCGGGTGGTGGATGGATTGGGCCGCTTTTCAGGTATGATGAAAAAAAACAGGCAGGGGTCCCCGTCCCGTGAGTTTGTTCGACAAGCTGGTTGTTTTCATGTTGCCGCTGGCGCCAAAGCCGCTGGTTAAGCGCTTTGCCCGCCGTTACGTGGCCGGCGAGACCATGGAGGAGATGCTGGACACGGTTCGGCGCTTCAACCAGGAAGGCGTCATGGCCACCATCGACGTGCTGGGCGAGTTTATCACCAAAAAAGAGGAGGCCTTGCAGGCCGCGCAGCTCTATAAAGACATCCTGGCGGCTATCGAGCGGGAAGGGCTGGATGCCAACATCTCGGTCAAGCTCACCCAGATGGGCCTGCTGCTGGATAAAGACCTCTGCTACCACATTATGGCCGACCTGGTGGAAACCGCCGCCCGGTACCACAACTTTGTGCGAATCGACATGGAGGATTCGCCCTGTACCAGCGACACCATTAACATCTACTTGCACCTGCGCAAGCACTACAACAACGTGGGCATCGTGCTGCAAGCCTATCTGCGCCGCACCCTGGGCGATGCCCGGCAGATTATCCAGGCGGGGGCCGGCCACTTCAGGCTGTGCAAGGGCATCTACATCGAACCCCGCCAAATTGCCTACCAGGACCATAAACTGATCAACAAGAACTTTGCCCTGGTGCTGGAGGAGATGATTCGCAACCGGGCCTACGTGGGCATTGCCACCCACAACGAGGAGCTGGTGTGGGAAGCCATGCGCCTGATTGACCAGTACAAGCTGAAGCGGGACGAATACGAGTTCCAGATGCTGCTGGGTGTCGACCCGGAGCTGCGCAACATCATTCTGAACGGCGGCCACCGGCTGCGGGTGTACGTGCCCTTCGGCAAGCAATGGTATGCCTACTGCATGCGCCGCCTGAAAGAGAACCCCGGCATTGCCCGCCACATTCTCAAAAACCTGTTGACCCCGGGCGATGCGCGTCGCACCGATCGCAAGCCCCCGGCGCCGCAAATGGAGGCGGCTTCAGCCGGCTAGGCGGGCTGGGCGGTGTTTTGCCACCAGTCTTTCTGCACGCGGGGATCCATAAAGCTGCCGGTATCCCGGATGGAGAAAAGGATTTCCTGCCCTTGGGCCGTGCCCAGCACATCCGAGGCGCTGACGTTGGTGCCCGGTTGCAGGTTGGAGTTGAGGCCCTTGATATGCAGCGTGTAGCCGCCGGCAATGGAGTTTCCGGCGGTGTAGTTCACCACCAGCCAGTCGCCGTCGTTGTATAGCACCCGGGCCTGGTGGCCCTCGCCGTCAATCTGGTAGCCGGAACGCGGCAGCAGGACTTCCTGCCCCGGGCGGGTAGCGATGCCCGCCAGGGGGCCGCCGGGGTTGTCTTTATCCATGCCGTAAATCTGATGCATGCTGCTGAATTGCGGCATGCCGTCCCGGGCCCGGAACATGCTGGCCAGCTGCGGGGCTTTGGGGTCGGTGGGCCCGCCCACGTTGGTTAGCCCGCTGGGCCCGCCAACCTGGCTGTAGCCCCGACGCTCCAGGTTGAGGTTGGGATCGTTCACGTTGTTGCCGCCAATGTTGGTGACGGTTTGCGCCGCGGGCGGCCCGGCAGGCGGCTGAGCTCCGGCGGCTGGCTGGGGCGGGTTGCCTCCCGCTTGTGCGGCGGGCTGGTTGGCGGCTGGCGGTTGCTCGCCATTGCCGGATACCGCGGTGGGGGCGTTTTGACCACCGGGACTGTTGGCCTCGCCGGTGGGCCGTTGCAATCCGCCGCCCAGCAGTTGGCTGAACAGCCCCATCATCATCAGCATCATCATCCCCATCATGCCCATCATCAGGGTCAGCATTTGCATCATCGATTGGCTGTCCCCGCCAAAGAACGCGGCATTGCCCTGCGTATTGCCCGGCTGCGCGGCAAGGTTGCCCGGCATTATCGCCGCCCCCGGAATGCCCGCACCCGCGCCCGGACGCATCGCCATCGGGCTGCCCGATGCCAAAAACGACGAAAATGGCGATACCGGTATCGTCATGAAACCTTCACCCTACACCCGTTACTCAGACAATAGACGCAGATAAAAAAATAAAAACAATTTACAGCCGGGAATTGCCCCAAACGCTCAAGCCCGCTTGAAGCGGCCCAGCAGGCGCTCCCGGATATACTCCGCCTCGGAGACTTTCAAGCCCAGGGCCGCCATCGCGTAGACGCCCACCCCCACGCCGGAGGCGGCGATGATTTCCGCATACTCCGCCAGCGGGCCGGGCAGCGCCGAAAACAGCCCGCTGATGGAAAGCGATCGATCCACGGCCACAATGGCCAGGGCCATCAGCACCGAGGCCATGGCCAGCTTGCCAAAGGGCGCCAGCATCTCCCGAAAGCCCAGGTCTTGAATGTGCCGCTTGGAAAGTATCCCCAGCAGCAGCATGTTGATAAACGTGACCAGGGTGGTGGAAAATGTGATGCCTCCCACCCCAAACGGCCCCACCAAAAGCCAGTTGAACAGGCCCTTGAACACGATGGCTACCAGTCCCACCATCAGCGGGGTACGGGAATCCTGGAAGGCATAGAACACGCGGGTAATCGAATCCCGGGCGAAGTAGGGCAGAATCTGGAAGGCCTGGAAAATCAGCGCCAGGGATACCATACGGGTGTCCTCGGCGTCAAAGTTGCCGTGCTGGAATATCAACCGGATGATGGGTTCGGTGTAAACCACCATCAGCACCAGCATGGGCAGGCTGATAAACCACAGGGAAACCACCCCGGTCTTGAACAGGCGCTTGATCTCGCCCAGGTCGCCCTCGGCGGCGCACCGGCTGAAGCGGGGGAAGATGGGCACCAGCAGCGCGGTTTGCAGCACACCCAGGGGCAGCTGGATTAGCCGGTTGGACAGCGTGACGGCGGTCCAGCCCCCTTCTTGCAGCCGGGAGGCAAAGAACATGTCGATGTAGCTGGTCAGCTGGCCAATGGTGGTGCCAATGGCCGCCGGAAACAGCATCTCTCCAATCTGCCGCAGCTCGGGTAGTTGCCTATCCAGCCGTGGAAGCAGCCGGAATTTCTTCTGGAAGAAGACCGGCATCTGCATGGCCAGCTGCACCATGGCCCCGGCCAGGGTGGCCCAGGCCAGCATGCGCCCGGTGGGATCGTAGGAAAAGCAGAATAACGCCACCAGGATGGTGATGCTCATGGCCGCCGGGGCCAGTGATGGCCAGATGTAGCTGTGGTACAGGTTGGAAATACCAAAGAATATCCCCACCAGCCCCCCGGCCAGGATGACCGGGCTCATAATTTGCAGCTGACGGGCGGCTTCCTGGATCAGCTCCGGTCGTCCGCCCCATAAAATCGTGCCCATAATGGGTTCGGCAAACCAGTAGCACAGCAGCGACAGGGCCAGGAACAACAGCCCGGTAAGCGAGAGGAAGGTGCTGGCCAGCCGGCGGGCGTAGTCGTCGGGGGCCTCGCCTTCCTTAATCAGCCGGGAGAAGATGGCGATGGTGGCGGTATGGAACGGGCCGCCCAGCCCGCCCAGCAGGATGATGGAAAACGAGGGCAGCTGGAAGGCAGCGAAATAGGCATCGGTGGCCAGCGATGCCCCGTACACGTTCATGATGGCCCAGTCCCGCACGGCGCCCAGCAGCTTGCTCAGGATGGTGACCGCCGCAATGAGTCCCGCCGCCTTGAGCAGGCTGGGAGGGCGTTTGGCCGGTGGGGACTCCGGGAGGTCTGCCGAGCTGGGGTCTGCCATGGTTCTATTATATGTCGCCCGGAGCTTTGCGGCGATTGGGGCCCGCCGGGCAATCGGCGCGCTTCAGGGCCGTTGTACAGCTATCAGGTTTCAGAGGGGTTGATTCAATGCGTGAGATGCCGTTGACCCGATTCGGGACGCTTTACAAAACCCGTAACCGTGAACGGGCCGATGAACAGTATCGGCGGCTTCAGGCCGGTCGTCCCCGGGGGGAGTGGCCCCGCATGACCTCCATTACCACCAACCTGGCGGGAGACCGGTTGTGGCTGGTGGCCAGCGGTCTGGATCGTTTGCGCATTGAGGGCCTGAACGCGTTCGATTCCGGCCTGCGTGAAGCTTACCGGGCCCTGGCGGAACAGATAGCCCGTGAAGAGAAAATGGCGGCCCGGCGCGGGGAGCCGGTGACCCCGATGTCTATGCCCGATCTCTTTGTCAAATACAGGGATCTGGTGGCGGCCTACTACTATAACCACGAATCTTTCCGTCTGCATGCCGACGACACCCTACAGCTGCTCCGCCGGGCCGAGGATTTGGACTAGCCCGTGGGCTGCCGGATATAGCTGACAGGCCTGCCCTGGCCCGGGAAGCAATCCCCCGCTTCCAGCCGCAGGGTGTCGTAATCCAGCCGGTTGCCCTGTTCGTCCACCGCGATGTACACGCCGCTGGTGAGCACTGGATCGCCGGGCCCATAGCGCTCCAGTCCCGGATAACTGGCGGCTCCCCGGAGAGCTGGGGGCCTGCCCGCGTTGGCTTTTCGGGTCATAAGGGGCCCTCCCTGGCGGATGCGGTTTCGCTGATATGACCCCGATTATCCGCGCGTTCGGTTTTGTTGCCTATTCCCCGGGCGATCAGTTTTAAGGTCGAGCCAGAATCGTCTCCCCACAAGGGAGCTGTTTTGGCGCGGCTGGCAGAAACGCTAGGCGGTGACCAGTTCGCCTTGCAGGGCCTTGCTGACCCCGGTGAACCACTTTTCAAACGGCGCTTCGTAGTCCAGGTCGCAATCCACGCGGGGATGGATGCGCTTGCCGCCGTGCTGGGCCAGGAAGTTGTCAAAGTCTTTTCCGCACTGGCAGAACTGTGGGTAGGCGGTATCGCCCAGCGCCAGCACGCTGAAGTGCAGCCCGCTGAGATCCAGGGTTTCCTTTTGCAGGGCTTCCCAGATGTCGATGGCGTTGGAAGGCGGTTCGCCGTCGCCCCAGGTGCTGGTGATGACCAGCACTTTGGCATAGCCTTGCAGGTCGGCGGCCTTGATGTCGCCCAGGCTCATGGCGCGGGCGGCCTGGCCGGCCTCGTTCAGGCGATCCTGGGCCATGTTGGCCAGCCCTTCGGCGTTGCCGGTTTCCGATCCCCACAGAATGAGCACGGTGTTTTTATCCAGCGGGGCGGCGGGCTTGGAGGCCGCCGGTTTGGGCGCGGGCTGGGGCGCGGCGGCCTCAGGGGCGGGGGCGGATTCTTCCGCCTTGGCCGGTTCTTCTGCCACCGGGGCTACGAACATCGGGGCGGGCGGTTCCTCGTAAATCCGCTCTTTCTTTGGGCTGCGCGGCCAGAAGCCGATTACGTAGGTCAGCAGCATCGCGGCGGCAGGAATCCAAAGCGTCCATTCGTACTGAGGACCCACCTGGATGGCCAAAATACCGGTAGCCACCAGCATGCCGGCCAGCAGCTGGAAGAAATGCTCAAGCAGCCACATGGGCTTCTGGAATTCGTTGTTCTCGGCGGCTTCGGCAGTCTCGGGCGCGGCTTCCGGAGCGGTTTGAAGTTGGGACATTGGGATCTTCCTCTTCCTGTATCAACTAGTTGGGGCACATGCGGCAGGCCATCAGCCACAATTTCTGGTACCCGTCCACGGCCTTTCGCGCTGCCTCCAAACCGGCGTTGCTTTTCAGGGCGTGCACGGCCACGTTTATGTCTTCCAGCCGGGCCATCAGCCGCGTGGCATATGGAGACTCCCCACGCCGGGCCTGCTGGATCTCCTCCACGATGTCCGCCAGTTCCTGGGCCATGGCCAGCACTTCGTCGGACGGTGGTGACAGCATAATCAGCGATTGGACCTCCGGAGTCAAGCGGCGGCTGTCGGCCAGGCCGTGATAGACCCGCAGGAAATAGGCCAGCTCCTCCGGATGCAATCCCTTGAGGCGGTGAAAGTAGCTTTCCTGAAAACGTGAAGCCTGGGTCATGGTGACTCATTGAGAATTATTCTCAAAAAGAATACGCCAGCCACCGCCTCCCGTCAACCGTGCGGACCGGTCTTCGGGTCGGGATTGACAGAAAAGAAAAACATTATATAATAATATTAATATATAATTATGGAGTTGAATGATCCGGTGGAAACGGAGGCGGTAACAGTCGAAAAGGCGGCGGCCTGTCTCAAGGCGTTGGCTCATCCGCTGCGGCTGCAAGTGCTATGCGCGCTGCGCAACGGCGAGCGTAATGTCCAGCAGCTGGAGCAACTGGTCGGAACCTCACAGGCCAACATGTCCCAGCACTTGCGCCTGATGAAGGACAAGGAAATCCTGATCGCCCGTAAGGAAGGCAACCAGGTATTTTACGGGGTGCGGGATGACCGCACCTTCGGATTGCTGGACCTGTTGCAGGCCATCTATTGCAAGTATTAACCGTTTGCTCGATCGGCTAATAGTCCATCAGGGCTGCCGGTTGGGCGGTGCGATGTGCCAGAATGCAGTTACTTTAAAAAGGAGCCAGCCCATGGGTAACCCAAGTCCCAATCCCATTGAAAAAAGCCCTGACCCGCAAATTATCGATGTGCGTGAGGCGGATGAATTCCTGCAAGAGCATATTCCCGGCAGCCGGAACATTCCCCTGGGCCGGTTGCAGCTTGAGGCCGGCACGCTATCGGGCCAGCCCGTTATTCTAACCTGCCGCAGCGGAAACCGGGCCCGTCAGGCCATGGCAATCCTGCAGGCAGAGGGGATTGCCGAGGTCAGCCTGCTTGAAGGCGGTTTGCTGGGCTGGAAAAAGGCTGGAAAACCTACCCGATCGCTGAAAACGGGTTATTCCATCATGCAACAGGTGCAGATGGTTGCCGGGGCCATGATTTTGGCCGGCTCTTTCATCAAGCCGGTCTGGTTCCTGGCGCCGCTTGCCGGGTTCGGCCTGTTTACGGCCGGACTGACCAATACCTGCCTGATGGCCTCTGTGCTTTCCAGAATGCCATGGAACCGCCAGCCTGGCGTTCAGCCGGGCCATTGTTCCCTTAAGTAAGTCGAAACCGTAGGAGGCAGGCCATGCCGACCTTGACAACTCCCGTGAAACCTTATGTTCCGCCGCATCTCGCCCATTTCCCGGTGCGGGTTTTCGAAACCCCCTCCGGGGCGGAAATCCATCCCATGTGGAGCGGGGAGGGCAACTTGTCGTACCTGGTGGTCAATGGCCGCAACCGGCAAGCCTTTATCATCGACCCGGATCTGGAGATCCTCGGCTCCTACCTGCTGACCTTCCAAATGCAGCAGCTTCAGCCGGTGGCGGTCATCGACACCCACAACCACGCCGAGCACGTCACGGCGGGTCCGGAGCTGCGCCGGCTGCTGGGAGTGCCCTACCTGATGCATGAGGCCGCACCCTCCGGATCCGTATCCGACCGGGTGGGCGATAACGAGGTGCGGCAAATCGCCGGCCTGCCCGTGAAATTCCTGCACACGCCCGGCCACACCCCGCACCTGGTTACGGTACAGTTGGACAACCATATTTTTACCGGCGACAGCCTGTTTCTCAAAAGCTGCGGGCGGGCTGATTTTCCCGGGGTGAGCGACGCCGGCCTGCAGTTCGACAGCCTGCAACGCCTCATGCAACTGCCGGATGACACCGTGATTCATCCCGGCCACGATTACGACAACGAACTGGCCATAACGCTGGGCGAGAGCAAGCGGCTCAACCCGCGATTGCAGTTTACCGAGCGGGAGGCCTTCATCCGGTTCATGGCGCAAGCCTACCGTGACAACGAAAAGCCGGACGACTGGGAGTGGTACGTGGCTTATAACGCCCGCTAGGCTTTCGGCCAACAAAAAACAGCCGGCGCTTTCGACCGGCTGTTTTTGGAGGCGGCACCCAGATTCGAACTGGGGGTGAGAGTTTTGCAGACTCCTGCCTTACCACTTGGCTATGCCGCCACGGGTTTTCAGCATAGGCCGAAGCCGCGCAAAAATCAAGAATGACTCCCCTTCAGGCTGTGTTTGTGCATAAATGACGACTGTTTCGGTCCCTGCCGGCAGTGATGCGCAGGACTGAAATAACAATCGTGGGTATTCGTCAGGAGGATTGCCATGATCCCGGCTTTGAAATTCGGCCTTACCGCTCACTTCGTAAAGCTTGAAGACGACGGCAACGTAAGGCTCAAGGTACAACCCGACTCCAGGGAAGAGCTGGAGAAATACCGCTTCAAGTTCCTGGCCACGCGCGAAGGGGAAAATACCGATATTTTCGGTGGCCCCACCCGCGAGTTCGGCCGCAGCTTCCTGGGCAGCAGCTTCAAAAAGGCGGAAACCCCGGATGAAGTGGTGCTGGCCAACCAATTCATCGCCGATCTCAAGGTGACCCCGGACGCCCTGAAAGGTACCGGCCTGACCGAAACCGGGGTGAAGCATCGCCTGCTCAAGGGGCTGGCCCTGACCCTGTGCGCGGACGCCGTGGCCTTCCGGGAGCGTTTTGCCCGCATGCTGGCTGAAGGCCGCGACAAGGTGACCCTTTAGCCCGCTGGCTGCGTTCGGTCCCCTCTAGCGGGCGGCGTGGGCGGGGGCTTCATCCAGCACGGCAATGCCGGGCAGCTCCTTGCCTTCCAGAAACTCCAGGCTGGCGCCGCCGCCGGTGCTCACATGGGTGAAGTCGCCCGGGTTGAAGTGGTATTGCTCCAGCGCGGCGACGGTATCGCCACCGCCCAGTACGCTTTTGGTTCTGCCCTGGCGGCTCAGATCGGCCAGAATGCTTGCGGTTTCCCGGGTTCCTTCGGCAAAGCGGGGGAACTCGAACACCCCCAGCGGGCCGTTCCACAGCACCAGCGGGCTTTCCTCCAAAATGTGCCGGATGCGGGTCATGGTGGCGGGACCTACGTCCAGGCCCATCCAGCCCTCGGGAATGCGATCGGCCTCCACCACTTTCGCTTCGGCCTCGGCTTCAAAGCGGTCCGCCACCACAATATCGTTGGGCAGCACCAGGGTGACCTCGCTCAATTGGCGCGCCTTTTGAAGCAGCTGGCGGGCGGTGTCCACGTAGTCGTCCTCTACCAGGGATTTGCCTACCGGGTAGCCTTCCGCTTTCAGGAAGGTAAAGATCATCCCCCCGCCGATGACGAGGTACCGCACCTTGGACAGCAGGTTTTCCAGCACGGTGATCTTGGTTGAGACTTTGCTGCCGCCGATGATGGCCGTCAGCGGCTGCGGGCTGTGCAGAATTTCGGAGAGGTTGCGGATTTCCTTTTCCATCAAGAAGCCGGCCACCTTGGGGCTGAGGTGATGGGCCACGCCCTCGGTGGAGGCATGCGCCCGGTGCGCGGTGCCGAAGGCGTCGTTGACATACACGTCGCCCAGCATGGCCAGCTTGCGGGCCAGCTCCGGATCGTTTGCTTCCTCCCCCGGCTCAAAGCGCATGTTTTCAAGCAGCAGCAGTTCGCCGGGCTGCAGGGCCTCCACCTGCCGCGCCAGGGCGTCATGGGCGGCGTCCCCGGCAAATTTTACCGTGGTGTCCGGCAGCAGATCCTGCAGGCGGGTGGCGACCGGCTGCAAGGAAAATTCCGGGCTGCGCTTGCCCTTGGGACGGCCCAGGTGGCTCATCACTACCACGCGGGCGCCATTATCCAGCAGGTATTTCAGGGTTGGCAGCGCTTCGCGGATGCGGGTGTCATCCGTAATGCGGCCCTGCTCGTCCAGCGGCACGTTGAAGTCCTCGCGCACCAGCGCTCGTTTGCCTTGCCAGTCCTGGATATCCCGAATGGTCTTTTTCATGCGCTCCCGTCTCCTCTTGCAAAATTAGACTACTTGGCCAGCATCTCCTTTAATAGCTGGTTAATCACCTGTGGGTTGCCGGAGCCCCGGGTCTCCTTCATCACCTGGCCGACGAAAAAGCCCATCAGCTTGTCTTTGCCGCCACGATAGGCTTCTACTTCGGTGGGGTTGGCGGCCAGCACCTTTTGAATGACTTCGCGAATGGCCCCCTCATCCGACACCTGGGCCATGCCGCGTTCGGCCACCAGTTTTTCCGGGGAACCGCCCTGCTCCAGCAGTTCCGGTAACAGCTTTTTGGCAATGGCGGTGCTGATGGTGCCCGCCTCGGTCAGCTTCACCAGCTCGGCCAGGGCTTCGGGGGTGAGTTTTGTTTCCGGCAGGGCCAGCTTGTGGGCGTTCAGGTAGCCGGTGATGTCGCCCTGAATCCAGTTGGCCAGGCTTTTATAGTTGGCTGTGTGCGCGGCGGCCCGCATGAAAAAATCGCCCAGTTCTTTAAATTCCACCAGCACGCCGGCATCGTATTCACCCAGGCCAAACTCGCCGATCAGGCGCTCCCGGCGCTGGGCGGGCAGTTCGGGCAGGCTGCGGTGGAGTTCCTCCACCCACTCCCGGGCAATGGCTAGGGGGCGCAAATCCGGGTCGGGGAAGTAGCGGTAGTCGTGCGCCTCTTCTTTGCTGCGCATGCTTTTGGTGGTTTGGGTGCCTTCGTCCCACAGCCGGGTTTCCTGAACCAGCGTGCCGCCGGATTCCAGCGTTTCCACCTGCCGGGCCACCTCGGCTTCGATGGCCCGTTGGATGGCGCGGAAGCTATTCATGTTCTTGATTTCCACCTTGGTGCCCAGCTTTTCGCTGCCCAGGGGGCGGATGCTGACGTTGGCGTCGCAGCGTAACGAGCCTTCCTCCAGGTTGCCGGAGCAGACGTCGATGTAGCGCACGATGTTGCGCAGGGTTTCCACGTACTCGCGGGCCTCCTCTGCCGAGCGGATGTCGGGCTCCGAGACCACCTCCACCAGGGGGCAGCCTGCGCGGTTGAAGTCCACCAGGCTGTAGTCCGAACCGGCCAGGCCCATGGCCCCGGCATGCACCAGCTTGCCCGCGTCCTCCTCCAGGTGGGCGCGCAGGATACGCACCTTGCGCCCGTTGGAAAGCGTCAGTTGGCCGTGCTCGCAAATGGGGTGGTCGTACTGCGAAATTTGGTAGTTCTTGGGCATGTCGGGATAAAAGTATTGCTTGCGGTCGAAGCGGGTGACTTCCGCAATCCGGCAATTCAGGGCCAGGCCCAGCTTGATGGCGGCTTCCACGGCCTTCTCGTTCAGCACCGGCAGCGCCCCGGGCAGCCCCAGGCACACCGTGTTGATGTTCAGGTTGGGCTCTTCGCCAAAGGCGTTGGGGCTGGGGTCGAACAGCTTGGAGTCGGTTTTAAGCTGCACGTGCACTTCCAGCCCGATGACGGTTTCGTAGCGGGTTTGCTGGGGGTGGGTGGTGGAGGGCGTGGCCATAAAGCAGAGGCTTTCCGTCAGACGTTTACAATTGCGGCGCTCCCATTATACCGGGGACATGCCGGCCCTCCAAACCGGCCCGGGGATCGGGTTGGTTTGCCTGTTTTGTTCATGCTATCTTTTTCGTAATTCAAGTGGCACTAAGCAGAACGAGCAAAGGAAAGCTCCCCGTGCAGGGCCGCTTTCCGGTTAACGTTCTGTTTCCGTAGAAACCGCCGTGCGCCAATGGTTGCCGGCGTTTTCTTTTGGCTTTACGAAAGGCAACCCCGGCTTGGTTTTGGCGGATGTCCGTGCTAAAGTGGCTAGGCTTTTCAAGAGAGGTTTTGTTCACATCAGAAGGGGAAGACCATGACCATGAACGTGAGCATGCCGCATTTTGCTGCGGCCTCCCGTCCCAACGCCATCCAGTATCAGGCTACCGCCAAAAGCGCGGCGGCATCGGCGCCCGCCGAGGTGAAATTCAAGGGCACCCAGGAATCTTCCGGCATTGTGGTGCAGCACAGTGCCATGGTGGAAAAGGATCCCGACACCATGGCTGTCCAGATGCAACTGCGGCAGGAAGGCCCGACCGAGCGCGCCGTGAACGACGCCCTGCACACCCGCAGCGCGGCAGCGGTGGAAGCCATCAAGGCCCTGAACATTCCCGGGCTGGTGATGAAAACCAGTTTCCAGCCGGTGTACCCCAACTACGATTATTCCGGCAACCGCAAACAGCCCCGCATTAACGGCTACTACGGCAGCTTCAGCATTGGGGTCCAGGTGAAAAACAGCACTGCCGACGCCCTGCCCGAGGCAGCCGCCAAGCTGAAGCAACTGGCCACCGACAAGGAGCTCAGTTTCAACGGCCCGCAATACGGCCTGTCCAACCAGGAAGAGGCCCTGCTGGAAGCCCTGGAAAAAGCCATCAAGGAAGCCAAGGTGCGGGCCGAGCGCCTGGCCCGGGCGGGTGGCATCCAGCTGGAAGATAAGCCGCACTCCATTGAGATTGGCGCCAGCGATCCCTATGCCGGCGGTGGTTATCGTGGCGGCGCCCGGGCGATGGCCCTGGCAGCCTCCGCCGATAATGCCGCATCCGCGGAGTCTTTCCAGTACGCGCCCATTCAAATCAGCTCGCCCAACATCGTGGTGCGTTTCAACAAAAAGCGGGCCACGGCTTCCCGGGCGGCCAAAGCCGATCAGGCCGAGTAAGGCGCCCTGTCCGGTTTGAAAGCGCCGGGCTTCAGGCACCGGCGTTTTCACCTGGGACGGGCAAGACCCAAGGAGCCTCCGTTGGACGAGGAAACCATCCCGCCACACCCGCTGGAGCCTGCGCCGCAAGCCTTGCCGGATGATCCGGCACAGGGTGAGGGTGCTGGGAATGAACCCCCGTCCAACGAGGATTCCTCTGCGGAGCCTGTCTTGAAGATTATGCCGGCCACCATGGTGCTCATTATGGTGATTCTGCTGGTGTACGGCATCACGGCGCTGCCCCATGGCTTTATGAAAGCCGATCCGCTGGCGCTGGCCCTGGGGGCCTTCGATCCGGCCAGCGTCAGTCGTGGCCAGTATTGGCGCTTTATTACCGCCACGCTGCTGCATGTGGATTTGTCCCACGTGTTCAACAACGTGTTTGGCCTGTATATCTTTGGCCGATTGCTGGAGCCCGCCTTGGGCGCCCGCCGCATGCTGCTGCTGTTTATTGTCAGCGCCGTGTGGGGGCTGCTGTTTTCGTACTTCCTGGTGCCGGCGCCCACTGTGGGGGCTTCCACCATCAACTACGGGGAAATTGGCTGTTACATCGCCCTCATTTTGCTGTTCCGCTACCGTACCGACCGGGCCATGTTTTTGCGGGAGCTGCGGGCAGCGGTGATCTTCACGGGGGTCTTCGTGGCGTGGAACGTGATGGATCTGGGCACCGTCAACCTGTGGGGCCACGTGGGCGGCTTTATCGCGGGGCTGCTGTTTGGCTATTGGGTTTACGAAAAGCACCGCAAGCGGACGGCCTGATTACCAAAGGGCCAGGCCGGTTTCGGCGTCAGGGCAGCGCTCCAGGCCCATGTCGCCGGCGCTGCCTTTCAGCTCGAACAGCACGAATTCCGCGGCGAAAACGGCGCTGCTGTCCGGCCACAAGTGTCCGCCCCAGGCCTTGTACTCGGTATCCGACAGCACAATGTGGATGTGAGCAAAGGGCTTGCCGTCCTTCAGCGAGATGTTGCCGCTGCAGCTGACGATTTCATACTCTCCCGCCATCGGGTGGTGGTAGTACTGGTGCGTCTTCTGGTCGTAATAGCTGATGGTGGCCTTCTCTAGCGCGCCCAGGATATTGACCCAGCCCGCCCGGATGCCGTGCTCGCAGGCGTAGTCTTCCAGCGAGCGGATGATATCGGCGCCCTGGGCCAGGCGGCCCATGTGCACTTGTTTGGCCTGAAAATGGCGGGCGACTTTCATGGCGGTGCCTCCCTGCAATGGTGACCCGCCCATTATGCCATCGGCAACCGGCGGTCGCAATCTTGGCGATTCCCGGCTTGCCGCCCGCCCGGGATCCTGATATTGTGGAATCCGCAAACGCAATCCGGCAGCGGTTTGTGTTTTCTACTTAAGCAGTGTCCCCGTTTTTACCGCTATTTTTAAGGAAGTCCGTCCGTGAGCAACGCAAAGCCCATTATCGTGCAGAAGTTTGGCGGCAGTTCCGTGGCCAGCGCCGACAAAATCAAGAACGTGGCCCGCATCATCGTGGACACTTACGAGAAGGGCAACAAGGTGGTGGCGGTGATTTCCGCCATGGGCGATTCCACCGATGACCTGGTGGATCTGGCCCGGCAACTCTGCGAGAATCCCGGGGGCCGGGAATACGACGCCCTGCTGGCTACCGGCGAGATGGTTTCGGTGGCGGCCATGGCGATGGCCATCAACGCCATGGGCTACCAGGCCGTGGGCCTGAACGGGCAGCAGGCGGGGGTGTACACTGAAGACCTGTACAACCGGGCCCGCATCCTGAAAATCGACACCACCGCCATCCACAACTATCTGAACGAAGGCTATATCGTGTTGGTGACCGGCTTTCAAGGGGTCAACAGCAAGGGTGAGTTCGTGACCCTGGGGCGGGGCGGCTCCGATACCTCCGCCGTGGCCCTGACCGGCGCACTGGGTGCCGAACGCTGCGACATTTACACCGACGTGCGTGGGGTGTATTCCACCGACCCGCGCATCGTGCCCGAGGCGGTCAAGCTGGACCGCATCTCCTACATCGAAATGATGGAGCTGGCCCGTGTGGGGGCCCAGGTGCTCCACCCCCGCGCCGTGGAGCTTGCCCGGCAGGGGGATATCCGCCTTTGCAAGCGCAGTACCTTTGAACTGGAGGATCCAGGCACCATGATGATTGGCGAAGTAGCCACCGATAAAGCCAATGCCGTCACCGGCATCGCATGCGACCAGAGCCAGGCCCGCGTGGCGGTCATCGGCTGTCCCGACCGCCCCGGCATCGCTGCCGATATCTTTGGCTCGCTGGCGCAGGAAAACATCAGCGTGGACATGATCATCCAGACCCTGGGCAAAACCAAGGATCTCAACGACATTGCCTTCACCATTAACACCAACGACCTGCATGACGCCCTGCGCGTGCTGGGTGAGGTGAAAACCCGCATGGGCGCAGAAGCCCTGGAGCACGATACCGAAATCGCCAAGGTCAGCATCGTAGGGGCGGGCATGATCGATCAGCCCGGCATTGCCGCCGACATGTTCGATGCCTTGGCCCAGGCCGGCATCAACATCAAGATGATCTCCACCTCCGAAATCAAGATTAGCTGCCTGGTGGACAAGGCCCAGGGCCACGACGCTGTGCGCGCCATCCACCGTGCCTTCTTCCCGCATGCCCACAGCGCCGAGGAAGTGCTGGTGAACGAGAAGGTCGGCTACTAGCCCGGGCCCATACCCATAAACGGCTGTTAAAACCCGGTTTCCGCCTGGCGGGACCGGGTTTTAGGCTGATATCCTCCGTCGATAGCAATTTCGTTGCTTGAGGGGCTTTTTTAAGGGGAACGTCACCTTTTTTTGATTGTGGGGCTGCCCGTTTACCGCGGCTGCCGTTATCGTATCAGTACTGAGGAGAGAATCATGACCGTTTTCCCCACGCGCTTTGGCGCTTTGCAACTGGATAAAAAGTCGTTCCAGGGCCGCCTGACGGAGGCGCAAATTCGCCAGATGAACCGGCAGGCCAACGTGCTGGCTCCGGCGTTCGACGCGCTGGAAGCCCAGGATGTGTTCGTATCGCTGTCCAACAAGCCGGCGGAAATTCAAGGGCCTGCCGGCGCCTGGCTGGAAATTCGCACCAGTAAGGAGGGCGAGCCGGTGCGGCGCTCCCTGGCGCGGTACACCTCCCAGGAGCCGATCTGGGCCGTTCGGCAAGTCAACGACGCGTTGGTGGCCGGTATTCAGCAGTTGGGCACGCGTGCCCGGTACGCTGAAAACCAGGTCAATTTCCTGCGTTCCATGCAAGACCGCATGCAAACCTTGCAAGACCTGCAGGCCCGCCTGGCTGCCTTGAGCCAGGAGATGGCCGAGGCTGTGAGCAACCGGCGACCCACCCCGACCTTTTCCCCGGAAGGTGGCCTGCCGACGGACGACGGCATCGGCGGCTAGCTTGCGCGCTTCAAAAATCAAAAAAGCCGCCTTTGCCGGGCGGCTTTTTTGTTTGCTTGTCAGTAATTAGCGGCTGCCGCCGGTGACTCTCAGGCGCACCAGGGCGCGGGCCAGGGATTTCTCGGCCCGGGCCAGATCCCAGTTGGCTTCTTTCTCGCGCAGGCGGGACTCGGCGCGTTCCTTGGCCTGCTGGGCGCGGGCCGCGTCGATATCCTTGCTCAGCTCCGCGGCATCCGACAGGATGGTCACGGTCTGCCCGTCGGTGCTGAGCATGCCGCCCATCACCGCCAGCGGGTTGTGCTTTCCGCCTTCCACGTAGGTCAGCACGCCGACTTCCAGCGGGGTAATCAGCGGCACGTGCTTGGGCAGGATGCCCAGCTGGCCGTCAACCGCCTTGCCGTAAACGGCTTCCACGGTGTCGGACTCATAAACCAGGCGCTCGGGTGTTACGACTTTCAGTTTCATCGTATCTGCGCTCCTAGCTTCCGGCCTTCAGGCGCTCGGCTTTCTCGCGGGCTTCTTCAATGGTGCCCACCATGTAGAAGGCCTGCTCCGGCAGATCGTCGTGCTGGCCTTCCAGAATTTCCTTGAAGCCGCGGATGCTGTCTTCCAGCTTGACGTACTTGCCGGGGGTGCCGGTGAAGGTTTCCGCCACGAAGAAGGGCTGCGACAGGAAGCGCTGGATTTTGCGGGCCCGGTTCACGGTCTGCTTGTCCTCGTCGGAGAGCTCGTCCATCCCCAGAATGGCGATGATGTCCTGCAGTTCCTTGTAGCGTTGCAGGGTGGCCTGCACGCCGCGGGCAACGTTGTAGTGCTCTTCGCCCAGGATGTTGGGATCCAGCGCCCGGCTGGTGGAAGCCAGCGGGTCGACCGCCGGGTAGATGCCAAGCTCGGCAATCTGGCGGGACAATACGGTGGTGGCGTCCAGGTGGCCGAAGGTGGTGGCCGGCGCCGGGTCGGTCAAGTCGTCGGCGGGCACGTACACGGCCTGAATGGAGGTAATGGAGCCATCCTTGGTGGTGGTAATCCGCTCTTGCAGCTCGCCCATCTCGGTGGCCAGCGTGGGTTGGTAGCCTACGGCGGAAGGCATCCGGCCCAGCAGCGCCGATACCTCGGAGCCGGCCTGGGTGAAGCGGAAGATGTTGTCCACAAACAGCAGCACGGCCTGCTTGGCCTCGTCGCGGAAGTACTCGGCCACGGTCAGCGCCGACAGGGCCACGCGCAGGCGGGCGCCCGGGGGTTCGTTCATCTGGCCGTACACCAGGGCCACTTTGTTCAGTACGCCGGCATCCTTGAATTCGTGGTAGAGGTCGTTCCCCTCGCGGGTGCGCTCGCCCACGCCACCAAACACCGACACGCCGCCGTGTTGCTGGGCGATGTTGTTGATGAGTTCCTGGATGATAACGGTTTTGCCCACACCGGCGCCGCCGAACAGGCCCACTTTACCGCCCTTGGAGTAGGGGGCCAGCAGGTCCACGACTTTAATGCCGGTTTCGAAGATTTCCACCTCGGTGGAGCGCTGGGTCAGCGTGGGAGCCTGGCGGTGGATGGGCCAGTGGGTATCGCTTTCCACCGGGCCGGCCTCGTCCACGGGCTCGCCCAACACGTTCAGGATACGGCCCAGGGTGGCGTTGCCAACCGGCACGCTGATGGGGCCGCCGGTGTTCACCACTTTCATCCCGCGCATCAGGCCGTCGGTGCTATCCATGGCCACGGAGCGCACTCGGTTGTCGCCCAGCAGCTGCTGCACTTCGGTAATCAGCACGATATCGCGGCCATTGGCGTCCTTGTCTTCAATGCGCAGCGCGGTGTAGATTTCAGGCAGTTCGCCCGGGGGGAACTCGACGTCGACGACCGGACCGATAACCTGGGTAATGACCCCGGTGGAAGTCTTTTCAGCAACAGCGTTTGCCATGATGTCTCCTGTTTATCTCTCAATATTTGGGGAAAACTTGCGTTGGACAAGGCCCTATGCAGCCTTGTGGTCTATATTGCCGAAAAAGCGGGGTATCGTCAATGAGGAATGCGGTATAATGCTGCTATTCGGTAGAGAGCGCTTTAGGGGAACTGAGTATGAAACGGTGCAATCTCAATCAATGCGTGGCAGCCGGCCTGTTGCTGGGGATGCTGGTGGCGGCAAGCCCGCTGACACCCGCCCAGCAAGGCCCCCAGACCTTCCAGATGACCGCCCCCCTGGAGCCCGAAATGGCCCCCTCCGCCTCTTCGGCGCTGACGGTGGGCACCGCCACCCAGAAGGTTCCCCAGGGCACTTTCCTGACCATTGCCTTCAACACCCCCATGGATTCCCGCACCATCCAAACCGGGGATGCCTTTAACGCCTATCTCACCGACGATTTCGCCATGCCCGCCCCGGACGGCAACCGGCGCATCATCCTGCCGGCGGGCACCATGGTGCGAGGCCGCGTGGACACCGTGAAACGTCCCTCCTTCTTCAGCAAGGGGGGCAGCATCTTCCTGGCTTTCGACCACGTGGTGCTTCCTTCGGGCGATGCCATCCCGCTGTCGCTCAATCTCTCCACCGAAAATACCATTGTCAACAAGCAGGGCGCGCTTTATACCGATCCCGGCGTGGGTTACAAGGTACAGCAGGGCGTTGAAACCGGGAAACAGGTGTTTACCGGCATTACCGACAACGGCGTGCAGGCGGGTAAAAATATTGCCGGCGGCCTGGGCAGTCTGGTGACGGTTCCCGCCTCGGTGGTGGGTGGCCTGGTGGCCGGCACCGCCGTGACCACCGGCAAGGCCGTGGTGGCCGTGGTGGGCAAGGGGGAATCCGTGGTTATCAAGCCCGGCGATACCGTGACTATCGACTTTGGCGGCTCCTTCGACCTGCCTGCCGAATAGCGCCGGCCCGGAGCTTCCCGCACGTTCCCGTTCCCCAGGCAGCGTGGCCTGAAACCGGCCTCGGCCCTTTGCTCGCCGCATGGCAGTGGGAAGGCAATTCAGCGTGACTGGCTGTTTTTATTTAAATAACTGTTGTGAGTGGAACGGGGTTTGGCTTGGGCTTTGGCATGGGCCTGGACCGTCGCTTTGGAGGATGGTGCGTGGTTGATTATCTTCTGGGGTTACCGGGCATGCGGCAAACCTATGCGCAGGATCCGCTGGCAGGGTACAGTGGCGACGCTGCCAGCCAATACGGGGTGCCCCTGATGCCCACCCTCAACCTGTCGTCCCCGGGCGTCACCGATACCTTTACCGCCTCTTACGGCCTGGATGTGACCGGCGGCGGGGGCGGATACGGCGGCATCCCCGGGGTGGGGCCGGGTATCACCAGCTTTTTGGGCAACCTGAACGCCACGCTGGCGCCGGCAACCTCTGGGCTGCATGAGTTTGTGGCCAACGTGAAGCAGGCCGCTGACCAGCGGCTGGCGGCCCAACTGGCCGGGGAAACCCCGGAGACGCTCCCCGAGACCGGGGAAGCCGAAACCCCGGACGAGCCATCCGCAACAGAGGTGCCGGATGAGTCCGGCGAGACAACGCCGGGCCCGGCGGCATTCAACTTTCTGATCGAGAATATCGCCGAAATCGACGATCAATTCGGCGACGGCGAAAACGGCATCCGCCAGGAGACCCTGGAAGACGCCGTGGCGGCGGGCTATTTTGACGACGCCCCCGAAGGCACCCAGGAACTGGTGGACGACATCCTCGACCACTTTGACGAGGTTTCCACGCTGGCTTCGGAGGACACCGGGCTGGAGGCTGACGACCTTCGCCGCTACCAGGCGGAACAACTGGAAACCGGCGACAGTGACGATGGGGCGGCTATCGTCACCGTCTAGCGATTGCGCAATGCGCCTTGCCTAGGCCTCTCCGGCGATGGCTTCTTTCATGCGATCAAAAAAGCCGTGGCGGCTTTTGTCCTTGCGCAGCCCCTCTTGCTGGAGTTCCTGGAGCTTTTGCAGCAGTTTTTTCTCTTCGCCGCCCAGGTGGGTGGGAATGATGACCCGCACTTCCACGTAGAGATCCCCGCGCTTGTTGGGGATGTTCAGGTGCGGCACGCCCTTGTGCTTCAGGGTGAAGATATGCCCGCTCTGGGTGCCGGCGGGAATCTTCAGCCGCTCGGTGCCCTCCAGGGTGGGCACTTCCACCTCGTCGCCCAGGGCCAGTTGCGGGTAGGTCACATCCACGCTGGTGTACAGGTAGTAGCCGTCCCGCTTGAAGTGGGGATGCGGCTTGATGTGCAGCACCACGTACAGGTCGCCGGGCGGGCCCCCCAGCACGCCGGAGTCGCCTTCGCCGGCCACCCGCAGCCGGGTGCCCTGATCCACGCCGGAGGGGATGGTGATGGAGAGCTTTTTCTCGTTGGGCACCCGCGCCTGCCCGTTGCAAGTCTTGCAGGGATCCACGATGACCTGGCCCATGCCCTGGCAGCTGGGGCAGGTCACAATCTGGGTGAAGTGGCCGATGATGGTCTGGGTGGTTTGCCGAATCTGGCCTGCCCCGCCGCATGAGGTGCACACGCTGGGCCCGGAGCCCGGCGCGGCGCCGCTGCCGTGGCAGCTTTCGCAGGTGTCCATGCGGGTTACGGCGATTTCTTTTTTGGTGCCGAAGACCGCCTCGTTGAATTCCAGCTGCAGGTCCATGCGCATGTCGGCGCCCTGCTGGGGGCCGCCTCGACGACGCTGCTGGCCAAACCCGCCGCCAAAAAACGAGGCGAAGATATCGGTGAGATCCGGGAAGCCCTGGGCAAAGTCCCAGCCCGGCTGGTAGCCGCCGCTTTTCAGCCCGTCGTGACCGTAGCTGTCATAAATCTGCCGCTTTTGGGCATCGCTCAGCACGTCGTACGCCTCGCCCAGTTCTTTAAACTGGGCTTCGGCCTCGGGGGAGGGGTTGGTGTCGGGGTGGCATTCCTTGGCTTTTTTGCGGAAAGCGCGCTTGATTTCGTCCTGGCTGGCCGTGCGGGCAACCCCCAGAACCTCGTAATAGTCACGCTTGGTTGTGCTCATAGGCAATGTTTACGCACTTTCTTGGCTTTTGTCTGACAGCGCTACTTGCGGAAAGGGTTTTCGCTTTCCTGGGGAGTGGCCTGGGTGGCGGGGGCCACAGCCGGCTGGGCATTTCCGCCACCGGCGGAAACCGCGACCATGGCGGGACGAATCACCTTGCCGTCCAATATATAGCCGGGTTGCGCCTCGTACATCACGGTGTTTTCCGGGTGATCGGCGCTTTCAAGATGGCTGACCGCCTCGTGGTACTGGGGGTCAAACTCCTGCCCGACGGCCTCTATCCTTTTCACGCCCATTTTTTCCAACGCATTGGAAAGCTGCTTCTTCATGACCGTAAAGCTGTCGTACAGCGCCTTGGGCTCGGAATTCTCGTTCAGGCTGCCGGTGGCGCGATCCAGGTTGTCCAGCACCGGAAGCAGCTCCAGGATGGTTTTTTGCGCGCCATACTGCACGCTGGATTCCTGCTCCTCGCGGGCCCGTTTGCGGAAGTTCTCGAAGTCCGCGGCCAGGCGGGTGTACTGGTCAAACAGCTCCTGGTACTTCTTGTCCTGATCTTCTCCGGCGGGAGGCTGGGCGGTGACTTGCGGCGAAGCGGCCTCGGCCTGGGCGGTTTCGCCTTCGGCGGGCATTTCGGGATGCTCGGTATCGGTTTGCGAGTCAGGGTTCTGCTTGTTGAACATTGCGGGACTCATCCTTAAACAAACGGTCTTGAGTCGGCGGGGCCGGTTGTCCTTGGGTTGCCATGCCGGCCTGGGAAGGCATTCCGGGCGGAACTTCGCCTTCATTATATCAAGGGCAAAATGCCCCCGGCCAATCCTTAAGTTTTTTTTAAGAGTGTGCCGGATGCGGCATGCTTTTCAAACAAGGTGTTTCTGCTTTAATGTCATGCGTTGCCGCCTCCCCCAGGCCGCAACGTGGTCACGTATCTCCCAATCACTCCCGCTCGGCCATTTTGTGTCCGAAATTGTTTCGCTTACAAGATCCTACACATGTAACAAAACAGTAATATTCGGAATGGGCGTTAGCAACACAATGGCTTGAGAGGTCTTACTTGTATAGTCAAAGCGAAAGCGTCAAGACAAAAGGGGCCTATATCTATATGGTTACTCCGATTCCTTCTCTTCCCAATACCTCGTCTGCGGTGAATATTCAGATTATTTCGCCCATGAACTTCCCGAACGGGGCGACCATTCCGGGCCTGAGCAACAACGGCCAACCTGTTGGCCAGCCGGGCGCAGACAGCTTCCAGCGCGCCGGCCAACCGGGCACTTTCGGATCGAATCCCCAGCAAGCCCTTCAAGAGGCTTATCAGCAAGCCCTGAACGCCCGCAACAACGCGGAGCAGGCTCGCAACAACTACCTGAACCTGGCCAACCAGCTGAACGGGCAAGCTTACCAGAACCAGTTCGCGCAAGGCTTCAACCAGGCGCAAGCCAACCCGTTTGGCCAGCCGCAGCAAGGCTTTGCCCAGCCGCCGGTGCCGGGTATGCCCAACCCGATGGATCCCATGGCCCAATGGCAGCAGCAGCAGCTTCAGCAGCAGCTGCAACAGCAGCAACAGCAGCAAATGCAGCAGCTCCAGCAACAACAGTGGCAACAACAACAGCAACAGGCCCAGCAACAGGCCCAGCAGGCGCAGCCGCAGCAACCGCCCCAGCAGCCCCAGCCCCAAGGTTTGAGCAACGCGCCGGTTGAAGAACTGAACCGCATGATTGCCCAGCCCCAGACCCTGCAAGAAAAAGTGGACGCGATGGAAGAAATCGGCGTTCGCGGCCAGGGCACCCCGGAAACCTTCGAGCTGCTGAAGCAGGAAGCCCTTTCCGATACCAGCCAGCTGCCGCCGGGCCAGGCTCAGGATGATGCCAACTACATCCGCCAGGCTGCCCTGTGGACGCTGGGTATGCTCAACAAGGCCCAGAACAGCCAGGTGCCTACCCAAAGCCTGCCCGGCCTGACCGCCATTGAGCAGATCGTCAACAACAAGAATGAAAACCCGGATGTGAAAGCCGCCGCCGTTCAGGCCCTGCAGGTGATCAACCGTCCCACCGACAAGCGGGTCGCCGGTATCCTGAAGCGCGCCTCCAAGGATAAAAACCCGGATGTGAAGCGCCTGGCCCAGGAAGCCCTGGCCGGCAAAGCCATCCCGCTGCCGGGTGCAGCCGGTCAAGGCGGCTCTCCGATGTTCCGCGGGCGGGTGCTCTCCTAGGCCTGCTATCGGTATCGTAACAAAGACGCCGTCGCACATCCCCAAAAAATCTTGAAACCGGAAGCCCTGTAAGGGTTTCCGGTTTTTAAGGCTTGTAAAGCTTCTGAAGTGCGGTTAAAATATACTATAAGTAGTCGTTTTATTCCGATCCAATTTTTAGGTTAATCAGGATAGAAGGTTCATGTTGGCGTCCAGGATGCGCCATTCTTGTTGGTACAGGTTACAGGCATAGGAATCCGGTGGATTGAGAGCATTTTGTTTGGAACACTGCAAGCGGGCCGCCGTGGGTGCCCTGGTGATGGCCTCCTTGTGCTTGTGGGCAGGGCTTCCGGCCTTTGCGGTGCAGATGAAAAACATCACCTTTTCCAACCAGGGCAACTATACCCGGATTGTAATGAACCTGAGCGGGCCAGCCCAGGACCTGACCGTGGAAGACCAGCCCGGTAAGCCAATGACCCTGACCTTTGACGGAAAAATCATTGGCAAAAAGCAGGAGCTTAAAAAGTTTGCCTGGCCCAACCTTAGCCAAATCTATTACGAAGAGCGTAATGGCAAGGTACAGCTATTTATTAAACGCAACGTGGTGGGCACGGTCACGGTAAACAACCGTCCCGATAGTGTGGTTATCAACATTCCGCACTACTATTACCGCTCCAGCAACGCGGCGGAAATTGCCCCCGGGGTAACCTATACCCGCTTGTCCCAGCGCAGCCCGCAGGGCCCGGTGGTCATCAACGTGTTGGAGGTCGATCCCAAGCACCCGGACATCGAAATTACCCCGGCCCTGGCCTCCAACCGGATGGGCTCCAAAAGCAATGTAGCCAACATGGTGGCGGCCCATCAGGCCGTGGCGGGGATTAACGGCTCGTTTTTCAAGCAGGACAAGGGTATTCCCCTGGGTATTCTCATTATCAACCAGGAGCTGATTTCCGGCCCCATTTATGACCGGGTGGCCCTGGGCATCACCCCCACCAACGACCTGGTGATGGGACGCATTCGCCTGGGCGGCGAGCTGACCGGCCCCGATGGGCTTAAGCTGCGCCTGCACAACATTAACCAGCCCCGAACCAATCCCGGGCACACCGTGGTGTACTCCTCTCGCTGGGGGGGCATGGCGCCGCCCGTGCCGGCCAACGGCATGCAAATCCAGGTGCGCAATGGCAAGGTGTCTGCGGTTTCCACGGCCGAGGCCCTGCCGATTCCGTCCGACGGCTACGTGGTTTCCGGGCCAATGGGCAATGACTTGCAGCAGCTGGCGGCCTTGCAGGCCCGGCCTGAAAAAGTGGAACTGAACGTGTATACCCTGCCCGACTGGTCGCAGATGAAGCATGCCATCGGCGGAGGGCCTTACCTGGTGCGGGAGGGGCGTCCTTATATCGATATGCAGGCCCAGCACTTTAGCAGCCGCAGCCTGGGCTACCGGGAACCCCGTAGCGCGGTGGGCATTACCCGAGACGGTAAGATGCTGCTGGTTGCTGTGGATGGACGCCAGAAGAACGTGTCGGTGGGTATGACCCTGACGGAGCTGGCCTACCTGATGCAAAGGCTGGGGGCGGTGGAGGCCATGAACCTGGACGGCGGAAGCTCCACCCAGATGGCGGTCTACGGGCGCATGATCAACAATCCTTCCGCCGGGCGGGTCGGGGTCAGCAATTCCCTTATCGTGCGCCGGACGGATGGCGGCAGTATGGCCCTGCAGAACCCCTAGTGTGCTATACTGTTGACTGAACACGTGAAATCATACTGACGGCGGTCCACGAACCTGTCTGAAGGCCGCTTGTTGGGGAGCTTCATAGGTCAGCATGCTTTCAAACCGGCCAGGATCGATCGGGTTGAATGATGAGAGAGAAGCTCTCCGGGCGCCGCGGGCCTCGGAGGTGCCGGCATGCCTGACCGGGGCCGCCATCGTGTTACCGTAGGGTTATTTGTCGAGGATTCAACCATGAACCTGCTCCGGAAACCGGCGTTCCAGCTGTCCAAGCACTTGTTGATCCTGGGGCTGGTCGCCTGCTTGTCGGCGCCCGCCTGGGCCGCTAGCGGCACTATTCGTGCCCTGTCGCTCGATCCGGTGACCCATCGGTTGACCGTGGATGCTAGCGGGCCGGTGCGCGCCGTGGTGAATACCCTCAACATTGGTGGTCGCAAGCGGATTATCGTGGATATTGACGATGCCGCCATCGGTTTCGACCTGCCCCGCGACGCGGAGTTGCTGCAAATACTGGCTTCGCAGTGGTCGGCGGTCAGAAACGTCTCGGTAAACCAGTTTGACGGCCATGGGCGCTCTATTGTGCGGATTCTGCTGGATGTGGATGGGGATGTGCCGACCGCCCAGCTCCTGCAGGCCCAGGGTTCCCGCCTGGAACTGCAGATAGGCACCCCGCCGGTGGTCACCCAGCCCGCCCGCTCCGCTTATTCCCAGCCGGAGCCCGCGCCCTATCAGACCCAGCCGCCCCAGCGCCCGGTAGCCCCGCAGCGTTCTGCCCCGGCCTATCCCGAGCAGCCCGCTCGCCCCCAGGCCGCGGTGACACAGCCAGTGGCGCAGCAATCTGCCGGCACGGTTTCCGGCGATGCCTATCAGCGCGCCTTGCAGGGGCTGGAAGACCAGAAAAAGATGATTCAGGGCCTGCAGCAGCAGATGGCGGAGTTGACCAAAACCCAGAATGAGGAAATCAAGCGTCTGCGTGCCGAGAACGCCGCCCTGCAAAACCGCCTGAACCTTGTCAGCACACAACCCGCCGCCAATCCGCATATGGAAGCCGAGCTGAACAACTTGCGCCAGAGCGTGGCCCAGGCGGATGCCCGCATTAACGCCCTGACCCGGGAAAACCAGGGGCTCAAGGCCAAGGTCACGGCTGCTTCTGCCCCCAATCCGGAGCTGTCTGCTGCCCAGGCGGAGGTGGACAAGCTGCGCAAGATGAACCAATCCCTGCAAGATCAACTGGCGCTCTCCATGAAGGCCTCCCAAAGCCAGAGCAGCTCAGGGATTGAGCTGGAGGGACTCAAGCAAACCCTGGTCAACCTGAACAAGAAATACGATGACTTGTTGCGGGAAAACCGCGATTTGCAGTCGAAGTTGAATGCCGCTAACCTGCAACCTGAGTTGGACCGTCTGCAAGCCGCTAACCAATCCCTGCAAGACCAGCTGACCAGGGCATACCAGGAGCGCAATGCCCTGAAAGAACAGGTGGGTGCCGCACAAGCCTCCGGCGAGAAGCTGAACGCCCTGCAGGGGCAACTGGAGCAGGCCAAATCCGAATTGGCCGAACTGCGTGCCGAAAACGCGCGCCTGAATGCGGAAAGCCGCGTCCCGATGACGGATACCTCCGCCCTGACCGCCGAGCTGAACCGCTACAAGGAGAAATCCGAAAACCTGCAGGCCCAGCTGGCCCAGTTGCAGATGGAAAACAACCGCCTGAAAACCCAGCCTCCGTCGCAAGCCCAGCCCTCCGGCTCGAATCCGGAACTGGCCGAGCTGAAAACCCAGCTGGATATGGCCCAGGAGTCGCTGAATACCTCGATTCAGACCATCAATGACCAGAACAAAGAGATTGCCTACCTGCGCAATCAAATTGCCGACCTGCAAAAGAACTACGCCAACGCTTCCGGGGAGCAGATTGCCGCTCTCCAGAATGAGCTGGGCCAGAAAAATGCCCAAATTAAAAAGCTCCAGTCGGATCTGGCAGCAGCTAATCCTTCGCAACCGGCGGTGCCAGACGACTCGGCCCTGAAAAAGCAGCTCGACAACCTGACCGAGAAGTACAAGCGATCCATCGATGACTTTACCCGGCAGCAAATGGAGATGGAGCAGGAGCTGCTGGCCGCCAAAATCCGGGCCAAGGATACCGAGGCCCTGCAAAAGCAGCTGGACGAGGCGAATAAGCAGCTGACCGCCCTGCAAACCAGGCAAGCTACGGCCAGCAGCCAGGAAGTGACCGCCCTTCGCTCCGAGCTGGCGTCGGCCAAGGAGGAAATTCAGGCCCTACGCAGCAACGTGACGGAACTGCAGGCCGAAAATGAAAAGCTGGCGGTTTTGGCTAAAATGCCCGAGGATATGGTTTCCAAGGCCGATCTGGACAAGCAGCGCCAGGAAAACCAGGAGCTGCGGGCGGCCATGGTCAAGATGGACGGTCAACTCAAGGCGCTTCAGGCTGGAAAATCCTCCGAAAAGGATCTGCACGACCAGATTGCCATGCTGGAGCAGCAGTTGACGGATTTGAACGAAAAACACCAGGCGGCTATCAATGATGCCACCCGCGCCCGCAAGCAAGCGGAAAGCCTGGAAGCTGATCTGAAGGTGGCCCGGGCTGTCAAGCCACCCCAGCAAGCTTCCCCTTTGGCGGATTCCAAGGAGTTGAATGAGCTGAAGGCCCGCATTGCCTCGCTGGAAGCTGATTTAAAAAAGGCCAAGGCTAGGTCCCCCAAGGGTGAAGACCAGAATGCCCAGTTGGCCGCCGATTTGCAGGCCCAGGTGGACAGCCTGAGCCTGCAGTTGGGCGATGCCCGTAAGGAAGTGGCCGATTTGCAAGCCAAGCTTTTGGCGTCGGCGGGCTCTGGCAAGCCTCAAACCCCGACCACCACGGCAGCCACTCCTCCGGAGGCGAGCCAGGCCGTTTCCCTGGCCGAGGCCGACAAGCATTACCAGAAGGCCAAGGGCCTGATGGACGGCGGGGATGCCAAGAAAGCGATTGAGGAATACCGTCAGGCACTGCGGTATGACCCAAGCAACAGCCAGTATGTTTACGAATACAGCATTGCACTGGCCGAGGATCGCCAATATGACCTGGCCATTGATGTCCTGACCAAGCACCTCCAGCGCAACCCCGGAGATCGCCTGGCATATCACCAGTTGGGCAAGATTTACCTCCTGAACGATCAGCTGGATGCCGCCAACCAGGCGCTTAGCCGGGCCCTGCCGGTGAGCACCCTCAACAACTACGGCACCTCCCTCAAGAAGCTGGGCCGCCTGGAGGAAGCGGAAGGCGTCTACAAGCTGGCCTTGCGGCTTGCGCCTAACGATACCGAGGTGCTGTTCAACCTGGGCACCCTGTACAATGCCGAAAACAAGCTGAACGAGGCCAAAGCCACCTACCAGGAAGCCCTGCGCATCAAGCCGGATTTTGCGGAAGCCCACTACAACCTGGGCCTTATCTTCTCCAAGCTGGGTGACAAGCAGTCCGCCGTGACCCACCTGGAGCGCTTCCTGCAGCTGGCTCCCGGCGCGCGTAACGCCGAGACCATCCGCAGCTACCTGCAAAAGCTCAAGGCCTGACGCATGCCCCTTGTTGCCGTTCCTATGCGCATGCTGGTTTCGGGTCTGTTGGCCGTCAGTCTCCTTTTGCCTTGCGTCTCCTGGGCGGATGCCAGCTCGCGCTTGACCCGCATCTGGGTGAACCTGGATGGCAACATCGAGATGGAGGTGCAAGGGCTGGGTTTTGACCCCCTGATGCGCCTGGAACGCGCCGCGGGTGGCATGTATCACATTATTATTGACGGGGATGACGTGGCTTTGGGGGATTCCACCCGAGCCAGCCTCCAGCAGTTCAGCCAGGACTTGTCACGCAAGGTGCCCGCCATTGCCGGCGGCAATTACTACCAACGGGTACAGGGGAGCGATGGGATTCGAATCGTTCTCAACAGCTATCGCCGGCTGCAACCCCAGGTGCTCAGCAACTCTGGCAGCCGGATTCTAATTACCCTGGTCGGTGATCGCTCCATGCCGCCTTCGGTTTTGGCCAAACAGCAACCAAAACCAGCCCCTGTGCAGCCCAAATCTACGGCGAATCCCTCTAATACGAAAGCTGTGTCTGTCAGGCAGACGTCTTCGACGGCAAAAGCCTCCGTTACTCCAGCAAAACCTGTCGGTCAGACCGTCAAAAGCCAGCCTGCACAAGCCCGCAACCAGAGCGAGGAGGAGCGCGAGAAGGAATCGCTCTATCTTGCCGAGCAACGCAAGCTGGAGCGTCAGCGCCAGGAGGAGGCCCGCCGTCAGATGGCGTTGAGCAGCCAACACGGCAGTAAGAAAATGGTGGTGGTGCCACCAGCGGAGGGTGTGGCCGCGAACCCTACCACAACCACCGCTTCCAAACCGGCTTTTGACGATAGCGAGGTGATGTTTGACCCTGCTCCCGCCGCCCGGGAGGATCGGATTCCCCTGGATCCCCAACTGCCGCCGATGGACGATACGCCGGAGGCCGTACCCGTTGATCCTATTAAGCTGAAGAGCCAACCACCCAGCTATCAGATGCCGGATGATGCGGAAGACGGCGCTTCCGGCATGCTGGATCAGCCTTTGCCCCAACCTCAGCCTGCCGTTCGCAGTAACAGCTTGCCGCAACCCAGGCAGGATCGCATGACCGCCGCTCCTGCCCAGCCAACACAGCTGGCCGTCAATGCCTCCCCGCTGGGGGCCTTGCATTCGTCCCCTATTGACGAAGGGGTTGCCGGGGCCATCGTCCGGCAGGCCAAGACTGCCGTGCAGGAGGGCAACCTGGCAGGGGCGCAGTCCGTGCTGGAAACCCATTTGGCCTCCATGCCGGGGGATGCCGAGGCCCGCTACCTGCTGGCCCAGATTCACCTGACCGTGGCGGGGCAGAGCAAGGATGCGGCCACGGCCCGTAGCCGTCGGCAGGCGGCCATGGATGAGCTGAACCGGATTATCAATGCGGAAGCCCACCTGCCTGCCTATCTTTCTTTGATGGACTTGTATTTTGCCGATGCCAACATGGCGCAGGCCCAGGCGTTGCTGGATCGGGCCGCTGCCCAGTGGCCCAATGAGCCTGTGGTGATGGCCTACAAGGGGCAGGCCCAGGAGATGTCCGGCAACCTGGAGGCGGCCCGGGAGGCTTACACCCAGGCCATTGCCGCCGAACCCGGCAATGCCGAGTTCCATTACCGGCTGGCCATGGTGGAAATGAAGTCTGGGCGCTTTGAAGCGGCCCGCTGGCAGCTCTCCCGCGCCTTGGCCATTGCCCCGGACGATACCCGCCTCTGGAAACTGATGGGCTATATTGCCGAGCGGGAGAATAATCCCGACGCGGCGGGCGAATTTTACCGTAAGGCGCTGAACCCGGATGCCATGATCAACTACGGGCGGCTGTTGCAGCACCAACGCCAAACCCAAAAGGCCCTGGTGGTGTATGAGGCGGTGGCCCAAATGGCGCCCGACGACCCGGATATCCTGTTCAACCTGGGCATGATTTATGCCGACATGAAGCAAAAACAGCGCGCGGAAAACATTCTGGAGCATTACCTGAAGCTGCAGGAGCGATTGCCGGCGGATTCCCGCCACCCGGGCGTGGCCAAGGCCAAGGCGGCGCTCAGCGCGTTGAAGTAATCCCTACAAGGCCTCCCGGGAAACGGTGCGTTGCTCCCCGCTGGCCAGGTTTTTCACCTGGAGTTGCCCGCTGTCCAACTCGGCCTGGCCCAGGATAATGGCCTGCCCTGCCGAGGCTTTGGCTGCGCGCTCCAGCTGCTTGCCGAAACCGCGCCCGGAGAGGTCCACTTCCACACGCAGGTTGCGGGCCCGCAGGGAATCGGCCAGGCGAAAGGCCTCGGCGTGCTGATCGGTGACGATGTAATAATCCAGTTGTGGCAGGGACAGCTCGCCCACCAGGGTCATCAGGCGTTCCATACCCAGTGCCCAGCCTACCGCGGGGGTTTCCGGGCCGCCCAACTCCTCTACCAGGTTGTTGTAACGCCCGCCGCCACAAACGGCATTCTGGGCGCCCAAGTGGGTGGAGGTAATCTCAAACACGGTCTTGGTGTAGTAATCCAGCCCGCGCACCAGGTAAGGGTTGCGCCGGTAGGGGATTTCCAGCTGCTCCAGAATCTCGCAAAGCCGGGCAAAGTGGGCCTGGCATTCTGGCGAGGTGAAATCAGCCTCCAGAAAGGCCTGGATTTCCGGCGAGGCGTATCGATCCTTGCACTGCGGGTTTTTGCAATCCAGCATGCGCAGGGGGTTGGTCTCGAACCGGGTTTGGCAATCGCCGCACAACGCCGCCAGGAAGGGGCGGGTCTTTTCCCGGAAGCCAGCCTTGAAACGTTCCCGACATTCAGGCGTGCCGATATTGTTGATTTCAAGCGAGAGGTTGGGCAGCTTGAAGTGGGAGAAAAGCCGCATGGCCAGCGTAATCACCTCCGCGTCGGCGGCGGGAGTGTCCAGGCCAAAGAGTTCCGCGCCAATCTGGTGGAACTGACGCTGACGGCCCGCCTGGGGACGTTCGTAGCGGAACATGGGGCCCATGTAGTAAAGCTTGACGGGCTTGGGCCAGCGGGCCATGCCCTGTTCGATGAAGCTGCGCACGACGCCCGCGGTGCCTTCCGGGCGCAGCGAGAGGCGGCGGTCGCTTTTTTCGAAGGTGTACATTTCCTTGTTCACGATGTCCGTGGCTTCGCCCACCCCGCGCTCAAACAGCTCGGTGGCCTCAAACACCGGGGTACGGATTTCGTGGTAGCCGTAAGCGGCAAACAGCGCACGGGTTTCGGCCTCCACAAACTGCCACCGCTCAATGTCCCCGCCAAAAATATCCTGCGTTCCCTTGGGACGCTGCAAGGCGGCTCGTTTTATTTTTTCCGCGCTGGTCATCATGCCATCCTATCCAACGGTCAGGGTTTCATCGCTGGGGGCAGCCACCGGCATGCCGGCTGAAAGCGCATCCTGTTGAAGTTGGAGCAGCTTGCGGATGCCGGTTTCGCCTAGATCCACCAGCCGATCCAGCTGGGTTCGGGCCAGGGGGGAGCGCTCACTGCTCAGTTGCAGCTCAATGATATGCCCGTCGGCGTTCATGATGATGTTGGCATCCACGTCGGCGGCAGAATCCTCTTCGTAGTTCAGGTCCAGCAGCTCGGTGCCTTCCACCATGCCCACGCTGATGGCAGCAATCGGTTTCAGCGGGGGGAGTTCCTCGAGCATGCCGTCGGAAATCAGTTTATTCAGAGCGTCCACCAGGGCCACATAGCCGCCGGTGATGGCAGCCACCCGGGTACCACCGTCAGCCTGGATGACATCGGCGTCGATGTTGAAGGTGCGCGGGCCTACCTTGGTAAGATCCACGCTGGCCCGCAGGGTGCGGCCAATCAGGCGCTGAATTTCCGCGGTGCGCCCGGAAACCTTCATGCGTTCGCGCTGGCTGCGCACGTTGGTGGCCCCCGGCAGCATGGCGTATTCGGCGGTCAGCCAGCCGGTGTTTTCCTCTTTCAGCACGTGTACGTGCCGGGGAACCCGCTCTTCGATGGTGCAGGTGACAATTACCTGGGTGTCACCCACCGAAATCAGGACGGAGCCTGGGGCATGCTTGGTAAAGTTGCGCACAATCTTGATGGGGCGCAATTCATCGGGCTGTCGTTGATCCGGTCTGCTGAACATGGGCGGGCTGATCCTCTCTGAACTGGGTTTTCCTAGGAAACTACAAAATCGCCCGCCGGGCAATCCTCACCTGCCCGCAAAGGGCAAGGGCTACCCTTGCGGGCAGCCCTTGGGGATGGTGTCAGCCGGTTTAAGCCAGAAGGTTCAGTCCCGAAGAACCTACATCCGGCCCGCTTTGCAGCAGGCTGCCCGTGTTTTGCGGCTGAAAGCCCGATGCTCCCGAATTGCCGGCCTCCTGGTTCGGATCAACCCGGCGCGAATGGCTGTGGCCCGTATGAATAGCCGCGCCAAAGCGTGCTTGAACGGCGTCTGGCATTGCCTTGTCCCCCTATTGTCACTGCGAACACCCTGTGAAGGAGTTAACCCCGTATTAATAAAAAAATGCCTGTTGCGGAAATTGTTATATCTTATGGAGATTTTGGGCGGGAAGGCTGAAAATGCGGGTATGGCGGGCTAGTTTTTTCGGAGCGCGCCGATAATCTCAATGTCTACGCAGGTTGCCTCGAACTCAACCCGGCTGGCGTCCTCAGCATCTTGCAGCAGCCGAATGACCCGGTTCTTGTTCAGCTCGTCATAAGTGCGCACGGCCAGGGCCTTGCGTTCCCCGTGGCAAATAATGCCGGTGGTGGCCTTGATGCCGCTTTCCCGCAGCAGCCGGGCCAGGCGTTCCTGTTTGCCTTGCAGGTCGGCGCGTTCATCGCTGCTGTCCGAACGCACCGGAACGGAATAGAAAAATCGCATGATCAGTTCCTTCGCTAACTCTCTCAGTGACAAGGGTTTAAGGTTTTGGGGGGCTTTCGATGACTGGCAGGTTAAGGCCCAGCCGGGTGTTGATGTTGCGGATAAGGTTGTTGTAGCCGTCCCGGATGGTGGTGGTGAGGTTTTCCACCCAGGGGAATTGCTGCTCGATGAAGTGGTTGAACCCGTTTTGCAGGTTGGTGAGTGACTGGGTAAATTCGGTGCGCAGGGTTTGCAGCCGCCCGTCAATGTCCAGATCCTCCAGCAGGTAGGTCTTGAAGCGGTTGAAGCGGCCATCCAGATCCAAGTCTTCCAGCAGGAACTTTTTGAAGTTTTCCAGCTTGCCGTCCAGGTCGAGCTCCTCGAAAATCAACTGCTTGAAGCCGTTCAGCCGTTCCTCCAGGAAGCCGACCTTGACGTTCTGGGTGTCGTTGGTTTCCAGCTGGGTGATGCGGCCATTCATGCTGCTGTTTTGGGTTTCCACGCCAGAAACCCGCTGGGTCAGGGCATCCATTTGGGCCTGAAGCACGGCCACATCGCCCACCACGCTGGCGCCTTCCAGGCTTTTGACCCGGCCTTCCAGCCCCAGCAGGCCGGCCAGCTTGCTCTCGATTTCGGGCAGCCCCAGGCGCTCGGCATCGGAAGGAAGCCCCAGTGCCTCGCGAACGGGCTCAGATTCCAGTGCTCGTTCGGCGCCCAATAACGCTCCGCCTGTGCCCAGCGCGGTCAGCAGCATGGCCCAGATGGCCTCCCGCCTTCCGAGCGGTTTGACCGTTTTCTTTTCCTCGGCTTTTGCGGTCGCGGACGGTTTTTTGGCCGAATCGCCATTGCCAAACCGGAGCGCCGATCCCCCGGACGAAACACCCCATGGCAAAACGCCCGGGCCTTGAATCGCCATTATTTACCCCTTCAGTACCTCGTGATGAATTGGCAATAAATTACCACGAATCGGCAGTTAATTCAATCAGTAAAGTACCGGCACCACGAAGTGATCCGGGATCAGTTCCAGGCTTTGCCGGCTGGTGCCCAGTTTGGGCGAGTTAATCAGCACCTCGATGCGGGTTGGCCATTGGTTGGGGTGATTTTTCAGAAAATCCAGCAGCTTGAACTGCATCACGTCCACCAGCATGTCCTCGCCCGGGGCCAGGGCGGCCACCTTGACGGTGTCCTCGGAGAGAATCTGCCAGCTGGCCGTGGCGCGCAGGTGATCGAAATCCGTCATCTGGATATCCGGGTTCACCCGCAGCTCGCCCACCTGGGCCCGTATTGTGACGTACAGGGGAATATCCAGCAGCGCGTTTTTGGACGTGTTGTAGATGTGCAGCTTGCTTTTGAAAACCTGGGGCGAAGGCCCCCCGTGGTAGAGCCACTTGTCGAAAGGGGACTCCACCGAGGCCTTCTGGAAGGCCTCTTCGGCCAGGCTGGCGGCCTCTTCCAATTTCAGCTCGCCTCGGTGGGTAGCTTGCCACTGGGTTTTCAGATCCAGGTACCGGGCGTTGGCGTCCATTTTGTAATAAAAGCCGATGGACTCCACCTTGATGGGCGGGCTGGATGTGGCTGCCCGGGTGGCAAGCAGGGTGACCGCCTCTGAAAACACAAACAGCGCGACGATTAGGGCTATAAATACTGCACGCTTCACAATGCTTATTATACTCCCGAATCCTTGAGTTGAGGAGGATCCTCTTGGACTAGGCCGGCAAAACCCTGAAGCTGACCGCTGCCCTGTAGAAAGGGTATCCAGAACCGTCCTGAAATCAACGTGGCTTCAAACTGTGAAATATTTGGCGCCAGGCATGTTGCCGAACGGTCTGTTTTTGTTAGTCTTGTAGCAAATTATTCGAAGTGGGTTTTTTTCGTTCTTCGTTCAAGGAGGTTTCTCCCCATGGTTGATTTCCAGGCTGTTAGGCCGGGTTTGGCGCGGTTTTCCGCCAAGCTGCCGACCGTTTCGTCCGCTCCCGACCTGTCCCGGGCTGCGGTGTTTATTTCCAGGTCTGCCGATAGCGTGCACTTTTCCGGCTGGAAGCCCAAGGCGGCTCCCAAGGAGCAGCCGGCCTATGCCGTGGAGCGCCCCACCGCCGCCGATCCCTACAGCCTGGGCTTTGTCACCGAGGTGAGCGACTATATTGGCGACCTGCTGGATAAAAAATACCTGGCCCCCGGCGCGCTGCTGGAGCAGGCCCTGCGGCGTTACGACGAGGTGCGCCATCCTCGCACGCAGCAGGAATTCCGGGATAAATACGCCCCGGTGCTTGCCTTGTATCGCCAGTTTGGGGAGCAGGGCTATATGGGCATCAGCGTGCCCGAGCAATACGGCGGCGGGGAGGCCGGCTCGTTGGCCGTGGTGGAGTTGGCCCGACGGCTGGCCTATGCCGATCTGGGCGCCTGCACCACCATCCTGGCCAGCGTGGGGTTGTTTGGCGAGCCCATCCTGGATGTGGGCACCGAGGCACAAAAACTGAAATACATCCCGCCCGTCATCAACGGGGACGCCATTGGCTGTTTCGGTCTGACCGAACCGGATGCGGGCTCCGATCCGGGCTCGTTGCGCACCACGGCAAGGGCTTTCATTGGCCCTGACGGCCAGCGGCACTGGAAAATCAACGGCACCAAAACGTTCATCAGCAATGGCAACACGGCTGATTACGCGGTCATCCTGGCCCGCACCATCGATGAGCACGGCAACGATCGTGGCTTGAGCGGCTTTATCGTGGAGCGCGGCGATGCCGGTTTCAGCTCCGCCGACGTGGGCAAGAAGATGGGCCTGCACACCTCCGATACCGCTGAATTGAGCCTGAATGACGTGGTGGTTTCCGAGGATCGGCTGATTGGCGGGGAAGGCGGCATTGGCAAGGGCAAGCACATCTACAACAACACGCTCACCGGGGGGCGCATCGGCGTGGGCGCCCAGGGGTTGGGCGTGGCCGAGCGGGCGCTGGATATGGCGGTGGAGTATGCCAGCCAGCGCAAGCAGGGCGGCGGCGGGGCGATTGCCAATTACCCGGAAATCCGCGAGATGCTGGCCCGTGTGGCCGTGCGTAACGAAGTGAGCAAGGTGCTGGCTTATCATGCGGCCCGTACCAAGGATGCCGGCCTGCCCTTTGCCAAGCTGGCGGCCATGACCAAGCTGATGGCCACCGAGTTGGCGGCCCGGGAGGCCACCGATACGGCCATCCAGGTTTACGGCGGCATGGGCTTTATGGAAGAGTCCGGCGTGGCCAAGCTGGCCCGGGATGCCCGGGTGTTGCGCATTTACGAGGGCACCAGCCAGATTCAGAAGATGATTATCGCCGGCCAGGCCGTGATGGAAGCCCTGGGTGACGCCGATCTGCTGGCCGATAACAAGCCGCTGCCCGGCAACATCTACGAGGTGGTGGATCAGGCCTTTGGGCAGGCGCTGCGGGCGGCCAAGCCGGAGCTGGAAAAGCAGTTCCTGGGCATGGGGCATCCGCTGAAAGCCCTGAATGCCGCGCAATCCCTGGGATACCGGCTGGCCCTGATGGCCACCGAGCGCGAGGCCCTGCGGGCCTACAAGGCACATGTGGAGCGCTTGCAGGATGCCGGTTTGCCGTGCGTGCGGGAGCAGGCCATCCTGCGCTTGTTTGCCGGTGACGTGGCCCGCCAGTTGCTTGGCCTGGCCAACGAGGTGGGTGTGCCGGCCAAAGAAGACCTGCGCCGGCTGGCCTCGGTGCGCAAGATGGTGGATCACCCGGAGGTGCCGGTGCGGGACGACCTGGAAACCGTGGCGGCCTCGTTGCTGGGCCCCAGCCGCTTGCCCCGCGCCTAGGCCTGGCCGCTTGCCCTGCAAATTGCCAGAAAACCCGGCGTGGCGATTAGCCCCCTGGTTTTTTGACGAGGGCCTGCACCAGTTCGGCCAGGGTGCTTACGGTGGCTTGCAGGTCGTCGCGATTGGCGGCGCCATCCAGCACAATGTGTGCCGTGTCGGCGGTCGGCTGGATGAAGCGATCGTGCTTGGCCTGCACGTCGGCAAAGAAAGCCCGGCCTGCCTCATCGTCCCGGATGCCCCTTTCAGGCGCGCGTTTCCAGAACCGTTCCGCCTGGGTTGCCGGCGGGATGTCCATAAATACCCGCAAGTCCATCAGGCGCCGCAGTGCGCTGTTAGCAAAACCAAAGACGCCTTCGGTCACCACAATGGGCGTTGGTTGTACCAGGGTGGCCTTGTTGTGGCGGGTGCAGGTGATGAAATCGTAATCGGGAATCCGTACTGGGCGGCCATTTTTCAGCTTGCGTAAATGGCGGGCCGCCTTCCCCAGGGAGACGGCCTCCGGGCTGTTCAGATCCACCTCGTTGCGGAAGCGATCCACCCCGGTGCGTTCCGCCTCCTGGCGATACTGCGCGCGCAGTTCGGTCATATCCCGGTAGTAGCGATCCTGGGCGATGGTTTCCATGGCGGCGTTGCCGGCTTGCAGGGCGGCAACCAGCGTGGATTTTCCGCTGCCCGATCCCCCGGAAATGCCTATGATAAAAGGGGTGTCTGCTTTTCGGGTGGTTTTCAGGAAGCGGCGGGCGGCCTTGACCGTGCGCTTCAGCCGCAGCCGCCTGATGACCGGGTGGGGGCGGCGGGCATCCTGTTGCTGTAGCGCTTTTAAGCCGCGCTCAAAGGCATCCAGCTTTTCCTCCTCCTGTCGCCGCTGCATTCGGTGGGAGCCACCGGCCCGGCGGCGGCCCGAGAACAGGGGCGTGGCAGCAAACTGAATAGGGGAAAGCATGGCAAATCCGGTGACGACACTTCAAACAAAACGGCAGGCGGCCCTGAATTGCCGGGGCCCGTCAGGCAAGGGAGGGTTGGAAATCGTGGCGACGTGAACCGGATTCAGCCGCGAATTAAATCATAGAGGACGGTATTAGCCGTCCAGGTGCTTGCGTACCAGCTCGTTGACCCGCTGGGGGTTGGCGCGGCCCCCGGTTTCTTTCAGCACCTGCCCCACGAAAAAGCCGAACAGGTTCTGCCGGCCAGCCTTGTACTGGGCCACGCTGTCCGGGTGGGCGGCGATGACCTTCCGCACAATCGGCTCCAGCTGGGCCGGGTCGCTAATCTGTGTCAGGCCCTTGGCCTCCACGATGGCCCGCGGGCTGCCGCCGTGTTTCAGCATCTCGGCAAAAACGTCCTTGGCAATCTTGCTGGAAATGACGCCCTCGTCCACCAGGGCAATCAGCTCGGCTTGGGCCCTGGCATCGAAGGGCAGGCCGGCAACCGGGCGCTCTTTCAGCTCCCGCAGTAGCTCGTTGACAATCCAGTTGGCAATGCCTTGTGGGTTGGGGTGCGCGGCCACTGCGGCCTCGAAAAATTCGGCCAGGGCATCGCTGGCGGCAATCAACATGGACTCGTCGTCGCCCAGCTTCAGCTCGGCTTGGTACTTCCGGGCGCGGGCCTCTTGTGCGGGCGATAAATTCACCTGCGGCGCGACTTTCTGTTCCACGCGGGGCTGGGGAGCCGCCTGCGGCTTGGGGGTGGTTTTGGCCGGTGCCTGTTGTTTGGAGGGCTCGGTTTGCCGGGCCCAGGAGTCTTTCAGCCCCACGATACGGTTAAATACCGGCTTGCCGGGCTTGGAGCTTTCCGGCTCCAGGTAGAAATAGCCCTGGCGCTCAAACTGGAACCGGCTGCCTGCCGGCTGCTCCGCTACCCAGGGTTCCACGTAGGCCCCGTCCAGCACTTCCAGCGAGGTGGGGTTGAGATCCTCCACCCCTTCCGGGGCTTCCTTGTCGAACAGGCGATCGTAGAGGCGAGCTTCTACCTTGACGGCCTGTGCGACAGGAACCCAGTGGATGGTGCCCTTCACTTTGCGTTCCACGGCATTGGGATCGCCGCTGCGGGTCTGCGGATCGTAGGTGCAGCGCAATTCAACCACGTTGCCGACGGCATCCTTGACCACCTGCTCACACTTGATGATGTAGGCGTGGCGCAGGCGCACTTCGCCGCCCGGCGTCAGGCGAAAGTAGCCCTTGGGCGGGTTTTCGTTGAAGTCGTCCCGCTCAATCCAGATTTCCCGCCCGAAGGGCAGGGGACGGCTGCCTTCTTTCGGCACGTCATGCGGATACAGCGGGGCATCCAGCACCTCGCCCGCCGGGTCGTAGTTCTCAATCACCACTTTCAGCGGACGCAGCACGGCCAGCACCCGGGGCACCTTGGGGTTCAGGTCGTCGCGGATGGCGGCTTCCAGCTGGCCCATGTCCACGATGCTGTTGGCCTTGGCCACGCCGATGGCATCGCAGAAGCGGCGCAGGGCTTCGGGGGTGACGCCCCGGCGGCGCATCCCGCTGATGGTCGGCATGCGTGGGTCGTCCCAGCCGTCCACGTGCTTTTCTTCCACCAGTTGCAGAAACTTGCGCTTGCTCATGACCGCATAGTTCAGGTTGAGGCGTGCAAATTCGTATTGCTGGGTTCGGGGTTTGGCAATGCCGCAGGCATCCAGCACCCAGTCGTACAGCTCGCGGTTGTTCTCGAACTCCAGGGTGCAGATGGAGTAGGTGATGCCTTCAAAGGCGTCGCTGAGCGGGTGGGCATAATCGTACATGGGATAGATGCACCAATCATCACCGGTGCGGTAGTGGTGGGCATGGCGAATGCGGTACAGCAGCGGGTCGCGCATCTTCATGTTGGGGTTGGCCATGTCGATTTTGGCCCGCAGCACGTGGGCGCCGTCGGCAAAGTCGCCGGCTTTCATGCGCTGGAAGAGATCCAGGTTTTCCGCCACGCTGCGGTCGCGGTAGGGGCTGGGGCGGCCCGGCTCCGTGACGGTGCCTCGGTATTCGCGGATTTCCTGCTCGTTCAGGCTGTCCACGTAAGCCTTGCCTTCGTTTATCAGCTTGAGAGCCAGCTCGTAGAAGCGGGGGAAGTAGTCGCTGGCGTAGTACATGTGCGCGCCCCAGTCAAAACCCAGCCAGCGCACGTCGGCCATAATCGACTCCACGTAGCTGACGTCCTCCTTGGTGGGGTCGGTGTCGTCCATACGCAGGTGGCAGCGGCCATGGTAGTCGCGGGCCAGCCCGAAGTTCAGGCAGATGGACTTGGCATGGCCAATGTGCAGGAAGCCGTTGGGCTCCGGGGGAAAGCGGGTGATGACCGCGCCGCCGTACTTGCCGGTCTGGATGTCCTGGTCAATGATGTCACGGATGAAGTCGGAGCGTCGGGTTGCGGACGGTTGCTCCAGCAGGTCGACGGTTGTCACGGTCAGGGTTCCTTACTGCCACGGGGAATGTATCCCGCCATTGTATCCAAGAAGAAGGGCCGCTTCAATCAGCCGCCAGGATGCGGTGAGGCCTGGGTTCTGCCCGCGCCCCTCAGCGGTTTTGTCCGGTTTCCGTGGCCTGGACAATGCCGCGCAGCGATCGTTGCATCTGAATGTAAGGTTCGACTGGCAGTTTTTTCACCCCCTGCTCGCCGGCACGGGGTTGCCCCAGCAGCACTAGGTACAGATGCCCGCCCCGTCGGAAGCGGGCCAGCAGGTCGGGTTCGACATAGCCGTCCGAGAATTCGACCCGCATCCACGTGGTGGCTACGCGCACGCCGTTCACCGCCATGGCGGCATTTTTGAAGCCGGTAATCCGGAAGCCTGGCCGACCAAAGATATAGCTTTCAAACAGGTGGTAGGCTGCGCGGGCCATGTTGCGATCCGCCAGCGGATCCTCCGGGCCCAGCCGTTCTGTCCGCACGATCAGCGCCATGGTCGGGCCGTTCTGTATCATCAGCACCAGGCCTTGCTCGCCGGCCCGCGAGACGGTATCACTGCGAATCACCGCCCAGCCCGTCGGCACGGACTGCCCAAAGATTTCCTCAACCGCCCGGGCGTTGCCTGCCGAGGCGGTAGGCGGCCCGCACGGGAAGTCCTGCGCCTGGGCCCTGGCGGGCATGGCCTGCCAGGCCAACAATCCGGCCAATAGAAGGGCAAAAAGCGTTTTGCAGGAAGAAAAAGCGGTTTTCATAGGCGGGGCTTTCCTGGGGGTACGGGGGACTAAATGAAATCCAGGGCGCAGAGGTGGTCGAAAAAGGCGTCCTTGTTGTGCTGGCTTTCCATCGGGTAGCCCACCATCAGCACGGTGTAGGCCTTGCTCAGGTTTTCATGCGAGCTTTGCACCAGCGGATCCGAGCTGTCGAACCGCATGGTCTTCTCTATCTTGCGGAAGTAGCCTTGCTGATCCCGCAGGGCCTGTAGCACCATCTTGTGGTAGTTTTGCAGCTTTGCGGGCGGCTGCAAGGCTTCCAGTCTTTGAGTAAGAGTATCCATGCGGCTTTGGTAGTCGTCGGGCTTTAAGCCGTCCCGGCCTCCGTTCTGGAAGTATTGCAGCGCGCCCACCCGGGCTAGCACCGCCTGATCCACCACCCCGAAGCATTCCTTCAGGTATTGCTTTTCTCCCTCGTCCATCCGGGCTTGTTCGGGGCTAAAGGTGGTTTGCCGGTGCGGGATGGCCTGATAGGCTTCCTCTACCGACATTTCGTCAAGCAGCTTGGGCACCATGGGCAGCAGCGTCTGGTACAGGTCGTCATGCGGGGAATGCCCGGTGCTGTCGGAGCGCAGAATGAACTGTTTGTCGATGAGCTGGAAGCCGGGAATCATGTCATAGCTGGCCGGGCCCAGCATTTCTGGTCTGGCGGCCAGCACGTGCCAGTTGGCCCGGCGATCCGCCCCGAAATGTTTGGCCCATTGCCGGGTCTCCTCAAGCGAGGGGGCCTTCATATCCCGGTTGTAGAAGAGGATTTGCACGAACTCGATGCGGCTGTCGTTCAGCCCGATACCGCCAGCATATTGCGGAAACAGCGATTCGATGGAAGGCAGGCCGCTTTGCGGGGTGACGCCTTCGAAGCCTCCCACGTCCGCCGCCCCGGAGAAGGCGTTGCAGGCCGGACAAGTGGTGCCAATGGGCTCCACCACGATGACCTTGCCCTTGAAATCCGACAGCCGAAGCTCTTTTCCGGTGTAATCCATCAGGCGAAGGTCGGGATAGGGCTCTCCCAGTACCGGCGGCCATTGTGTGCCGGTTTCCGTCGGGGGTTGGGCCGTGGGCGTGGCCGAGCATCCTGCCGCCAGCAGAAGACAGGCCATTGCCGAAAACAGTATTCCGCGCATCAGGGTCACTCCCGCCAACTCGATGCAACCCATCTTACCGCAGCCGGGTGGGCCGGAAATCCCCCGGGCGGGCGAGCCGTTCGACCTAGCCCGTGGGAGCAATGGCAGGGCCGGCCAGGAACGTTAGCATGAGGTAAAAAAGGAGGGCCTGCCATGACCGACATCAGACAAGCGCCCTTGCGTTCCGGCATTCAGGCGGCGGTTGAGGGCTTCTACAACCAGGTGGCTGAGCGTCTGGACCGCAACGACGAGGCTATTCGCCCCGAGGATATGGAGGAGCTGCTGCTGCACCTGGTGGCCCAGTACTTCCTGAAAGAGGCCGACGCGCCCGGTTCGGAGGTGTTTGTTGAAAAACGGCTGGCGCATTTTGGGCAGCGCCTGGATCGCATTGTGCAGAAAGAGTTGCAACGCCGACAGCGCCGGCGCTAAGGCGAAGTCGGGCTCGCGTGGGCCAAGCTGGATACTCTACAAAAAACATGACTAGAAAAAATTTTTGATATCCGCCATGATTCATAAACAAGCCCATCCATAACCGAATATCGCAATGCCGGCAGGAGAGAGAAGGAATGGCCCCCATTGCCTTGGCGGACTGCAACAACTTTTACGTGAGTTGTGAGCGGGTGAACGATCCGCGCCTGAACGATTGCCCCGTGGTGGTGCTTTCAAACAACGACGGCTGCATCATTTCACGCTCCGAAGAGGCCAAAGCCCTAGGCGTCAAAATGGGCGAGCCGTTTCATTTAAGAAAGCCCTTTCTGGATCGGCACGGGATTGTGTACCTGTCCAGCAATTACGCTTTGTACGGCGAGATGAGCGAGCGGGTCATGGCCTGCCTCTCCGAGTTTGCGGCCCGAACTGAATACTACAGCATCGACGAGGCCTTTCTGCAGTTTGCTACTTGGCAACCCTACGACGCTTATGCCCGGCGTATGCGGGAGGCTGTCTGGTAGCGCACCGGGATTCCGGTTTCCATCGGGGTGGCGCATACCAAAACGCTGGCCAAGGCGGCCAATTACCATGCCAAGCGATCGCCTCGGGCCGGCGGGGTGCTGGATTTGACCCCAGCCCGCTGGCAGGATGAGGCATTGCGCCGGCTTGCCGTGGATCAGGTGTGGGGGGTAGGCTGGCGCTGGGCGAACAAGCTGAAGCGGGACGGCTTTCATACCGCCCTGGATCTCAAGCGGGCCGATCATCAGGCCATCCTGAAAAAATATGGCATCGTGCTGGCCCGCACCGTGGCCGAGCTGAACGGCACGGCCTGCCTGCCCGTTCAGGTGGAGCCCGCCCCCAGCCGGTTGATTATGTCATCCATGTCGTTTGGCCGGGCGGTGACGGAAATTGGCGAGCTTCGCCAGGCGGTGGCCTGTTATGCCGCACACTCCGCCGCCCGGTTGCGCCGGGAGAAGCTGGCGGCCCGGATGCTGCTGGTGTTCATCCGCACCAACCCGTATGCCGGCGACCGGCAATATGCCGAGCAGGTTTACGTGCGTTTGCCGCTGGCCACGTTCGATACCGGCAAGCTCATTTCCGCCGCCCTGAAAGGGCTGGATACGATCTACCAGCCGGGCTACCGCTACCACAAGGCCGGGGTGATGCTGCAAGAGCTCCAGCCCCAGGATGCCATCCAGCTCAACCTGTTTGCCCGTTCCGACATCGACCGGCATGAGCGCCTGATGCGGGCCCACGACCTGATTAACAAGACCCATGGGGCCGGTACTTTGCGGTATGCGGCGGAAGGTTTCCACAAGGGCTGGAAGGCCCGGCAGGCGTTCCTGTCCCAGCGCCAGCCGCAGGACATGCCCGGCGCGGAAGTTCCCCAATCAGGCCGCAGCCGTCGTTCCACGGTGCAGTTTACCATCAGCGCCAAACTCGTCGATTCTTTTTAAACCTTTTGCGAACCGGGCCGATCAGGGACAATAGAAAGGTTGGTAAGGATCGTTTCCCCGAATGAGCCCCGATTCCCCTTTGCTTGCGGCCAGGCGCATCGTCATCAAGCTGGGTACCCAGGTGGTGATTGATGGCGGCGCGCTGGCCGAAGAGCGGTTGGCTGGCCTGGTGCGCCAATGCGCCGGGCTGATTCGGGCCGGCAAAGAAATTATCCTGGTGTCCTCCGGGGCGGTGGGCTTGGGGCGGCGAAAACTGGCCGCCAACCTGGAAAAGGGCCGCGGCCTGACGCTGACCGAAAAGCAGGCCTGTGCCGCCGTGGGCCAAAGCCTGCTGATGGATGCCTACGGCGAGCTGTTTGGGCGCAACGGCATTGTCACCGCTCAGGTTCTGCTGACGGCTATGGACTTTGCCGAGCGCAAGCACTACCTCAACCTTCAGCAAACCCTGGAGACCCTGCTGCGGTTGCAGGCGATTCCCATCATCAACGAGAACGATACCGTTTCCACCATGGAATTGCAGGATGAAGGCTATACCAAGGCTTTTGGGGATAACGACAAGCTGTCCGCGCTGGTGGCCGGAAAGCTGGGGGCCGATCTGCTGGTGATCCTGACCAATGTGGACGGCATTTATACCGAAAACCCGGAAACCAACCCCCATGCCGTGCGCATTGCCCGTATCGAGAAGTTTGGCGACCTGCACGACATCCAGGTGGCGGGGCAGTCGGCCATGGGGCGGGGCGGCATGGCCTCCAAGCTGGAAGCGGCCCGCATTGCGGCGATTAGTGGGGTGTACACGTTCATTACCTCCGGGCTAAAGCCGGATCCCCTCACGCCCTTGCTGCAGGAAACGAACGAGCCGGCGGGGACGCTGGTGTTTCCCCAGGCGGCCATGCGCGGCAAGAAACGCTGGATCGGCATGGCGTCCGGCTATCATGGCGTGGTGGTGGTAAACGATGGCGCCCGAAGGGCCCTCGTGGAGAACCGGGCCAGCCTGCTGCCCATCGGGGTGGTGGATGTGGAGGGCGAGTTTGCCGCCCAGCAGGTGGTGAGCATCCAGGATGAAAATGGCGTCGAGGTGGGGCGGGGAATCACCCGGTTTTCCGCCACGGATCTGCACAAGATCAAGGGGGTTCGCAGTGAAAAGATTGCCTCCATCCTGGGGGGCAACGGCCAGGAAGCCGGGAAAACCGAAAAAGAAGAGGTGATTCACCGGGACAACCTGGTGATTTTCGAAGAGTACAGCGTGTAAGGAGCCTGCCATGTCTGCCGAACTGTCCACAACCGAACTGGAAACGCTGTTGCAACAAGCCAAGCAGGCTTTCTTCGCCACGGCGGTATTGACCACCCACCAGAAAGACCGCGCCCTGGAAACCTTTGCCGAAATCATAGAGGGCCAAATCGACTTTCTGTTGGCCGAAAACAGGTTGGATCTTGACCGGGCCGAACAGGATCAAATCGCCCCCAGCCTGTATCAACGCCTCAAGCTGGATCGAGGGAAAATTCAGCAGCTGGTGCAAGGCATTCGCGACCTGGTGCGCCTGCCCGATCCCGCCGGGCGGGTGCTGTCCTCTACCCTGCTGGATGACGGCCTGGTGCTGGAAAAGCAGACCGTGCCGCTGGGGGTGATAGGCATCATTTTTGAGTCCCGCCCGGATGTGATTCCGCAAATCCTTTCCCTCATCCTGAAAAGCGGTAATGCGGTGGTGCTCAAGGGGGGCCGGGAAGCGCAGCGCTCCAATGCGGCGTTCATGACACTGGTGGATGAGCTGAACCGGCGGTGCGACTTCTTGCCTTCGGGTTGGGCCGCCTTGCTGGACAGCCGGGAGGCGGTGCAAGCCATGCTGCATTACCCGCAATACGTCGATCTGATCATTCCTCGGGGTTCCAACGAGCTGGTGCAGGGCATTATGGCCGCTACCCGCATCCCGGTACTGGGGCATGCCGACGGGGTATGCCACATGTACGTGCATGCCGAAGCCGATTTGCCCCGGGCCGTGCGGGTTGCGGTGGATGCCAAGGCCCAGTATCCGGCGGCCTGCAACGCGCTGGAAACGCTGTTGGTGGATTCGGTGGTAGCGGAAGGCTTTTTGCCGGCATTTGCCAGCGCCGCAGCGGGGGTGGGGATTCTGCTGCGCGGTTGCGAGCGCACACGGCAGATACTCCCCCATGTCGAGGCTGCGGATGAGACTGATTGGCGCACCGAATACGGCAATCTGACCCTGGCGGTGAAGGTGGTAGACTCTGTGGAGGAGGCCATTGCCCATATCAACCGTTACGGCTCGCACCATACCGACAGCATCCTTAGCCAAAACCCGCACGTCGTCGAGAATTTCCTGAACGCGGTGGATTCCGCCTGCGTGTTTGCCAATGCATCCACCCGGTTTGCCGATGGTTTCCGCTTTGGGTTGGGCGCGGAAATCGGCATCAGCACCGCGCGCACCCATGCCCGGGGCCCGGTGGGCCTGGAAGGCCTGGTGACCTACAAGTACAAGTTGCGTGGGCAGGGGCATGTGGTGGCCGATTATGTGGGGGAAAATGCCCGTCCCTTTATTCACCGCCTTTTGAATGGGGGTTAAATAACCAGGCTGAGCGTTTTAACCAGGATTGGCAAAGCAGCCGTCCCGGTCAGGGTTGGGTTGTCGCGTCATGCCGAGGCCGCCCGACTGATGGATGCCTGTTTATCTATACGGCGAATTGTTTCAAGCCGCCCGTTTCTTTAATATGGTAGCATCCAATGTTGTGATCGACCAAGCAATTCCACGGAAAAGGCAGATGTTTTTGTAAAGGGAGGATATGGGATGAAACGCCAATACTTACTGCCCGCGCTTTGCCTGACGCTGGGGCTGTCCGTGAATGCGGCCAAGGCCCAGCAGGTTGGCGCGGATGCCAATACCCAGACAAAAGTCGACCCGTATATCGGCAATGTGAACGCCACCGGGCAATATGACAACGGCTGGCTTTTTTGGAACGAGGCCCGCCCCACGTCAATCACCCTGGAGCCCGGTCGCGGCCAGATCAGCATGGATCACCTGAGCGTTGGGGATAACGTGGTGCTGACCCTGGTGAACCCGACGGATCTGCCGATGCGGTTTGAGACCACCCAGCGCCTGGGGAGCGAAAAGGTCTGGATGGTTCCGGCCAAGAGCAGCAAGGTGGTTACTTACGTCCACACCAACCCGGTAAACGACGAGGTGAAGTACTTCGTGACCGTGGATCCGGCCTCGGCGGTTGCGGCGATGAACCAGCCCGATCCCACCAAGACGGCGCTCGACGAGTTGCGCACCCAGCAGGAGGAGCTGCTTAGCCAGCAACAGCAAATGATGAGTGAGCAGCAACGGATGGCCGCCATGATGGAGGAGCAGCAGCGAATGGCTGCCGAGAAAGCAAAGGTGGAATCCCGCTCCGCGGTGCGCGGTTACTGGTAGATTACAATGATTGGGGTCGAAAACGCCGGGGGCCTGCCCGGCGTTTTCTGGCACCGTGCCCGCAAGACTGCGCTGCAAACCTTCAGGCGCCAGTGTTTCCGAACATTACACTGTAACGCAATGTGACGTGAAACGGTGTTTTTATTGAGATATAGAGTTAGTGTTAGCGTTTAGTGCAGGCCGAGGCGAACTGTAATCAATGGCACTTTTCAGTGTGATGCAGTTCATTTAATGCCCGGCCTGCTAAATTTTTAAGCCGGTTAATTTTTCAGTATCAAATTAATTGGAGTGCATGAATCCCGGGGGCCGGCTGGTGTGATTCCGGCTTTGGATTTTCTGTGCGGGTTAGACTGCCGATCTTGGGGTGTGATTGTGGTCGATCTCTGGAAAGTTTTCAGGGAAAGGGTTTTATTTCGAAATAACGTCGTAAGGCTTTTCTGAAATCTGTTTTGGCACCGGATTGTCCAGAAATTGTACTCTGGAAAGGTTTTTGGCGAGGCTTTTAAATATTTCAGATTTTGGCCAAATGGCCGATAAGCAGAGAGATCCCTAATATGCTCTTTCATCCGTGACCCGTACCTTATGAAGCCCTCCCGAAGCAGCCTGCAAAGCCTGATTATCCGCGTTGGTGGCAACTGCCATCGTTTCGTGGCATTCGTAAACGGCAAATTCCGTTGCTTCACCACGCATGAGAAAGACTTTTTATTCAATCTGGCGGCGCTGTTTGGGGTTT
>CAYMIG010000001.1:112208-518416 GCA_964390635.1 uncultured Vampirovibrionales bacterium | reverse complement strand
TGATATGATCCCCCATACTCTGCCTCAGGTGGATCTAAAAAAGGGTCCCGGTCAGCCGGAGTCCTGAAGGAAACGCGCAAGCAGTATTTCCCGCACCAAGTCTTGGAATACCTGGATGATAAAGTGGGCTTACCAGTCAGCGTGAAATACCCCAAGCGCGGCTATGCCCTTCAGGCCAAGGGTTCCGAGAAGGCGGTTGAAACGGAAGTCATTACGGCGCTGGATCATCACCTCAAAGCCATTGCCCGGCACAATGCCATTGATGATTTTGTGAACCGGACGCTCCGGGAATATTCGCTTCCGAATTGGAAAGCCGGGCAAAAGCTGCCGGACGGGTTTGTTGAATACCAGCCCAGAACCGGACGCCGGTATTTTGAAGCTCATACCATTCCCGAGCAATCGGTGATGAACGCCACATTGGAAGCGCTCATGACCGAGAAAAGCCCGAAAGTCACCGTGGCCTTGAATCAGGTTCGGAAAGTATTGGCCGTGGGCGGAGAGCATAAAACCTATGCTATCCCGGAAGAGATCGCCCGCTACATGAACCAGCTCTATGACCCCAAGGCGCTGGAAGGAAGCAATAGCCTCATTACCCAGATCACCCGAACATGGAAAGGCTTTGTGACCGCAAACCCGATCAACTTGCCGGGCCTGATGGCCTACAACTTCAAGAACATGGTGGGCGATGCGGAAGCCGCTCTTCGAGACGATCCAGCCTTACGGCAATATTTGGGCCGGGCCTGGAAGGAAATCTGGGATGCCAAAAGCGGCAATCCTTCCAAAGAATTTCTGACTGCTGAAGAATGGGGCACCATTGGAGCCGGTTACTTCGGAAGCGAATTGGGCATCAAAGGGGATGTTCATTTTGAGCGCCGTTTCCAGAACCGCAAGCTGGGTTCCAAAACCCTCAGCCGGGCCGGACAAGGCATCATGGATCTGCAAACCGCCCGAGAAGACTTGCTGCGCTATGCCAAGTTCTTGAAGGATCTGGATCACGGTTTGGAACCTTGGCAAGCCCATATTGAAAACGGCAAGACGTTTATCAACTACAACCACCTGACCGACTTTGAAAAAAAGTGGTTTCGGGATTCTCTGCTGCCTTTCTATACGTTTTACAAGTTCAACCTCATGAATTGGGGTAGCGCCTTGACCGGACAGCGCGGAAAAGGCACTCAGGCAAGAGCCTTGGGTTTGGCATTTGGCGTTCCGTTTATGGCGGCCATCTGGAACAACCTCCAGTTCGGAGACATTGAAAAGGAAATCCAGGATAACAAGGGAGAACGATATATTGCCGAAACCCCGCATATCATCACCCCGTTCAAGGATTCCAAGGGCAATCATTACATCGTTCTCCTCCCGACATCCTCAGCCCAAGCCTTGCAGTTTTCGGGGCTTTCCCGGTTGCCGCAACACTTGGTAAAGGCGCTGACAACCGGAAACGTGACGGCTGAAGTCAAAGGCCAGATCAGCGACTTTTTTTCCCGTTCCGGACGCAAGGGCGGTTTGTCCTTGCCCGCGCCAATGGTGGAAACGATGGAGCTTGCTAACCCTTATCTGAAGGAAGGGGCTGAGCAACTGTTCAACTGGGACTTGTATCTTGACCGCCCTATCACCCGAGAGGGTGAGGACGTGCCGGAAACTGAAAAGACTACGGCCCGATTGGCCCACTTGGGGAAAACGGTTTTTCCGCCGGGCTTTGGCCCCAAGGTGCAGAACCTCATGAGTCCGCATAAGGACCCCGGCCAAAAGCTGATGGATCTGACAACCGGTAGCGTGAAGACGCCGGATGTCTATTCCTGGTCTGATCTGAAGGAGGAAGAGCGTTCATTTCAGGATGAGCAGATCCGGGTGAAAACGCCGGAATTGAATCCAGTCAAGGAAGCCATCAAGCAGGCCAAGTTTGACGAGGCAAACGATCTCATCTTTAACACCCAGTTTGCGGATGACGGAACGCCGAGCAAGCAAGGCAAACGATACGGCCAGCTCTTAAAGCCATCCCAGCGCATCCGGGTAAAGACGTTGCTGGAATCGGTTCAGCAAGGCAACGGGCTTTCCTACAAGGGCTTGTTCAAAGACCTGAAAGCCCTGGATGCCGCTTATCAAGAAGCAGGCCCGGAGCAGAAAAAGCAGTTGGATGAAGTCAAGCAAAGCATACTTGCCGATCTGGAAACCCTGAAACAGAACCGCGCCAAGCGCCTGCAATACGCCGTTCAAACCGTGCTTCTGGAAGACGATCCCAGAGAGCAGAACGCGATTTTCAAGGAACTCACTCAAGACTGAAGCCCAAGAGGGTCCATAAATGCCGATTAGCCGACGTACCACGTACACGGCCAATACGCTTATTGATGCCGTGGTTCACAACCAGGAACACGATGATTATGTCGCCGGGATTAACCAGAACTCGACAGACATCACCAACCTCAGCAACCAAGCCGTCAAACTGACCGGCGATCAAACAATCAACGGCGTGAAGGGGTTTGTCCAGGTCCCCTATACAACGGGCGGTGATCCGACAACGGACAATAGCTTGAGCCGGAAAGCTTACGTGGACAAGAACTCAGCCAAGGGGCTTATCTATGGACCCGCTCCGGTCTATGTCAATGCTTCCAGCTTCAGAGTAGATCGATTTATCGTCCGGGGCGATGAGAACGATACCTATATCGAGCTGACCAATCCTTCCGTTATCGACCTGACCCAAACCGGCATTAACGGAATTGCGGTTTCTGGGGACTTGGCGGGAACGATTGGAACCGGTGGCGTTTCCTCTACAACAATTAATGGTGTGGGCACCAACTTCACCGGGGAATTCCAGGTTGGCGATGTCATTTGGACGGCTTCCGGTGGCCGCCGGATTGCTTCCATCATCAGCGCCGTTCAGTTGACGGTGGAAAGCGCCATAACCCTCCCGAACGGAACAACCTACAGACGGGGAGGCGAAGCACCGAACACTTGGTATTTCCTTTATGCCGGAACGGATTTTGGATCGAATATTGGTTTACTGCTTTCCACCCGGAACGTGGCAGCAGGGGATCAACTTTGGGATACCTCATTCCCCAAGATACGCCAGCTCCCCTTTTCCGTCCGGAACGATGCCAACAGCAACCTTCTGAAATTCTGGGTCAATAACGGATGGCCCTACCGTCCGGAAATTTACTATGACGTGGATTTTGATAGCGCCGTGGCAAGCACTCCCACACGGGTATTAAACGGGGGCAACGCAACGGCCTTTACGGCGGTCAACTGTAACAGCTTCATTCCGCCTATTTCTCAAGTTGGCTTGTTCCACATGGGGGCCAACACGGGGGCAAACTCGGTCTGGTTACGGCCAACGGGTTCAACCAGCAACGGGAGACGCGCCTATATCCCGGCGGCAAGCATCGACATTGATTTTGGAGCCATGCAGGTCAACGCTACGCAACAAGTGGATTACAAGCTGGCTGCCGCCGCCAACACCCTGGATATGGATGTCCTCGGCTTCATTGTGACGGAGGTGAACTGATATGTTCAAACCTACGCTCAAGCTAACGGATCGGCAGATTGACCGCATCCGGCAGGTGAAACCTGTTTTCCTGAAAGCCCAAAAGCTAACCGACGTTCCTTGGCAGGCTATCGCCGCTGTCTGGTATCGGGAAAGCTTTTCAGTTACTCCCCCTAAAACGCCGGGCGGCCCATTCCAGTTTGACCCGGTGTTGAATCCCGTGACTCAAAGAATGCTCTTGAAGCGCTTTACCAAGCTATCGGATGTCGAGATAGAAACCTATGTCAACAAAGGCTGCAACGATTTTGAAGCCGGGGCTTTGTATGCGGCCTGCTGGCTGAGACTGAAAACCAAGCCGGTCATTACGCCGGACGTATCCGATGACGTGATGAAAGATGCCTTCTATGGCTATAACGGACGGGCTTACGGTTCCGCCGATAGGAGCCCCTACGTGATGAACGGCTTCGATGAAAAGCATAAAGACATGGTGTTGAGAGGGACAATCCCAGACGGCAAGGGAGGCCGCAAGCGGGTTGAAATCGTGGACAAGCGCCCTGGCGCATTCACCGTTTACAAGCAACTCAAATCTCTCAACATCTAGGAGCTGACAATATGGCCCGTAAAATCGTGGCTATCCACGGGATTGGCAATGCCGAACCGGGATGGTCGGACTTGTTGCGCATGGATCTCGATATTCCACAAGAAGACTGGATCGAATTCTGCTATGACGACCTGATGGACCGATCCTTCTTCCATCGCATGGTTGTCGCAGCGGCCAAAGTCTGGCTGGCTCGCACTTATGGCCCCGAAGCCGCCATTCTGGCAACAGGAGCTGAAGGCTATATCAACGATCTGGTGTCCTACTTTGTGATGAATGGTTCCCGCCTGGAAATCCAGGTTCGGCTCAAAGCCATTTTAAAAGAGCATCCGGATAGCATCATTTTGGGGCATTCTCTGGGATCGATTGTGGCCTATGAAACCCTCAAGAATTTCGACTTGAAGGCCCATACCCTATTTACCTTGGGCTCTCCGCTTTCCAAGTTCCTGGTGAAAAAGTTTTTGCGGGTGCCGGAAAAGACACGGCCCAATGTCATCCACTGGTTCAACGTATGGAGCCCGTTTGACCCGATCAGCGGAAAGATTGAAGGCTTGGGCTGCAATGCCAAGGATCAATTCAAGATCAAGAATACCCACAACCTGCTGAAATACGTGGATTCCCAAAAGGACCGCATCATCCAGATTTACAACGAAAGCCAAGATGAAGGAAAAGCCTCATGACGCGCTTTGCTCCTTTGCTGGACCTATCGCATAAGGAAAAGGCGGTGGGTCTTTTTATTACCGACCTCCACTACCCGGCCAATGATCGGGACTTCATCCGCCGCTGCTTCCAAGGCAAGTATGATTTTGTCCTGCTGGGCGGGGACATTACCGAAGGCGTTACCCTACATTCGCCGGGAGCCAGTGTTACCGGGCCGTCTGAGAAGCTGGGAGTCTCCCAGTTCGAGGAGGACTTGAAGCTTCTGCCTGCCAAGGCCCGGAAGGAAATGGTATTGGGCAACCATGACAACCGTTCGACCCGTTCCACCGGCCAAGACATTACTATTCTGGAAAAGGTCTGCGAGTATCATGGCATCGGCTTCTCCGGGAACCATACCATACTGCCGATCCGAGTCGGTCAATCCGTCTTCAAAATCTTACTGACGCATGGCGGCGGAAGCGGTGGGACGGAACAGGCCGTAATCAATACACTCAAGCGGGCGCGGGATAACGTGGATGCTACGTGTGACCTGTACCTTTGCGGGCACTATCACAAGTACGTTTGGATGGCCGAAGACTTCCGGGGCTCTACCGTCAAGGGAGGCCGGGCGCATCCCTACAAACGCATCCAGATTCTGGGAGCCTGCGGTTCTCCCATCACTTGGGAAGAGAGCTATGCCGAGGGTGGCCCCAAGGGTAAGCCCTTCCGCTCCTGCTCCGTCCGAGCATTGGAGATCGAGCTGATCCCGGTTCCTCCCAGCAACCACCGCAAGCAAAAGCAGATCCAGCACCGGATCATCTTCGATTAGGGGTTTCATCTATGGATAAAATCATCGCCATTTCCGGCAAGCAATTTGCCGGGAAGGATACCTTGTGCCTGCTCCTCCTCAAGTACCTGCCGGATTACCGCCGGGTGGCCTTGGCCGATGCCCTGAAAGATGAATATGCCGAGAGCAAAGGCATCCCAAGGGAAGAGGTCGATGCCCTGAAAGCCCGAGATCCCAATGTGAGAGGGGAGCTGATTGCCTTGGGAAAGAAGAGGCGGGAAGAGGACCCGGATTACTGGGTCAAGAAGGTTCTGGAACAGCCGGGCAATAAGATTGTGACCGATCTCCGGTTCATGAACGAGCTGGAGCGCTTCCTGGAGCATAAGGCGTTCACCATCCGCATTAAGGCCAAGAGAGAAATCCGGGCCAAACGGGGGAAGCTAGGCCATGAAAAAGACTCCTCCGAGACAGAACTGGACGGCATTACTTCCTGGAGGTTTGTCACCCACAACAATAGCTCCATTGAAGCCTTGGATAGGGACGCCAAACAGATTGCCCGGATCATCAAGACCGGCTTCGGCCAGTACAGCCGCCCGCCCAAGCAGAAGATGAGCCTCCTGGATGGCCTGCTTCTGTCCTTCTTGATGGATATGGAGCTGTTCTTTTCAAGGCAGGTGGAACGGTTTGCCAAGTATCTGAGGACGCAAGTATGAGGCAAGCGCTCACCACAACCGTTCATCTGCTTAACATCCTGATTATGCTTTTCATTTTGAAGGTCATACTGGGCTTTGGCCTTTTCATGATGGCCCTCCTCCACCAGATGAGCAAAGCCTTCCCTGCTTCTGTCCTGATATAAAGCAAAACTCCACCCGGCAAAAACCGGATGGAGCCTTGCCTGTTAGCGGGTCTAATCCTCCTGGAATGCGTAGGCAAGTGCCTCTTCGTTCCGGGTATGGATGTACCGCTGGGTGACTATCAGGCTGCTATGCCCCGCCCAAAGCTGAACCATTGTAATGGGAATCTTTGGACTGTTCGCCCAGCGTGTAATCCGGTAATGACGAAAGGAGTGAGCCGAAAACGGAATTCCGCTGCGGTCGCTCACATGCTTCATCCGCCGGACCACGCAATCGCGGCTAATGGGAACATAGCCATGCTTGGGGTTAAAGGCCCAGAAGAGCCGATCATCATCCACATTCGGTCGGTGTTTCAGGTATTCCCGGATGGCTTCCTGGGCCTGAAGCGTGAAGGGTACGTATCGCTCCTTTCCGCCCTTCCCGCACCGGACATGGACAAAGGCCCGGTTGGGCTTGTCACTAAAATGTAGGTCACTGAGTTTCAAGTCGCACATTTCCTTCGCCCGAAGCGCGGTTGCCGACAGGAAACGGATGATGGTGACATTCAGGAAGCGGTTATAGGGATGATACCCGCCATCTTTTGAGGCGGCTTCCAGAATGGTCTCCAGGTCCTCTTCATAGATAATCCGCTGCTTCGGATGATAATAAGGGCTCTTTTTCGGGTAGAGATCCCGGATTTTCCGGTACTCGTCCCGGCTAAGAACTCCCTTATGGACGAGAAACTTGGCGAAGGACGAAACCGGCGCATGCTTGTGAACCCTCAAGGTTTTTTGCATCACCGGGGTTTCCGTTAGCCATGTTTCAAGGTGCTGGCTGGAAATCACCTCCCATCGCGCAAAATACTTCTTGATATACAGGAGTGAGTTTCTCTTGTACTCCTTTGACCAAGGGCGTGTATAAAGACCCTGCTCCCTCCACAAAATCCATTCGTCCAGATACTGGGCGTGGTTTTGTAGCGGAATAAGCTGAGTCATCACCTCTTGGGAAGAGGAGTGTACCGGTTCGACGGCCATTATTGACCCTCCTTCGATAGGGCCGTCGGATTCGGAAGTGACTATGGGCCTCTCTGCTGATACCCGATATATATTATATATCACTGTATTGCCCTTGTAAAGGGCTTCCACCCTGATTTTCCCCTGTTTTTTCAGACGAAAGAAGGTGGAACGGGGGATTCTCAGGTACTCGATGGCCTCATTTACAGACGCGAATTGGGTTTGCATAGTGACTCCTTTCGGAGTGAGACCCGTTGGTTCTCATTTCACTAGACAAACCCAATTCGTTAAGGCCGAAACCTAGATGAAATTGGTGCCCCGAGCCGGACTTGAACCGGCAAACCCTTTCGGGTGAACGATTTTAAGTCGTTTGCGTATGCCATTTCGCCATCGGGGCTTGTGGGATTAGTTCATTATACGGTGCCCTTCTTCTTCGAGAAAGTGAGACTTGAGTCTCAACTATTCTTTTTGAAGATTTGCTCCCTGAGTGGCTTTTGGTTTACGCAGGGAGTTTTAAGTCCGCAGCGTCTACCATTCCGCCACGGGGGCTCGTGCCTCATCCTCCATTCTAGTACAATGGGCGGGCCTCGTCGCGTTTGGTGGAAATCATTGGGGGAATGGGCTAATAGCTACCAGATGGCCCAGGGTTGCTTTCAGGTTGCCGGTAAACGGCCTCAGCCAGTTTGAATTGCCCTGAAACCGAATCCCGCAGCAGGACGGCAAAGGTAAAAATGGCTAGCACGGTTCCCAAGGGGAGTAGCAGGATGCCTTCTATCCCGGCCATCACAAGGCAAAATCGGTATCGTCGGGTTTGGGACATGTACCGCCCGGTCAGCATGATGAGATACGCCAGCGCCAACCCCGACAAGATACCGATCATGCCGATGACGTTATAGAAAAACCCGAAAAACATGCGGGGACAGCGACCCGTGGCGGTACAATGGGCCTTGGGAAATAGGCTCACCGCGCAGCCGGGAATCATGGATAGCAGAAACAGGACGCAAACCAGCGCAATCAGCCCGCCCAGCAGGTAATGGCCCAGGGCCAGCCATTTGAGGTGTTTGCGGTCATTGTCCATCACGCCTCCACGTCCTGTTGCCATTATATCGATCCCCGGGACAATTTTCAGGCTTCAGGCGGCTTGTTTACTCAGGTACTATCCTGGGTCACGTCCGATGATATCACCTTTCGCCGCCGGCTCGGTTGCCGGCTCCTTTCGGGTTCAAACACCAGGCCGTGAAGGCCTGGGGCGCTCCACCGCGCCCGTGGTTTTTGCCGGCGGTGGCCGGCAGTCGTCCCAGGGACTCAGTATCCCCGTTGTGGCGGGGTTGCTGTTGCTGATTGCGGGGGGATACTTCCACTACCAGGCATCCCAAGGCCAGCAATCCGGCTCCGGCGAAGGGGGCGAGGATAACCCCGTCACCCGGCGGGAGAATCCCCCGCGCAAGCCGGTGGGTTATGTGGTAACGCCCCCGCCCGTTGACTTGTCGGCCCGGGAGTGCCGGATAATGCCGCCCGTAAACAACGGAGCCGGCGCGGGCTCCGATGTTACGAAAGGCGGCGGGAGCGGCCAGCCTTCCAGCCCAGTCGTCACCGATGCCCAGATATTGGCTTCCATGAACTTTCAACCGGTTCAGACCCCGAAAGCCCTTGCCTTTACGATGGAAACCGGCATCCAGGTCATGGCCCCGCCCGGCAACGAGGCGTATGGCGATGCGGCGGTGGATGGACTGCGGGCTATTTCTCCCCGCCTGCTAAGGCTGGCGGGTCAGCAGGGCCTTAAAATCAAGCTGGTTCCCGATAGCCGCTTTCCCGCCGGTGGGCGGTACGATGCCCCGAATACGGTGTACGTGGTGACCTACGACAATGCCGACTGGGTGCGCAACACGGTGGTGCATGAAACCAACCACTTCCTGGAGGATCTGCTGTTCCGCTTCCGCATCCTGAAGGTGCCCATCCATGACGATCCCGGCTTTGCCGGCGCCTTCCGTGCCGATGTGGTGGCCTTGCTGGGAGACCCGGGCCAGGCCGCCGGCGGCAACCTGGAGCAGGCATACCGGGCGCTGACCATGCAATTCAGGCAGCAGTTTCCGCAGCCAGGGGATTTGAAACTGACGACCCAGCCCAATTGCCACATTGGGCAAATGCGCCGGCAGGGAGGCGAATCCGCCGAGGAATTCCAGAGCCGGGCCCAGGTGCTCTGGCATCTCATCAACAATTTCACCAAGGCCCGGCAAGGGGTGGGAACCTCTCCCCGGGAAGCCTTCGCTGAAATGGCCCGACGCCTGCAACAAGGCCAGGAGCCTTTCGTGGTCGACATGTTTCCCCGCTCCAACGCTTATGTTCAGGGCTTGTTCCAACAGCTTGAACAAAGGGCCCGTTAGGCGGTATAACTGTTTCAGCGCCGCGTCCCCTGGGGTCAACGCGCACTGGCCCGTTGGCAGAAAGGGGAGCCCACATGTTTCCGGAGATAGAGCCTTATAACAGCTTTCGCCTGAAGGTGTCCGACATCCACGAGCTGTACGTGGAGGAGGTGGGCAACCCAAACGGCCAACCCGCCCTGTTCCTGCATGGCGGCCCGGGCGGCGGATTCGGCCCCCCGCACCGGCGGCTGTTCGATCCGGCCCACTACCGCTTGATCCTGTTCGATCAGCGCGGCGCCGGGCGTAGCACCCCGTTTGCCTCGCTGGAGCAAAACACCACGTGGGATCTGGTGGCCGATATCGAGAAGATCCGCGAGCACTTGGGCATTGAGCGATGGGTGGTGCATGGCGGCTCCTGGGGCGTGACCCTGGCCCTGGCTTACGCCCAAACCCACCCGGAGCGCGTTTCCGGGCTGATCCTGCGCGGGGTGTTCCTGTGCCGCCCGGAGGAAATCCGCTGGTTCTACCAGGAAAGCACCCGCTGGATCTTCCCCGACTTCTTCGAGCTGTTTGAAAAGCCCGTCTCCCCTGAAAAACGCGGCGACATGGTGCAAAGCTACTACGAGCTGCTGACCCACCCGGATGAGAAGGTTCGCGGTGAGGCGGCTCGCGCCTGGAGCCGCTGGGAAGGCTCCACGGTCAAGCTGGTGCCCGACCCCGAGCTGATCTCGCACTTCGAGGACGAAATCGCCCTGGCCATTGCCCGCATCGAATGCCATTACTTCGTGCACCACTGCTGGCTGGAGGAGAACCAGCTGCTCAACAACGCGGATCGCATCCGCCACATCCCCACGTATATCGTGCATGGCCGGTACGACGTGGTTTGCCCGGCCAAGAACGCCTGGGATCTGCACAAGGCGTTTCCCGAGGCCCACCTGAACATTGTGCCGGATGCCGGGCATGCCTTCAACGAGCCGGGCATCCTGGCCGGGTTGATTGCCGCGCAGGAGGCGCTGAAGGATCCCGCCTTCCGAACGCAGCCCTTGTCGTGCTGATTCCGCCAAGGGTGGCTGAGTTGGCCAACCGACACTATAATGCAAATAGATCCCCTTTGAGCGGACTCTCCCCATGGAACGCACTTACCTGGATGCCTGCCTTAAAGACGGCCTGACCGCCCGATGGCCGGATTCCGGCATGCCCATCCGGGTGTACATCGCCCCGTTCCGCTGGTACGAAAAATCCAAGCAGCAGGAATCCTACGCCTACAATCAGATGGTCATCGACGCCTTCAATACCTGGTCACAGGTCTCCGGCGGCAAGGTGACCTTCCAGTTCGTGGCCACGCTGAACGAATCGCAGATTGACGTGAACTGGCGCCGGGTGGATCGCAAGTCGCTGGGCCATTGCGAGTACATGATCAACAAGCAGTCGATGGTTTATTCCGCCGAGATCAAGATTGGTCTTTCCGATGGCATTTTGCATGCCCAGTACAACGACATGGACGAGGTGCGCCACACTATTTTGCACGAGGTGGGCCATGCCCTGGGCCTGATTGGGCACAGCGATGGGCCCGAGGACATTATGTACGTGCCGCACCAGTTTGGTGTGACCGGCCTTTCCCAGCGGGATGTGGACACCCTCAAACTGTTGTACAAGCTGCCGGTGGGCTTCGATTACATGGCCATCGGCAAAAAGCATGCCCTGAAGGAGCCCTTCACGTTTCACGACGTGATTGATCATATTGAAGGGCGTACCGACAAGCCCAAGACAGGCAAGAAGGTCATCGACTTCATTCCGCCCCCGCCCTCGGAAAAGCCCGAAGTGCTGTTGGAGCAGCACGACATCCTGAGCCATATGGGCAAGTTCTACCTGGCCACCCAGAACATCCGGGTGGATGAGCGGGTGAAAAAGATGTACATCGAAAAACAGAAGAAAAACCCGCCCAATCCGTCCTGAGTGGGCTGGTACGTCCGGATTCCTGTGCGCGTTTCCCCTGTCTAACCCTGCGTGTCCAGCCTGTGGCCGGTTTTGTCGAAGCCGTTTTCCAGCAGGACGGTTTCGATGGCCCGGCGCAGGTCGCCCAGGTGTTCGCGGGCCTGCTCAAACAGCGGCGGGTTGGCCGTGCGGCTTTGGTTGCGCTCCTTGATGAGCCGGCGAATCTCGGTGTTCAGCTCGTTAATCTTACCATCCCGCAGGCCGTAAAAAACGGCCAGGGCAATGTGTTTGAGCCCTTCGTTCTTTTCGTTGCGCTTGATGTGGGCCAGCCGCTCCACGCTGGGCGGGGTCATTTGCCGTAGCTGGCCCAGGTATTTCTGGTACTCGGCTTCTCCCTGGAAGGTGACGGGGCGGAAGGAAACGGCGTTCACGGGATGATGCCTCTCTTGTTTTCGTAGTTTGGATAGTGGGGATGCCATCATCCTATCCCAAACAAACCGCCCCAACCATGGCACAGGGCCCACAACGCGAAAAACCCTCCCGCCAGCCGGGGGAGGGTTTTTGCGGGGAGATTCCGGGGTGCCTAGGCGTTCAGGATGTTACGGGCAATGACCATGCGCTGGATTTCGGAGGTGCCTTCCCCGATTTCGCACAGCTTGGCATCGCGCAGGTAGCGCTCCACCGGGAAATCCTTGGTGTAGCCGTAGCCGCCGTGAATCTGGATGGCCGTGTTGGCGGCGCGGGAAGCCACTTCCGAGGCGAACAGCTTGGCCATGGAGGCTTCCTTGGTGAACGGCAGGCCGGCCATTTTCAGGCGGGCGGCGTTGTACACCAGCAGGCGGGCGGCTTCCACTTCCATCGCCATGTCGGCCAGCATAAACTGGATTGCCTGGAAGTCGGCGATGGGCTTGCCAAACTGCTGGCGCTGCTTGGCGTAAACCAGGGCCTTGTCCAGGGCGCCTTGGGCAATGCCCACTCCCAGCGCGCCAATGGAGATGCGCCCGTTGTCCAGGGTCTGCATGAAGTACTTGAAGCCCTTGCCGGTTTCGCCCACCAGGGCATCGGCGGGCAGGGCCATGTTGTCGAATTGCAGGGTGCCCCAGTCGGAACCGCGCATGCCCAGCTTTTCATCCTTGGAGCCCAAGGAGAAGCCGGGGGTGTTCTTGTCGAAGACAAATGCGCTGATGCCCCGGGTGCCGATGCCCTTTTCGGTTACTGCCGTGGCAATGAAGACTTCGGCGTAGTTGGCGTTGGTAATGAAAATCTTGGTGCCGTTCAGCACCCATTGGTCGCCTTGTTTCACGGCAGTGGTCTGGGTGCCGCCCGCGTCGGAACCGGCATTGGGCTCCGTCAGGCCGTAGGCGCCCAGCACCTGGCCGGAAGCCACCCGGGTCAGGTATTTCTGCTTTTGTTCTTCGCTGGCAAACAGATACAGCGGCAGGCATACCAGCGAGGTGTGGGCCGCCAGGCTGAGGGCGGTAGAGGCGCACACCCGGGCCAATTCCTCAATGCAGATGGCGTAGCTGATGTAGTCGGTCCCGCCGCCGCCATATTCCTCGGGAATGGGCAGGCCCATCAGCCCCAGGTCGCGCATTTCCTCGAAGGTTTCCACCGGGAAGCGGCAGGTGCGGTCAATTTCCGCGGCGCGCGGCTCTACTTTGGTGACGGCGAAATCGCGCACCATATCGCGAATCATGCGCTGCTCTTCCGTTAGGCCCCATTTGTCCTGGGACACGTCAATCGTGACCGTCATCCTGAAATCCTCATTTCTAAAGCTAAACCTAAATATCCAGATATTGAATCAGAACCAAAACGAACCGAGTAAACACAGTCCGGTCACCTGCCGGCTGCTAGACCCGGGAACATCTTACTATAAACTTGCCCTGGTACAAAGGCGAGAATTCTCATTTTGACCGGCAGTCAAGGGATGTTTTCGTGGCCTGTCGGGCAAAGTGCCTGCATTGGCGATGGGCATGCCATCAAGGCGCGGTTTTCCTGGAACCCCGCATCCGCTGGCCGGGCCAAAGATTTGTTGGGCTCGACAGGCTCGGCAGAAACTTTTATGATGACGGCACGTCCCCATGTTCGTGGAATCAATCGGAACGGTAGGAAAATGATGGCTTTTACCAAGACTTTCCGCAAAATGCTTGCCGGTGTTGCCCTGTTTGTGCTGGCGGCCACGGTTTCGGTCGCGGCATGGGCCGCCAACCGGATGTGCCTGGTGGTGTTGAATTCCAACTGGTGTTACAGTTGCCGCGAGGTGGTTCCCATTGCCCAGGAGATTGCCCAGCAGAACAACCTTTCGGTCACGGTGATCGATATCGATCGCCAGGATGCCCCCCGCCTGGCCCGCACTTACGGCATTGCCATCCCCAGTGACAGTCAGGAGGACGCTCCCTGGATTTACCTGGTCAACGGCAACCGGACCGTGCTGATTTACAGCGGCAACGGCTATAAACCCGGCTACGAGGACGCCGCGCGGGCCCAGATTTTGCAGAACCTGCACAACGTGATGGGGCAATAATTCCCCAACCCCTTTACCCGTCGGCCTGCTAGGTTTCCTCTACCTTGATTTCCTCAATGACCACGGCCTCTTCCGGGGTTTCGCTTACCTGCGGCTTGATGAAGGTGATGTTGCGGGCCTCATGCATCGACAGGCGCCCTTCGCGGAAGCGTTCCTTGATTTCGGGATCCACGTCGCCGTGGTCGATCAGCTTGTCGAGGGCGCGCGGGTTCAGCTTGAAGATGCGCTCATGCACACCGGCTTCCAGGGCGATATCCCAGATTTTGCGATCGTCGTATACATAGGAGCGCCGGTAGTTGAACACCATCAGCTCGCCGGTGGTGGCTTCCACGGCGGCCCCGCCCTGCTGGAAATGCAGTTTGAAAATCTCGCGCAGGTCGTTCATTTCAGCCTGGAGCAACTGGTTGGCCCGCTGAATGCGCAGGTAGCGCTCCACCAGGTAGGGCACGTTCTTCAGTTGGGAGAATTGCCAGGCGTACTTTTGCTCAAACAGCTCGCGAAGCTTGGGATAGACCTTGGCCAGCGCCATGGCATCGTCCAGCGCCCGGTGGATGACCGTGGACTCGAACCCGAATCGCGCCAGCAGCGAGCTGAGCCCGTGGGAGGGGTCGTCCGGGAAGACCATGCGGTACATTTCGAAGGTGTCGATGCGGTTGTTCAGGAAGCGGCGGTTGTAAAGCGCCTTGCAGGCTTCGTTAATGAAGCTGTAGTCGAAGATGGCGTTGTGCGCCACGTAGGGATGATCCCCGACGAACTCCAGAAAGCCGGGCAGCACCTCGTCAATGGTGGGGGCGTCGGCAATCATTTCCTCTGAAATGTTGTGGATAAGAAAGCTGGAGTGGCGGATGGGCTTTTGGGGGTTGATGAGCGAGGTGAAGGTTTCCAGGATTTCCCCGTCTTTCATCTTGACCGCCGCCACTTCGAGGAGTTTTTCGGTTTTGTGGTCCAGGCCGGTGGTTTCGGTGTCCAGGACGATGATGGTGCCGTCGTCGGCGGGAAAGGGTTCGGTCAAGACGGGAATCCTTAAAAACTGTGAACTATGCGATTTATTATAGTAAAGCGCCGGCAAAAGAAAAGAAAGTGTGCTGAAAATTGGAGACCGTTGCCGTTTGCCACTCGGCTATAATATAGGGCGATGAGTATGCCGACCCAAACGAATCCCCAAACGCAGGCCCCGCCCATTACACGACTCGGGCTGATTGCCGGAGACGGCGACTTGCCCTTGCACGTGGCCACCAACGCGGCCCGGCAAGGGCTGGAGGTGGTTCCTTTCTTCTTTGGGCAGGACAACCATGCCGCCATCCGCAAGATTTGCGGCAATCCGGGTCACGTCATCGTGCCTGGCCTGCTGCGCCGCAACTTCGACCTGTTTGCCGAGTGCGGCATTTCCCACGTGGTGTTTGCCGGCAAGGCCAACAAGTGGGTGCTATTCCGCAATCCCCGCATGGACGACCTGGCCGTGCAGGCCCTGCGCCAGTTGCTGAGGGTCAACGATGACGCGGTGATGCTGTGGCTGACCGCCGAGCTGGAGCGGCGCAACATCCGGGTGCTGCCGCAAACCGATTACCTGCAAAACCTGTTTATCGGTGAAAAAATCCTGACCCGGCGCCATCCGGACGTTCCTGAAAGGCGGGATATCCTCTACGGTTTCGAAATCGCCAAGGAGATTGGCCGCCTGGACATTGGGCAAAGCATCGTGGTGTCTCAAGGCATGGTGCTGGCCGTGGAGGCCATTGAGGGCACCGACGAGTGCATCAAGCGCGGCGGCAAGCTGTCCGCCAAAAAAGGCGGCGCCCTGGTGAAAGTGGCCAAGCCCAACCAGGATCAGCGCTTTGACGTGCCGACCGTGGGTTTGCGCACGCTCAAGAACATGCACCGGGCCGGTCTGCACCTGCTGGCAACCGAAGCCGACCAGACCCTGTTTCTGGAGCCCGAGCGTATGGCCGAATACGCCGATCGCCACAACATGATCATCGTCTCCACCTCACAGAAGGCCCTGACCCAGTTATGAGCACCCGTCCCACTAGGATCTTCATCATCACCGGGGACCATTCGGGCGATGTCCACGCCGCCAAGGTGGTCAGGCATCTGCGTACGCTGGAGCCCGGTATTGAAATCGAGGCCGTGGGCGGCGCCGCGCTGAAGCAGGAAGGCGTTCCCCTGCTGGCTGACCAGGAGAAAATGGGAGCGGTGGGCTTTGGCGCCTTTCTAAGCGCGCCCTACCACTACCTGCTGGGCAAAAAAATCCTGAAGCGCCTGCAAACCTTCCGTCCGGATGCCGTACTGCATATTGACTACGGGGTTTTCAACCTGTGGATGGCCCGGCAGGTTCGCCAAATGGGCATCAAAACCTTTTATTTCATCCCGCCCCAGCTTTGGGCCAGCCGCCAGGGGCGTATCAGGAAAATCCAGGCCGGTGTGGACCATGTGTTCTGCATTTTTCCGTTTGAGGAACCTTTTTACCGTTCCCACAACGTGCCGGTCACCTATGTGGGGCATCCCCTTATCGGTGAGCTGCCGCCCCCGGCAGACAAAACCGAATTTTGCCGCCGGCACGGGCTGGATCCCGAGAAGCCGATCATCGGTATTATGCCGGGCTCCCGCAAGATGGAGATTGATTATCTGCTGAAGCCCTGCGTACAGGCCATTCCCCATATCCGAAAAGAGGTTCGCAACGCCCAGTTCGTAATTGCGCGGGCCCCTTCGCTGAAAAAGGCGTATTTTGATGCCAAACTGCTGGAGGCCGTGCGGGCCACCCAGCCGGTGCCCTGTGTGCATACGGTGGAAAACGAAAACCATGCCCTGATGAGCGTGGCTGACGCGATGATTGTGAAGTCCGGCACCGGAACGCTGGAAGCGGCCTTGTATAAAAAGCCCATGATCGTGATCTATCGCGGCCATTTCATTGCCTACCAGATTATGAAACGCGTGGTGTACGTGAAAGTGATGGGTTTGCCCAACCTGCTGACCAGCCAGGACGACCCCATCGTGCGGGAGCTGCTGCAATACGACTGCGAGCCCCTGAAAATAGCCGAGGCGATGGTTCCCCTGCTGGATAAGCAGTCAGAGCCTTATCGAAAAGCGATGGAAGGGTTCGAGAAAATCGGCCAAACCCTCAGCAAGGGGGATGCCGCCGAGAACCTGGCCCGTGAAATCCTGGCTCAGTTGGGAACGGGCATTTCGTCCGGGGTGGCGGCCCCATCGTCCGAGGCCGGCGTGCCAACTATCGTGTAAGACGGGTCAGCGGGACTTTTAGGCGGCGTCTCTCCCGCCACGGAGCCGTACAGGCCGGCCCGATCGGTCAGGAAGCCAAGCAGGTGCTCCATCATCAGCATGGTCTTGTCGAAATATTGCGCCCGGAAGGGGTGGCTCTGGCGATCCTGCTGGCTCCAGGCGCGGGTCACATTCTTTAGGGCGGTAAACTGCTGTCGGGCCTGGGCCACCTTGGCGGTTTCCGGGTGGGCAGGGGTGAGGGCGTCCAGTATGGCCGCCAGCTGATCCAGCCCCCGCTGGATGCTTTGCACCATTGTGGGGGGTACGGCGTTCAGCGCGCCGCTCGATTGAAGGCGGCTGAACTTCTGGTCGTAGTCCGCCAACACGGTTTTCAGGGATTTCACCACGTCCCTGTGTGGGGGAATGCTGGTGTGGTCCTTGAAGGGGCCGCTACCCAAGGTGGTTGCCTTTTCCGCATCCAGGTGCGCGCCTGCAAACAGCGTGCTGCCCAGGCCACCATGGTCGCGCAGGGCTTCCAGCTCCATTACCAGCTCGCCGGCGTCCAGATTGCGGATGGCAATGCCCGGGTAAATCATCACGTGCTTTTGGGGGGAGCGCTTGACGTAGTCGTAGATGGCTTGCAGGCGTTCGGGATCGCGGGTGTAGGACATCGGGTTCAGGATATCAATCCAGCCGTTGTCAATCCAGGTCTCCCAGTCCTGCTGGATGGCCACGATGCGGGACTCCCGCCTCATGGGAAAGACCGCCGCCGACAGCTTGATGTTGGGACGCACGGCCCGCAGGGTTTCCGAAACCTGCTGCACGAAGGACGTAACCTGGTAGGTCTTCCAGGCAATCCACATCTTGGCTTTGTAATCATCCATGGAATCCAGCGATTGCCCGGTGGAATTGTAGAAAGCGTCTCGGCCCACCTGCTCGTAGCCCATCCGGGTTGCGCCGCTCTGGAACGGGTAGCGGATATAGTCAAGCTGCAAGCCGTCCACGTCGTAGTTGGTTACGATTTCCTTGTACAAATCCAGCAGAAAGGCCCGGCCCTTAGGGCTGGCCGGGCTCAGCCAGTATTCGTTCTGCTTGTTGTCAACGCTTAGACCGCCCTGCTGGTTGCGCAGGGCCTCGCTCATCAGGCCGCTGTCCTCCAGAATGGGGCCGGCATAATCGACTGGCTTTCCAATCAGCTCGTTGTGGCGTTTATTGCCAACCGCAAACGTCCAAACCCAGGCGTGAACCTCCATGCCCAGTTTGTGCCCTTCATCCACCGCCACTTTCAGGGGATCCCAGCCGGACACCAGGGGGTTGCTCCGGGTTAAGCGACTGGGATAGATGGGGAAACCGGCGTTCACGGTTTCGAAAAACACCACGTTGATGCCGGCCTGGCTTAATTTTCGAATCAGCTGGCGCAGCCCGGCCTCGCCGCCGGATTCCAGGATGGTGCCCCGATCCAGCCAGATGGCGCGCCCTTCTACCTTGGGCGAGGTGGTGGTAAGTGCCAGCGCTTGAAGCGTTAGGCGTTTGGCAATGGCGTATTCATCCAGTCCTTGCTGGGTCTGGTTGCTTAGGTACAGCTTCTCAAACTCCCGTTTGTGCTCATCGGCCTCGTTCAGCAGGGCTGCCACACGATCAGTCGGGAAATTCAGGGAGAGTTGGCGCGAAGTTTCCAGAGCATCCTGAATTCGGCGCTTGTAGTCATCCAGAACGCGCATGTTTTTGGAGTACAAGCCATAATCGAACTCGGGGGCCAGTACGGCGGCGGCCTCTGGATCCAGAAAGCTAAAGGGCTTGCGGCTGGGCGCGGTCTGTCCCTCCGGTTGCGCTGTCGGCGGGTTAGAGGGCTTGCCGTTGCTTTCGCTTTCCCCGCCCAGGATGTTTTGAAGCACCTCGTCATCGGGGTTATTGGAGACCTGGCGCGGGGCTGTCGGACGGGATACCTGCCCGCCCTTAACCGGTTGGCGCGTCTCGGGAATGCTTGGGGAGGCGGTGGGCGCCGTGGCGGCTTTTTTCAGATTGCTGGCAGCAATGGCCGGGTTATAAGTGAATTGCGGATCCATGCCGCGCACGGCCTTGACCGGCGGCAGCTTGGTTATGCGGGCAATGTCGGGGCCAGCCGCTTTGCTTGTGTGGCTGGCACTCTGGGCAACAGGAGTGGCTTGTGGCACCGTGGCGGGTGGGGTAAAGTTTGCGGCGGGCTTGGTGACCAGGGGCTGAGCGCTTTCCGCGGGAGCATGGCGGGCTGCCACGGGTTCCGTTACCGGCTGCAGGGGGGCCGGGGGAAGTACCAGCCGTATGGCGCCAGCATTCAGCTCCGGGCTTAATTGTTTCCCCCATTGCCAGTTCAGCACACCGCCGCGTTCGGTTGTCACCACGGCGGGATAATCGTTGCCCCAGGTGGCCAGCACGGTCATTCGGGTGCTGCGGGCAATGGCCAGCACGTTGCTACCGGAGGGAAGCTGTTCCGATGCCGTTTGGGTCTTGCCTTTCCAGTTCAGCGCCATCGGTTCCGGCGCGAACTTGGAGCCGCTAATCTCCACCCCGACCAGTTGAAACAGCCGTTTTACGGAAAGATTGGGGAAACTTTCCGGGGGAATCAGCACCACCTTGCCGCCGCCTGATATATACCGGCTGAACGCCGATAAGGCGCCTTCATTCACCTGACGGGCCAATGGAACCACGACGTAGGGGCCAACGGTGCCGGGCCCGCTGCGCTTGAAGTCTTCCTCGGCCAGGATTTCGGCGGAAAAGCCACTGGCTTCCATGCTGTTGACGAGGGGCGCGAGGGCCTGGCGATCCATGCCCGAAAGCTGAACCAGCACAAGCTTTTGCCCAGCATAGCTTCGAATGGGCAATTGAACTGCGGCTATCAGCAGTATTAAAATAAGGGCAGCAACCGTTTTAAACAGTTTTTTTGCCGCAAAATAGTGCCAATGCATTTAAGTTTGCCTATCTACTTGCCGATAAAAAACCCGGTTGGCCTATTTTAAGGCACTCAGAAGGTTTTTCAATGAGAGATGATCATACACCGCTGGAAACGGCTATCAACATTGTAAGACAAAAAGCCTACCCGCCATCAAGCAGGCTCAACGCAATTCTTTATATGGTGGAGAAATTCGAGCCGGCCTGTATTCCGGTCTTTGAGGAGGTTCTGGGCGATCCCGACGAACACACGGACGTTCGCAGCGCCGCCGCGTTGGCCCTGGGCAAGGTGGGTGGCGATCGGGCGCTGGAAGTGCTGAAAGGGATGGCCAACCACGAAAACGCCACTCTCAAGAACTACACCATAACCGCCCTGGGCATGACCGGACGGGAAGAGGCCGTGCCCCTGCTCATCAACGCGCTGAACGACAAGGACAACGAGGTTTTTGCCAGCGCCGCCGAGGCCCTGGGGATGATTGGCAAGCCCGTGGTGCCCCATCTTATCGACCTGCTGCACCCCAACCATGCCGAAGATGCCCGGTGTATTGCGGCATGGCAGTTGGGTACACTGCGCTATCCCGATGCCGTCCCCTCGCTGGTGGACGTGGTTCGCAACGCCAAGAATCCTGAGCTGATTGCCCTGTCCATTTGGGCGCTGGGAGAAATCGGCCATCGCAGTGGCGACGTGGTGGAAACCCTGGACTGGGCCAAGGGGCAGGACGATCCGGCCATCAGCCGCCGCGCGGAGATGGCTATTAAGAAGATCGCCCGGCATGTCAACTAGCCGACCGGGCTGATCCCAAAAAAGCTGACCTTCGGGCAAAAATAGGGTTGCCTTGGGTCGGAATTCTTCTGGGTCAAGGGCAGCCGCTTTGCCAGGGTTCTGAATGCCCTGTGGTTGGGCTACATGCGTAACCTGCGGCTTTGGGTGGCGACTCCTACCCGATTGGGCTATTGTGCGGCCCGCGTTTTTCATCAATAGTTGAGCTACTGGAAATTGAATCGTTCGTTTTGAAGAGTAGCATTCGCGCCCGGGCAACCCGGGATTCATCCACCAACCTGATTAGAGTAGATGACAATCGCTGAAACCATCAAGTTGACAGAGAGAGTAGCCAATTTTCTGTGAGGAGAGAAGCAATGAACCATAACCGATGGCGGCGCCCGGCGCTGATGGCCCTGCTTGCCGCGTTTTGCGTCAGCCAGGCCGCCTGGGCCGTCCTGAGCGATGTGCCCAATACCTACTGGGCCGCGCAGTACATCGATTACCTGAACAACCGCCATATCGTGACCGGCTACCCGGACAACACGTTTCGCCCGGAACGCCCGGTGACTCGCGCCGAGTTCGCCGTTATGCTGGCCAAGAGTCAGAACCTGGACACCTCGGGGATGGCTTCGCGCTTTACCGACGTGCCCATGGGCCATTGGGCCGCCGGCGCGATTAACGCCGTGGCCGGACAGGGCTGGATCGCCGGCTATCCGGGGGGACGTTTCCTGCCGGACCAGAATATCTCGATGGCTGAGATGTACGCCATCCTGGCCCAGGCCAGCAAGCAGGCCATGCTGGGAGAGCAGGACGCCGATGCCGTCCTGCGGCATTTCCAGGATGCCGGGCAGGTGCCCGTTTGGGCCCGCCGCGCCGTGGCGACCGTGGCCAAGACCGGTATCCACGTGGACGAGCTGGCCGGTCAGCGCATTTACCCGGATATTGCCGCCACCCGTGCCAGTGTGGCGACCTCCCTGGCCAAGCTGCTGAACGCCGGCTGGCGGGATCCGGTGCAGGTGGCCGTGGGCCAGCCCCAAGGCGAGCTGGTGGACGTCACGGGCATGCTGCAAGCCACCGCCACCCCGGGTGAGTGGGTGATTACCACCCCCGACAACAAGCGCTATTACCTGATGAATCCGGGCGCCGTCACCCAGCAGGACTGGTTCCGCGTGGGTCGCCAGGTGCGGCTGAAGGGCCGCATCGATACCCAGGCCACTACCCTGGCCCACACCGTGGTCATGCCTGAAAGCCTGGCCGCAGCGACCCCGTCGCAGCAAATGACAAGCATTACCGGCATGCTGCGGCCTTCTACCCAGGAGCCAAACGTGTGGGTCGTTGAGACTGCCGACAACAAGGTCTACCGCATCCTGAACCCGGAGGCCATCCAGGGCGATCCGCTGTTCCGCTACGGCTCCACCGTGACCCTGAGCGGCACCCTGCGCCCGGATGTGCTGCTTCCCGCGGCGGACGGCATGGCTATCGTGGCGACCGGCATCCAGACCGCTCAAACCACCAACCAGGTGGCCGTCACCGGTACCCTGCAGCCCACCACCGAAACCGGCGGTTGGGTGGTCAATACCGGCACCCGCAAGTATGTATTACTGGGAACCCAGCCGGTTGAGACCCAATCCTGGTTCAAGCCGGGCACCGAGGTGATGGTCTCCGGCAACGTGCGGGCCGACATCCCCACTATCTACCAGGAAGGCCCCGTGCTGGTGGTGAACACCATCCAGCCGACCCCGGCTTCGGTGGCCGGCGCCCAGCAGGTCAGCCTGTACTACCCCAACTACGTGAACATCGTCAAGGATCCCGCGCTGATGCTGGGCACGCCCGCCGTGCGTATCATCGAAGGGCCCAACGTGCCTGCCAAGGCGGTTGAAGCCTTGCTGAGCGGCCCGACCGACTTCGAGAAAATCCGCGGCTACTTCCAGGAAACCGACCTGGGCAAGCTGGATGTGCAACGGGTGGATGTCTCCGCTGACGGCAAGGCAACCGTCGTGCTGGAAGCCCCCGCCGACTTCAGCTTCCAGAGCGCCGCTTCGCCCCAACGGCTGGAACAGCAGTTGCGGCGCACGCTGACCCAGTTCACCGGCATCAAAGAGGTGGATGTGGCCGTGAAAAAGCCTGACAACACCGTCATCTGGACTTCCCAGTAACTCCATTGACCCTTTAGTAATCCCTTTACTCACATCACGGGGCCTGCCACGGGGCAAGCCCCGTTTTCCTCTTTGCAAACACGCCTTGCCCGCTTCGCGTTCACATGGCAAGGTATTCACTACAATTCCAAGGAAGCCGCCCACGATGTCCCCGAACCCCAAACCCCTCTCTTTTCCCGCCGGTGGCCGCGCGCTCATGGGCCTGGCCGCCTTGTTGCTGCTGGCGGTGCTCATTCGGTTGATCCACCTGGACGGTACCAGCCTGTGGATTGATGAAATCTATACCCTGGTGGTGGGCAACGGCCACACCGAGGCCACGGACATCCAGATTGGCATCCACACGGCGGCCTATTATTACCACCGCCTGATTGCCTGGCAACCCCTGCACTTCAATGCCTTGTTGCAGTTGCTTAAACACAATGTGCACCTGCCCCTGTACTATCTGCTGCTGAATCCCTGGCTGGGGCATGTGGCCGGATGGGGCGCCAACCCGGAAGTCACCGCCTTGCGCAGCTTCTCGGCGCTTTGCTCCGTGCTGGCGATTCCGGCCCTCTACTTGCTGGGACGCGCGCTGGCAGGCCCCCGGGCGGGGATGCTGGCCGCGCTGGCGGTGGCGGTTTCCCCGGTGCAAATCTATTACGCCCAGGAGGGGCGCATGTATGCCCTGGCCCTGTTCTGGGCCGCCTGGTCGTCGCTGGCCCTGTGGAAAACCCTCTATGGCCATAGGCCCCTGCCATGGAGCCTGCTCTATGCCTTGAGCGCCTTGGGTGGGGCCATGACGCATTATATCTTCGCCTTTTTCCTGTGTTTTCATGCCGCCTTTGGGCTGGTTTTCCTGTGGCGGGAGCGAAGCCCCCGTTTCTGGCTGCTGGGAATTGGTGTGGCTGCGGTGCTTACGGCGGCTGCCTGGTGGTTGCCCGTCTACCAAATCCAGCAACAAGGGGTGCAGGAGGAGTATCACTTCGCCAAGGGCTTCGTGGAGTGGTATCGCTACCCGGAGATGTTCGTCTGGCAGCCCCTGGTGGCCCTGGCCGGCGATAACAACCTGACCCGGTTGTTCTACATGCCCATGGCAGTGATTTTCTTCGGGTTGGGGCTGCCCGGCTTTGTGCGTCAGAAAAACCTCCCTCAACTGCGGACAGGCGGTTTTTTGCTGATGTGGATCTTCGTTCCTCTGCTGGTGCAGCTGGGTTATGATTTGGCAAAGGCAACCCACACCCTGGTTATCGACCGTTACGTCATGCTGATTTCCCCTGGCATGCTGCTGTGGCTGGGTCTTTCGCTGTCCAAGCTGGAAGAGGGCCTGGTGACCGGTACCCAGAAGCAGGCTTTCGCCCTGATGCTGGGTGCAATGGGGGTGCTGGGCTTTCTGGTGGTGCTGCCGGGCTCGCCGTTCCGCGATGAACACAACCACAAGCCTATCCACCGCAAAATCGAGTATTTCCTGGCCCACGCCGCCCCCAACAGCCTGATTTTCGCTAACGGCCCCTATGGCGCGCCGGGACTGGCCGCCTATTATCTGGTCAAGGCGGGCCGGGGCGATCAGCCCATGACCTACTGGATCAACCGGCAAGATGGCCGTGAGCTGCCTCTGCCGCCCGCCGGCGCCATCCGTCGCTTTGATGCCACATGGCTTTTTCGCTACCGCGCCAACAACGAGCGCGGCCTGCAAACCGCCAAAGACTACCTGGAATCCCTGTACCCTTATCAAGTCCAGGTGGCGGACTGGTTCGTCTATTCCGAAACGCCTTTCGCCAACCCGGATAAAGCGGGGCTTCACAAACATTAATACCCTGCATTGCCAGGCCTTGCTGGTGGCATAAGAACTGAGTGTGGCAAAAAAACGAAGCCTGCTTACCATTCACAACATGCCGTATGACGGGCGTTTTCAGCGGACGCAAAAGATACGCTTTTTGTAGTATTTCGTCATGGCCGGTATAGAGTGGTAGAATGAGCATGCTCAAACGGAAAGAGTGGATGTTGCGATGAGACAATCGACCCGGTTCCAGAACAAACCCGTCCCCTGGATGTACTCTACGGCGGGCGCGTTGGTGGGCGGGGCGCTCATGAAGCTGCATCCCATCCATCGCCGACTGGCGGAGCTTGAAATCAAGAACATCCAGGACTACTTCAACAGCGACTTCATCAGCCCGGAGCGCCGCCGCCAGATCGATAAGCTCACCGCCTTCCTGATGACCTATTTTGCGGCCATCAAGCGGATGGGCAGCCTCAGCCGGCTGGCTCGCCAGGATTACTACGCCCTGAACCGCCGCGGCTGCTTTGCTGTGCGCGAGATTCCCAAGCTGGAAGAGCCCGTTCACCCGGAAAGTCCCCACCTGCCGCTGGTTATTGTGCCGGGCCTGAACACCCCGCCCATGTTTTTCCGGGAAATGCACGGCTATTTTACCGGGCAGGGCTACAACGTGTCGGTGCTCTCGCTGCCCGAAAACGGCCTGGCCGACGTGGAACGCTGCGCCGAAGCCCTGAAGCTGGAAGTGGACCGCATTCGCCAACGCTGCGAAGTGGACAAGGTCAATGTCATTGGGCATTGCCTGGGGGGCATTATCGGCCAGTACTGCGTGGAAAACCTGGACGAGAGCAAGCCCTCCTCCATCCAGCACCTCATTTCGCTGGGCACCGGCTTTCTGGGCGCCGAGGGCGTGGAGCAGCTCAAGAACCTTTGGATCCCCAACCATCCGGGCAAGCAGGTGCCCAAAGTGTTTGACCAGCTTATCCAGTGGAACCTCAACGTGGCCCGCAAGTCCACCGAGGTGGCCTACCATAGCCTGCTGTCGGTGTGGGACTTCATGGTGCACTACCGCAACGCCTTGCTGGAAGCGGCCCCGGAGGCTCTGGAGCTGGGCACCGTGCAGAACCATATTATCGACGACCCGGATATCGATCACCTTACCCTGGTGCTCCACCACTCCGTTTTCGAGCGCATTGAGGCCATCCTGGCCGCCGAGACCGCCTCGCCGGCCATGGTTCCCGCCACCGCCGGGGTGTAGGGGCAAAAAAAAATGGCACCACGTTGGGGTGCCTGCCTTGCGTTCACAGTAGCTTGGGTAATTGCTGCTAGGTAGCCGAAGTGGGTTTGTCCGGTTTCGGCGGGTTGTTGCCCTGGGCCGATCCGGTAGACTGGTTCCCGCCGTTGAGGTTGCCGGAACCGCCGTCGTTCGAAGCATTGCGGGCTCCGTTGCCGCTGGGCGAGCTGCTGGGCACGGGGTTTTCCCGGTAGCCGGAGGCTGCCTGGATGGCCTCCCGAGAGCGCCAGTTGTCCTGCACATCCTGCCCCTGGTGGTTCTGTCCCGGGGTGATGATGAGAGGGTGGTAATAGTCCTGATCCTGGAAGCCCTTGTATTCCGGGTAGGGCGAATCGCCAAAGCTGGCGTTCTGCACGTCTTCGCGGGTGATGCCCGGGGGCAGCTCGCCGGCCCAGTGATATATCACCAGGCGCTTGCTGCCGTCGTTCAAGGTTTCCTCGGCCAGCTGGTAGACGTTGCCCGGGCGGGAGATGTCCCAGCCGCCTTCGTTGTCGCCTTTCTGCTTGAAGTTGGCATGCAGGCTCCCCTGGCCGTTTACCGCCGAGAGGTATCCCTGGCGCTGGGCCTCCTCAATGGGTACGCCCGCCTGGTACAGGGCCATCCACATGCGGCGGTCGTAGCACTGGTTGTTCATGGTGATGCCGGTCATCAGGATGCGCACGTTGCTGACGTCCGGCTCGGCCCGGTACAGCTTGGGATCCGTGGGCAGGCCCTTGTACAGCGCGGTAATGTTGTTGTTCAGCTCCTGGCCCTGGGGCACGACCATCGGCATGCCGTTGCTGGCCGCCACGTACCCCTGGGCATTGGCGTTGCCGCGGTGGATGCTTCCCCCTGACGTGCCGGAGGGCGCCACGCCGTTACCACCGTCTACCGAAACCTGGCCTTGCGGGGAGTTTTGGCTGGAGGCCGGGACAAAGGGCGACGCTTGCCCCTGGGCGGTGTCCGTGGGATTGAAATCGTCAAAGAACGACGGGGCGCTGCCGCCAAACAGGCTCATGAACATTTCCCGCAGCATGCTGAACAATGCGGTTGGGTCTGCCCCGGCGTTGCCGGCGTTAAAAAAGTCGGTGCCGCCCAACAGCCCTGGCTGGCGAACATCTGGCAGATCCGGGGAAAAGGCGCGCTCCGAGCGCCGTCCGCCAAAGCCCGGCACCGCCATCGATTGACCGCTGATCGCAGCAAAGTTGACCATCTCTATCACTCCTGTCCCTCGCTGGGCGACGGCCCACGCGAAAAACACCTACCTCAATCCTCAGACTATCCAAAGGGTTAAAAGCCTTCCATACAAAATAAAAACATGCCATCCCCGGAAATTGCCCGGCAGTCATGGCCGACAGGCGTAAACCCGGCAAATGCCAAGGTTTTCACCCGTCAGACACCCGCCCGGATCCCGGCGGCACTAAGAAAAATAAAGAATATTTGAACTTTTGATGCACTTGGCCGACTCTATGTCATAATAAAAATCCGTATATACACTTGAAACTTTAAGGGTATGGTAAGGCAATGCAAGGCTCCTGGGAACTGAATAGCCTTTTCGGCGCGGCCCCGCAGGATTCGCGCAGCCTGCCCCGCCATCAGGCGCTGGGTGGCCAATACCATGTGCCCGATTACAAGTCCCGCAGCAAAAGCCGCGCCGTGTCGCTCGCCCTGCAGTTCCTGACCCAGGTGTTTGCCAGCGAGGGCGCCAGCCGCTTCTTCAAGACGTTTCTGCTTCGATTTATGTTTGACGCCAACAAAAACCCGGATGACAGTTCTGGCACGCTGAGGCTCGCCGCTGCGCTTTAGCGATCCGCTCCCTCCAGAACCCGAGCCTCCCGGGGCGGCCCCTGTCGTTAAGGCGCGTTCTCAGGTTACGTTTTTTAGCCAGAGGATGCATGCCATGAAAAATGCATTGGGTCATCACTTGTTGGTCGAATTCTACAACTGCAGCCACGAAATGCTCGATGGGGTCGATAACATCGAATTCCATATGAACGAGGCTGCCCGCCGTTGTGGCGCAACCATCGTGCAGTCCACCTTCCACCGTTTCGAGCCTTACGGCGTGAGCGGCGTGGTGGTGATTTCCGAATCCCACCTGGCCATCCACACGTGGCCCGAATACGGCTATGCCTCGGTGGATCTGTTTACCTGCGGGTCCGACGTGCAGCCGCTGATTGCCTACGAGTACCTGCGCGAGGTATTCCAGGCCAAGGGCGCCGAAATCCAGATGATCAAGCGCGGCAACCTCGACCTTATCAAGGCCCGCATGGAGCACAGCGGCCCCTTGTGCGAGCTGGTTCCCCTGTTCCCGCAGCCTGCCCTGGCGGCTGGCCAGAAAGGAGGTGCCTAATGGCGAAGGAAGCGACCATGGGCTTTGGCCCCCACCTGATGCTGGACTGCAAGCGCTGCGACCTGGAGAAGATTTCGGACGTCGCCTACGTGTTCGACGTGCTGAATACGCTCCCGGATAAAATCGGCATGACCAAGATTACCCAGCCCTACGTGTTTCCGTATTCCGGCCTGGTGCCGGAAGACCGGGGCATTACCGGCATGGTGGTCATTGCCGAATCGCACCTGTCCTTCCACTCTTTTGTGGAAAAGGACTACTTCTTCTTCGATCTGTTCAGCTGCAAGCCCTTCGATGTGGAGGCGGCCAAGCGCTACATCATCGAAGCCTTTGGTGTGCAGGAAGTGGACGCGCATTACGTGGAGCGCGGCCTCGATTTTCCGCGCACCGGCCCGGAGCGGGTCATTCCGTTCCCGGTGGGCGCCGAAAGCACTCCCGGGCTGAAAACCCCGGGCGTACCGGTGGCCAGTGCCTGAGCGCTGTCCATCAATAACCTGACACCCCGGAAAGGCGCCCTTGCTTTTCCGGGGTTCCCTTTTTTGCCGATGCGGTGGACGGCGCCGGCCAGCCCGGCGCCGCTGCCGCACCCAGCCTCATACTCAGGTGCCGAACAGTACGGGGTCGTCGGCCACGGCCTTGTTAAAGCCTTGCAGCCATTGGGAAAAGCCGTCCAGGCTTTTTTGGATGGTGTCCTTATCCAGCTTGTGCCGGTGGGCGGCTTCCCAAAGCTCCTCCAGGGCATCGTTTAGCGCCGGCGGCACGTTCACCTGGTGGCTGCGCAGAATCCAGGCCACGAAAAAGCCGTCCGGCTGGGAAATGGCGCCATAAGGCCCGTAATGTACCAGCCAGCCTGTCGAATGCAGTTGCAACTGCATGGTTTGCCTTTCCCCCAGGCTGTATGAGTAGAAATGAAACTCCATATATCCACCTCGAAACCCTCACTGATCCCATCTTAGCTGTTGGGGTGAACAGTACAATTGCCGAACCGGGTAGTATTCCGGCGCAACCCTGTGGACCGTTGTAAACCCCGGGGGCCGGTTGCTTGCCGAAAAACCTTGCCGTGGGTCGCTGTTGTTGCTACGTCCCGGTGCATGGCGCCGCTTGGGGTAAAGGGTTTGGCTGGAAGTGGGGGCCCATGGCCCGTGGACTTGCCCTGCCGGCGGCGCAGGGATAGGACAGGCGTCTAATTGCGGCAACGGGCCGCAACGCGCACAATGGGCAGGGCACAAAGAATGGGGGGTATTGCGCCATGGCCAACCAGGATTCGCGCAGGGACGCAGATGGCGAGCAGATCGTCAGCGCAACGGAATCCATCTGGAAGCACAACCTGGAAGCCGCCCGGGAAGGGCAATACGTTTCCAGCCGGGTGCTGGAGGGAGAGGTGAGCGCCGACATCGCCATTATCGGTGCGGGCATTACCGGCATGACCGCCGCCCTAAGGCTGCAACGGGCCGGATGGGAGGTTTGCGTCATCGATGCCCGCCAGGTTGGGCACGGCGTGAGCGGCTTCAATTCCGGCCATCTTACCAGCATGCTGCTGGATATCGACTTTCGCACGGTGCTCTCCCACTTTGGCGAGGAGGCCACCCGCACCGTGACCCGGGCCATTCTGGGCGCCATTGACGAAATCGAGCGCAATTGTCGGGATTATCGCATCGATTGCGATTTCAAGCGCCTGGAGGGGTATCTTTATGCCGAGAGCGATGCCCAGGTGCGCGATTTGCAGGAGGAGGCCCGGGCTGCCGAGAAGGCCGGGCTGCCCATCAGCTATCCGCACCGCACGCCGCTGCCCTTTGCGGTGGCCGACGCCATCCAGGTTGCCAACCAGGCCCGTTTCGATCCCCTGCGCTACGTGCTGGGGCTGGCGGAAGCCTTTACTCAAGAGGGTGGGCGCGTTTACGAGTTTTCCCCCGCCATCCGGGTCACGCACCAGGCGGAGCCGTTCCAGGTGGAAACCGCCGATGGCTGGCTAAACGCCTATGAGGTGATCGTGGCCACCCACACCCCCATTGGCTTCAAGCCCGTCGTGCAAAGCCGCCTGGAGCCCTACCGCTCCTACGTGCTGGGGGTACGGGTAACGGATCCTCCCCCGGATGCGCTTTACTGGGATATGGACGACCCCTACCACTACATCCGGCTGGCCGAAGATGCCCAGGGGCCGGTGGTCATCGTGGGGGGCGAAGATCACAAGACCGGGGCCGGGTCGGAACGGCAGGCCTTTTCTCGCCTGGAAGCCTATGCCCGCTCGCATTTCAGGGTGGAGTCCGTGGCCTACCGCTGGTCTTCCCAGTTCTACAACCCGGCGGACGGCCTGCCTTACATTGGCCGGCTGGGAGATATCTTCCTGGCCACCGGCTTTTCCGGGGAGGGGTTGACCTTCGGCACCCTGGCGGGCAACCTGCTGGCGGATCTGATTACCGGGGTGCGCAACGACTGCGCGGACATCCTGGATCCCAGCCGGGCCAAGCCCATTGCCTCGGCAGGAGGCGTGTTTTCCGAAGGCCTGCAGGTCATGAAGCATTTCATCCAGGATCGTTACGGCAAGGCCGCCGGGGAAGTGCCAGAGCTGTCGGATATCCCGATGGGGGAAGGGCGGATCGTCAGGATGGACGGCAAGAAAGTGGCGGCCTACAAAGACCCGGCGGGGGTTCTGCACTTGCTTTCCCCCGTGTGCACACATATGGGGTGCATCGTCCACTGGAATGGCGCGGAGAAAAGCTGGGACTGCCCATGCCACGGGGGGCGCTACGATGTGCTGGGCCGCGTGCTGAACGGCCCGCCCACCGAGGGACTGCCACCCGCCGACGAATTGTAAGGCCGGGCTTTTTCAGGTGGCCGGTATGCGCTACAATAAAATACGACGCTCGGGTGAGGCGTCGTGACGTGTAGTAAAAGTCTTTCAGTTAGAGTGAAACAGCCTTACGAACAATACTATGAATTGGAGGCCGTGGCCCACCGCCTGGTCCGCGAGCGCGGGAATGCCTATCGGCAGTACCGCAAGCGCAAGCTGCGCCAGCAGCGGCTAACCCTGCTGGCTTTTTTCCTGTTGATGATCGTGGCCGGCATGGCGGGCGGCGCCCTGTGGCTGGGCAGTCGCCAGGGTGTGCCGCTGCCCCAGATTTCCATCCTGCCCCGCAAGGTGGATACTACCCAGTTTGAGGCCCTGGTGGAAGAACAATTCGGGCCGGCCTATACGCCCAGCCCGCTTTATGCCAACAACCTGGCCCGTCCCTTGCTGAAGCGGCAAATGGGGAACGAGCTGAACGACACCCTGCTGCCCATGCTGACCACCCGGGAAGATGCCGTGCTGAAGGCGCGCCTGGCGGCGTTAATCAATTCCTACCCGCCCGGGCATTTTTCCGCGTCGCTGTACTACTACAACCCGCTGGACGGCAGTTTCGTGGAGATTAACGGCTACCAGGCCCGCCAGGCGGCCAGCGTCATTAAGTTGCCCGTCCTCTACAATTACCTGCTGAGCCTGGATGAAGACACCATGCGGGTAGATACCCCATTGCTTTATGCGGATTTCCACCGGGCGGGTGGCGCGGGCGAGCTGCAGTACAAGCCCGCGGGCATTACCATTCCGGCCAACGACGTGGCCACCAATATGATTCGCATCAGCGACAATACCGACACCAACATCATGATTGACGCCCTGGGGGGCAGTTCGCTGGTGAACCGCCGCCTGCAAGAGCTGGGCTTGCGCCAGACCCGCATCCACAACTGGCTGCCCGATCTGGAAGGCACCAACAAGGTGTCGCCCTACGAGATGGCAACCATCCTGCACAATATCGACCAGGGCCTGGTGTTGTCCCAGTATGCGCGCCAGATTGGGCTGGACATTCTGGAAGGCACCCACAACAACCGCTTGCTTCCCTGGCTGCTGCCCAAAACCGTCAAAGTGGCCCATAAAACCGGCGATATCGGCACCGCGCTGGGAGACAGCGGCCTGTTTTACCTGCCGGACGGGCGCCGCTACATTTTGTGCATCCAGGTGGAGCGCCCCTACAACGACTATACCGCCAAGGAAATGATGCAGCAGGCCTCCCTGCTGGTTTACAACTACCAGCTGGAATCCACCCGCAACCTGGCCGCAAGCCATCCCTGACCCGGCTGGCCGCTTCCGGCGGCTTAACAATGTGCGCCATGCATGGGCTTTGGGGGTATAATAGCGTTCAGGATCATCACCATACCAATTGAATCAAGTGAAGGGGAGTACAGGCAATGCAGACTGTGGTGCGTGGCGTGGATTTCAATACGCTGAAACCCGGCGACATGGTGGAGGACACCATTAACCGGCGACGTTTCAAGGTGCTCAACTGCCGGAGGGACGACATCCTGAGCCGCATGGTGGGCCTGCCGTGCTTTATCCTGAAGGGGACGGCCACGGATGTGAAGGTTTCCGAGCCCCAGGCCGCCCGCCGGGAAAAAGCCATCCGGCTGGGCCTGTCCGCCGAGGATGAGGGCGTCTTCAATTATATTTTCGCCACCGATGACAACGGCAATGCGGAAACCTTCATCCGGGTGGAACCCTGAGCGCGATTGCTCCGCTCTTATTTCCGAAGGATATACTTAATATATTTTAATATTATCCGGGGGATAGGCAATAATCCCCAGGTAATCGTTTTTATATACTTAAGTAATCCAACCATGCGTCATGGGACGCCAACAGAGAGCAAAAGGAGCCAAGTATGGGTTTCGCTGCAAGTCAGGCCCGCTTCCTCATCCTCACCGCCAGAAAAAGTGATTTGGAATTGCAGGGCCAGTTTATCAACCAGGCTCGGTTGTCATTGGCTAACATCACCGGCGCTTTGTTCACCATTAGCGCCAACCTGGAGCCCGAATCTCCCGAGGCACAACAGCTTCAGGCCAGAATCGCCGCTATCCAGGCTATTGACAAGGCCCTCGAACTGCAACTCCGCCGGGTTGACACCCAGCGCGACGCGGTCCAGACCGAAATCGACGCCGTCCGGAAGGTCATCGGTAAGAACATCGAATCCACCTTCAAAACGTTCGGTTAATCGACTATACTTTTTCGGTAGGCCGGGTCAGGCGGGACAATTGTGACCACACCGCAAAGCATTGGCAGGCAAGGCGAGCAAATTGCGGGCGCCATCCTGAAAAGGAAGGGCTTTCGCATGGAGGCTGCCAACTGGCGTTGCGGCAAGCTGGGTGAAATTGATTTAATTGCGTATCATCCGCAGGAAAAGCTGCTGGCTTTTGTCGAGGTGAAAACCCGCCGGGGCCAAAGCCACGGGATTCCGCTGGAAGCCGTTGACGCCAGAAAACAGGCGCAGTTGGGCGCTTTGGCCGAGGCTTTTTTGGCCGCCCACCCGCACATCCAGGCGGAAATTTTCCGCTTTGATGTGGTTGGCGTGTATTTTCCGGGCGGCGGCAGGCCTGCCGAGGTGGAGCATCTTGAAAACGCCTTTGGCGGGTAAGGCCGGGCAGGCGACCGCTTCCTTTTTTGGGCATGGCGCCGATATAATGGAACAACCGCCCTGCCGGACCAGAAGTTGCAACAGACCGATGAAGCACAAGGTTACCTTTCTCCCCAGCGGGAAAGTGCTTGAGATTGACCAGGAAACCACCCTGCGCGAGGCCGCCCACCTGGTGGAGGTGAATGTCCACGATCGCTGCGGCGGCATGGGGGCTTGCTGCAACTGTGTGGTCACCATCGTGGAGGGGGCCGCCAACATTTGCCCCAAAACCATTGTGGAGCAGGCCGTATTTTACCTGGATGAAAACGATCGCCTGTCCTGCCAGTGCCGCATTACCGGCGATGTGGTGATTAAGACCATCTGACGGTTTCCGGGCGGGGTTTTGGGGTATGATCAGAGAGAACAAGGTCAGAGGCAGGAGCATGATGGCAGCAATGAGCAAGCGCACTTCGGGCATGTCGGCCATAAACATGGTGATGATGGCGGTCGTGGCCCTGGTTTTGGGACTGAGCGGCTTTGTCATCTACCAGTCCTATAGCATCCAGCAGCGCCTGGCCACGACCTTTGACGGCTGGGAGAACGACTCCCCCGGTTACGCCCGCGTGATGGAAGCCCAACGGACGAACCACCAGCCCGTCATTGTGTATTTCTACGCGCCCTGGTGCCCGCACTGCAAGCGGTTTACCCGCGAGCTGCTCTCCACGGATCCGGTCAGGAACTACCTGAAAAACTACCCCCGGGTTCGCGTCTATCCCCAGGAGAACAGCCCGGAGGTCACCCTGATGGAAAGCTACGGCGCCACCGGCTTTCCGTCCTTTTACGTGGTGCGGCCCGACGGGCAGCGCGTGAAGGTGGATACCCACGAGATTCAAAGCGGCACCGGCGAACCCCATCTCAAGTCGCCCCAGGCGTTTATCGAAAGCGTCCAGCAGGCGGCGGGGGTGTCAAAATAAATGGCATCCCGCCTGCTGACTTCCCAACAGGCCCTGCTGCTGGTGGTGGATGTGCAGGAGCGTCTGCTGGCGGCCATGGATCACCCCGAACGGCTGGCGCATAAAGTCACGTCGCTGGTTCGGGCATGCGGGCGGCTGGATGTGCCGGTAGTGGTTTTTGAACAATATCCCAAGGGCCTGGGCCATACCGCCGGGGCCATTCTGGAGGCCCTGCCGCCCGGTGTCCGGGTGCTGGAGAAAACCGCCTTTGGCTGCCTGGGAGATGCCGGCATCCGTGACGCGCTGGCGGCCAGCGGACGTCGCCAGGTGGTGGTATGCGGCATGGAAACCCATGTGTGCGTGAACCAGACCGTGCACCAATTGCTGGCGTCGGGCTACCAGGTGCATGTGGCGCAGGATGCCGTTGCCTCGCGCCACAAGCGGGACTATAAAACCGCCCTGGTGCGCATGGAGCAGTCCGGCGCCATTCCCTCCAGCGTGGAGATGGTGCTGTTTGAGCTGCTGGGCGATGCCCGCCACGAGGCGTTCAAAGAAATCCAGGCCCTGGTGAAATAAGTCAGGCGGCCTCCCCGGAGCCCGGGGCGGCCTCAGCCGGCTCCTGGTGCTGCACGGCATACCAGATACCGCCGGCCAGTACGGTGGCCCCGAAGTACTGGCAAAGCGCGCCGCAGCCGAACACGGCGGCGATGCCGGCCAGGCTGGCCCAGGGGTGGCGCTTCAGGAAGCCGAAAAAGCGCCCCACGCCATGCCACAGGTGCAGCCACTGCTGCTTCATGAACCACAGTGCCAGCACGGCCCGGCTGGTGGTCACGGGAACGGGGGTGACGGCATTGCGGTAGTACCAGGGGAGGGCCTGGGCATCGCTCATCACGAGATCCGGCTCGTCCTCCAGCCGGTGCTCCGGTTGAATCTGCGGGTTGGGTGCGGACATATCCTTGTCTCCGTTTACGGCAAAGGCACATTCCTGGCATCGGCAGATTTCCCGCAAACTGAAGGGCGCCGCCCTGGGCCGGGAGGTTTCCGCCTGTCCCGGTCGAAACGCCATCCCCCCGCCGGGCGATCCGGGTGTAAAATGGAATGGTGGAACGCGCTGAGAGGGCCGCCCATGCGGGAACTGAGCTTTTGGACCTTCCTGGCCTATTACGGCATCATTTACCTCGTCTTTATGGCCGTCATCCTGGCCGGCTACACGTTCGGCAAGGATTTTTTCACCCCCGTCGCCGCGCTTATCTTTCCCATCGCCGGGGGCAACTCCCTGCTCAAGAACTTTCTGGTGAGCACCGGGATGTACTGGGGCATGGTGCTTTTCTACGTGCTGGGCATCCAGAAGGTGAAGCTCAAGTTTTAAGGCGCACGGCCCCTTGCCGGGGCAATGGACAGCGGGGCGGCTTTCCCCTATCCTGAAAGAACGACCGAAGGGACGACCCCCATGTCCGCCAATGGTTTTGAGCGATATTTCACCCTGGAAGAGGCAGCCTCCCTCATCCCCGCCGTGCAGGCCTCGCTGGAATCCGCCCGCGAGGAACTGGGCCGCTTGCGGGACGAGGTCATCCTGTACCAGCGCCTGATGGCCACCCGTCAACAGCAAGGCGATTCCGCCGAGCCGGAGCAACGCGTCCTGGAGCAGAAAGTGGAGGCCTTTGAGCAGGCCCTGACGCGCTGGGTACGACATTTTTCTCAGCAGGGACTGGTGGTGCGCGATCTGGACAGCGGGCTGGTGGATTTTCCCTACCGTTCCGCCACCACCCAGCGGGAATATTTTTTGTGTTGGCGTCCGGGCGAGGAGGGGATCTTTTATTTCCACACCGTCAGCGAGGGGTTTAAGGGCCGCAAGCCTATTACCCTGCTGCCCGATTGACGCCATGGCCAGCGTGGGTTTGCCCTGATGCCAGCGTTTCCCCTGCCCATGTCCCCGCGTCGGCTGCTGGTTTTCCTGGCGCTGGGCCTGCTTGCCTTTCTGGCGGGGCTGACAGCCTCCCGCTGGGCATTGGAGCACTCCCCTGGCGGCAGTCACCTGGAAGTGCGGCTTCAGGGCGGCTCACCCTTTCGCATCCGGCAGAAGAATGAGCTGCTGGGCCTGGAGCTTATCCGTGTCAAGACCGGCAAGCATCCCCAGGAGTTTCTGGTAGTAACCCACGTGCCCGTGGGTCTGGCCGATCGCCTTTACGGCAAGCCGGTCAATCTGCAATGGGCCAATTCCATCGCCAACCAGTACCTGAAAGTGCGGGACGCCGATAAAGATCGCCCGCCCCGCACCGTGGAGATCGACCGCATTGATACCGTCGAGCTGGGCACCATGCGGGTGGGCCGGCGGAACCTGCCCTACTGGCAGCTTCTGTTCCGTTTCCGGCTGGGTAGCGAGACAGGCAACCGCTTTTACGAGGCCGGCATCCTGCGCCACGTGCGGGCCAACGAAAAAGACGCCGATACGCTGTTGTTTGCCTTCAGCCCGAAAGGTTCCTTTGAGAAGTCGCTCATTCCCGCGCTGGCGCAAAGCCTGCGCTTCCGCCAAGTGGCCAACCCCTGATGCTCAGGGCATCTGGTAGCAGGTGCCGTTGCCGCCGTTGGAGCAGATGGTGTTGGCGCTCTGGTGGGTCAACTGGCCGCCGTTGGGCGGATTGAAGTCGTAGACGTTACCGTCATAAATCTGCCAGCGCTCATCCCAGTGGTTGCTGAAGCCGGAGCTGATGCTGTTGATCTCGCTGACTTCGAAATGGATGGTGTTTTGCATTTCAATGGGCAGGGCGTTGGGGTGGGTGGCCAGGTATTGCTGCAGTTGCTGGTGTGTCGTGTTGAAGGTATTGGTGGCGTCCTGGATGAAGGACGTATTCTGCGAGTAGGTTCCCACGTAGGTCCCGCAATAGGTGCTGAGCGGGCAATTGGTTGCCAGTTCAACTTCCGCGTTACCCACGGCGTGGCCCTGGTTGGCCAGCTGGGTCACCAGGTTCAGCAGGGCGGGATCGGTGTTGGGATCCTGTTGCAGTTGCAGCGCGATTTGGGCGATGACGTCGGCCATCTGCTGGCTGATTTCGCCTCCCAGCGATCCGGTGGTGCCCGCCAGGTTTACGTTGGAAGTGTCCGGCACGTTCACGCACCAGCCCGATGCCGTGCAAAACTGGTTTTGGCCCGCCTGGGGCGGGGGAATCACTTGGCCGGGGCCGTTGGGATCGATGGTAGGCTGCTGGTTCTGCCCGCCCCCGTTGGCGTTGGCGGCACCGTTGATATGGGATTGCAAATCCCCTTTCAGGCTGGCCAGCGCGCCGTTCAGGTTGCCGCCCAGTGCCAGCAGGATGCCGATGCTGGCCACCAGAATCAGCGCGCCGATAAAACAGTACTCGGTCAGTGATTGGCCCGATGCGATCCGCTTCATAAAAATATCCCTGTGCTACCTGTAGTAATTTTTCGGATGGCGGGCTAAAAAAAAGAGGTTTTTTTAAGTATTGTGATGAATGCGGAGGATCCGCGCGCGGCACAGGAAGGAGAATTCCCCATGAAAGCCTTTATTACCGGGGCCACCGGGTTTGTGGGACGCAATTTCCTGGCCTGGATGCTGGCCAATCGCCCGGACTGGGAGCTGACCTGCCTGGTGCGCGACGAGTCCAGGGCCCGCGGGCAATGGCCGGATGCCCGGGCAGGGCGGGTTTGCTGGCTGGCCGGCGATTTGCTGGCCCCGGAAACCTATGCCGACCGCCTGCGCCAGGCGGATTACGTGTTTCACATTGCCGCGCTGGTCAGCCTGCGGGATGGGCCGGAATTTTACACCATGAATACCGACACCACCCGCCGCCTGGTCGAAACCCTTTCCGCAGGCGGGCGCCTGAAGCGGCTGGTGTTTGTCAGCAGCATCTCGGCCATCGACCGTCCGCCCGGCCCCCACGCGGTGGGGCCCCTGACCGAGGCATCCCCGCCCCACCCCAATACCGATTATGGCCGCTCCAAGTTGCAGGCGGAGGAGTGTGTGGCCGCCTCGGGTCTGCCTTACAGCATGCTGCGGCCTTCCTACATTTATGGGCCCTATCCCCGGCTGAAATCCAGCATGGATCGGCTGATTTTCGATGTGCTGAACCAGCGCCACTATACCCGGTTTCCTTTCCCGGGCCGGGTCAGCGAGATTTACGCGGGCGATCTGGCCGAATGCATCGAGCTGGCCGCGCACCATCCGGACGTGGAGAACCGGGCCTTCTTCGTGGCTAACCGGGAGCCCGTGCGAATCCGGGAAGTGTATCCGCGCGTGGCCCGGGAGCTGGGGGTGCCCTGGCAGCCCATGGACGTGCCGGAGGAGCGCGTTGATCGCTACCGGCGTCTGCTCTACCGGCGTTTTCCCCACAACCTGATGCTGCGAATCCTGTTTGAGGATTATTTTTACTGTTCGGTGGATCAGTGGTATAACGTTACCGGGTACCAACCGACCGTGGGTTACGAAGAAGGGGTTTGCCGAACCGTGCGATGGTACCGGGAGCACGGGATGCTTCCCGAAAAGCCGCCGGCCCGTAACATTTCTTCATAAGCAATCACAAAGTCGGGTTGATGGGTTTTTATGAGGCAGATCCAGAAAATACCGGTACCCAGAGTCGTTTGACCGTTCATCCAGTTCATCTTCAACAGGGCATATAGGAGATTGGCTCCACAATGGTGACACCGCTTTTCAACGGACAACCCGGCTTCCCGATGCCCGGCGCCATGCCGGCCAACCGCTTTGCGGGCATCCAGCCGCTTTCCCGTCCCCCGGTGCGTCCCCGGTTTGGCGATGACAGCACCGGCAAGGGTGATGGCAAGGGTGGCGACGGCCAGGACAAGGTGGATACATCAGCCACCCGCCCCGGTGGTGACGTCAAGCCCACTGATGGGGTCAAAACCGACGGGGCGGACACCCAACACCAGACACCGCCCGAGTCCACGCCGCCTGCCGCAGGCAAGGGCCAGAATGGCCGCATCCTGCTGGGCCTGTTCTTCAAAAAAGTAGTGCCCCTGCTGCTCAGCCTGGCGTGGTTTGCCCCGCCGTGGGGATTGATCATCGGGCTGGCGGGCATTCCGCTCTCGTTTATCTCGGGCCGCATCGGCAACCACATTATGAAGGGCGTGGACGAGGACAAGGCCAGCGGCGCCGCCGCCAACTTCAAGAAGCTGGACGACCTGCTGAGCAATCCCACCGGCGCCAAAGACGGCGAAGTGGTGGATCACCTCAACCGGACGCTGGAAGACCTGCTGAACGTCAAGCGCTTCCCGTTCCTGACGGATTTCCTGACCAAGTACGCCAAGCTCTCCAAGGACAAGGGCATTGGCAAGGTGCTGAACCGCTACACCATGCTGAAGGCCAACGTGTATACCGAGGTGGCCGATTCCGACTCCATCGGCGGGGCCGCGGCGGCCACCATCCGGGGCGGCTGGCAGTACTTCGTGTACTTCAAGCTGCTGCCCGGCATCGGCGAATGGCTGGAAAAAATGTCCACCGCCGCGCCCGGCCCCTTCAAGTACGTCTTCAAGGGCCTCGGCTTGCTGCTCCACTACTTCGGCTTCCTCAAGCTGGCCAAGGATATGGCCACGCCCGAGGGCAACCCGCCGCCGAAGCAGTAAAACCGACACTTTCCCGAAAGGCACCGCGGGGAGCGGTGCCTTTTGGCTTGAGGCCTAATCCCACTCAAACCGCTGGCTGACCCGCTGGCACTGGGCTTCCACAAAGGCCAGAATGCGGTCGCCCACCCGGGCGGAAAAGCCCGACTCCCGCAGCGCGGCGCGCTCGGCGTCCACGGCGGGCAGGATGGCTTCCGTCTGCCGCCGGAGAATTTTGCGCAAGGCGGGATAGGCGAAGCCCACTTCCTTGCAAAGCCGTTCCCAATGCCGGGGCTGGATTTTGGATTCCTCGTAATAGCCGCCGATTTTCATGGCCAGGCGATCGCCATGTTCGTCGTAAATGCCCGCGCACAGCAGATCGTAGGCCGGGGCCATCCGCACCTTGCCGGGCTGGGGATGCAGCAGCGAGAAATTTTTGCCATGGGCGTCCCGGTTGCCAATCAGGTAATTGAACACCATCAGCTCCGCCAGCTGGGTTCGATCCGGCACCGGGCGGGTGGTTAGCCGAAGCAGGTCGAAGCAATCCCGGAAGCCCGGCCCGCCGTCCGCCTGGTATTTCAACGCCGAAGCCACCCCCAGCGCCTGGCAGAAGTCCTCCTGGTGCACCCGCCTGAGTTTTCCGTCCGCCACCCGCTCCCGGTCGTAGCGGGCCACCAGCAGGAAGGGCACGTCCTCCGCCCGGCGAATCGTCACCTCCGGCGTTTCAATGCCCAGCCGCCGGGCCAGCCGCATGCAAAAGTACTCGTTCTGCACGGTGTCTTCCAGTCGGTCGATGGCGGGTTTCAGGATGTGCGTGGTGGGGCTGCCGTCCTGGGGCAGGGCGATATTTCCGGCCTCGTCCAGGCAGACGGCGGCTTTCTCCTGGGCTCCGGCCAGCGAGAGCCGCAGCCCGTCCACCCCCAGGAACAGCGGCTTGCGGGGCAGCTCCCGAATGTGGCTGGCCAGCTCGCTTTCGCTCAGCACCCTGGCCACCAGCGGCTCCACTTCCCGATCGCTGACTGGCTCATCCGGGTTATGCAGCGATACGGCCCCGGCGCAGTCGTAGCCGATGACCTTCAGCAGGCTGAAATCGTTGTTGGGACTGACCCCATAGCGCCGCGCGATGGCCCGGCGCGCCTCGTCGCTTTCCGGCAGCAGGCCGCCAAAGTATGCCACGCAACGGGCATGGTCGTAGGGCTCTGCCCGCAGCGGCATGCCCAGCGACACGGGGGCGGATGCCTGCGGCAGGTAGGCAAAGGACATGCGGCCCGTTTCATCCTGCCGCAGGGTGCCCACCGGGTGGCCATGCAGGCGAACGGAGAGCTGCTTGTCAGTCATCGGCGCCGTCCGGCAGTTGGGCGGCAATGGAAATGCCCAGCATGGCGGCCACGGTCAGGGCTTTTTCCAGCTCGCAGCTGGGTTTTCCCTTTTCCAGGTCCACAATGAAGCGCACCCCGGTGCCGCATGCGGCGGCCACTTCCGTCTGGGTGAGTTTCTGGGCGGTGCGGGCGGCCCGGATGACTTGGCCGAAATCGCTGGCATTGATTAGACGCATCATCTTCCCGTTCGGTAAACTTTGGGGGCTTTTTCAGGGGGTTGCTTAAATATTTTCCCGTACGGTAAATTATACATGGTTTTGTGGGGTTTTTGTTAAAAATATTCCCGTTCGGGAATAAAATTCCTGCGTATGCAGGAGGGGATTCCCTTAACAATCCGTAAAACTCCAACACAAAAAGCCGAATGATTGTTTTTATGCATACACAGGGAAAGACATAGGCTGGACAAGGCAAAACATACATAGGCTGGGTTCAAAATTCCAATCTATAGGCTGATCGAAGGGGGACACACCGGGCACGGCACGGGCCGCGGTGATTTTAGGGACATCGAACAAGGGGATGACAATGGTAGCGAATCCGACACAGGGGCATGACAACCCGCTGCATGATCCGGTAATCGACACCTTCAAGCTGGTGGCCGAAACCCGGAAGATGGCGAAAGAGATTTCGGAATCCGCGCGCGACGCGGTGAAGGCGTTTTACCGTAGCCCCGATTCGCTGGCGTCGTTCATTGAACGTCACCAAACGCCGGTTTACATGCTGAAAGGCCGCCTGATTTGCGGGCTGGTGCTGGCCATCCTGGGTTACGAGCCCGGCTTTATCGCTCCGGCGGAAGGCCGGCGCTATCGCCTGCTGGAGCGCTTCCTGCGCATGTACAACGCCAAGCCCCATTGCGAGTTTAAGCACGGCGTGTTCGTGCTGACCCGTCCGCTGTTTACGGTGGGCTTCATCTCGCACCAGCTGCACCACTGGCTGGCGTACCGTTCGGGCATGGCCGGCTACAGCGACAAGTCGCAGCTGTTGTACAAGAAATTCTGGAACGAGAACAACGGCGTCATCGGCCAGGAAGTGTACAAGATGAAGGTGGAGGACATGGTGGCCCTGAAGGCGGCCATCAACCGCGACCTCGAAGCCTTGCTCTTCCTGAAGGAAATCGCCAACGAAGTGCTGATTCCGGCCAAACAGGCCCGGCGCATTTCCCACGGCACGGCGTCCGCCTAGACCCCCTTTAACCCCGGGCCTGCTTGCGGTACAATCTGCCCAGTGTTTAGCACAGGGGCGGACTTATGACACAGGCAACCAGCAGCAGAACCCGTTCGGAAGCGGCCTTTGCGGAGGCCAAACGTTATTTGCCGGGCGGGGTGAACAGTCCGGTGCGGGCCTTCCGCTCCGTGGGCGGCAACCCGGTGTTTATTGAGAAAGCCCAGGGCGCTTACGTCTGGGATATCGACGGCAACCGCTACATCGATTACGTGGGCACCTGGGGCCCCGCCATCCTGGGGCACGCGCATCCGCAGGTCATCAAGCGCATCCAGGAAGTGGCCGAAAGCGGCACCAGCTTTGGCGCTCCCACCCTGATGGAAACCGAGATGGCCCAACTGGTCATCGACACCGTGCCTTCCATTGAGAAAGTCCGCTTCGTCAATTCCGGCACCGAGGCCGTGATGAGCGCCATCCGGCTGGCCCGGGCGCACACCGGGCGCTCCAAGATCATCAAGTTCGAGGGCTGCTACCACGGCCACTCCGACTACCTGCTGGTGAAGGCGGGCTCCGGGGCGGCCACCCACGGGGTGCCCGACAGCGCCGGCGTGCCCCAAACCACCGCCGCCGAAACCCTGAACGCGGCCTTCAACGACCTGGACTCCGTGCAAAAGCTGTTTGAAGCCTGGCCCAATGATATTGCCGGCATTTTGCTGGAGCCGGTGGCGGGCAACATGGGCTGTATCCCGCCGGTGGAAGGCTTTCTGGAAGGGTTGCGCGCGCTGGCCGATCAGTATGGCGCCTGCCTGATTTTCGACGAGGTCATGACCGGTTTTCGGGTGGCGCTGGGCGGGGCGCAAGAGCGCTACGGCGTGATGCCGGACATCACCTGCCTGGGCAAGGTGATTGGCGGCGGCCTGCCGGTGGGCGCCTACGGCGGCAAGGCGGAAATTATGGCCCAGGTGGCCCCGGAAGGGCCCATGTACCAGGCGGGTACGCTGTCGGGCAACCCGCTTGCCATGGCCGCGGGCATCGAGACCCTCAAACTGCTGAAGCAGCCCGGCGTCTACGAACAGCTGGAGAAAACCACCACCAAGCTGAGCCTGGGCCTGATGGACATTTGCGAGGCGAAAGGCATTCCCCACAGCGCCCACCAGGTGGGCTCCATGACTACCCTGTTTTTCGCCGAGGGGCCCATCCGCAACTATAACGACGTGTGCCGCTTCGATCGCGAGCGCTTCAACCGCTTTTTCTGGGGCATGCTGGATGGCGGCGTGTATCTCGCCCCGTCCCAGTTCGAAACCGGCTTCGTATCCCTGGCCCACACCTGGGAAGACGTGGACAAAACGCTGGAAGCCGCCGAGGCCGCCATTTCCTAACCCTTTCCCGCACCCCATTGCCGGGGGCTGCTTTGGGCCCCTCGGCCAGGAATTGAAATTGCCTGCCCGAAACGCTTGCAGTACAATGGCAGGGCAGTAAGGAGTGAACCAGCGCATGTCCCCCAAAACCCTCTACCAGAAGATTTGGGATGCCCACGTGGTGCATGAGGCCCCGGGCCATCCGACCATTCTGTACATCGACCGTCACCTCATCCACGAGGTCACCTCGCCCCAGGCGTTCCAGGGCCTGCGGGAACGCGGCCTGCCGCTGCGCCGGCCCGACAAAGTGTTCGGCACCGTGGATCACAGCATTCCTACCACCAATCGTGCCCTGCCCATTGCCGATCCCGAGGCCGCCGGGCAGATTTCCACCTTCGAGAAAAACTGCCGCGAGTTCGGGGTGAATTTCTTTGGCACGCATAGCGATATGCAGGGCATCGTGCACGTCATCGGGCCGGAACAGGGCCTGACCCTGCCCGGCATGACCATCGTGTGCGGCGACAGCCACACCTCCACCCATGGGGCCTTCGGCGCACTGGCCTTTGGCATCGGCACCAGCGAGATCGAGCACGTGTTTGCCACCCAGTGCCTGCTGCAGCAGCCCTCCAAAACCATGGAAGTGCGGGTGGAAGGCACGTTGGCCCCGCAGCTCACCGCCAAAGACATCATCCTGGCCATCATCGCCAAAATTGGCGTGGGTGGCGGCACCGGGCACGTGATCGAGTACACCGGCAGCGCCATCCGCGCCCTGTCGATGGAAGGGCGCATGACGCTCTGCAACATGTCCATCGAGGCCGGCGCCCGGGCGGGTATGGTGGCCCCGGACGAAGTGACCTTCGAGTACCTGCGCGGACGACAATATGCGCCGCAAGGGGCGGATTTCGACGCCGCCGTGGAATGCTGGAAACAATTGAAAACCGATCCCGGCGCGGTGTACGACACCGTGGTTGAGCTGAAGGCCGAGGAAATCGAGCCCATGGTCACCTACGGTACCAACCCCGGCATGGCCCTGGGCATTACCCGGACCATCCCCACCCCGGCGGCCTTCGACAGCCCCGAGGACCGGGCCGAGCTGGAGGACGCCCTGGGCTATATGGCCCTGGAAGCCGGCAAACCAATCGAGGGGACGCCCATCGACGTGGTATTCATTGGCAGCTGCACCAATTCCCGCATCGAGGATCTGCGCGACGCGGCCCGCTTCGCCCGGGGACGCCAGGTGGCCCCCCACGTGCGGGCACTGGTGGTGCCGGGTTCCTACCCGGTGAAGCGCCAGGCGGAAGCCGAAGGGCTGGACCGCATTTTCACCGAGGCCGGTTTTGAGTGGCGCGAGCCCGGATGCAGCATGTGCATTGCCATGAACGGCGACCAGATTGAGGCCGGACAAGCCTGCGCCAGTACCAGCAACCGCAACTTCAAGGGCCGTCAGGGTAAGGGCGGACGCACGTTTCTGCTCAGCCCGCCCATGGCGGTGGCCGCCGCCGTGACCGGCAAGCTCACCGACGTGCGCAAGCTGATCCATTAAGCATTCGGAGATTTTTCCCATGACCACCGCCACCCGCATGAAAACCATCATTTCCAACTGCGTCCCGCTGAACCGCAACAACGTGGACACCGACCAGATCATCCCCGCCCGCTTCCTGAAAGGCACCACCAAGGCCGGCCTGGGCGAAAAGCTCTTTTTCGACTGGCGTTACAACGAGGACGGCGGCGATCGCCAGGACTTCCCGCTGAACCAGGGGCAGTACGCGGGCGGCAAAATTCTGGTGGCGGCGCACAACTTCGGCTGCGGCAGCTCCCGCGAGCATGCCCCCTGGGCGCTGAAGGATTACGGCTTCCAGGCCATCATCGCCGTGTCGTTCGCCGATATCTTCAAGAACAACAGCCTGAAGAACCACCTGTTGCCGGTCGCTCTCCCAGAACCGGTGGTGATGAAGCTGCTGGCCGACGTGGAAGCCAACCCCTACCTGACCGTGGAAATCGACCTGGAGCAGCAGGTGGTGAAGATTCCCGGCCAGCCCCCGCAACGCTTCGACATCGATCCCTTCCGCAAGACCTGCCTGATGGAAGGACTGGATGATATCGGCTACACGTTGTCCCACCTGAAGGACATCGAAGCCTACGAGGCGGCGCATTCGTGATTGCCGTGGCCGATGTGGAGACGCTCATCCGGGCGGCGTTCCCGGATGCCGAGGTGCTGGTGCTGGATAAAACCGGCATGAGCGATCACTTCATGATCCACGTCAAATCCGCCGCCTTTGCGGCCATGGGCATTATGGACCGCCACCGCGCGGTCATGAACGCCCTGCAGCCCGCCTACGCCGATGGCCGCCTGCACGCCGCCGAAATCCAGACCTCGGTGAAGTAGCGGCATTTGAAGAACCCGCACGTTTACGTTAAACTTGTAGCGGATCAAATCCCCGTTAGCAGGCACAACTAAGGGTAAGCGCTATGACCGAACTGGATCAATCCACCCGCGAGCGGCTGGAAGCCGAAATCAAGAAAGAAATCAGCGAGCACAAGATTCTGTTCTACGGCAAGGGTACCAAGGAAATGCCCATGTGCGGGTTCACCATCGAAACCTGCCAGTTTTTCAACGAGCTGGGCTACCCCTACCACGTCATCAACGTGCTGCAGGACATGGAAAAACGCCAGGTGCTCAGCGAAATGACCAACTGGCCCACCCTGCCCAAGGTGTTCATCAACGGCCAGTTCTACGGCGATACCGACATCCTTGGCCCCATGAAGGAAAGCGGCGAGCTGGATGCCGTGCTGAAGGAAGCCTTCCCGGAAGGTCAGCCGGCCAACGCATAGGGCCATGGGCGCTTCTCCTTCCGCAACGGATGCCGCCGCGCAAGCGATGGCGCGGCAGGTGCGTACCACGTTCGGCGTGGCCCGCCTGGACGATCTGGCTGTGTTGGAAGTGACCGGCCCCGATGCCCCGACCTTTCTGCAAAACCGCCTTTCCAACGACGTGCTGGCCTTGCAGCCCGGCCAGGGGCAACTAAACGCGGCCCTCGATCGCCAGGGCAAAATCCAGGCCGTCTTTGTGCTGCTGCGGCATGCGGGCGGCTACCGGCTGCTGATGGACAAGGCATGGCAAGCGGAAGCCGTGGCCCAGATTCTGAAGTTCCGCATCCTGGAGCAGATTGGCATTGCGCCGCTTGAGGGCGCGCAGGTCTTTTCCATCCAGGGGCCCCGGGCCCAGGCGTTTCTGGAGGGCCTGGGGGTGGACGAATTCCCCGGCCACGAGCTGGACTGGCTTTCGGCCCGCGTGTTGGGACAGTCGGGCTGGCTCATCCGGCTCACGCAAAGCAGTGAAATAGTTTTTACGTTTGTAGTAGATGATCCAGCCCTGGATTTCGAGCGCCGCTTGAGGGATTTGGCCCTGGAGGCCGACGGCGTCGCGCTCAGCGAGCCTGCCCGGGAAATACTGCGGGTGGAGGCGGGCATCCCCCGCGCGGGTAAAGACTACAACCTCGAGACCCTCCTGCCCGAAACCGGGCTGGAGCGTGAGACCGTCAGCTACACCAAGGGCTGCTACCTGGGCCAGGAAACCGTGGCCCGCATCAAGACCTACGGCATGGTGCAAAAAGCCCTGTGCGGCTTGCTGTTTGAGCCGGCTTGCGCCCCGCCTCCTGAGGGCGCCGAACTGCGGCTGGAGGGTCGACCCGCTGGAGAAATTACGAGTGTAGTATTCAGCCCGACTCTGGAACGCCCCATCGCCATGGCTTATCTTGGCAAGGCGGAGCGGGTGCCCGGGCGGCGGCTGAATCTGGAAATCGCCGGGGCGCGGTATGCGGCGGAAGTGTGTTTGCTGCCCTTCGTCGATTCCCGCGCCGAGGCCCTGGGCGGGCGGGAGCTGCTGGATGCCGGCCTGAAGCTTTTTTCAGACGGGTACGACGAGGAGGCGATCCGCAAGCTGCGCGGGGCCATCGAGGCGCAGCCCGACCTGGTGGAGGCCTACGAGGCGCTGGGGGTGATTCTCTCCCGGCAGGAAGCCTACGACGAGGCCATTGCCCTGATGCAGCGCGTGCTGGCCCTGGATCCCGATCATGTGCTGGCCCATACCAACCTGTCGGTTTACTACATGAAGCTGGGCGACAAGGACAAGGCCGAGGAGGAAAAGGCCCTGGCCACCACGGCGGCTTTCCGCAAGAAAATGCGGGAGTCCGGCCTGCCCTTCGATCCGGTGGCCCATGAGCTGGAGGAGCGCCGCAAAAAAGAGCAGGCCACCCTGGAAAAAATTGCCATGTTTACCGAGGCGCTGAAGTTCAACCCGGCGGATGCCCTGGGCAACTTCGGGCTGGGTAGCTGCTACCTGGAGCTCAAGCGCTACGAAGAGGCCATCCCCCCGCTTGAAAAAACCCTGGCCGCCCAGCCCAAGCATTCCGCCGCCTGGCTGGCCCTGGGCAAGGCCTGCGAAGGGGCGGGCCAGACCGACAAGGCCCTGGAAACCTACCGCAAGGGCATCGAAGTGGCCGCCGCCCGGGGCGACCTGATGCCGCTGCAAGAAATGCAAAGTCGCCTGCGCAACCTGGGCGCCGACGCTTAACTGCCCGAAACAAGTTTTATCCTCCGTCTCTCCACTGGATATCTCCGGTGCATCTGGAGGATTTTCACTCCATATCCCCAGGCAATTCCCTCTGAATGCATGTTTTTATATTTATTGGAGAGCCATCCTGTTGAGTCAACGGGATGGCAAGTGTTTTGGAGGAGAGCAGCAGGCGCAATGATGAACAATAACGGCTTTACGGCTGTTCCTAATTTGTGGGGCGCCGTTAACCAGGCATTCCAGATTACCGGAAGCGTGCCGGTGACGGCTTCCGGCCAGGCGTTGCCGTATCTGGACGGTAGCTATCTGGGCGTACCAGGTTTGGATGCGATGATTTACAGCCAGTTGCTCAATACCAACATGCAGGCTTTTCCCGGCACCGCTCCTGGAACGCCCGGTCCGCTTCCGTCCGGTATTCCCGCCAATGGGAATGCCATCGACCCGTTCGCGGGAGGGTTGCCGCCACAGCAGCCTGCCACGCCATTCCCACCACCCACAAATGGCGTGGCTGCTGCGGATAACACCACCGTCCTGTTGTCAGGCGGTGGCGAATTCAGCCAGGTCGACTTGCAAACCGCCATGGTCGGCCTGGAGAGCCAGTACGCCCTGGAGCAGCAAAAGCTCCAGACCATGGCGGCTTTTTCAGGGACCACCGACTTCTTCAACCTGCAATATATAGCCGGTTTCCAGCAGCAATCCATGCAGAATATCGAGCAGCGCTACAACCTGTATGGGCAAATGCTGGTGAACTACAACCAGATTGCGCCCATTGACGGCAACCCAATCACCATTTCCAGCCAAGATTTGCGCGTGGTGGCCGCCCGGGACGGTAATCCCACCAACTTGACCCCCTTTGACCTGGGCGGTTGAAAGGGCCGGTGAAGCGTTTTTTATCGATCCGATATCCCTTTTAAGGCTTTTTTCGATCTTTTTTGCACGGAAGAAGCAATTCCGGTTAATCAATTGTTTTTATTTATTTGGAATCCTATATCCCAGGATATAGGGGAGTGAGAATCGGTAGAACTTTCTTGAGGATGGAAGAGTAAAAGGTGGAGTCAATGCTATGAGTGGAACTATGGATATCGCTCTGCGCGGCACTCTGAAAGCCTATGACCGGAACGGGGACGGCATCGATCCCAACGAGGCCCGTCTTGCCGCCGGCTCCCTGATGGCCCAGGCAGGTCCCAGCGCAAGCTTTTTCAATATTTTCAAACTCGCCAGCAACCAGGTGACTCGGCCCGCAGAAGTACAGACCGGCGCGTTTTCCGGTGTTACCGGCACCAACGTGCAGGATCTGACCGGCAGCGGCTTCAGCGGCCTGACCCTTGGCCAGCACGAGTATGAATCCGACAATTACCACGATAACTACAACTTGCGGTATTTCTTTTACGGCTAACCCGGCTGGCCGACCCTAACCCGGCTCGGCCCAGCCCGGAGAAGAGATGAATTGCCCGCGTCCGTCGGGTATAACCACCCCTTTGCGGACCAGGTAGTTTACGCGTGAAGAGATATCGGTGAGTTCGACGTGCTCAAAGCCCTCGCCGCTTGAAGGCTGCTTGATGCGGTTTTCAACCAGGTAGGCCTTGATGGATTCCGTCGAGGCGATGCCCCCGTTGAAAACGATGGCGCGAAAGAGTTCGTAGTTCAGGGAGTCCTTGCGGCGCAGCACGGTGTTGACCTCGCGGAAGGCCCGCTCCGGCAGAAACATTTTGCCGGCGAACTGGCTGATGGCGGGGGAGTGCTGACGCAACACTGACGCCTGTGAAGTCAAAGGTGCCACAGATTTTACTAAACCCGAACTAGACAATTCACTTAAATCAGCCCCGGTTACAGTTGTAGTATCTGGGGCTGCTTCAGATTCACTAAAGTTGGCCAGAATCGATTTTATACTTAATTTCAGGGTAATCAGCTTTTGCTTGGCCAGTTTTAATTCTTTCAATTTTTCCAGTTGTTTTTCCAGCTTTTCAATCTGGGGCTCCAGGGCGCTTAATTCCTTCTCTGTTTCATCCAGAAGATCGGTTAGTCGCTTTGTGCTTGAAATACTGGCCAGCGATTTTTCCATTTTTTTCTTTGGGGCGGATTTTTTCATGCCAATTCTTCCCGGTTTATATAAGTTAGGTCTATTGTAAGCAATACTATAAAAAAATGGAATAGTATAACAAAACTATAAACTAATGCAGTACTTAACTATTGCAAAATAATGTTTAGCGTTACTTAACTGACTAAACAGTAACTATAATTCATGGCAACAGTCGTAGTAGCTAAAATTTTTCAAAAGGGGGGTGCCCTACCTCATCCTGGGAAACCCTATTTTTGGGAAAGGGTTTTTCCTTCCCCGGTTGCCGGATGCGCCCCTTTGCCTTCAGCCAGCCGGGCCAGGGCGGTTTCGGCGTAATCGTACTCGGCCTCCAGGCATTCGCAGGTGTCGTCGTTGCCCGCCCCGGCTTTTTGCAGGGCCAGCCGGTAGTGCTGCATGGCCTGGGTTTTCTGATCCATCTGCTCATAGGCATAGCCCAGCTGGTTTTCGATGTTGGCATCGGTGCCTGGCGTTTCCGAATCGGGGTAGCTCAGGATGATTTGTTGGGCGCGGGTAAAATGCGCGATGGCGTCCGGGTAGCGGGATTGATCCAGGGCGATGTCCCCCAGCGTCAGGTGAGGGTTGTAAAAGTTGGGGTTCAGCCGGGCGGCTTCCTGTGCATAGCGGGACGCCTTGCCGTAATCCTGCATTTGGCGGTAAATGATGGCCAGCTCGTTGTGATCCCATTCGAACCGGGGCATCTCTTTAAGGGCCTGTTCGTAATAGTGGGCGGCCTGCCACAAATCATCGTCGTCCTGGTGCTTTTGCCCGGCCAGGCTGTAGTAACGCACCAGCGGAGAGAGCTCCCGCACCTGGCTGGGCATCTGGGTGGCCAGCAGGCTGACAATCTCGCTGTGGGTCTGGGGATCCTGGCTCAGCTTTAGCGCGGCCTGCAACTCCTCCCGGGCCTTGCCCAGCTTCAGCTGGTTACGAAGTTCCCGCGCCAGGTTCATGCGGTAGTCGGCCCGGGTGGGATCATCCAGCCGGTGATACAGGGCTTCCAGGTATTCCGGCATCTCGGTGTCGTTAAAGTCGCTGATGGCGTTCAGCTCGGCCAGCGCCTTTTCAGGTTCGTTACTTTCGTAGTAGAGGCTTCCGAGCCGGCCATGCATCCCGTTGCGGAAATCCCGGTAGGCGATGCGGTTGTACCACGACCCCTCCACCAATTGCTGCGCTTGCAGGTAATGCACGATGGCCTCATTGTGCCGGTTTTCGAATTCGTACAGCCGGCCCAGCAGCAGCCGGGGCATGGGGTTGCCCGGATCTTTTTTCGCCCGGGCGCCCAGGAAGAATTCAGCGTTGGCAAAGTCCTTCTGGCTGTTAAACTGCATGCCGTCGGCATTCACCTGGCGCCAGAACGGATCTTTATCGACCAGGTGGGCGGTTTGGTAGGGTACCACCACAAACAGGTGGATGGCTCCCAGCGTGCCGGCGGCCATCAGGGCCAGGGTGGCCAGGCCGGTGGCAACCAGCGCAATCAGGCGTCGAGATCTCCGCCTGGTGTCCCCGGTTCCTTCCAGCAAGGTTAATTGTGCCTGTTCGGCTGCTTTCTCTTCGGGCTGCATCATATGCAAGCTATCGGCGCGATTGATCAAAACTTGAGCCGCCCCGTCCGCCTGCTGTCCCGGGGGTGGGCGGCCCGCGGTTTATAATGGATGGGTGCGATATTCGATTGTTTTCACGCAGGATGGCACGCCGAGCTGCCTGGATTCGGTGACCGGCGAGCTTTGCCACAACCGGGCGGGTGCTTATACCGAGGCCCTCAAGCACTACGCCGAACCCTCGGGGCTGCTGCTCCAGGCGCGGGAATCGGGGCGCATCCGCCTGCTGGATGCATGCTCTGGCATGGGTTACAACACCCTGGTCCTGCTTAACGAGGTGCTGAAAGACCCGCCGCCGCGCCTGGCCATCTCGGTCACCGGCATTGAATTATCACCGGAAATTCTCTCCCATATGCCCCTTCTTTTTGAGTCCGGCATGTTCGATGCCCTGAAATCGAAAACAGACCTTCGGGAACATAATATATATTATCGGACTCAGTGGTGTACTTGCGACACAAAGCCCGATTCTATAATCTGGACGCCCGGCAAGCCTTAAATTCCCCATCCCCTGGATCTTTCGGACTCAGGCGGCGGGCATGTGAATTTTGAAGCATATTCGCCGGATTTCCGCTACATTTTCTGGCCAGATTTGTTGCGGATTTTTTACCCAGAATCCCGGTAATACTGCCGGGGTCTACTCGTTATGAGAAAAAGGAGGTTTTATGTCGGCACAAAACACCTGGGAGCGTGTCAGGGCCTACGCCGCCGCCGCCGATGCACACCCGGTCGATAATAATAATAATCATCACCATCAAAATAATCACTCAAGTGGTGATGTTTCAAGGGAAAATCCAGATTCCAACCTTCCATTTGCTGGTGATGAACATGATTATGAATGCGCCACCAGCGGAAAAGTCCAGCCGAAAAGCTATGCCGGAATCGCCACCACTGATCCGCTATGCGTTTTCGCGACCAAGGTATGGGGGACAGAGCCCGGCGTACACGTGAACGCGATGAAAGCTCTGGGCGTTTCCAGAATGCGGGAGATCATCAAGAAAGTCAGGGAAATGCCCGATTTCCGCTTCAGCAAGCGTAGCGCCGGTAAAACCGTCGCCCAGGCGCGGGGTTCTTATTATTACTCTTGGTGCCGTAATGAAGCCACGGCCAAGGGCCGGGTGTGGGGGGAATGATGGCCGACCTTTACGCCTGTCCCTACTGCCGAGCCGAAGTGATCTGCCGAGATATCGCCGATTTCCGATGCCCTCAATGCGGTTTTTCCGGTGGGAGTCAGCTCTCCCTTTTTCACAGTGGCGGCCTGATAGAGAAAACTGGGGTTTTTGATCCAGTACAGAACGCCATTGATGCCCACCTATACCACCTGGAGCGCGGGCAATGACGGATAGCCTTACTTTCGTCTGGCTCGGGATGATCCTTCCGGTCATCGTTTTCGCCACGGTTTTCTCCCTCCTGGAGCGGATTACGAGATGACTTACCATTGCCAGGAATGCGGAATCCGATTTATAGGGGAGAACCTGGGCGAACGCATCCATCCGGATCGGGTGCTGTGCCCGAAGTGTTACGAGATAGAAATCGGGCTTTTCCTGCAGAGGATGGCCCGGATGAGGGAGCGCGGCCAGTGACCGACTTTCTACTGCCCTATGCCCTGGGCCTTATCACGGGCGCGTTATTGTTGACCGTTACTTTTTACCTGAAGGAGACCGAAAATGCCCCGAAAGAAAACCGAAAACCCACCCCCTACGCCGGCCCCTGCGCCTGCACCAGCGCCGCCGCCTGCCGCTGCACCTGCTTCAGACTCTACGCCGGCCCCTGCCCCGAAAGCGGCAAAGCCTGCAAAAAAAGACCCCTGGGCTGAATTTTGGGGGGAGTAGATTTTCCCAACACTCCTTTTTGTCGACACGCCCGGCCCTAAAAAGCCGGGTTTTTCTTTGCTATAATGCCAGCGGTGAGAAAAGGAGGCAATTCCACATGTGGAAATGGATGCTTGTGCTGGCCCTGATCGGTGCGCCGGCCTGGGCCGATGATACCGCTCTGAAAAATGAGATTGCCCGCCTCCAGGCGGAAAACCAGGAAATGAGGGACGCTATAACCGGGTTTTCTGCCCAGTGCGTAGGAGTTAACCCAGAGGATATATGGTGGCCGGAAAACCTGGAAGGTTGGGCCAGGGCCTTCGGCGGGGATGTGAATGCAGAAAAAAGACGCTGGTTTGACTGCCGAAATACCTACTTGCGGCTGGTTCAGCCCTTCGCCTTGCCGGAAAATGAGATTGACTGGTCAAAAGTTGAGAATTCTCAGCAATAAACCGGCCTTTTAAGGCCCCTGAAACGGGGGCGGGGATATTGGGATACCCCAAAAAAAAGAAAACCCGGCTTCCTGGTCGGATGCCGGGGAAATCTACTTGCATTTTGGTGAGATTAAGACTTCCCTATTTTACCAGAGCCTTGAACTGGATTTCATAATCCATCCGGGCCAGACGCTCCACGGTATCTCTGTTTTTCCTTAGCCATTCGTGTGCGGTGGGTGTCATCCGATGGCTTTTTATGGTTTTAGCCTCGTCGTATTGGGTTGTGCCCTTGGGCCGTCCGGTGCGATAGTAGGATCCGGGATCCCTGCCGGGATTCTCCTCGCCCCAACACGCCTCGCAAAGCGTCCGGGACGAGGGGGCGCAGGGCTGAGTTTTCCCGCACTCACTGCATTCGATTTTCATTGCCTTCCTCTGCTCAAATTAATGTAGTTACAATAATACCCCAGCTGACAATTTTTCGTAACTACATTAATTCGCCCAGGCCCCAATAAAAACCCGGCCGCGGGGGGCCGGGATGGTAGGAAAGGTTGGGGAAGGCTACCGCTTTTTCTTGAAGCGGCCTTTGCTGTCACGGGGTGGGGTGCGTTTCTTCCCGCGCTTCTTAGCCATTTCGTCGCTCTCCTCTACTTGGGCCGCCGCCGGCGGCTCGATGTTACAGTGTCGCTCCAGGGCGTCAAGGCGGGCCGGCACATCGTCCAGGTCCTCAGGGTGAACGTGGCAGTGTGCTTCCACCCGGGCAAGCCGTTCCTGGATAGACTCATCCGCGCCAGGGTGTGCGTTGCAATGGGCTTCAATCGCAGCCAGTCTGCTTTCCATCGGCTACCTCCTAAAACAAATCCAGAATGTTGCGGCGGGCGTTTTCCGACACGCCTAGGCGGTTCAGTCCGCTATCGATGGCTCGGGCGCGCTTAAAATCAGCCCACTGATCGGCTACCAGCCAGCCGGCCAGGAAAGCCACCCATATTTCAGGTCTGGTCAGCATTCGGCTTTTCCTCCTTCTTCCAGAATTTCAGCTTTTCGGCGAGGCCCGGATTGCCGGGCTTGTTTTTTGCCCCGCCGAAATTCAGGGCCAGGGCGTCGATAATCGCCCGCAGCACTTTCGCGGCCAGATTATCGTACTTGTTGGGGGTGAGGGCCGCAATCATCCCGGCGATGGTGACGATGCTGCTGATAACCTCCCACCAGTGGGACGCAATAAAAGCCGACAGCACTTCTTCAGGATTCATCATTATCTCCTCATCTCAGAGCCATATACCAGGACAGGGCCAGGATTCCCAGCGCCACGGGAACCATTCCGCTATTTCTGGCGTTCTGGTAGGTCTGGTCTTTTTTAATGGCGTGGCTGGCCACGCCCAGGGTCAGTGCACCGGCCGTAATTGCCCAGATCGGATGTTTCATCTAAGTCTCCTTTCTAACTCGGCAATGCGAAGCTCGTGGACTCGCAAGCCGTCTTTTAACCACTCGATGTGTACCGCCAGGGCGGAAACGGTTTTTTCGCTGGAAAGCCAGCCGGAAACGGCCCCGGTAATCAGGGACGCCGCCACCGCGATGAGAACAGGCTTCCACATACCGTGCATCATTTCCCCTTTTTCAGTAGGACTGCCGCGCCCACCGCTAGCCCGGCCACTGCTAGGATGCCTACGGTGTTTATGCCGTCATCGAAGCCTTCCAGGGCATCGTCCGCCTGAACCACCACGAACGTGCCGCCGGCGGCCACCAGGGAGGGAACCAGCCAAGGGGCCACCCGAGCCAGCCCGGAACCGATCAGCGCTGCCATTAGAAAACCTCCTTCGCCAGAAAGTAAGCGGCGACGGCTACGGCTCCGTAGAGCATCAGCTTTTTCGTCTGCCGCGCCCGCTGCTCCGCCGTGGTGATGCTGGCCACCGGCTTCGGACCGAAAAGCCCGGTATCCGGCACGCCTGTCTCTGAACGAATCACCACGCCGTTCCTGTAGTAGTAGAGGGTGCTCATACGTTGTTTCCTCCGGCCACATTTAGGATTTCATAACCGCCGCCATAAGAGCCATTATCGATAAAGATGGCCTGTTTCCCGGGCGTAACCCGGGAATCATAGGGGTAATGACCGATATCGATGTGTAAAGACACGTGGCTGGGGCTGGTCGGGTAGCCGATGCCGTTAATTTCGCGAACCCGCCGCGCGGCATTGAATAGGGGGCCGCCTTTTTTAACGTCGGCGAATTGCAGGCCGCCGCCGGCGAAATCCAGGGCGCGGCCGTCCTTGTGAAAACTGGAGGTTCCTGGACGCCACCAGGAATACACATAGAGCGGCTTACCCCACAGCATTCTGATCTTATCGGCTGCCCGGGCCAGCTTGGCCGCATTCTGGTATGTGCTGAGCGGGGTTGATTTTTGGGGTTTCTGCGCGGCCCTGGATGGCGGGCTGAACACATTGCCCCAGGTGAAATATATAGACACCTTCGCTCTTTTCACGACGGCATCATACTGCCCCTGTTGCACCAGCTTGTAAGCGGTTTCGGGGGTCATCACATCGGCGGTATTCACGTATTTCACCACTCCTTGATTGCTTGCGGGGGCGGGGGCCGGCGCGGGGGCCGGGGCCGGCGCGGGGGCCGGGTTCAGCGGGGCGAAAACTGCGCTTTCCAGAAAATCGGGCATAACGATCATTGTGCCGCCCAGGGCCAGCATCAGCGTTGGCCAAAATCCCGATCTGCCGTCCATCAGAAGAAAACCGCCGAGCCCGAGAAGCGCAAGGCCGCCCAGGCTCGCCGGGGATTCAAGAGACAGGCCCGGCCCCGTGGCCGGGGTGTTCACCAGAAATACAGGGGCCGCCGGCTGAAGTGGCTTAAAATAATCGCCCAGGCTGAAAGGTTGCGTCACCATCAGAGTTTAACCTCCGATGTCGATGCCCGGCGGGATAGAATATCCTGAAGCGGGGCCGGATCGCCTTCCCTCTCTCGCAGGAGGGCCTCCACAGCTTCCGCCAAGGACACAGGGGCGGGCTTGGTCTTTTCAACCTCCCAGGCGGCATCATCCGCTCGGCGCTGGGCGGCCTCGTCCGGGGTGAGGGCGGTGTACTTCGTCGGGATGCCCGGTGGCTGGGCTTCGGCTTTTCTTTCCATCACGCGGATACTCCATAGAGTCTGAAATCTCCAGAGGCGATGTTTCCTGAACTACTGAGGAGCTGAATGCCCACGATCGGGTTAATGCTCCCGATGTAGTGCCCGTGGCCTAGCACCATCTGCGTGCCGCCGCTGGGGGGTTCGAACATCAGCCTACCAAAAAATCGCTTGTGGCTGTTGGTATCGGCGGGCTTCCATATCTCTATCATCCCGCACATCGCTTTGGCCGCCGTATTAGAGAAGTCCTCACCTGCTGCCGATCGAGGGCCGAAAACGATTTTAGAATCAGCAGTAGAGCCAGATCCAAAAAGGGTCGTACCGTTACCGATGGTATGATTCCCGTGGCCATAGTCAGCCGCCCCGGATTTCCAGGTGATGCCGTCCTCCGTCACCCGCAGCCACAGAAGCGTATTATCGGTGGCCGGAACGTAATCGAGCACCTGGAGAATATACCAGTCGAAAGCGGATGACAGGTAGTTCGAGAAGTTCACGAACGGGGAATTGGCCGCCTGGGCCACGGCCAGCAAGCGCCATTTTCCAGGAGGGGCAGAAAAGCCGTTCATCAGTCTTTCACCTCCAGGATTCGAACGTCCAGGTTACTCCCCTTCGCGTGAATGCCGTACACCGCCGCGCCGGTTGCCAGGGTGAGGGACTGCCCGGGCTGGATGGGGGTTCCGTTGGCCGTGGTGAGCCCAGCCTGTTTCCCCACGTACATTACAGATACGGTTTCGTTATTGGTGACAATGACGGCATTTCGGGAGGTGTCAGCGGCTACAAGCTGAGTAACTGCGCCTGTTGGAAACACAGGGGCCGAGCTATCGATAGAATCACCACTATTCACGATAAGAGCCCCAGTGAACACGGCCCGGGCATCGCGGATAAAGCCCTTTGCGATACCTACCTGAACCGTGGCCGGATTCGCCCCGGTATTTATGAACTGAAGACGTCGGAAGGTCTGCCCTGGAAGGGTTTCATAGCCCACGCCCTCGGGCAGAATGAACGGGGTGAGATCATCGATCTGAAGCTGAATATTGTTCCCGCCGTCCAAAATCTCGACGGCATTGCCCACCGAATCCACGTAGCGCCGATCATTCGCACCACCGAAAGCATCTAGGGTGAACTGGTGAAACTGCCACATATGGGCTTTACCTCCTCATAAAAGCGATCAGTAACATCGCGCTCAGGCCGATATAGACCGGCCACAGGTTTTTCACCGCTGCGGCGGCTTCCGGCGGGGGCGGACTGGTTTGCTGGTCAGACTGATAAAACCGGCCAATAATGCGTTCATTCGTATCCAGCAGGCGCTTAACCACTTCCGCCGTACTGGTGCCAAACGCGTCATTAATTACGATCGAGGCCTCCCGCCCCATAGCAAGGCTGGATCCATCCGCCGCAACCCGATTATCGGCGGTATCATTCCTCGAGACGGTTCTAACAGTTGTATCGCCCATCGCCTATTTCCTGGTAAGGACAAAGATCAGGGCCACGCCCAGGGTGGCCAGCATTACAGGGGTTAGGTTATCGGCCCCGCTTTTTCCGTAGCCGAGGGCCGGGCCATAGTTGGCCGTGGTCTGCACATAGGACGGGGAACCACCGCCAACGGCGAATTCGCCGAAATAGCTACCATCTCCGAAATCGAAGCCGCTCAGACTGGCCGAGGAAGAATCCAGTTTCAGCTTAGGGGGGTTAAACGCGGAAGCCAGGGAACCAGCGCCGCTTAGGAAGGAACCGCCCGCTGCTAACAGAGCCGCCATTATCAGGCTCCTTTCCTACTGTAGTGGTAGGCTGCATAGGCCGTTCCTGCAAGGATCAGCCATAAAAGGGCTTTGCTTCCGGCCTGGGCCGGCGGGTTGGCAATAGCCTGCGTCTGGGGGTCTCCGAAAGCCTCTTCCTGCAGTTCTCCGCTGCGGGGTGGATTCTTTCTCGGCGGATCTTGATTCAGTTTTTTTAGTGCCTGGGCCGCCGGGCCTTCGGGGGCCGGGGGCGGAACCGGGATATGCGGCGGTGGGGCGATCAGGGGCTGGGCTGTTTTAAAAAAGCCGTCATAATTAAACATCGGCCCCGGGGCCGGCATCCCGAAAGAGGGGATATTCGGTAGGATAGCACCGCCGAAATCGAAACGCTGGTCGCTATGAACCGGCGGGCGCGTGTCGATATAGGTTGCAGTTCCCTGGAGAGTAGTCACGTTCAGTCCTCCACTAGAATAGCCACGCCAAAAATAGCCAGGGCCAGGACGGCCAGCCCACGGGCCGGGCCGTCCTGGGATGCCGGGGCCGCCTGGGCCGGGGCGGAAACCGGGTAGAATTCCGGCGCGTACAGACCGCCGGAATCCTCCGCGATCTGAGCCTGGGCGTGTGCATTCTCCGTCAAGTAATTCAGGCGTTCGACGATGCCGAATGCCCCGGCTTTGTAGCCGGATGCAATATCCAGCCCTTGGTTGAAGCTGTCCAGAATCAGTTGCGGGTATTCGTAGAATGACACGCCGCGGCCCTCATTACTTCAGGTTCATCACTCGTTCCAGGTAGATGTTGTAATTGTTGGGGGCCGCGCCGCTCCAGGTGATTTTAGTCCGAAAATCATTCACGCCGTCCATATCCCAGCGGCTTTCAAGCTCGTTCATCCGGTCGAAAGCCACGTGATAGTAGCTGGCCTGGGGAACGCGTCCGGTTTTCTCCAGGATGACTTTTTGCAGGTTGGTCGGCACCTTTGTACTGATCTCGTTTCGATTCATCACGACGGTCATATCGTCGATGGTGCCGGTGCTTTTCTCGACGTGCATCGCCAGCAGGCCGGAACCGGGTTCTTTCGGCAGGGTGGAAATTTCCTGCTCTCCCGTGGTGGCGAAGTTTTGCGGATACTTCAGGATGGTGAGGAACGAGCCAGGGGCGCGATCCTCGTTGCTGGCCTCGACAAACACGTCGATACTGGCAAGGTTGGTCAAAACCGCGCCGCAAGTCACCTCCAGCGTGATCGCCCCCACGCCCCGAGTACCCAGGGCAAAAGCCGACTGCGCCGCAGGAAAAACCAGATTAGGCCGGGCCAGGAAAAGCGGCACCACGCCGGCCACGTTGCCGGCGTTGTTGCGATCGCCGTAAAACTTCTGGAGATCCAGCAAAAAAGTGGGTGTCGCCTGGATAACAGGCTTGCCGTCCACCTTCATTTCCAGGTTGGTCAGGCTGGTTTTGATGTCCGCGACGGGTGTAGGGGTGCCGGCCCCGGCCTTGCAATAAAGGTAGACACTGTAGATAGTGCCCACCGGCGGGATCTCCACGGTGGCAAGGCCGTTTGCGGCAACACCGCGCATAGGCGCGTTTTTAAGCGTGTACGGGGAAGGTACAGGCATTATCTATCTCCTCGTATGACTTTTCTGACAGAACGAAACGAAAGAAGGCCCGGCTGGCCGGGCTCGCAGTTTAGCGATTCAGCACGCCGGACAGGACGCCGGACAGGAAACCGCCCAGTACAGTACCCAGGGCAATGGCAAGCACTTGTTTACCCATCGGGAAATACTCCTCTCAAAAGCTCTACAAAACGATTAACCACTCATCAGTTGCACAACATCTTGTTGCTCAACATTTTCTTGCATTATGACACAGGTTCGAAAACGCGCAAGTGCTGAGCCGGCCTGAATCGCTCTTTCACGATGCACTGGCCTTGAGGGAGGTGCTCCGCCTTCAACAGAGCATCATCATTGAAGTCTTGGGCCAGCAATTCCGCATCGTATCGGTATTGGCTAAAAGCGAACACGTACAGACAATTATTCCTAATGCGGATGTGGATATCCCGGGATCGCTGGGAAATGAAGTAGACGCGATGGCCCCAGTGGCGGCCCTTGCTGGCCAGCTGCGTAAATCGGCGCTCCACCCGGCCTTTCACATCGCCGGCCTCGTCCACGAACACGTGGGCGCTGGTATGGGAAAACACGAAATCGAGAAACGCCTCCGCATCGGATTCCGAGCCATCCCACTCCCAAATTTCGTCAGCCGCCCACTCGTCCCCCTCCATCGGGGTGAAAACAATGGTTAGATCGCCTTGATCTCGGAATTTTTGACAGAGGCGCTTTGCCAGAGTGGTTTTGCCGCTCGCCGTGGTGCCGACAATCAGGCTATGCATTGGCCGGCCTGCGCCTCAGTTTTCCAAACAGCGCTTGTACCTGGAGAATTTTTTGCTTCAGCCAAAGCACCAGGGCGTCCAGGATGGGTTTGTTTTCCGGCTGCCTCAGCCGGTTTCCGGCGTACAGCATAAAAATGGCGGCCAACTGAAGTTCCGGCGGGGTTTCCCGCATATTGTACTTGGCCATAATGCGGGCGGTACAATCCACCGCGCCTCTGTACTCGCCGGGCGTGGGTTTCCAGGACTCGCCCAGTTGCTCGAATGAGGCAAAAAAGATGGTGATGATGGTTTCCGCATTCTGCCGGCGGGCCTGCTCGACTTCGGCGGCCACCTGGGCGGGGGGCACCACTTCTACGGATGGGGCCTGCGGCTGGGAAATCCGGCTGGCTTCCACCCGGGGCCGGCCCGGTTTTAATTTCAAAAACTTGTCCCGGTTTAAAACCGGCCTGCCGTCTTTTTCTTCGTGCAGTGCCGGGTCGAATGGCCGCCCGTGTCGGTCAACATAGCCGGGATGTGGATTTTTTTTTGGGATTTCGAACAGATTTCCCGGGGCGGATTCCGGGGCCGGTGGCGGTTCGGATTTCTCCGCGATGTGAGGGGATACCTCCGGCAGTTCTAGCAGGCCGGCCACGGCATCCAGGCTGGTTTCCCGGGGTTGGTCTTGAATTTGTTGAACATCACTTTGTTCACCAACAATTGGATCACTTGTCATAATTACGTACTTCCCAAATAATTGAACCATTAATTACTTGTATATTAAACTGAAATCCTGAAAAAAGGCCGGCTTTAATTCTGGTGTTTTTTCGGTATTTTAAAAGGAGGTGAGAGCAAGGAATCCAGATATGCCCAATGATGGGAATAAAGGCCACGCCGATGGCTCCAGAGATCCAAAGCTGGAAACCTGCACTAGGTGTGGACTTCCGGTGCATGATATATATTATCGGACTCAGCAGTGTGCGCTTGACACAAAGGGGTGGTCGGGCGAGGCGCGGGAATATGCGATAAATGTAGCAGATGGTGGACGCATCGAGCTTGAACTATGCGTGGGCGATCTGCGCCAGGTGGTTCCTGCCCTGGCGGGGCCCTTTGATGCCGTTTTCCACGATCCCTTTTCTCCCGCCAGCATGCCCGAGTTGTGGACGCTGGAACTGTTTGCCCACTATGCGCGCCTGCTGGATAAGCCGCATGGCAAACTGCTGACTTACAGTACCGCCGCCGCCGTGCGCGGCGCCTTGCAGCAGGCGGGTTTTCAGGTGTACAAAACCCCCGCCCTGGGCGGCAAGCTGGGTGGCACCATTGCCGGTTTCGTGCCGGGACTGGGCCTGCCCCTGGACGCCTATGAGACGGCCTATATTGCCTCGCGGGCCGGCATTCCCTATTCCGATCCCACCTTGTCGCTCTCCGGCGAAGCGGTTCGGCAACACCGGGCAGCCCGGCAACAGGTTTCCGATCGCCCGCCGGGCAATGCAATCCGAAAATCCAAACCCCGCCCCTGAAAATTCGGAAAACCCAAAATTTACTACTACAAGTGTAATTTATCCAAACAGGGCGTTGAAAGTGTGGGGTCGTTCAATGGGCGGGGCCTTGCTGGCCGGGGGGTGCACCGGCAGTTTGAAGCTCATCTGCCCGGTCGTTTCGGTGGGAACCGACTTGATGGAACCCACAATGCGGTTTTTGCCGGTGAGTGGACGGTAGGTCCAGTCCATGATGCCGTCTATGACCTTGTCGACCGGCTTGGAGATTAGTGGGATGGCCAGAATGCCCGCGAGCGTTGCTATCGATGTGCGGAAACGCCCAATGCTGGCCGGGATCGTATGATGGTTCATGGCCCGGCTAATGCCCTGGCGCAAGTACTTAATCATCAGTGCCGGCACAAACACCGTGGCCGCCAGGTGAAACAGCGTGCTGTCCAGGGCTTCGGTCAGGGTTTTACGGATGCGCCCCTGCGGGGAGAGATCGCGGTTGCGGTGGTATACCCGATGGCTGGCCGTGGCCACATCCACCAAGGCGTAAAGGCTGGATAGCACATAGCTGCCCGTTACCGCCTTGTGGCCGATATATGGCGCCATGGCCTCGCCAAATTCGTCTGCATAGCCTAGATAACGCAGGGGCGTATCCCGCCAAACGTTCGCTTCTTCGGGGCTGGGCGTAGCGTTTCCAAAGCGCGCCCCGTTTACTACAAATATCGCTGTTCTACCGACTTGCATGGGGGTGACGGTCTCTGAGTGGGTCCCTACGATTTTGATACTTTTCTCTTACCATGTTCCGGCGGCGCGCAAAAGTAAAAACCTTGTCAAAAAGACAGGGTAAAGGGTGCAGCGAGAGGCGATCCGGCTGCACCCTTGTGAGCGCTGTGAGCGCTAAAGATAGTCGTGTGTTTGTGAGCGCAATTTCCTGATGACGGGCGGTTCAGACAGAGGGAGGGGTGTTGTGCTTTGGGTCCGCCCGCGGTTCTTATACTTGAATAAAAAAACAAAAAGTATATACAAGTGATAGGTAATATTACCGATTTCTAGCCGGCCCCCTCCAGGGCGGCCTCCGTTTCGGCAGGCACGCTGTTTTCCCCTTCGGTATAAAGCGGCACGGTAAAGCGCACCTTGAAACGCCCGTCTTCGTAGGCCAGCTGAATCTCCCCCCCCATGGCCTCCACCAGCCCCTTGGTAATGAACAGCCCCAGCCCGCTGCCCCGGGTGGTGCGCACCAGGCTGTCATCCAGCCGCTTGAACTTGTCAAACAGGCTGTCCAGGTTCTCAAGCTGTTCCATCGGAATGGGATCGCAGGCGTTGGAGACGGTAACGGCCACCATTGGCGGGCTGTCCCCCTTGGCAAAGGGCGGCTCCACCATCACATGGATGGGGCTGCCCTCGGGCGAGTACTTGACCGCGTTGTCCAGCAGGTTCAGCAGCACCTGCTCCATGCGATCCGGGTCGGCCAGTACGGAGAGCGCCTCGTCTGCCCGCATGTCCAGCGTCACGTCCCGATTGTCCTTGGCCTGTATAAACTGGATGGAGCTGTCGATGAGTGGCATCAGTTCCACCTGGTCCGGGTAGACCCGCAGGCCGGCGCTTTCCAGATCGGGAATAACCAGCAGGTCTTCCACCAGGCGGCTCAGGCGGTCGGCTTGCTGCTTGACTATCTTCAGGCTCTTGATGCGGGTGTCGTGATCCAGTGTGCTGTCATAACGCAGCAGGCGGGAGGTATAGCCCTTGATGCTGGTGAGCGGCGTGCGCAACTCGTGGCTAACCGTGTCGATGAGGTTGGACTTGAACTCGTCCATCTTGGCCAGCTGACGGTTGGCCTCCTGGATGGCGGCCCAGGAGTCGGCGGTGCGCTTGGACATGCGGTTGAATTCCAGGGTCAGGTACATAATCTCAAACGGGGTGAAAATGTTGGTAATCAGCCGGATGCGCCGGAAATAGTTCCCTTCGCCCAGCGCCTGGATGCCTTTAATCAGCTGGCGGAAGTTACGGTTGATGCCTAACACGTAAATGACGGCCAACAGGATAATGATGGTCACGCACGCGGCGATGAGGATGAGGGTTTGGGTGCCGGCACGCTTCACGTACTTCTGTTTGACGTGGTAGGGGGACTCGATGATAATGCCCCAGTTGATTTCGGGCATTTTCACGATAACCTTCTTCAGCTCGGGCAGCTCCTCGCCGTTTTTGGGCCCCTTGGCGGTTTGGGCGGAGGAGAATTCGTGGGAAACCCCGGGGCGTACCTCCCGGAACTCCCGGTAATCCTGTTCGCTGATACGTCGCTGCTGGGCCGCGCCGCTGGGCCCGGCAATAATATAGCCGTCGTTATCCACGATGTAAAAGGCGTCGTATAGCGATTGCGATCGCACCAGGTTTTGCAGGTAGGGAAAACTCTTTTGCTGTACGTAATAGCGGGCGTTGCGGGTGGAGGCCGGCTGTCCGTTGGGCAGGTACACCAGGGGGAAGCTTTCCGGTCTGATGCCGGAAACCGGTAAAATACTACGAAGATAATAGGGGCTGTCCTTGGGGTTGCCGGTATTGAAATACACCACCTGGAAGGGTTGCTTCAGCGGGTCGGGGCCCAGGTCTTCCGGCAGGCGAAGCTCGGGGCTGAGATCGGCGAAGTCGCGGTAGATAATCTGGATGGGCTTGCCATGCTCGTCGTACAGGCCCACCGCGTCCAGGTCTTCGGACAGGCGGAACAGTTGCCCGGCGGTTCGTTCCAGGCTATGGGATTCCCGCATTTCATCCACCAGGAACCGGGAGAGCGAAAGGCTTTGCTGGCGCTGCCAGGACATTTCGGTGCTGAAGTCTTTGTAGAGCGCTTCGGCGGTATGCTCCGTAAAGCGGCCCAGCTCTTTTTTCAGGGCTTCCTGGTTGATGTTATAGATGACAAGGCTGATTCCGAGCAGCGGGATCAGCACGATCGTCACGAAAAAGATGATGATCTGCTGGTACAGGCGGAGCCTGGGCATTGGGAATCGCTTGTGTGTGCTCATGTCATGGTTGCGGGTTCAGTCGGTAGCCCACGTTGGTGACGGTTTGCAGGTACACCGGGTGCTTGGGATCGGTTTCAATCTTCTGGCGCAGGCCGCCAATGTGCACGCGCAGCATGCGCACGTCCTCGTCCGGTTCGTAGCCCCATACTTCCTGCAGGATGGTTTGCAGGGGGACGGCCTCGTTAACGTGCTGCATCAGGCAATACAGGATTTCAAACTCGGTGGGGGTCAGTTTGACCAGCTTGCCCTGGATGACCACTTCCAGCGAGGTGGGAATAAGCTTCAGGTGGCCGCTTTCCAGAACCTCGTCCTTTTTAGCCTGGGTGGTTTCCTTGTTCAGGGTGCCGGTGCGACGAAACAGCGCCCGCATGCGCACCATCAGCTCCTGAAACTCAAACGGTTTCACCAGGTAATCGTCCGCCCCGGCGTTGAAACCCCGAATTTTGTCCTCGATGGTGCCCTTGGCGGTCAGCAGGATGACCGGCACGGAGGCGGAACTGCGGTTGGCCCGGATGCGTTTGCACACCTCGAACCCGTCCATCTTGGGCATCATCACGTCCAGCACCACCAGGTCGTAGGGCTTGGCCTCGGCCTTCTTCAGGGCGTTCATGCCGTCGCCCACCGCGTCCACGCTGAACCCCATCAGCTCGAGGTCCAGGCGCAGCAGGTCGATAATTTCGGGATCGTCGTCCGCTACCAGGATGTTGACCATTCGTTCCAGGCTCCGATTTCGTATTTCACGCTATTATTACTACAAACATAGTTGGTGTGCATGGCCCCGCTCGGGGCTTGCCTTCTATTCTACCCCCGCCGCCCCCGATATAATAGTAAGGTTGAGAAGTTTTGAGAGAGATTGCCGAAGGGTGAACCCGAATTCCATCAGGCTTTGCGCCGTCCGAGGCGCCACCACCGCCGACTCCGACAGTCCGGCGGCCATCCAGGAAGCCCTTAAAGATTTGCTGGGGCAACTGATTGCCCGGAACGAAATCCGGGAGCCAGACGTGGTAAACGTTTTAATGACCGTGACCGGCGACATCCACTCGGCTTCGCCCCCCCGCATTGCCCGCCAGCTGCTGGACTGGCAGAATACGCCCATATTGTGCGGGGTAGAGCCTGACATACAGGGCTTCCCGCCCCTGTGTATCCGGTTTCTCATCCAGTTCTACTCGGAAAAATCGAAGGACGGGCTGCGTCCGGTTTACCTCAAGGGGGCCGCCGCCCTGCGCCCGGATCTGAGCTAGCGGCGGTCGCCGGGCGCGCATTGCGCTTTCGGTTAATTGCGGGAGCTTTCCCCATGCCTCATCATTACAATCAGTGGTAGCCAGGAGAACCGACCCATGAACATTCTCAAGAAACTGACCAGCCTGTTGCTGGTGGCGGGCGTTGCCGGACTTACGGCGCTTTCCGCTCTCAGCTTGCAGGCCGAGGCCGCTTCGGCCAAAAAAATTGATGCCCGGGTGCAGCAAACGCTTGCCGACTTCCGAACCGAGGTAAAGGGCGGTAGCCAGGTGCTGTCCAAGGCCAAGGGCCTGCTGGTGTTCCCCCGCACCTACCAGGGCGGCTTCGTGTTTGGCGGCGAGTACGGCCAGGGCGCGCTGCTGGTGGGCGGACGCACCGTCGATTACTACAGCATCGTCTCTGTGTCCTACGGCTTCCAGATTGGGGGGCAGCGCAAGGCCATGATTATTGCCTTCATGACCGATCAGGCCCTGAAAGATTTCCGCGATACCCAGGGCTGGGAGATTGGGCCGGACGCCACCGTGGCCATTGCCAATATCGGCGCCGAGGGAGAGCTGGATTTGACCGCCCTCAACCAGCCCATCGTGGCGTTTGCGGTGGATCAGCATGGCCTGATGGCCGGCCTCAGCCTGGAAGGCACCAAGATTTCCCGCATCGAGAAGTAATGGCCAGCGCCCCGATGCCTTCCCGCATCCCGGGGACGAGGGCTAGCTGGCCACGGATGGGGCGGTTTGCTGTCCCAGGGCGTGCAACAGTTCTGAGATGAAGTACGTCAGCCGCAGCCACAGCAGCTTCAACTGGTAGCGGATGCCGCGCTTGGCTTCGTAGCGGGTCACGATGCGGGCCATCTGCTCCACTGTTTCCACGGGATAGCGGCCCACGGCGGTTTCGCCGCTCAGCATTACGAAGTCCGTGCCGTCTTTTACGGCGTCGGCGATGTCGGAAACATCCGCCCGGCTGGGCATGCGGCTGTTCAGCATGGATTCCAGCATCTGGGTGGCCACAATGGCTTTCTTGCCCTGACGGCGGGCCTCGTTGATAATCTGCTCCTGCAGTTCGGGCACCTCCACCGGGTCGGTCTCGATGCCCAGGTCGCCGCGAGCCACCATGACCCAGTCGGACAGTTTCACGATGCCTCGCAGGTTGCCGGGCTGAACGGCGTCCGGTTTTTCAATCTTGGAAATAACCACGGCATCAGGGTTGATGTCTTTCACCAGCGCGCGGGCCTCGGCCATATCCTGCGGCGTGCGCACAAAGCTGATGGCCACGCCATCCACCCCGTTGGCCAGGGCAAAGGCGATGTCGTCGCGGTCTTTTTCGGTCAATGCCGGAATGTCCAGCGGCACGTCGGGCAGGTTGATGCCCTTGTTGCTGTATAGTTTCCCATCGCCGTTGCGCACCACGCCGCATGCCACCTTGCCGCCCTTGGTGGCGGCTTTCATCACCCGCAATTCAATCTTGCCGTCGTCCATCAACAGGGTCTGTCCGGGCTTCAGGGCATCAATCAGCCCGGGAAACGTGACCGGGATGACATTGGGGTTGTCGGACTCCTCGGCCTTGCTCAGGTAGATAAGCTGGCCGGTGACCAGCGGGAAGTAGGGGCGGTTGTCCAGGCCCGGATCCTTCTGGCCGTTCAGCTTGCCCACCCGGATTTTGGGCCCCTGGATATCGGCAAACACTTGCAGGGGGCGGCTGATTGCGCCCTTGGCCAGCAGCACGGCGGAGGTGTCTTTAATCCAGCGGATGCGTTGGGCATGCTCGGCTTGCTGGCCGTGGCTGAAGTTCAGCCGAAAGACGTTGACCCCGGCTTCGGCCAGCTTGCGGATGGCGTCTGGCGAGTCCGTGGACGGGCCCAGCGTGGCGATAATGCCGGTGGCCCGACGGCCCGGCCCGGGTTCCTTGCGGGGTGGCTCCAGCGCGGGTTCTTCCAAACCGAACCGCGGCATGCCCACGCGGCGAACGCTTGTTGTCGCCAAGTTGGCCGCCAAGGGTTGGGTCATCCCGGAAAGTCTCAATACGGCACCTCTTCAAACGCTACCCTATTAAACCCCATCCACCCCATTTTGTGCGTCCACTAGCACAAAAAACCCTATTATTGCTTTTATACATGTAAAGGCGAATTATCTTCATAAAAACAACGATAGGGAATTCGGGGGTCAGGTAATCAGATGGGGATGAATCCCACATTTCCAAGCGCGAATGCCGGTGCGGGCCTGAACGATCCGCTGCCGCCGCTGCCGCCGCCTTCGGCCTTTATGCCGCAGGGCGGGCAAAATGCGGGTATGCAGCCGCCTTCCATTCCCACGGCGCAGACCGTGCCGCTCAATTCGCCACTACCGGAAATTCCGCCGCCCCACATGGCGGCGCCCTACGTGTTTTACAGGCCGCCCATGCAGCGTCCGCAGCCGCAGTACCCGCCGCAAATGCCACCGCAAATGCCGCCTCAGCCACCGGTACAGCAGCAGCAACCGCCGCAACCTCCGCCGCAGCCACAGCCGCCGCCTCAGCCGCAAAAGCCGCAGGGGCCCACGGCGCCTTTACCGGGCAACGGGCTGGATGACGCGACCATCAACAAGCTGAACGAGCGGCTCAACAGCGAGTCCGACTCCATTCGCGCCGATGCCGCCATCGATTTCTTCAAAATCCTGGAGAAGAATCCGGGCATTGCCGACGATCCTGCCTACAAGCCCTACGTGGACGCGTTCATGGAAAAAATCCTGAACGATCCCAGCCCGGTGGTTCGCCAGGGCGGGCTGCTGGCGCTGGAACTGGGCCATGTGAAGAATCCTTCCCCCAACACCCGCACCCGGTTGGACGTGCTGGCCAAAAAAGGCAGCGCCTACGGCGTGGAGGGCGGGGCCATCCAGAACATTATGCAAAAGCTTTCCACCCACTTTGCGGGGACCGGCGATCACGGCGCGACGCCCGATCCGCATGCCGCCGGCAATGCCGGCAATTCCCAGGAAGGTGGGGCGCATGGGACAACCGGCGGGCCGAAGGCGCATGCCGGTTCCAATACGGCGGTTTCGCATACCGCGCCGGATGCGGGCGCGAGCCAGAATGCCGATCCGGCGGCCACAGGCGGGACGGGCCTGCCCGGAATGCCCCCGCAAGACAATGCCTCTGCCCCGGCGGGCGGCGGCGATCCGCTGGCGGCGTTGGGGGGCGATGCCATGGGCGGGATGGATCCGGCGGCCATGATGGCGGCGCTGGGCGCCAACCCGTCGGCCCCGCAATCCGGAAGCCGCCTGAATACCGTCAGCCAGAGCCCGGCGCACAATTCGCCGATTCCCGGTTTTAATGCACCTGTCAACACCACGATGGCACCAGGGCAAAGACTCAACACCGTAGCACAGGGGGGCCGTTAGCATGTCTCCAGCACCCATTGGCGGCGCAAGAGTCGCCACCATGTTCGGAAAAACCAACTTCAAGCCCTTGCTGGGCCTGGGGGCCATTGCCGCCGCATGGTGGATGATGAGGGATACCTTTGACGGTACCCGGCAAAAGCGCATTGACGCCATTGCCGCCGCCAAGGAGCATGCCGAGTGGGCCGATATGGAATACGGCTGGGGGCACTGGTCCGGCAACCCGGGCATGGATCACAAGGCCCACCAGTTTAAGCGGTTCCTGCTGTTTGGGCCCATGAACCTGCGCATGCGCTGGCTGGAATTCAAGATTACCGTGGACAGCCTGGTGAACGACGTGCTGCTCAAGAACATCGTGCCGCTGGGCGTAGGCGTGGCGGGCATCTACTCCATGTTCGGCGCGCGGGCCGTTAATACCGGCGTCCGCAATTTTGGCCGCTTCCTGGGCCAGATTATTCCCTCGGGCTTTGGGCGCGCGGTGGGTTCACTGCTGAGCCAGGGACTGACCGGGCTGGGCAAAGGGGTGCTGGCGCTGTCCCACACGCTGCTCTCCAAGCAGGCCTTGCCCTTTACCATCGGCGCGGCCATCTTTGGCAACTACGCGCTCAGCCGCTTCAAGGATTCCTACGGCCACGACGGCCAGCACGAGTTTTTCCGCGACCTGACCAACATCAAGGGGCACTAGCGAAATTCAGGATGACACACGCTTGAAACCTCCCCGGCGGGAGGTTTTTTGCTTTCCGGCGCAAAAATCCGGAACGCATGGGTCCGGGCACTAGCCTGCCGTCATAGAGCGGAAAGGCGCGGAAAGCCGCCGGCCGCAAACGGGGCACGCCACACGGCCAGGCTTGCCGGTTGCCGAATTGCCTCTAGGTAAAGTTGGGGTTGTAGCCGCGCCGCTGCAATTCGACCTTGATCTTGTCCAGGCCGGACTGCACGATGCGCGAGGTCCGCGACGGCGAGATGCCGAAGGTTTCCCCGATTTCCCGCATCTTCATGTTCTTGAAGAAGCGCGCCTCGATAATTTGCTTTTCCCGTTCGGGCAGCTTGGTGATGGCCTCGCGAACGACCTTGGCCATTTCCTTCAGTTCGCTGTGCTCCTCGGGGGTATAGGCGTCGTCCTTGATTTCATGCGGGTTCTCGGCTTCCAGCATGCTGTCGACGGACAGAATGGTCTCGTAGATGGCTTCCCGCACCTTGGTTTTTTCCACTTCGAAGCCGGAATTGACCTCGTCGCCGTCCCCGCCGGCCTCGCCGTCCTCCTGGCTGGAGTCCATGCTGACCTGCTTGAGCGAGTACCACTTGTAGCGGTACCGTAATTCGTTGCGGATGGCCCACTTGATGGCCGTGGACAGGTAGGTCACGTTGAACTCCCGGTCCGGGTTGGATGTGAGCAGGACGTGGATGGCGATGGCGCCGATGTTGACGATTTCGCTGTAATCGATCAAATGGTTCGGCAGCCTGCTGTATTCCACCCGTGCGACGGTTTCGATGAGATCGACGTAGTCGTTGACCGTCCGCTTCGGTTTCTTTTCTGAATCAGAAGATGACTTGAACGTCATTACCGCTTGTCGCGCCGCCATAGTTTACTCCACCTTATAATTCTACACTGAACGGTGTCAAATGAGCGAAGGGGATCCTCCAAATTGATGATGGCCAGCGGAGTTCGGCTGTAAGGCCGCTTGTCCGCGCCATCCCGCATTGGCGTTTTACGGCCCCATGGCCGCCCGCTCGGGCCAATCGCCGCTCCACGAGGCGCATCCGGCGTAGGCCGCTTTGTAACAAAAGCTTGACAACCAGTGCCACAATCGAGATGTTTTTTCACTCCACTGTCGATACATCCGTACCTCCGCATCCAATGGTCAAAACAGTCGTACACTTGAAAACCCAGGTGATTTCAGACAGTCGGAAATAGTTCTATAAAAAAATAAAAACAGGCTTGGTGTAAAAATTGATCGGCGTCAACCCGAAAACCTCACCCGGCTTGCGGGCCGCCGTTTTCTGCCTTACAGCTTCAGGTACGGTTTCATCTTGTCAAATTTTTTGGGCCCGATGCCGCTGACTTCCATCACCTGTTCCACGGTCGCGAACCGGCCCGCATGCCGGCGGTAATCCACGATGCGCCGGGCCAGGGCGGGCCCGATGCCGGGCAACAGGTCGAGTTGCTCCGCGGTGGCGGTATTGAGATTCAGCACCGGCGGCTTGACGGGAGCCTTTCGGTGCGCCCGGGAGGCGACTTTCGGCCGTGCGGGTTGCGCGGGTGTTTCCGAAGAGGCGGGTGCTGCGGAGAAGGCCGGTTCCGGTCCCGGCAGTCGTTCCAGGGTCAGCTCGTACTGCGGACGGGGCCACAGCATCGCTACCAGCAGCCCTGCTATGGCGGCCACCATCGCCCCAAACAGGCAGATATCCCAGCAGGCCAGCAGGCGGGACAGGATCGCCCGCAGCTTTTTCAACACCGGCTCCCAGGCGGGCGCGACTTGGTTCGGCAGCGGTTGCATGGTATTCACCTCTCTATCATCCGTCCGGACCCGTCCCGGCATCCGGCCGACCCGATCATAGGCCATGCCTTCCCGCCTGCCAAGGCTTTGCTGCCCTTTGTAACGGGACCGGCGCTAGGCCAGCAGCATCAGGGTTCCGGCCAGCCTGGGGAAACGGGAGGCAACCTGGGGTTGGGCCTTGGCGGCCTCCAGAAGCCGGTCCCGAAGCCCGGGGAATTTCTCCAGGATCTGCGGGTACTTGAGCGCCACGATGGCCTTCAGTTCGTTTTCGTCCGGCACCGGCGCCCCCTGGATGCTGCGGGCCTCCACGGCCTTGCCGGTATCCCAGGCCGCCAGCAGGCCGTAAGCCATGCCGGTGCTCATGCCCCGGTCGATGTACACCACCGACTTGTCGATGACCCGGCGCCAGGCAAGCCCCGCGCTGATGCCCATGCTGCGCTCCTCGGGCACGTCGTCATCCAGCACCTGCGGGTAGAGCAGGTGCATCACCCAGGGAGCCTCGCCCCGCTTCAGGCTGTCCAGCATGCATTGTCGGGCATAGGCGACGTTCAGGGCGCGCTCATCCGGGCTTTTACCGGAAAAAGGCGACTCGATGTTGACCAGGGGCTTGTCGTTGGTCAGTTGATCCGGCACGTTGCTCCCCGCAAAGCGGGCCGGGACGCCGGGACGTGCGGAAAACAAGGCTACCGCGCTCATCGGTTCGATATTCCCCTTCACAAATGACGTGATGACCTGGACTGGTCCGGTCATGAACCGGGGAGCATCATACCACAACCGGCCGCTTCCGGAAAGGGCCCGCTCAGGCCTTCATCAGGGTCTGCTCGTAGAGCCGCTTGAGATCCTCGTCCTCGATGCGCTTTTTCTGGTCGGCCAGCTTCTTGAAGGCTTCAAACAGCATGGCCACCTGCTCATCCGCCACCACCAGGCCCAGGCGCTCCATGCGGGCTTTCACCGCCGCGCGGCCGGACCGCGGCCCCAGCGGCAATTGCGACTCGCTCAGACCGATCCAGGCGGGCTCCATGATTTCGTAGGTGTCGCGGCCCTTCAAAAAACCGTCCTGGTGGATGCCGGACTCGTGGGCAAAGGCGTTTCGTCCCACGATGGCCTTGTTGTACTGCACCGGCATGCCGGTCAGCTCGGAAACCATGGCGCTGGCGTCCGAGAAGTGCGTGGTGTCGATATCGGTGTAGACGCCTTCGAAGTAGGCCGGGCGCACTTTCATGGCCATTACCACTTCCTCCATCGCGGCGTTGCCGGCGCGTTCGCCGATGCCGTTGATGGTGCACTCCACCTGGCGGGCGCCGTTCAGTACGCCCATAATGCTGTTGGCGGTGGCCATGCCCAGGTCGTTGTGGCAGTGCACCGAGATGATGGCCTTGTCGATGTTGGGCACGTTGTGCATGATGCCGGAGATCAGGCGGCCAAACTCGTCGGGGATGGTGTAGCCCACGGTGTCGGGGATGTTGACGGTGGTGGCCCCGGCGTCGATGACGGCCTCGATGATTTTGTACAGGTAAAACGGATCGGTACGGCCCGCGTCTTCCGCCGAGAATTCGATGTCGTCGCACTTGGTTTTGGCGTAGGCCACCATGTTGCGTGCGATTTCAAGGATTTCATCCCGGCTTTTCTTGAACTTGGCCTGGATGTGGATGTCGCTGGTGCCGATAAAAGTATGGATGCGGGGCTTTTTGGCCACTTTAACCGCGTCCCAGGTGGCGTCGATGTCCTGGGGCGTGGCCCGGCTGAGGCCGCAGATGGTGGGGCCTTCCACCTCGGCGGCTATTTGGCGCACCGACTCGAAATCGCCCGGGCTGCTGAACGGGAAGCCGGCCTCGATGATGTCCACCTTCAGATCGGCCAGTTTTTTGGCAATCATCAGTTTTTCGTGGTTTTTCAGGGCGGCGCCGGCGGATTGCTCCCCGTCGCGCAGGGTGGTATCAAAGATGTAAACCTTGTTTTCGGGCAGGCGTTTCACGATCGGCTCCGGTTTCTGATGCTGACCCCGGCCATCGGCTGGCCGGACTGCGAGAATGCTTGACTTCCGCTCCCCTCATGATGGAAAGGGCTCACGGAAATGCTATCATAGCAAAAAAGGGGCCGGAACTGAACGACCGGCCAGCGGTGAATTTTGGGGCGAACCTGCGCTCTGTTTTCCGGGTAAAGCACAACAAGAGGCCGTTTAAGTCGTATGAAACCGAACATTGATTTTGCGCTCCGTCAGCCATGGATGCATGCGGTATCCACCGCCTGCCTGGGGCTGTTGGCGGCCTTGTGCCTGGCGATTGGCCCGGCCTCCGGGGCGTCTGCGGCCACCCCCGAGCTTCCCCCCGAATTGCGCCAAAATGCCGCCGGGCAGATGGTGCTGCTCGATTTCCATTCCCCGCTTTGCAGCGCCTGCCGTATGATGGAGCCGCACGTGCAACGGCTGCTCGGTACCACCGATGGCAAAATTTATTACCGCCAGTTGGATCTCAACGACGCGGACAACCGCAAGTACATGGAACAATTCGATATCACCAGCACGCCGACCTACGTGTTGTTCGCCCAGGACGGCAAGCCGCTCTATCGCATGGAGGCCCTCATCTCCCCGTCGCTGCTGGAAACGCAAGTGCTTCGCCAGACAGGCCAGCTGAAGCCGGTGGAGGTGCCCGGCCCCCTGCTGAAGGCTATCCATGCCGGCCCGGCTGACCCGGCCTCTTTGCACAACCTGTTGCTGGTCTCGTTCGATAGCGCCGCCTGCACGGCCTGCAAGCGGATGGATCCTTATCTCACCGGGTTTGAGATGGCCGGGCAATCGGGCCTCAGCATCCTGCGCGTTGATGCCGACACCCCGGACGGCAAGGCCCTGCAAAAAGCGCTGGCCATTGATAAACTGCCCGGCTACGCGCTGCTGGACAATACCGATTCCTCCAAGGAGTTGCTGCACGTGATGCAGTCCGATATCAAGCCCCGCGACCTGTGGAACGTCATTCGCCTGTTTGGTGAGGATGGCCTGAACGGCAGTTTCCTGGAGCATGAGGAATAAAGCAGGCCTCCGGTTGGCTGCCCAGGGCTTCGGCCAGCGCCTGTAGCAGGGCGTCGGTTTTCGCGGGGCCGTCGGCCTCCAGGGCGATCCGTTTGTGGCGGCTTTTTTCGCCGGCCACCAGGCGAACCCGGTTTTTAGGCAGGCGTAGTGCGTGGCTGAACAGCGCCACCACCGCCGCGTTGGCTTTGCCGTCTTCCGGCGGCACCGAAACCTTTACCCGAATGGCCTCATCTCCGTCACAAAACGGTAAAAAGCAGTCTTTGCCGCCCCGGGGAGTGACCCGGACCGGCACCGTGATGGCGCCCTCATGGGGCTCGACTCGAATCATACCCTCTATTTTGGCATGGCTTGCCTAGTCGAACAGCGTGGCCCGAAAGGCGCTGGTGGATTCCTTGCCCGCTGCGGGCGCGTTGCTGGATCCAAAAATGCCGGCGGTCGGCGCAATGGTGGGAGCCTGGGGCGAACTTGTTGCCGAAAATGCGCTGGCTAAAGCCGACAGGGGGTTGCCTCCTCCCCCACTGCCTATAAAAGCGCTGGCCAGGGATGCTAGCGGGTTGCCTTCCGCTCCACCGCCGCCAAAGGCAGTGGCGAGTGCGGCCAGGGGGTTTCCGCCCCCGCCGCTGAAGGCATTGGCGAATGCCGACAATCCGCCCCCGCCGCCAAAATCGCCGTTGCCACCGCTCAGCAGGAAGCCCAGCGAGCCCAGCAGTTGTTGCAGGGGGTTGCCCACCGTGAGGCCCTGAGGGGCCTGGGTTTGGGTGTCGAAGTTGCTGATGATGGCGTTGTTATTCTTGAGTGTGCGGGCGGCCAGCACCAGTTGTTCCCCTACCTGGCCCGGCGCCAGCATGCGCAGGCGGTTTTCGAGCTGGGCCAGGGAGGCAGGATCGGTGTTTTTGGGATTGGCATACAGGCCCAGGGCTTCCTGGATGAACCGCCCCTGGAGGTTTTGCGGGTTTTCACCCAGCAGCTGGTTCAGGGCTGCCTCAATGGCGGTGTTTTCCTTGCGGGCTTGCAGGGCCTGGATGCGGGCGTCGATGAAGTTGGCTTCCGGGCTTCCGGTGGGGAAGTTCTGGCGCACGCTGGCCAGTTGCAGGGCAAAGCTGTCGAAGTTCTCTAGCTTAGTTTCAAGCAGCATGCGTTTCAGCTCGGGTGTGCCGCCGCCCACTTTCAGGATGACCTCTTCCAGCTTGCGGGCCTCGGGGGAATCCGGGTCTTTTTTGGACAGGCTCTTCATGAGGTAGCGCAGGGCAATGCCGTTGGTGCCGGCCATGCCCGACAGGCCCGATAGCCCGGGAATTTGCACGCTTTCTACCGGCACCATACCGTTGGCGATGCCGGAGGCAAACTGGCGCACGGATTGCATCCAGTCGAAGCCGATAACGTTCTGGTCCGTTCCCATCAGCCCGCCCAGGGTGGGGGCCAGGGCCATGGACATCCACGGCTGGTTGATGGAGGACAACGGATTCTGAAAGGCGCTCTGGTTCAGGTTGATGAGGGAGGGATCCAGCGGGTTCAGCGGGTTCTGGAAATTCTGGAACGGTGGTTGGGCCGCGAATCCGTTCATCGGAAACGCGCCAAAGCCAAAGCCTTGGACGGACATGGCAATGCCTCGCTTTCAAGAGATGAGATGAGTGAGATATGTAATATATATAAAAAATATCCAAACGAAGAATTGATATAAAAACGATATTTGTAATGAAACGTAAACCAGGCCGGTGGCGGCCAGGCACAACGCAATGGGCTGCCCCATGGGCTGGGGTGAGCTGGTGGCGGCTTGCTGGGGAATACCTATTCCATCGGGGCAAAGCCGGCGGGGACGGGACAGTTGTCCTTGTTGGGACAGGCCCCGGAATAGCCGAAAATAAACACGCGGGAAATAGTGACCGGCGTGGGCGCCAGCGGGATGCTTTGCCCCTGGCCGGCGTAATAGGTATCAAACCGGTTGCCGTGGGTAAAGCGCAGCTTGCTGGCCTTGCGCACCTTGGCTTTTTCCAGGTCGATGAAGGCGGAACCCACAATCAGCTGTTCCCCTTCGTAGGTAATGATTTTGCCGCTGCCAATGGGGGTTGCGCCCGAGACCAGGTCGTAACACTCCGACTTGTTGCAGGCTTCCACCGCGTAGGCGCCTTGCAGGGCCTGTTCCAGGTATATGTCGTTGCCCGGGCCGTCCACCAGCGGGAAAGCCAGCTCCACGGTGCGCTGCATCGAGCCCATGCTGCCATCGGGCAGGATGCTGATGGGGCCCACGAACTGGGTGGGTTCGTATCGCAGCGCCCGGGCGGTGCCGTTGGCGGTGACTTCCATTTTGGTAATGCCTACCGGGGCCAGGAAGGCGGTGGGCATGACGGCTTTGGCGGTCAGGGTGATGCTGTCGTTGGCATCGTTGCTGGTCACTTCGGTCAGCTGGGCGTTAAAGCCGGTCAGGGCCCTGGATTGGGCAATGATGTTGCTGAAGGTGTCCTGGGCCACCTGCTTGGCCTGGGCCGCATTGGGGGTTGGCTTGCCGGTGCTGTCGGAGCCGCTGTAGTAAACGGAGGCGCCCACCATGGCGGCGGTGGTGGTTGCCTTCTGGATTTCGTTTTGCACGTAGGCCTGCAAGCCCAGGTAGAGGCTGACGCCCATCAGGGCCACAATCATGACGGACACCCCCGCCAGGACGGCCAGGTTGGCGCCGGAATACCGCTTGCGGGCGTGGTTTTGGATTTTCATGGGATGGTCTCAGTCCTCAGGCAACAGGCTACAGCCCCTGGCATTCAATGCCGTATTGGGCCACGATTTCATTAGCCTTATCCAGGGCCTTTTTCACCTGGCATTCGGCCTTTTTACGGGATTTGCAAGACTCCTTGAAGGTGTCCGGCGGTCTTTCATACTTGTTTTCCGGGTCGAAATACCAGCCATGGTCCGGGGTGATTTCAGGCAGCAGGGAAAAATCGGGTTTCCAGTTGCCGGTGCTGCCCACGTCGGACACCAGCTTGCAATCGGCGGCAGACTCCTCGTCCTCGGCATCGCAGGTAATGCGATAACTGGACATCAGCCCCGGGGCACCGGGCGGGTTGCGGAACTTGAACTCCTTGGTATAGGGATCCGGCTTGCTGCCGGCCTGGATAACCACATCCGGCAGGCGCTCTGGCAGGAAGTCCTGGTATTCCTTGTCGCACACGCTGGCCTTGTAGCCCTCGCACTCGCCGGCAAACTTGTCGGCCAGGGTAATAATGTTGTCCAGGCTTACCGGGCTGGTGGGCATTTCGGGCAGCTCAGGCACCGCAATGTAGATTTTCTCTTTTTCCTTGTCGGTATCAACGGCCTTGATCACGCTGATATCGATGGGGATTTTCTGGCACTGGCCCAGCAGGTTGAAGGTCGGCGGCAGTTCGGGGAAGGCCAGCCAAGGGGGTTGCCGGGGGGTGCCGCCGGGAACCCATCCCGAGAGACCGCGTTTTTTGGCCCCGAATTCCGCCGAAAGCAGCAGGTTTTTCTGTACGGCCTGGGCGGCGGTGAAGTTGAAGGCCGGAATGCCGGGGAAGTTTACCGTATACTGCTTGTTGCCAACAATAACCGCCGCCAGGTCATTTCCACCGGTATTGGTGACATTCACGTTGTCAATGGCACCGCCGCTGCGGATGTTTCCCTGCAACGGCCCGCCCGTCACGTAGCCCAGCAGGGTGGCGTTTGAAATGGCCCCGGGCTCGCCGGCCATTTCCATCTTTTTCAGGGCCGGCTGGCGAATGGCGTCGGAGGCCATGTGGGCCTGGTACATCCCGATTCCCACGTAGCCGGCAATAACCAGCACCAGCAGCAGGATGGGCGTGACCAGCACAAATTCAACCAGCGATTGCCCTTTGGCGGGGGCAGGTGAATGCAACATGCTCATAAATCCCATGATAAATGATTTAGTCGTATTCGCTTAGCATGGTGTTTTTGTTGCGCATAAAATCGCTGTCGCTGCCGGTAATCCACCACTCGGCAAACGAGTCCTCGTTGACCGGCGTGGCCGCCCGGTTGTTGATGCCCTCAATCATGGCCCCGTAGATGACTTCGGCGGGGATGCCCATGGAAATCAGCATCTCGAAGGCCATGGAGGTGTAGGCCGAGGTGTTGTTGCAGCTGGAATAATCCTGCCCGCAGGCCGCCTGGCCGGGGCCGCTCTGGTTGGCGTTCCACTGGCCCTTTTCTTCCAGCCACTGCTGCATCAGCCAGGGTTCGTACATGTAGCCGTTCTGCTCGCCGCCACTGTCAATGGATTGCGAGGACAGGTTCATGACCTGCTGGAAGTCGGAGGCGTTCATCAGCATGACCTCATCCGGGTGGCTTGAGGCGTAAGCCGCGGTGCCCGCCTGCTGGGCCATCAGCAGGGCGGTGGCGTAGTTGTTGCCGGAAGTGTCCCCGTTCATCTGGGCGTTGCCCAGCAGCCGGGTGGTTTGAGACATGGCCATCACGCGGGCCTTCAGCTCGTTGGGGGCGTTATCGGGTACGGGTGCGCCGCCATTGCCGGTGCCCCAGTTGATGTCCACGGGGTAGATAAACTCGGTTCCCCCACCACCCACCGTCTGGGGCCGGGGTTGGGCGCCGGTGTACAGGCCGCCCGAAATGCTCCAGGGCACTTCGTTGCCGTCGCCGTCAATCAGCTTGCCAAAGCCGTCGAAGCCGGCGGCCCCGTTGCCCAGGGCGCCGCTGCCGGTAAAGGGCTTGGGCTTGAACGTGGTGCCATGCAGCGACGAGCTGGTGTTGCCGCTACTGGCCATAAAATACTTGCCAATAATGCCGTTAATGTCCATTACGGTGGCCAATAGCCCCGCCACGACCAGGATAATCGCCAGGGGTAAGGCGTATTCCATCAGGGAGTTCCCGGGATGCCCACACGGTTTTCTCGCTGTCATGCTTAAACCCTTCTTCAATTCTTCACTTTTCAAAAATTTTTATGGCGTCAAACGGAGTGAGATGGTGATTTTGATCCGTTATCGGCTGAAGGGGGCAAAACCTGAGAGCGGAGGGCCAAAAATTAAACACAGGTTTACAATCGCCCTGTCAGGCAGGCAGGACGGTGGGCTGCAAAGGCGGTCGGGGCTAGTAATTGAAGCCGGATTTGCGCAGGTGCACCATGGGCGCCTGCTCGTGGTTCAGGTACTCGCCGTCCACCACTTCCACGATAAACAGGTGGTGATCGGTGCCGGTGCACTTTTCGCGCACCTTGCACTGCAACACTGCCACGGCCTCGTTCAGGATGATGCCGTAGTCGGTTTCGCGGCTGTCGATGACGTCGAACTGCTCGGGCGAGTACTTGGAAAAGGCCCGCATCAGGTTCATGTTCTCGTTGCTCAGCACGTTGATGGTGAGCTTGCCGGTGTTTTCAATCATCTTGTATATTTCGCGCTCCGGGTGCACGGCCACGGAAAGGCAAGGGGGCTCGAAGCCCGCCTGCATGATCCAGGAAGCCATCATGCCCACCTTGGTATCGCCTTCCTTGGCAGTTACCACGAAGACCCCGCTGGGAATACGGCCAATCGCCGCGCCAATATTCTCTTTGTTTGCCACTTGCTCTGTCATGGGTCGTCCCTCCCTGAATGCTTGACCCCATCTTATCGAAAGGCACCCCAAATTTCCATCGGCCACCCGGAAAGCCGGGGCGGTTGCCAACCGGGTCTGGAAGCGATACTGTTAACGCATGAACCAACTTTCGTCAACCGAGCTGGGCCTGCAAGCCCCCGTAACCAAGGCAAACCTGAAAACGCACGTGTTTGTGTGTACCGGCCCGTCTTGCGGCAAGGCCGACAGCGAGCAGACGCTGGCCCGCTTCTGGGAGGTGCTGGCCGAACGCGGCCTGCTCTACGGCAAGCGGGGCTCCATGGATGGCACGGTCATTGTGACCACCTGCGGCTCGGTGGGGCTCTGCTCCATTGGCCCGGCGGTGTTGATTTATCCCGAAGGCATCTGGTACTACGGCGTGACCCCCGATGACGTGGACGAAATCGTAGAGAGCCACATCATCAACCAGCGCCCGGTGGAGCGCCTGCTGGCCTACGAACTGGTCGGACACTGACCCTGGCTGGAGAACAACGGAAAATGGCCCCGCCGGCAAGGCATGGGCCATTTTTTAATGATTGTCCGCAATCAGCGGCCTAGGTTTTGCTGGGCACCTTGCGCACGCTGCGCTTGGCGGGGCGGCCTCCCCGGCGGGGACGCTGGTTTTTGCCGCCGCCGCGCGGGTTGCTGGCGGTTTTCAGTTCGGCTTCGTCCGGGGCACCTTCGTCGTCGTGCTCGTCCGGCTCGTCATCGTCATCCTCGTCGGTGTCGGACTCGTCATCCAGCACGTCCACGCCGCTTTCATCCTCGGAGACCGGCGGGCTGATGAGTTCCTCGTCGTCGATGGGCTCCAGGGCCTCTTCATCGCGCTTGAAGCTGCGCCCGGCCCGGCGGGGCTGTTCGTCTTCCATTTCCTCCAGGTGCTCGGCCACTTCCACCTGGAACTCGTCGGGCTGCTCCATTTCAACTTCGTCATCCTCTTCGACGGCTTCGATGGCGGCAGCCCGCATGGCATGGCGATCTTCACGGTTGAAGCCCCGGGCATCCCGACGTCCGGGACGTCCCCCGCGTTCGGCGCGGACGGGTTGCTCCTCCTCTTCGGTCTCCATCTCGTCACCTTCCTCCTCGTCCTCGTCGGAGGCCACGGTGAACTGCACCGGCATGTTGGCCGCGGCCTCGATGGAATGTACCAGGGTAACCACATCGTTGGCCTTCGGATTGATGCGGGACAGGATGTTGTTGATGCCCATCGGCATGTGGGACAGCTTGGCCACCAGCGATAGCTTGATGCCCAACTGCTTGAGAATCAGGTCGCTAAAGTATTCCACCAACTCCGAGCCTTCCGGTGCGTCTTTTCGCCCGGAAACCTTGGTTAGCAGCAGGCTGCCGGGTTCCGCATGCGGGCGCTCCCCTCGCTCGCGGCGATCGCCGGTAATGGTTTCTGCGGCAATGCGCTTGGCTTGCTGCTGCTTGGAGACCGAAGCCGTGGGTTTGGGCAGCTGTTGCTGGCGTTGCATGCGCAGGGGCAGCTTGTTCCGTCCGCCCTGGCGACCGGCCCCGCGGTTGTCCGGGTCCATGTTGTTGTGCATCCAGGTGAACTCTTCCGGGGAGTGGCCCGTGCCACTGCAATGCTGGCAGCGCTTGGTGAAGATTTCGCTGAGCGATTGCCCCTGGCGGTGGCGGGTCATTTCCACCAGGCCTAGATCGGACAACTGGCCGATTTGGGGTTTGGCCTTGTCGGGGGCCAGCTCGTTCTCAAAGGTTTGCAGCACCTGCAACTGATTGGCCCGGGATTCCATATCGATGAAGTCCACGATGATCATGCCGCCGATGTTGCGCAGGCGCAGCTGGCGGGCGATTTCCTTGCAGGCTTCCAGGTTGGTCAGCTTGATGGTTTCCGCCTGCGAGGCCAGGCTGGTGAACTTGCCGGAGTTGACGTCGATGACGGTCAGGGCCTCGGTGGGCTGGATGTACAGGTAGCCGCCGCTGGGCAAGGGCACCTTGGTTTGCAGCGCCTGCTTGATTTCCTTGTCCACGCCGGTGCCCAGCAGCACGGGTTGGCTGCCCTGGTACTGGGACACCCTGATATTCTTGTCCAGGTTCCAGTTTTGCAGCAATTGCTGGGCGCGTTGGGCCCCAAAGGCGCTGTCCACAACAATTTCGTCAATATCTTCGGTGACCGACTCCCGGATAACCCGGTACAGCAAGTCCTGATCGCGGTACAGCAGGGTGGGCGGGGTGGCGGTATCGGCCATGGAAACCACGTTCTGCCAGCGTTCAATCAGGGTTTCAAAGTCCTCGGTCAGGTCCGACTCCTTCTGTCCCTCGGCCTCGGTACGGATGATCACCCCCACGCCCGGCGGTTTCACCAGGCTGACGATGGACTTCAGGCGGGAACGCTCGGCGGTTTCCATAATTTTGCGGCTGATGCTGATGCCTTTCGACTCCGGCATCATGACCAGAAAGCGGCCCGGCAGGCTGATGTTGGTACTGACCCGGGGGCCTTTGTGGCCGGTGGGCTCTTTCATGATTTGCACCACCAGCTGTTGCTTCGGTTGCAGGCGTTCTTTCAGGTCGCCCTTGCCCGGAACGTCGCTGGAGTGCAGGAAGCCCATCTTGTCGCCGCCCACGTTCACGAAGGCCGCGTCGATACTGGGCAGGATGTTTTCCACTTGCGCCAGGTAGACGTCGCCCAGCAGCATGTCTCCCCGGTGGATGATGAATTCGACGGCTTTATCGTCTTCCATGATCGCGGCAATATTGTCATACTCCGAAATCACGATTCTGCGTTTGGTCATACGACTGAATCCTTAAACACTTTAGATTGTGTAAACTTTGAAAAAACCTTAACCGAGTTACCGGGCAGAGGCAGGCATCTGGCCGGATTCGAGCCCCGCAAGCTCAGCGGCAAGCTCTATATGGGTCCGAACGACGGACCATTGTGTCTCTGAATTGATTAAACCTAGCACCCAGGAAGGCTTGACGGAGCCTGCTCCAGTCAGATTTCCCGGCTCACCATTGCCAACCTCGTCCGCATGGCCCGGATCAGCATCTCGACCCGCATCCGCGGATAGTCGCCGTAGCGTAAACCGTATGGTTCCATCTTCGTCAACGTCGAGGTTTTCAATGTATGGTACTAAATCTAAAACTTTTTTCGAATGTTGGTTTTTGCGGGATTGCTTGGTTTCAACTTCCACCGGCAGGGTCGCCTGGGATTTTAAAAACTTTACCCGCATTGTCATATTACCCTGTTTGGACTCATCTGCGCAAGTCGTGTTTCCGGAGGACTTTGCCGCGTAGGAAAGCGTCCGTATGCTGGAGTCGATACTCGGCGCGTGGAGCGGCACCAGCCGTTCCTCAAGCACCTGGCCGTTGGGGGGCAGGTAAGCGTTTAGCCGATCCCGCACCCCGGCCAGCGATTCGGTCAGATCGATATCCACATACTCGCAGTGGCTTTCGGTAAACAGCGGAAGCGCGGGGCCAAACGAAACCCGGGGTTTTGGGTTGAATCCTTGCGAATAGGCCACCGGCAGCTTGGCGCGGGCAATGGCCCGGTAGATCATGCGCAGCCAGTCCAGGTGGGAGATAAAGCGCAGGTCGCCTTTTTTCTCCAGCTTCAGCCGTACCTTGCAAGCCGGCGCTTTCTTATTTTGGGGCAGCCCGTCGCCAGAAGCATCCAAGGCGTTTTGCAGCCGCTTTTCGTCTTTTTTGCGCGGGGTTTCAATGAACTTGGGCCAGGTGGAATAGCTGGCGCACACCCCGCACACGCTGCACTCCTCAAAGCAGGGGGTGGTGCTGCTGGCGGCGGTGGCTTTCTGGTATTCGGCCTTCAGCCACTGCTTGGTCAGGCCCACGTCAACGGCGTCCCAGGGGAGGGGTTCATCCAGATCGCAGCAGCGATCGCGGGTATAGGCCTCGTAATGAATGCCGTGCCGCTCCAGGGCGGCAAACCACTTGTCGAAGTTGCGCAGGTCGTCCCAGGCATCCAGATAGGCGCCGTTGCGGTAGGCTTCTTCTATCACGTCCGCCAGTTCCGGGCCGCCCCGGGAAATGACAGCCTCCAGCTTGCTGATTTCCGGGTCGGTGAAGTTCAGCTTCACGCCACGGAAGCCCCGGAATTGCTCTTTCAGGTAGGAGATTTTGTGGTGGAGCTGCTCCATGGTGTCCTGCGGGAACCACTGGAAGGGGGTGTGCGGCTTGGGCACGAAGTTGGAGAGCGTCACGTTGATTTCCAGGTGGTTACGGATGCTCAGCTCCGGGTCACGCTTGATTTCGCGGCAGGCTTCCTGAAGCCGCCGGATGATATCCACGATGCCGTCGAGATCGGCATGCGTTTCGGTCGGCAAGCCGATGATGAAGTAAAGCTTTACTTTATTCCACCCGGCCTTGTAGGCGGTGGTGACGGCGTTCATGATTTCCGCGTCGGTCAGGTTCTTGTTGATGACGTCGCGCAACCGGGGGGTGCCGGCTTCCGGGGCGAAGGTGAGGGTGCTTTTGCGGATGCTCTGCACGGCTTCCGCCACGTCCAGGCTGAAGCGATCCGCCCGCTGGCTGGGCAGCGACAGCGAGACGTTCTCATCCTGCAAGGCTTCCGCCACCTCCAGAATCAGCGGCTTGAAGTAGGAATAGTCCGCAATGGAGAGCGACAGCAGTGAACATTCCTCGTAGCCGGTTTTTTCAATCTCCTTCAGGGCCGATTGCTTGATGTTCTCAATGCTTTGCTCCCGTACCGGCAAATTAATGAAGCATGGCTGGCAAAACCGGCACATGCGATCGCAGCCCCGGCGGGCCTCCACCGTCACCCGGTCGTGCACGGCGCCAATCAGCGGGATGAGCGGAGCCAGTTCCACGGGGTTTTGGGCGATATCCACAATGCGCTTGTAGGCTTTTTTCGTGATGCCCGGCACGTAGAGCCCCTCCAAATTGGCCAGGCGCCGCAGCAGCTCGGGCCGGGAGATCTTCTCCCGCTTGCCCTGCTTGATGGTATCCAGGATTTCAATCAGCACTTCCTCGCCGTCGCCAATGATGAAGGCGTCGAAAAACGGGGCCAGCGGCATGGGGTTGGCGCTGCCCGGCCCGCCGGCAATCATCAGGGGCATGGGCTTGCCCTGCGCTGTTTTTTCCAGCCGCTCTGCGGCGCGGAAGGGGATGCGGGCGGTTTCGAGTATCCCGAAAATGGTGGTGTAGTTCAGCTCGTACTGCAACGAGAAGGCCAGCATGTCGAAATCCTTCAGCGGCACGAAGCTCTCCACCCCGTAGAGAGGGATATCGTGTACCAGCAGCTTTTCCTTGAAGTCCGGGGCGGGGGCGTACACCCGGTCGCACATGTAGCCGGGCTGCTGGTTAATCAGCGAGTAGAACAGCTTGAGCGCGTGGTTGGAAAAGCCGATCTCGTAGAGATCCGGGAATACCACCGACATGGTGACCGCCGCCCCGGCGAAAGACTTTCGGTAGGCCCCTTGCTCCAGCCCAAGATACCGGGCGGGCTTGAACACGTGCGGCAGAATCTCGTCCTCCAGCACGCGGCGGTTGACAGTGGGGGGATGGGGATTAGAAACCGGATTCTGCATTGATTTCTCGGGCAGCCGCCGACACTGGCGGCCGGGCAATTGATGAAGCGGCAACCGCGGCCATTCGGCATCAACGGATTGCAAGCGCATTATACAACAGGCCAGCCCGGACACAAAGCGGTGCCCGCGCCGTCCGTGGTCAGGCGCTCAGATCCAGGGGCGGCTTTTGGGGCCAGCCGGGGGTTTTAATGCCGAAAGCCCGCAACTGACCCTGCACAAAGCAGTAACTCTGCGGAAACTGCTCGACATACCGGAAGCTTTCATCATTCAGCCGGGCCGAGGTCATGGTGGGCACCCCCTGGCATTCGGCGGCAATCTCTGCGAAAAACTCGTGAAAGGTGGCCAGCAGCTTGCCGGGAGCGGTCAGATCCTTCAGCGCCTGGGGCTGCGACGCGATTTCTTTGCGGATCAGCTGGCTGAAATAGGGCGACGCCGATATTTCCTGTTCCATTCCCAGCCCCTTGGAAATGCTCTGGTGCATGGCATGTCCCGCTTCGTGGGCCAGCACGCTTTCCAGGCCCCGGTTGCTGGCCCGCAGGTTGTCGAGCGCCTTCAGGGGCGGCAGGGCTTCCTGCCCCGTTTCCACGGCATTCCCGGCCTTGCCGCCTTCCCCGTTGTCGGGCGGATTGCTGAAAAACTCCCCCAGGTAAATGCGCCCATTAGGCTGGGTCAGGCCCAGCACGTTGCTTTGCCGGTGCAACCCCGCCTCCTGAATCGAGCGGGTGCCGATAATCTGGTACCGGGCCCGCCGCAAAAAGTCCATCGTGTTCGGCAATGCCTGGCAGGCCGTGGCAATGGCATCCAGAAACTCCGTCGAGGGCGGGCAATCCTTGATGACCCTGCGTTGGTAAACTTCCCACGCCGGGTCTTGACCCCGGAAGGCGAGCTGGGTTTTGGGGACGTGCCCGGCTGAAAACCGGGGCCGGGGTTGCAGGGCCGGCATAAGGCCGGGGCTGGGACGTTGGGGTGAAAACTGGATCAAGGCGATACCGGGTGATGGCTTGCCTTAGCTAAGCCCCCTGAATACCCGGGATTGCTTAGCCCCCGGCGGGGAGGGGCTTACTTGAACCGCGCGTTTTTCAGCCCCTGGGCCAGCCATAGCTTGAAGGCGGGGTCGTTCATGGCCTGGTTGACCCAGCGCTTCTTCTGCTCGGGCGTCATGGCTTCAAGCTGCTGCTTGATTTGCCGCTTCAATTCCTCCTGGCGACTCATCGGCTGGCCCGCAGCATCTTGTCTTTCAGGTGCTCAATGCGGCGTTCCACCGTGGCCCGGTTATCCGCGGTGGGCGAAAGCTGCACGTAGGCGTAGTAATGGTCGGCGGCACGGGAGTACTGCTTCTCGTTCTCGTACCAGACGCCCAGGTAGTAGTGGGCCAGGGCATTGCGGATGTTCAGCTTCAGGGCTTCCTCGGCCTGCTGGATGGCCTTGTTTTCATAACCTTTGCGTTTGTGGAAGCGGGCGTCCATCACCAGCTGCTCCGACTGCCTGCGGGCCTGGTTGGCCTTGGCCAGGCCGGCCCGGGCGGATTCGTTGCCCGGCAGAAACCGCAGCACGTGCTGGAAGCATTCCTCCGCCAGCTGGGGCAGGGATTTTTCCAGGAACAGCTCCCCGAACACCAGGGTTTCCCGCGCCGTCTTGGCGGAGCGGCGTGCGGTGCGGAAGGCGGCGTCGGCCTGGTTGAACTGGTAGCGGTACAGCAGCAGCTCGCCTTGCTTGAAGCTCTGGTGGGCCTCCATGGTGGGCTGGGTGAGCGCCACGTTGATGAAGCCCGGATCCTGGGGCTTGCCGTACACGGTATAGGCGGCGCTGTCCGGCTTTCCGATTTCCTTGTCCAGCTTGGTCTGAATGAGCTTTGCCTCGAAATTGTTCGGGTTGAAGACCAACGCCTGCTCGGCCTGACGACGGGCCTCGCCCTGGCTTACCAGGTCGTCGTCGCGTTTTTTGTCTTTCGCAATCTGGGTCTGGGCGTAGGACAGACCGGCCTTGGCCTCGCGCTCATATTCGCCCGGGCGGTTGTTCAGCCAGGCCTGGTAATACTGGGCGGCCACTTCGGGCTGCTTGTTCTGGATGGAGAGCTTGGCCATGCGATCGAGGGTGCCGAATTCCGCCGGATGGGTCGTGCTTTCGGAGGCCAGCACGTTCTTCAGGGCCTCCAGCGCCGCGCCGTAGTCGCCCCGCTGCTCGTAATACGCGGCCAGATCCATGGAGGCCTTGTGCAGTTCGGGTTTCAGGCGCAGGGCTTCCTTGAACTCGTTCACCGCGGCGGCCCCGTTCCCCTGGCGTTGGTACAGGCGTCCCAGCTCATAATGCACCGGGGCGGGTTCTACGCCTTTTTCGCGGTATTTATACAGGGCGGTCTGCAGTTCTTTGTGGGCCTTATCGTACTCTCCCCGGTTTATGGACACCCGGCCCAGGTAGTAGTGGGCGGTTTCATGGCCCGGCTTGGCTTCCAGCGCAGCTTCCAGGAAAGGCTTTGCCGCGTTGTCCTCGCCCATTTCCGCCTGGACGGCCCCCATGCGCTCCAGCACGTCCGCGTTACCCGGGGCCAGCTTGAAGGCCCGGCCAAACTCCTCGGCGGCATCCTGCAGGCGGCCTTGTTCCATGTAGACGGTGCCCAGGTTCAGGCGGGCTTCCACGTAGTTGGGTTGCAGCGCCAGGGCTTTGACGTAATACTGGATGGCTTTGTCGTAGAGGGCGCCGGCATCGTCGCGAAGGTTCTGGTTGTTGGATGTGGTGCGGTAAAAGGCTATTTTGCCCAGGCCGTTGTAGGCCCCGGCATTGTAGGGGTTGGCCTCAAGGGCCCGGCGATAGGCCTCTTCGGCGGCATCCAGCTTGTATTGCTCGGTCAGCCAGTCTGCCCGCTGGATGGCCCGGGTCCTGGGATAATAGGCTTTGCCGGTGGTTGCCTGCTGGGTGATGGTGGCAGAGCCCCGCAGGGGTGTCATCTGCTCCGCCCCGGCTGGTATTGGCTGCATTAGCAGGCCACAAGCCAGTATTGCGGCGGTTGCCGCCAGTGCATTCCGGTGTTTCCGACCCTCGCGCTGTTCCATTGCTGAAATCCCTTTCAAACGGCCCTCGGCCTGTAAAAACGGTATCCACTTCCAACTGCTTGTAAAGTCGGCGTTTTTCCTTATTTCTTTAGTGCCCCTTCATGCCCGTGCATTTCCCCGGACACCCGGCGGGGCATGCGTTCCCGGGCGTTGCCACTGCTACAGTTGTCGGCTCATTTGTAACGAAATATTACACAGTGATCAGGCACGATACGCAAGCGTTCTGTTGCCTCATCCGGTTGCAGAGTAAACAAACAGATGATGCAACGGCATGCGGAGGAGATCGGCCTAGAACCAGAAGCCTTTGAAATGATCGCCCAGGGCGGGTCCGGATCATGGCGGAAAGCCTTTTGGTAAGATCATTCCAGCGAAACGCCCAGGAAAGGGAGTGAGAGTTTTGAACCACTTGAATTTTCTGAACAAGGTGCTTAATTTCTCGGCGGAGCGATACCTGAAGACGGCAGGCGACCTGTTTATTTATGACGGGGACTATGAATCGGCCCTCTACATGGTTGAAAAGACGCTGGAAATTGAGCCGGGTGACGTGCGGGCGCTGGTTTTGCGGGGAGACATCCTGTACTGCCTGAACCGTGACGAAGAAGCCCTGGAAACCTTCAACAAGGTTCTTGAAATCAATCCCGACAGCGTGGAAGCGCTCATTTCCCGGGCCGGCGTGCTGGATGTGCTGGGCAAGTACCGCGAAGCCCTTGACTGCTGCAACCGGGCCTTCGAGCTCATCAAGCCCTTCCAGGCCTACCTGCTGCCCAGCCTGTTCGACCAGAATATCATCCTCCTGCTTCGGCTCAAGAAGTACCGCCAGGCCCAGCAACTGCTGCGTTCCGCCGAAGGGCGCCTTCCCCGCGAAGAGTACTTGTACCTTCTGGGCAGCTACAACCCCATCCTGGAGCGCTTCTTCCGCAGCCGTCGCCAGAATGCCCGTTCAACCGAAGGCAGCGGCCTGCGCCTGGTTGAGGACGCGTAGTGAAATAAGTTTTATCTCCACTGGACACACCTTGTACCACTAGGGTTTACTCTAGTGGTTTTTCTTTTGTAACGCTTCATTACGGCAAAAACCCTGATTTGGCCTGCATTTTGGCTGTGCTAGGTAATTTTACTGATATTTATATACGAAAGACGCAATTCCCCTCTTTTGGTTGTTTTTATTTAGATATAGAGAGACGAACAACATGAGGTTGTTCCACTGACGAAAGATTTATCGCTTGATACAAGCGATCCAAAGTTTCAACCCAGCCTATGTCCCACCCTGTAGCAGAAACCTGTTACAGGTTTTTATTTTGTGGGGTTTTTCCCAAACGGTGAAAACCCCCGCGCCATAGAGGCCTTGGAATGGGGGATAACCCGTGTCAGGGTTTGCCGATGGTTTTGCTCGAGGCCGACTGCATTACCAGGCGAATGGTTGCGGTCAGCTTGATGGGGCGGGACGGATCCAGGGCCACATCCCCGGTGCCGGTGCTTTTGTCCGGCATCACACGGCTGACGCCAGTTTCGTTCTCAATCCGGATATTGAGCACCTCCATCAGCTCCTTGTTGCTGGCCAGGGAGCGCAAAAAGCTTTGCAGGCTGTCGTAGGTTCCCCGGATGGCCAGTTCGTAGCCAAAGGTTTCCAGGGCGGGCTTGGGTGGGCCTGCCGGAGCCTGCTCACCGATTGCAATCACCGGGGCACCCGTGGAGGCCGGATCGACGGCATCCGGGTTGGGGGCCGCGGCTTCTCCACCTTCAGCCGGGGGCGTACTGCCATCGGCAGGGGCGGCATTGGGATCCGCCGGGGCATTGGGGTCTGGCGTTTCCGGCACATCCGCGGGAATAAACGGATCCACGGTCACCGGGGTCAGGCTGATGAGGGTATTGCCGCTGGCAGTGGCTTTGCCTACCACCTGATCCACCACGGCCTTGATGATAGCGTCGCGCGTCTCGGGCGTGTACTCCCGAATGGTAATGTTTTGCGGCAGGTCAACACCCTTTTTGAGGTTCTCGATGCTACGCTGCAGGCCTTCCTGCTGCTGGGTCATCGACTGGATTTCCTTGTTCAGGGTATCGGCCTGGATGGTGTTGTTGGAAAAGTTGTTCCACTGCTCGGAGCCGAACATGCCCAAAATGCCCAGGCCCACCAGGATCATGCCGCCACCAATCAACATTTTTTCGCTGCGTTTCATGGCAACTACTGTCCTCCCGGTTCGGCAAGGCCTTCGGGGGCCTTGGCGGACTCTTCGGTCTTTTGAGCGTCAATAAACTGGTTCAGCAGGGAGGGATCGGGGTTGAGGTTGCCGGTAATGGTAAAGTTGAACACCGGCGTGGGGCCAATCAGCGTTTGCTTGATGGCGCCAATGGTCACTCCCTGCACGTAGGGGATGTTGTCAAAGCTGCGGGCAAATTGGATGGCGTCCTCATGGGTCTTGGTCACCCCCTGGATTTCCACTGTGTTGTCCTTGTTGATGACCATGGTATGCACCCAGCTATCCAAGGGGATGCGGTTTTTCACATCGTCGGTCAGGGCCACGTAAACGTGGTTGCGAACCGCGGCGCTGCGGATCATATCCAGCAGGCGCGTATCCAGGTCCACTTTTTCCTGCAAGGCCTTCTGCTCAGCCTGCAACTGGGCCACCTCGGCCTGCTTGGTTTCCTTTTGGGTTTGCAGTTGCGGGATTTGGGCACCCGAGAACGAACTGATCAGGTACATCAGGCCGGTGGCCACCAGGCACAAAAGCAGCACGCCGCCCCCTACGGGTACGAGCCAGTCGATGTTGGCCTGGTTGACGTCCTCGAACTCGGCACTTCCGCCGACGGTGCCTCGGCCAATGCCCGAGAGGATATCGAAGTCGAAGGGGTAGGAGACCATGGAAGTCAGGGCGCAACCCACGGTGGCAATTTGCAGGTTCGGATCGCTCATGGTCATGGAATCGCCCAAGGGCGCCGCCCGGAAGGGGACGTTCAGACGCTCGTTCAGGATCTGTTCCATGGTAAAGGGCATGTTGTGGGTCAGCCAGATGGACGGTTGGGCCATCTTGGTGGTGCGGCGAATCTCTTCCACAATGTCTTCCACCACCATCGAATCCCCGGTTGCCGAGGCGAAATCATGCGTCATCATCTGGGTTTCGCGAAGTTCCAGCAACCTGTTGGCCTGCCACAGGGAAATGCGAATGCGGGTGGGCTCCACAAAAATGGTGCCCCAGTGCGCATCCTGGCCAATCTGCATAATCAGGCTGTCCAGCACCCCGGTGCCAGCCATGGCGCGCAGCACGTTAAGGGGCTCCAGGGTTACCGAAGCGATCTTGAACTTCAGCTGCTTGGCAACCCGCTGGTAAGTCTGCATACTGTCGCTGCGGATGGCGCCGAACACAATGTTGTGCTGACCCTGCGGGTTTTGGTTTTCCGACTCGATGTCGGCAAAATCCACAATGGCGTCCGCGTCATCAAAGGTCTTGTATCGCTCGGCCTCGCTGGACAGGGCAACATAAAGCTCGCTCTCGCCCATCCGCTGCATTTCCACCATCCGCAGCAGGGTGCCGGGGACGGACAGGTGCACGACACTGCTCTTGAGCTTGAGATCGCGCAACACCTCGCCGATGACTTCCTTCAGCAGCCCCTCATCCAGCACGCGATCCCCGTCCTCGTCAAAGAGCCCTTCGGGCACCGGACAACTGGAGGACTGGACAATGGAAAAAGCCTTGGGATCGAATACCGCGGCCTCTATGGCGGTCTGCGTAATCGACAATCCCACGTATACCGGTTTCTTGTTTTTTTTCTTAGAGCTCATTCCTCGCCAACGCTTTAAGCCAACGCTCTACCCATAGTTTGTTCCTAATATATCATACCTATGCGCTGATGGGGCGAAGATTGGCGAAGGGTTGGCGAAAGTAATGCGATTGGAGGATGGGCGCTTATTCCGGGGGCATGTTTTGGCAACCGGCTCCTGTTAGCGTTCGCTCAGGAAGCCGATAACCCCGTAGGCGGCACTGCGTTGCAGGTGTCTGGGCGCGTTTTTCAACAGCTTGAAGCACTCATGAATAACCGGATCGTCGTCGTCCTTGTCTTCCCGGTTGCTGAAGAACAGGTATTCCTGCTCACCGCTGGCGGCATTGTCCTCTCCTGCCCCGAAAAACCAGTCCATCGGCTTTCGGTATAGCTTTGAGAGCATGTACAGCTCGATGGCTTCCAGCTTGCGGTGCCCGGACTCGAACGCCGAAACCGCCGACGTGGGAATCTGCAAGTATCTTGCCACGACTTCCTGCTTCAGCTTGGCTTCCTGACGGGCCTGTCGCAACCGGAAGCAAAATTGGGTGCGATCACTTATCATTAATAAGGCTCCGGCCTCCTGACTGTTAGTTTTATCGGGCCTTCCGCCCAAAACTTTGATTTTGGCAGGAATTCCGCACCTGATGAGAGATTCGCCCCCTGACAAAACCGCCCTCAGACGGCAGGCGATGCGCTGTCGCGACACCCTGGATGCCGAGGCCTTAAGCCTGGCCATCCGGGAAGTCTTGGCCGCCTGGCCGCCTTTTTTGCGGGCGACTCGTGTGCTGGCTTACCATCCCTTGCCGGGCGAGATGGACTTGCTGCCCCTGACGGCCCGCTTTTCCGATAAGCAATGGTTTCTGCCCCGCGTGGAGGCGGGGGGAGGCCTGGTGTTTCTGGCCTACCAGGCCGGAGATTCGCTGGAAACGCATCGTTTTGGCATGCAGGAGCCCGTTGCGGACGCCGCCCCCTTTTCCGCTGGGGGTGGGGGGGATTCCTGCCTCGCCCTCATTCCCGGGCTGATGTTCGACCCGTCCGGCGTTCGCCTGGGCTACGGCAAGGGCTATTACGATCGCTTCCTGGCCTCCAATCCTGAGCTGACCCGGGTTGGAATCGTTCCCTCGCCCTTGATGGCCGATGCATTGCCCTGCCAGCCCTGGGACATGCGGATGCACTACCTAGCCACGGAAACGGGGATTCTGCCGGTTCTTTAAAATCAGGCGTTCTGGGTGGGCGGATCGTTTTCCGGCTTGGGGTCAGGCTGCTTCCCACTTTCTGGTGGGTTCCCCTCGGGGGAATTCCCGCCGGTATTGCCCGATTTTTCCTTGAAAACGATTTCGTAAGACTGGTGCCCCCATTCGCTGCCCGGTTCCGCCGTACCGCTGTGGGAATCCACCCCCCGAATCTCGGTGCCGTTGTAGCGAATAGTGTAGTTGTCGTTTTTCCACATGGGCATGTTGCCCCCGTTGCCAATAACGTGGCGATCGCCGTTGGCGTTGATGAGCTCCACTTGCCCGTCAACGGGGTTGCCGCTGGCATCCAGGATTTTGACGTAGATGTGGTGGCGGCTGCCGTTTTCGCTGCCCGGCAATTGGCGGATTGAGACGGCGGTGCTGGCGCTGTCCTGCACCTGGATGAGCGGGGAACTGACCGATACCCCGTTGGTGGTGCTGGGAGTGAAAGTGGCTGGCTGGTTGGCCGCCCCAAAGGGTTCGTTTGCCCCGCCAGCCGCGCTTTCCCCGCTTTCGGGTGCTGCGGCCACCCCGCCGCCGCCCGCGTTGACCTCGGCATTGCCACCCGCGTTGGATTCCGACGGGGCGGTGTTCTGCAACGGCAACCCGCTAAGGGCGCTGTTGGCCGGCATACCGAACTGCCCCATCCGCGAAAACAGCATCATAAACAGCATGGAGAAAAACGAGCCGAACTGGCCCATGGCGTCCTGGTTGCTTGCCCCGAACAGGGGGCTGTCAAAAAACGAGGCCAGCGGGTTGCCTTGACCCAACCCAGGCGCGGATTGCGCCAGGTTGCCACCCGCCAGGGGCAGCGGGTCGATTCGTGGGCTGCCGGCGCCCAGGGCGCCAAGCCCGGCTAAGTTGCCGAAAAACATCACCATCGACGAGACAAAACCTACTTTGACTACCAACTCCTACCATAAGAATAAAAACAACCAATGAGCCCGGATTGCCCGGATGCCGTTTGGGGCGGCGGGCCTCCTTGACTTGGCAGGGTTGGCATACTAGAGTAGGAGGGCTTCGTTGCACAAGGGCGCTTAGCTCAGTTGGTAGAGCGCCTCCCTTACAAGCATGTATTCATTAGTAAAAGTCTGGAAAGGAGAAAGAGCCAAAATGCAAGTCAGTGCAATGATCTCAAGCCAACGGCTCATGGGTATTATAGCCCCTGATTTTTTCCTTCGCAAGACTGGACTACTCACTTTTTACTCACTTATGATTAAAGCCTTAAACCCGGAAACCCGCTATGGGCGTTTAGCTCAGTTGGTAGAGCGCCTCCCTTACAAGGAGGATGTCGGCAGTTCGAGCCTGTCAACGCCCACCATATTTCTTCAAAAGGTAAAGTGAGCAACATCCCATCAAAAACTACTCACTTTCCAAAGAAAAAAACAGATAAGAGCCTCTCTCAAAGAGGCTTTTACCGTTTTTAGGGACTACTCACTTTTCAGACATCCATCCAGGTATCGCCTTTGGGCTTGCTTCCCATAACGTGTTTCATAAAAGATTCCAGGGCTGTCTTGAGTCTTCGCTCCTTTTCATCTTCAATTGCCCGGTCGATGTCTCTTGCCATCTGTTCCACCCAGTAGCCTACGGCCATGGCCAACGCATCCAGACGATCATCGTGAGCCAAAGCCCCTCTATCTTTGGTGATTCGGGTCATCTGATAAAAGAGCTGGTACTTCAAGGCTTGTTCTGAGGGAAGTCCCTGGGTAGATTTGTAATCCTGTTCCACCAAGCGCCGGTCTACAATCAAGCGGTGCTGGTTCATTACGGGCTCCAAGATATCGATGATTCGCTTCTCCTTCTGGCCGGTGCTTCGGATCTCTTCCATCGTAACCGGGTAGATCTTTGCCATCACAGGCTTGAGGAGTTGCAGGAACATCCCATCGCCAAAGTTGGCTTCCACAATCACCCGGTTTACCTTCTGCCGTTTGGCAATTTGAGAGAGCTTGCCCAGGATCTCTTCGGTGTAACCGCCGTGAAAGCCTCCTGATTCAAGCAGGAACAACTGGCTGTTAAGAATCTTCACCACGGCATAGGCGGTTTCATCTTTACCCCGGCCTGCCGGATCAATGGCCATGACAGACCCGGTATAGGGGATCCACTGACCTTGAAGGGCCATCGGTCGATGAAATTTATCCCCACCCAGTCCCACGTTGGGAAGGTCGTTGATATTGGTCTCAGGAGAGCCTGCCCAGATGACTTTCTCAGGAGCCATCTCGGAGTCACAGTCCATCACAATCAAGTCATTGAGCTTTAAGGGATAGCGTTCCGCATCGGATAAGCGGGTGTTAAGCATAAACTGCAATTGGAAACCGGAACGGCCATAGGAAGCTTCCCGTTCCATCAGGTCCCAATCCGAGAACCGTTTCGGATCTGTGGGTTTTCCCTCAAGTGAGGCATTCTCCTCCAAGGCATTGAGGATTTTGGGTGAGAGGCGGTCCCCATAGTAGTTCAGGAGATCTTTGTCTGGGTAGCGGGCGGGCCAGATTCTCAAAGCGTAGCCTCGTTCCGGTAGAACGTTATACAGACTCATCTCTGTTTGAGGGGTTCCCAGATACACGATGATGCCGTTGGGCTTCAGGATGGCATCAAACTCCTTGACCGATTCAGCCAGCTTCTCTCGCATTACCTGGGTCATGGAATTGTTGGGAACTTCAACGTCATCGACAACAATGATGTCTGCCCGGCTTCCGGTAAGCTGTCCGGTAATCCCTACGGACTTCACCGAAGGGGAATGGTCCGGGTTGGCTGGTGCCACATCAAAGCTTACCTTCGAGTTCCGCTGGTCTTCCCTGGGCTTGAGATGCTGAAGTTCCGGCATCTCCAGAATGAGACGCATACAGAAGGTGGTAAAGTTATCCGCATGAAACTTGGAAGCAGAGACCACCAGGATTTTTAGCTGAGGGTTGATATAGAGGACCCAACAGACAAAGGTTACGGTAATCCAGCTTTTCCCGACGCCCCGGAATGCTTCGATAATGGCCCGTCGTGGTCCTTTGCCGTAGAAGATGTTTTGCAAATAGTGGGCAATGTCATACTGAATAGGCGTTGGATCAGGCAGTCCCAGGAACTTCCAGGTGATAAACAAAAAGACCCGGAAGTCTGTTAGCGGGTCTTTGGTCTTCGTTGTCATTGTCGTTTAATCAATGGTTATCAGGGGCTTCATCGTCATCGTTGAAATGCGGCAGCCTGTCCACCAAGGCTTCCAGTGTGGTGGGCTTTGGTCGTTTAGAGGCCATATCGTGATCCCGCAAGAATTGGCGAATCACCGCCCGGTCACTGGCTCTGACTTTGCCGGATTTCACTAATTCGAGAAGATCATCCAGAAACGATTCATAGAGGATGTTCATCTTGTCGTCAAAACGTTTGGACATGGTTGTTTCCCCTACACGTCTTCGGCTTTGGTGAAGTCGAGTTCAATGATTCGGCCATCATCCCGGCCCACAAAGTTGCTGGATTTCAGCTTGGTATAGGCCAGTTCAACAATATTTTTGGGCTCAGTCCCTGTCACGGGAAACTCAAAGCGCTTGGTATAAAACGGAGCCTCCCCGGTGACTTCTTCTAACTCGTCGTAGAGGGTCATCAGTTGTGATTCCAAAGATTCCAGCCGAGATAAGCGATCCGGGTTGTCGGGGTTCTCTGGATCAACTTCCGGCAGTTTGCCTTTTTCGGCCACAATCTCTGCCTTTTTGGCCTCAATCTGAACATCAATTGCCTTGCGCTTATCCCGGATATCGTTGAACCGTTGTTGCTGGTTGACATAGAAGGCAACCTGAACCCGCATACTCTTGTCAATACTGTCATAAAAGACTGAATCGACTTTGATATAGCAATCCGGCATGGGAACGCCAATACTGTTTTTCTCAAAACTAACTTTCAAGGCCATTGTTTAAACTCCTGCAAAAATGATTTTGTTCACTGAAATCCAGGGTTGCGTGTTGTTGTGGGCATTGCCGCTACCCGTCGAGCCGGTATTGACCGTGGCATCATTCCGATTCATGTTGGTTCCCGATCCACCACCGTAGGTGTTTAATTCACCTCTTCGGGTATAAGAGTGGTTGTGGGAAGGCATTTGCCCTGTGGAGAGGGTATGGGTTTCGGCACCACCTGTACCGCCCAGCGTGGTAGAATTCCCACCACCGTTTGAGGCAGAAGTAATCCGTCCGGCAGCCGACCCGCCCATATCGTCTTTGCCAATCGCTACCCGTCCCCGATAATCCGGGAGATTAAAGGTAGTTGAGCCGTCCCCAGCCCCATAGGTAGTTCCGATGACGGCAAACAGCCAGGAATAGGTTGTTCGAGAAACCGCTTGGCCATAGCAGAGAAGCCAGCCGGAAGGGGCTGTAGAACCGGAATGATCAGAGATTTCCCCTATCTCCCGGATGGCGGCACGGGTATCCAAGTCGGAAAGGTATTCAAAGCCAGTTTCATCCGCTTTGGATCGCAAGAACTTTTGGCCATTCCCCACCATGCTGGGCATATTTATGGACGCTGCCGACTGGGACGCTTTTTGTGCCCAGTGACGGGCAGAGTATTGGCCAGAAATAACCGGTGAATCTTCGGCTTTTGTGGCCCAGTCCTTGGCAGAACCCCCTGTCCCAGCTTGGATTCCCTGGGCATATTCCTTGGCAGAATATTCTGTTCCATCGACACTGGCGTTTGTCTTGGTCGCCCAACTCTTGGAAGACCCCGTTGAAACCGTAGTACCCGTGGCATATTCCTTGGCCGAATACTCCGTGGCTTGTCCGGTAACAACTGCTCCTGTTTGGGTAGCCCAGTTCTTAGCCGAGCCACCCGTTTCAGCCTGAGCGCCTTGAGCGTATTCCTTGGCAGAGAATTCCGTCCCATCTACCGTGTCAGTGGTTTTGACAGCCCAATTCTTGGCAGAACCAATGGGGAGCGTCCCACCAATGGCGTATTCCTTGGCCGAGTATTCGCTTCCATGCCCAATCACGGTACTGCCGGTCTGAATGGCCCAGTTCTTGGCCGATCCCCCCGTATTGTTCTGAGTCCCCAAGGCATATTCCTTGGCGGAATATTCCGAACCGTCTACCGTGCCGGTGACTTTCGTGGCCCAGTTCTGAGCCGTCGTGGCCGAACCAGCGGCATTGGTTGCGGACGTTGCCGCATTATTGGCTTGAGTGGTGGCCTGATCCACAATACCCACGGTCTGAGCGTAGTTTACCGCATCATTGGGTTGGATGCCTGTAGCAATGTTCTTGATAACTTTGTTTTGGGCATCCCACTTGTTGGTGGCCGTATCCAGAGGCAGTTTGGCATCCAGCCCGTCTGTCGTTTCCTGAACCACAAAAAGGGTCTGATCGGCGGAACGGTCCATATCGTGTTCCGACAACAGGGAGCCATCCTGAAAGTCCACCAGTCTGAATGTGTTGGGAGTAATCCGCCGGACCTCTACAATGACGCCGTTCTGAGGAATGGTGGAAGTCTTTACCGTGGAGCCGGTAGGAAACGTGATGTCCGGGTCATCAATGCCATCCACCTTTACGAAGAGATGAGTCTGGCTGATGTACGGAAACGGAATGTTAAACGTATCCGTTACCCCATCGGCAATGTATTGCACGTAACTCAGGGGCATACAGTATTCTCCATAGGTTAGGGGTTATTCGATAAGCTGATCCAGTTGGCCCCGCAGGGTTCGGATCTTGTTTTTGCGGTCAATGTCAAAGACTTCCCGGAGTGTTCGACCGGATTCATCCCGGAAATCTTCCTGTATCAATTGCATCAGGGCAGCCTGCTTATACTTCTCATACACCCGTTTGAGCATCATGGCCTTGCCGCCTTCATAGTCCCCGGTGTCATCCGAAGCGTTCCGGTATTTGTCGGACTGGATGATTTCGGCAAACTTGTCCTTTACCGTGGGATGCCCTTTAATGCGTTCGTTCATGAGCGCCCGCCGCCGGTCGGCTGCCGTCTGACCGTCTCCATTACGAAACTGAGTCAAATCAATCCGGCCTTCCTGAATGGTATTGGCAGGCAGAGTGAACTGGACACCCAGATTGCTTAAACGAGCCAGTTCATCCAGCACCGGATCGGGTTTCTGAGTCGAAGAGACAAAGGGTTGGACATCAAAAGCACCGTATCCGGGCGGCAACAGGATGGGTTCTCCAAACATATTGCGCTTGGGGTCCAGGGCTCTCGACTGCCCGAAGCCTAGCTTGTTGTTAATTCGGTCCATCCAGTTGCGGGTTTCCCGAAGATAGGGGTCATCCCGGAACATCTGGAGGGAATTGGGGATATAGGAGGCCATCCGGCTTTGAAGCAGGTGCTGGGCAGATCCCTCCTGGTTGTAGTTGTTCCAGCCAAAGACGGACATGACATCAACCAGCCCCTTGAAATAGGCTTTGTTGTTGATGTTATTGGCCAGAGACAGCACCATTGCCGTCGCCAGATCCTCGTTGGTCCGGTCATCGTTCTGTCCGGCAGTCTGGGCAAAGTCGGCTACCAGACCAAAGAACATCCCAAAGGGGTCGATTCGGTTAAACGGCGTGTACTTTTTTGAGCCATCCGGCAGGGTTTCCACAAAGGAATAGGGACGCCAGCCGCTGTTCATCAGTTGCTGCCGGAGTTGCGGTTCCGAAGGGCCGGAGCCGGTGATTTGGCCATCCATGGCCAGCATCGTGGCATAGGTGTAAAACATGGAGCCGGTAGCCACTTTTCCCAAGGCACTCGCCCGGCGTTCACCACCAGCCAGAATGTCCGTCCTGAATTGCCGGTTCAAGGGGGCAATAAAGGGCGTTCTGTCGGAGACAAACTGAAGCAGGTTGGTGGGCACTCTCACAAACGGGAAAATGGCACGGCCCAGAACCGGGTGTCGGTTGACGCCTCGTTGGATAGTCCCGCCCACTCGTCCCAGAAAGGTATCGTCGGTCAGCTCTTGGGTAAACGTGGCTTCCCGTGAATATTTCAACGGGTCAACCTGTGTGGCCCGGCCCTGCTCGTCAAAGGCTTGCCGGAAACGATTTTCTACAAACTCAGCCAGATCCTTACCGGCATAGCCTTGCTGTAAGCCTTCCTTTATGGCCTTGGCCCGTACCGAAGCCCGGTAGTTGATCTGCTTGAAGAACTCGTCTTCACTCATCAGGAATCGTCCCGAAAGCCGGGTAAACTGTCCCAGCCAATCGACGCCGTGTGCCAGCATGGACCCTTCGGGTAAATCAAAGTTTCGAGCGGAAATGGCTTTACGACTATCGGCATCCCACACCCGTCCCAGAGGATCCAGCACGTTGTCTTCCATCTGGAAAGACCGCCATGCCATATTCAGACTGTCTCCCAGGGCTTGCATCAAGCCGTAATAGGTTGAAGCCCCTTCGATAATGACATCCTTGTTGCCGGAAAGAACGCCTCCCAAAATCTTTTCTCCGGGGAGAAAGACGGTATTGATTCCGTTTCCTAACACGTTGACGGCGTGGGTCTTGGGACCAGAGAGAATGGCATTCATCCAGACTTCGTTGTGAACATCCACCAGCTTGTCCAGCCAGCTTTTGCGAACCAGTTGAATAATGCCCCGATTGCCCCCGTCCTTTCCGGCTCCCTTGATTCGACGGGCCAATTTACGCACGTTATCTGAACCGCCCACCTGATCCAGGATGTCGGCAATCTCTTCATCAAACAGAATATCCCCGGTTCGGATCCGTCCGGCACTGGTGGTTCGGGCGGAACCCGTCTGAATGGCCTTCAGGTTCGCTTCCACATCGGAGAGGATATCAATATGCCGGAGTAGTTCGAGTTGTTCCTTGTCTGTCCCGATGCCGCTGTCAATCCGATTGGCCAAGTCACTGATCCGTCGGGCCAGGGACTGCATGAATTGCTTTCCGGCTACCAGACGGGAGGCTTGTTCACTCACGTTTTTGGCATCACGGGATAATGCCGTCAGAAGATTGGTGGCATCGGTTCCCAAGAGGTCCGCAACGTCTTTGGCTTCGGACTCCAGAATCTGAACCGCCTTGTACTCGATTTCATCCAGGCTTTGGACTCCCCCTTTCAGCTTGAACATCTCTTCCCGATTGATTTTGGACATCGTATCCAACACCTGTTTGACCTCGTTACCGGTCACCATCGTGTCCGCATTGAAATCAATCAGGGCATTGGCTTCTTTCCCGCTGGATTCCTGGAGTTGCTTTCGGAAAGCTTCAATCTGCTCTTCACTGAGGGGTTTAGTATTCCGGGGTAAGGGTTGCTCTTGAACCATCGTTGTAACGGAGGGAGTGTCCATCATCTTTGAGGGATCCACCTCCTGAACACGGACCTCAACCGGCACTTTCTGTTGTGGTGGCTTTGAAGTCCCGAAAATATCATCCAAGAGTTCATCATTGGATTTTTTCAATACATCATCGACTTCCACGACATTCTTGGCCAGAAACTTGGCAGCGGCTTCATCTCCTTCTTTTGCCCGAATCTGACGCACCTGCTTCAGTTGCTTGACACCCTTGAGTAATACGTCGGTTGCCCCACCCAGCATCATGCCTTCCAGAACGTTCTTGAATCGCCCTTCGGCCTGGGCATCTTTGGGATCCGCTTTTAGATAATCGGTGATGGGGTTGTGTAAGGCCGGAAACTGTTCGATGAGATTGGATAATCTCTCCTCATGAGCATCAAACACCGTAAAGTCTGAAAGCCCTCCTGCCGTTCCGGCTCGCAATAATGGAGCGGTTCCCTTGGCCCATCCCAGCCCCTGAAGCAATCGACCGCCTCCTACAAACCCGGCACCAAATTGGGTAACGCCTTGTGTGATTTGACCAGCAATGGTCTTGGGCTTTTCCACATCCGGCAGATCAATAATCTGTTGGCTTTGAATCCCGTACTTTTGAGCCAGTTCCGAAGGGACATAGGCAAAGACACCGGGAATTTTGAAGGGAGATTCTGCAATAATCTGCTCTTCTTCCGGGGAGGCTGCCGGACCAATAGAAAGCGTCGGCTGATAATCCCCACCGGCCAAGTCATGAATCAGGCTGCCGGTATTCTGGAGGGCATTTCGGCCACCCCCGATAATCCCCGTCAGCAAGTCCCGGAGTAAATCCAGGAGATTAAAGCCCTTTTCCTTTTTCGGTTGGGCCTCCATACTGACCTGTCCTTGAAGTGTTGCCTGGGGCTCTTCGGACAGAGGCTCCTGTTCCTGTTGTAGCGGCTGAGACAGGTTCATCAGTTCCGATTCAAGCTGTATGGCTTCAGCCTGGAGTTCTTCCGGGTTCACGGTGAACCTCCTTTAAGTTGTCGAATCTTCTGGAGTTGTTCCTGGATTTCCGCATAGCGCCGCATTTTCTCGATAAAGAACGAGCGGTTTTGAGGTGAAACCCCAAGGTCGTTCATCTGTTTCTGGATTTCCCCTGACTGCATGGCCGCATTGAACCCCGCTGTCGTGGTGTAAAACTTGGGTTGGGTGAACGTGGCTTGGGATTTAGCAGGCGTTGGATTCTTCGATACCGGTTTCGGTGTTGATTTGGGTGCTGCTTGCGTGGACTTTGGTTTTGACGTAGGCTCACTACCCGGAACCGGCTTACCGGAATCGGTATAAATGGGATCGTTGATGATGTTCTGATACACCCCTCGAAGGTATTCAAAGAGGGTTTCCTCATCCGCATTGGGGTTCTTCTGAAGATACTGCTGGGCGGCTTTGACAAAGCGAATATCCGCCTGATTGGCTCTTAAAATCGAGTCGTTATCAAACCCACCGAAGCCATCTCCCTTCTGAATGGCGCTTCTGAGGTTATCCCGGAGGATTCTGAGATAATCGTTATCCAGAACCGAACGGGTCTGACTGTCCTGCTGAAAGCGGTTCAAGTCCTCCAACAAACGTGCCCCGGCATCCCCGGAGAGTTCCCGGTTGGCCACCGCCATCAGAATATCGTGTGGCGTGGTCTGGCTGGTATAAATCCCGGCCTGCAAGGCAGACAAAAGGTAATGGTTATCCCGGATTTTATACTGGGCGTCCAGGCGAGCCTCCTGAAAGGAGAAGACCGCTCTCGCTTTTTCCGGGTCCAACACGGCCAGGGTTTTGACATCGGTAACAATATCCGCCGTGGGATCCTGAATCAGCTTCATCATAATGCGGCTTTGAAGCGTATCAATCTTTTCCTGCTTGGCCCGATCATCCTTGGCCCAGGCGAACCGTTCCCGTTTTTCCTGAACATCCAGAATGTGCTCTTCCACCTTGGCCCATTTTTCACGGGCATAGCCGGTCTTTCCCAGAACCCCGCTACCGGTCTGGATATGATCCAGCAATTCCCGAACATGAATGTCCTCATGGTCCAGGGCATAAGTTGCCAGGGCATCCACCAGAATTTCATTGACCTTGGTGCCCACCATCCCATGACCGACGGAACGGCTGCCTAATCCGGTCAGGACGGCTCCCAACTGGGCCAGCATGGCGGTTCGATCCTTCTCCAACAAGCCGGGCTTATAATACTCATCCAGCGTGTTGCCAACTTCGGTGGCCATGGTCTCTGCCGCCTGGATTTCCATTTGCTTGAGGCGATAGTTGGTATGCTCGTTGGTCAGGTGGGCTTCGGACTTCTGAAGCAGGGGAATCAGAACATCCTGGATATCCCGGTTGTCAAACTCATCCCCCATGCTGTTGAATAGGGCTGAACGCTCCTCCTGAAGGAATTGCTGGAAGTCTTCCTGTTTGTCGGAATTGCGAACCTCACTGGTAGCCCACTTTTCCCGAATCTGGATATCATACGCCTGTCCAAGGGTTCGCAGGCGCTCCTGTTGAAACCCTATCCGAAACCAGGGAGATGCACCGGGCGGAATCAATCCCTGCTTGATGGCTTCATTAAACCCCAACTTGTTCTTCAGAGCTGATTCGGCCCCTCGTTTGAGTTCCGCCTCTTGAATCTGATCGCTTTTAGCGGTCACAAACTTGTCAATGCCCGGCTGAATCTGACGCAGGGCTTCCGCCAGTTGAAGCAGGTTGTTGCTTCTGGCTGGTGGCGTGACCCCGGCTTCCTGGGGCAGATAGTATGTATCCACCGGGCGGGCCTGAGCTTGAATGGACGGGGCTTCCGGCAAGTTGCCGACTTGAACACGTCGTTTCATCGCTTAGGGCCTTCTGAAGCGATCCGCCAGACTGGAGCCCCGCATGGCGGTGTCTGTGAGAATCTGAAGCCCTGTTCCCAGGAAGTTGGGCCGGACAATGGGTTCCGGGATATACGGACGAACAGAGGCAATCCGGCCTTGGGCCTGGGCTCTCAATCCCTTGATGTCTTCTTTGGTCTGGAGCCTGCCCAACTGTCGGTTCCGGCGGACACTTTCCCGAAACACGTCTTCCTGTCGATAGAAATCGGCCAGTAAGCTATCCACCGATAATCCTGAAACTCCGGCTTCTCCGGCAGCCACCCGTGCGGTGGCTCTGGCTTTGGCCGCTTCAATCTGAACTTTCTGGATATCCTGGGAAGCGCTTTCATCCTCTTGCTGGTCTCTCAGATGCAGTTGCTGGCTCTGTTGTAGAAAGCTTTCATTGGCCAGTGCCATATTGTCCTGGATTTCCTGGTTTCTTGCCTGCATCAGAGCCGCTTGATATTGGGTCTGGGCATCTGCCTGTTGCCGTTGCCCGACGTATTGAATAATGCCGGTAGCGGCACTGGTGACAATGGACAGAGCGCCCAGTGCCAGGACAGCGGTTGCAGGGTTACACATGGGTTTTAATCCTCACAAATTCGATAAAGGGACGGTTCTCCACGCCAAATTCCGGGTGTCTCTGGATGAAGGTAAAGCCACACCATTGAAGCCAGCGAATATGGACGGTGTTTCGTTCATCCACAAGGTTAAAGAGGACATCATAATGTTGTTGAATACTTTCCACCCAGCGCTTGGATTCACGAGCCAATTTCCGCCAATGCGTCAACAAACGAGGAGAAGCCAATAACCAGACAGTGCCAACTCGTGGGTTTTCCTGGACAGTGACGACTCCGAACAGGCCAATTGTACGTTCCTCCTCATCTTCAATTGCCAGCGGAATATCAGAATGCTGGACGCCATGAAGTAATGCTTCCAATGGGTCTTGCCCTGTCATGGCCAGGATTTCAGCTTCATCTTCCGGGCGTAAGTCTGTTGCCAGTTTATGTGCATCCGTCACAGTTGCTAATCGAATGAGGGGCATAAATTTTCCTTAAAAAGGGTTGCATTTTGACGTAACAAGCGCTTTGATGAAAATAAGAACTTTTTGAGAGGTTGCTATGAGAAAGCAATACAAACTGAAAAAGCGTTCTTGTGCGATGCGTAAGCCTCATAAAATGGGCTGGGAAAATCGCTGGAGTTTCCGTGATAAAGTCCGAAACATCGCTACACAGCAGGAGCTTAAAGATGTCCAGAACAAAACGGACAAAAGCCAGCAAATATAAAGTGTTTCGGGATCCGAAAACAAAAAACACCCGGACCGCTGAACACTATGCTGCTTCTGAAATAGAGCAGGATGGCTTCAAAGTGTCCAACCGACTGAAAGGCCGTGCGAATCCAGTTAGTGGTAAAATCCCAAGTGACTGGGACGACCTGAATATTTCTGCATTTAGAGAACAGGACTACCGAAAAGGCAAAGGTTTAAAGTAACAAAGAGTCGAGCTATGTCGGAAAAGCCACTTACATTTGAACAGGCCATTCAGGCCCTTGATGAAGGAAAGGATTTATATATTGATGCTCCTTTGGAATCCTTATGCCACCATCTTCATGGCAGTGTTGATCGAGAACCTGTTCAAGAACTATTACTGTTTATGGCTGAACAAAAAGGATGGCCCATTTATCTTTGTTCAGGGCATCCCGAACTTGATAACTGAATGTTGAACGTTATAGCCGCCGACTTCTGGAGGTGAACAAAGCCTCCCATTCGGCACTCAGGAAGTGAGACGGTAAAAACGTGTCGTTCACCAAGTCAATGGTGACCTGATCATTCTTGGACTGGATGGGAAACATATAGGTCCCGTTTTCCAGCGGAATCGTTCCCAACAGGTTATTCCCCGAACCGAGAACACTGCCGGTAAATTTATACGTGGAGGTGGTCCGGTATTTCGGAGTAACTTCCACTTTGAAGAAGCCCGTGTTCTCAAACAAAAGCGTCCACGTTCGCATCTGAAGACGGCCTTGGCCAATGATAGCCTGTCCGCTGCCAGCACCGGAGGAGATGTTTTCTTTCACAAACTGGTGGCTGAACCGGTAACGCATTTCATATTGCTGGCCAATAAAGACCGCTTGCGTATCGTACTGGCCATTGACGGTGACGGTGTTTCCGGTCTGTTCGATTACCGGTAAAATGTTACCCTCGTTTAATCCGGTTTCACTGTATCGGGTGACCACTTGCATCACGCCTGAAATATCGTAAGGCAACGTCCAGGTCGTGATATCTTCCGAAGCGTTGTAGGACACGGAAACGCCCGGTGAGTCGTCCTGTACCCGGCGATCCAGGTGGGTTAAATATCGGGAGCCGGGATCAATCCGCTTGGGCGAGACGTTGATTTTCTCCAGAAATACCCCGTCCGGGCGCTGGGTGACCACAAAAAGGATCGACTCAATAAAATCGATGTTTAAAATCGTACAGTCACTCCCCAGCGTCCATTTGCTCCAGGCAGACTGTAACTTCTCATCCCCACGCCAATAAAACTTGTAAACGTAAATGGCGTTCGGGTCATTACCGGTCAGGACACACACCACGTCTTCATTGGTGGCAGCGGCCATTTTGAACATATTGCGGGGAATGTACTTGGGAACGTGAGCGGTAATATCCGCCGCATCATTGGTTTCGTTCATGTCAGATACAAAGTATTCCCGAATCTGGGTGAACTCCCCGTTGTTGACGGCAAACAGCACGTTCTTTCCAACCCCGATGGGTTTGACCATCTTGGAGTTTTCAAAAGCGGTTTTCTGAGTGATGGCTACGGTTTTAGAGGTGAGAATGTCCCCGCCCTGGAGAATAAACTGGGTTTGATCCGAGAACAACAGGAGGTTCTCATCAAAGGGAATGGCATGCCGGAGAATCGAGACCCGGTTGCTACTGGCAGCCACATCAATGGGGTCACTATCCAGAAGGGTGGTGACGGTTTCCGGGAAGAACTCATAATACTGCCCAGCCCGTGAGAAGATGACATTCTCATCGGCCAGAAAGCCCAGCCGGTTTTTGTAGAAGACGATATCGTTAATGGGTGTCCCGATAAACGAGGGATCCGGGGCCGATTTCAAATCGCCCACCAGCCGCTTGCCCCAGGTGATTTCTTCAAACTTGAACGTCCCGTCCGATTGCCGAATCAAGGCATGGGGCATCAGAGCTGAATCGATTTCCCAGAGGATTCCCGGCTTGACCGTTTCTACCCAGACACCGGGACCAAACGTGGTTCCGGCATCACTGGTCTCGAACTTCACAAAGTAATTATCAAAGCTGGAACTTTGATCCCCCGTGATTTCGATGATAAAGCCATCAGGGGCCACCGTCGGGAGATCCGTGAAGCGCTGGAGTTTTTCCTTGGCCGATTTCAGGGAGGTTCCGGCTTGGCTGTCTTCCACACTCAGGCGAAAAGAGGTGCCGTTGTTTTTCAGGATTTCAATGGTGGATTCCACCCGTGTCACGGTCCATCCGGCTCCCAAGTTGGTCGTGAGCTGAGACGCAAGCTGAGTGGCGATGTGGTCTGTCTGAATGTTACTGGTGGCCGTGGAATGGCTTGCTCTTTGCACGCCGTCCACAAACACCTTGTAGTTGCTGTTGGCCACCGCCTGCTTGACTAGAACCAAGCCGGAACTTCCATACGTGGAAGACAGCGAAGCGGTCAACTGGGGAACTTTGCTCAGATTCACCAGAAACGTGTAATCGGCAATGGTAACTGCCCGAAAACCTGTCTTGGGGTCAGCCGTGTTCAGATAATCCGTTCCGTTGGGAAACGTGACGGTCTTCTCGACCCCAGCCAAGTCATACACTTTCAGGTCCCCGTTGGTAATAATCACCACGTACCGTTCCGCCGTGTCCCGGTTAATGGTGTGGACAAAGGCGTTCCCCACCTGCAAGCTGTTGAGCTTTGCTACATATTCCAAAGGGGAACGTTTTTTCAAGCCTTCCACAACAGAGGGATAGGCGTTAATCTGCTCTTCACACTGGGAAGGCAACCGGATTGCCGCAGGCTGTTGCGAGACCCCGTTAATCAAATTGGGGATGGAACCACTGATGAGCGGCATGACAACCCTACCGAATCAAGGGCCTTGCTGCATCGTAGTGATCAAAAATCCGGGGATCGCCCGTATCGCCTTCGGCTTCTTTTAAATCGGACAGGGCTTTTCGCTCATCCGCTTCACTGAAGCCGTGGATCACTTCAGAGCCCACCATCCGGTCCTGAAAAATTCGGGCCGCTCGAATGGTGATATATTGCCGGGCCACTTGCGGAATTTCCTCAAACGGCAGCAAGAATACGATTTCCGCTTTGAGGGTTTTTCCAAACTGGAAGGAGTGGGTGAGTTTGTCGTAAAGCCGGTTTCCCCGTTGCACCACGTCATATTCCGGGTGTGTATCCGCATCTACACGCACCATATTGGATGCCAGGATAATCTCACCATTGATATCCGGGACGAGCGGATAATTCCGTTCCGAATTGAAATGCCAACCCATTGACTGAATCTCACGGGAGATTTCGTTCAGAATGGATGTGGCCTGAATGACATCGTTGGTTGAGACCCCTTCCAGGGAGTTGACTGGTGCTTCTCCGATGACCGAGAGCATAATATTGACGGCTTCCAGTTCAGAAAGCGGACTGGGGGTTGAAGGCATAGCGGGTCTCCAAAATTAAAAAGAGGGCCATCCAAAACGGACAGCCCTCATTCAGGTTACGCAGGTAAAGCAATCTCTACGGCAGCTTCAGGCCGCAGGATGCCGTGCCCCATGGCGTACTTGGCCACCATTAAGGTGCCTTGCAGGTCAATCATGTACTCGCTTTCAACGGCAAGATCCATGAGCTTGACCGTACCCATGGCGGACTTGTGGAACACCACGCCGACGGTTTTGGTGAAATCCCCGTCATACGTGTTATTGGTGCCCGGTTCGGAAGCCACAACGCTGTTGGGAACGTTATTGGACTTCACAATGTGGACACCGGCCACTTTCAGAACCGTCCCATCGGCATAGACACCGGAGCCACCCCAATCCCGGTTGAGGACTTTGGTGGTCTGGGCCAGCAGATAATATTGTTCGGGGCGGACAATGACATACCGGTCGTTTTCCGGCACGTCTTTCTCATCCAGAATCTGGGCGGCCTTGAAGATCCCTTCCGCCAGCTTTTCGCCATCGGTGGCGTAGTTGGCATGCGTGATCACCGAACCACCGTTTGCGCCACTGATGGTGGCCGCATTACGGGCAGCCAGAATGACGACCTGCAAGCACTGTTTATCGAACTTGCGGGCCAGGGCATGGCCTAATTCGGACGAGTAGATGGAGCGGACATCGTAGTGGTTTTTCGCTTCATCAATGTTGGCGATGAATACATCGGAGACCAGAAGGTCATCAATGTTGATAATCCGCTCGGCGTGTTTGATCTTCTGGGTTCCCAGCAGACGGTTACCCGGCGTGTGGTAGACGGCATCCGCTTTCCAGGTGGCTGGAAACTGGGCCGATTTTCCGTGGGTAATGGTCCGCATGAGATGAAGGTTCTTCATGACGTTCGTTTCCTCGAACGCCGTCAGGACCTCCCCAGCAAAGACCTTGAGGAACAGAGCGTTATCCTGGGTAAACGAACCGTCGGAGGTTGCGTTGATAAACCCAAGACGTGATGGGGTTGCGTTGGACATAGCCAAAATCTCCATTGTTATGGGCGACATTTGGCTACATCACCGGAGCACTGCCGCACACCGGTTGTCTCCCGCAGGAGGCCAGATATGGAGAAAGCCACGCCGGTTAAGCGTGGCCTTCGGTGTTTATGGTGTGTAGCGCATCAGCCCCCTAAAAAGGGGCACTGACAAGGGGTTGTTAAACCTTAAGGAAGTTTTAACAATCGGTCTCGGATTTCATTGCTATACTTTTCATGTAGTAATTAATCTGTTGAGGAGTAAGGGAGATGCCCCAACTCAAGACCTATCGAGGATTTATCAGCCATTCTTGGGACTATAGTGACGCTTACGTCAGCATGGAGAAGATGCTAAAAGACTTTCCCAATTTTGATTGGGGCAACTATAGTGTTCCTAAGACGGACCCATTAAAGGTAAATACCGACAAGGAATTGACGGAACGCTTGCATAACCAAATTAAGCCAACAAATCATGTCATCATCATTGCCGGAATGTACGCCAATCACAGAAAATGGATTCAAAAAGAGATCGACATTGCAAAAAGTTATGGAAAACCCATCATTGCTGTAAAGCCCTGGGGTAGCCAAATGACGCCAAGAGAAGTTATTGAAGCTGCCACAGAAGTTGTGGGTTGGAATGCAGCGTCTATTGTGGCAGCAGTCCGTCGCCATGCCGGACTTAGACAAACACTCCTTGGGAGTTGGTAGCATTGAGTGAAGCCGAAAACCTAGAGATTTGCCAAAAGAGTGTTGATGATGAGTCCGTAGACCCTTTACCCAGAGAGTTTACAAAAGAGAAATACGGCGCTAATTATCAGGAACATCTTTTGGAACAATACAAACTCTTTGTGGAAATGACGGATCGTATTAGCCAGCGAAGAGCCCAAGCAAATACTTTCTATACAACCATACTTGCCGGATTTCTTGCAGTTTTATCCTTTATAGCAGATAAAATTCCTCTTTCTGAAATGCCTGCTTTAGTTGTTTTAGCAGCAGGATTTACAGGAGTTGTTATCTGTACTGCTTGGGGTGTAAATATCTACACTCACAAACAACTCAACTCCGGGAAATTTAAAGTGATTCATGAAATGGAAAGGGAGCTTCCGTATCCCTGCTATGACAGAGAGTGGGACTTTTTAGAGAGAGGTACTAATCTCAGAAAATATTGTAAATTAACTCGTGTTGAGCTTTTCATTCCTGTATTACTTGGGTTACCTTATTTGATTCTTATGCTCTTTGGTATTTTTATACTGTCAAAAGACCTTCTACAAAGTCTTCAAATAATACTGGAGCGGGCTAGCTGATCGGCTACCTGCTTGCGGTAGGCCGGATCAGACTGGTAACGAGGATCCCGCATAGCTTGAACCAGTTCCGACGTAGAACGGAAGGCAGAGCCGTTATCTTGGCCTACGTTACCTGTTAGCAGGTTGGGTTCGTTCCCTTCACTTTGGGTAAACTGGCTGTATAAGCCTTTGACGGAAAAGAGGGCTTGATTCAAGTCTCCACTGTTAATGCTTTTGTTAAAGGCGGTAATGGCTTTCTCATCCAGGTTTCGTCCAGCCCATTCAATCATTCGTTGATAATTTTCCTGTCCACCAACGGTGTTGAAGACGCTGGTCTGATATTGGTCAATTAAGGCTTGCTGGCCCTGGATATAGGCATCCACGTAGTCCCTGGAAATGCCAACTTGCTCCAGCTTGGCGTAACTGTCATCGGACAGGGAACCGGTTTCATCGAACTCCGCCGTCAGGTCTTGCAGGTTCAGCCCGGCGTTTTCCACCACCTGTTCAACGGTTTCTTCCGGCTTGCCTTGGCCCTGTTTTCTTTCTAATTCCGCATAGGCTTTAGCCAGGTCTTCCGGGGAGTTGAATTTCTCTGGCAGCCACTCCGGGCGTTGCGGGGTTTCAGGTGTTGCATTTTCACCATTGGCCGGTAAATTTTCCACCACCGGCTCCTGGACTTGCTCGGTGGACAGTTCGATACGATCAACCATTGGAAACTCCTTTCTGAATCATACCGCCCACTTGCTTGACCACTTCGGGGCCAAACTGGGCAATCATGGCTTGTTGTTGCGCTGTTTGCTGGGCGGCTTCAATTTCTTCCCTGGTCTTGATTAAACCTTTGGTATCCACACCAATAGCCGTGGCCCGACGGGCAATGTAATCTTCCAGATTGAGATACTGAGCCAGAATCTCCGGTCCCAGCGTCTGGGCCAAACCACCAATAAAGACATCAAGCTTGTTCAAGTCGTGACCTCTTCCCAGCGCCTCTAGGCCAGTGATAATCATTGGCTTTACCGATTCCCTGGGTAGTGCCGGTAATTTTCGGGTCTTTTCCATCTGGTGGATTTTTCGGCGGACATACGGCAGTTGAAATTCCTGGGCCAGAATCGAATACAGACCACCCAGGGCATCTTCCAATTCACGAGCCATAAAGCGAATCTCTTCCGCCGTGACCCGTTCCGCATTGCGTTGAATGGAGGAATTCAACAGGAAGGCATAGCTCAAGCGCTCTTCGATTTTATTAATCTGCTCATAGGCAATGCGAAAGTCGTTGAACTTCTCGACCTGTAAAACCGTGACATCTTCGGCATTCCCTTCCCGAATGGCCCCGTTGGGAGATTCGGCCAACGTTTTGGCTCTGGTGGTTCCATTGGGATTGACGAGAAACAATACCTTGGCAGCGGCAGCCGATCCTTCAACAATGGCTCTGGACAGCCCTTCCAAAGACTTGAGATCACCCAGATATTCTTCAACGTAGCCACGGCCATAGTCTTCCCCGTCAATCCGATTCCCTCGCAAGGGAATGAATGGCGACCGGTCCAGCGGGTACGTTCCCTGGGTGCCAGGGATAACAATCCCTTTGACTTCCTGGAAAACCGTCCAATGGTTCCCGTTGCGTTTCACCATCGTGAAAAGATTGACGGTTTTTTCGTTCCCGTCAATTCGGTCCCCGATGAGCTTACGAATCGCTTTGGGAAGCACTATAGGGGCAACGGTTTCATGAATGACAATATCCAGGATGTGGCCCATCGGGTCTCTCTGAACGACATAGCGATCCAGGTGAAACACCCGCATCCCTTCCGGTCGGGACATATCCACCAGGACATTACCTGCAACCAGAAGATGCTTGAGCACTTCAAAGACGGCCACCCGATCCGATGACGTTTCAATCTCTGTCATGACGGAGCGTTCTATTCTGGAGAGCGCATTTTCGACTTCCGTTTTCAAGCCGGGGTCACTGTCTTCCAGTTGCTCTAACAGAGCGTCTTCTACTTTTAACCGGAAGAACGGACTATTCGGAGGCAACAGCGCCAATAGCAATTTGGAGGCCAGATTGTTGACCCCTCGTGCCCCAACGCCCTGAAACGGCGTTTCCAGTTTCATGGTGGCCGTAATCCCGTTGGGCGGAACCAGACTGGGGATCGTAAATTTGGAGACTTCCCGTGCCCGCTCCAGGTAAACCAGCCGCTTGGATTCCAGCTCCCGGTAACGGGACTCTGCCGTTCCCATTGAGGCATTCATTTAATGTGTTTCCTTAATACGGAATGTTGATACCTGAACCGGGACCGGGAATCAGCAGGTCAATCCGAAACGAGCGGGTGCCGCTTCGCTGGGCGCTTTTCATGGAATCATCCGATTTTTTCCGACGCTCTTCATCATTCAATACCGGCGCTTCCGGTGTGGGTTCCGGCGGTGAAGGCGGTGGCGGAATCGGAGACGATCCTGATCCACTGCCACCCGATTTACCAGAAGACACAGGAACCTGTATAATCTGGGGCGGCTTGGGTTTGGATAGGCACATCTATAGGTTCTCCAATATGTTTTCGTTCTGGCGCTTGAACATTTCGTTCAAAAAGCGAATGACCCGCCGCTCACCGGCACGCAACCAGATTTCCCGATCCGACCATTCCAATTCAGGGGATCGTTCCGGGTAGCGTGCATTCAGTTCAGTGAGTAAGGCTTCGGGTATGGATGGAAATAATTCGTCTTGCATCGTTCTTTCTCCCTATAGTAGGGGGAAATTAAAAAACCGCTTTTTTAGCCGCTCGCCGAATTTCCCCCTACTATAGGGAAAGGGCAAAACACATAGATATAGATAAACTATAGATTTAACTAAAGATTCAAAGAGAAGCTTAAACTGGTAGAAAGTCTTTTCATGCTCCTTTCACACACCTGCCTCTCTCCTCAAAGGCAGTGTCCACCTAACGGCGTTCACTGCCTTACTTCTTTTTATCAACCCAAATATTTGGTCAAAATTTGTGAAAGGCTACACCGCTAGCATTTTAACCGGCTTCCCCCTATACCCCATCGACTTCCAATAACAGCCATCCTGAGCAAACAGTCTCCTTCGTAAGGATGATGTCATCAATCCAGAACCCAAGCAATAACAGGGATCTTCAGGCTTTTGGATCATAATTGAAATACACAAACTACTCAGTTTCTACTCACTCACCCGGCATTCATGGCCTTATTCCAGGACCATCCAAACCCTATTTCTTTTATTCTAGCCTATCTCAGACATCTATAGTTATCCTTAAATCTCTAAAAGTACACCATAGTCTTTGTATTAGACGTTTGAAAATTAAAGTTTTCGGGAATAATGCCGATAATACCGTGAAATTTCAAAATGTTATGAGGTCGTATGCGTGATTATGGAGATTCTGTACTTAAAAATCCCAATGCTAGGAGCCCTGTTTTTAGAACAGAGACAGGGTTCCAGAGCTTCCCCATTTGTTGCGTTCGATAAGTTAAAGAATCGTGAACTGATGTTTTGTGTTGGCTCAATATGCGGTGTTTACGCTCCTTATGACTTAATCGAATAAATAATTTGAAAAACATGGGGGTTGACAAAATTTTTATTTGACTTTAATCATGCAATATTGAATTAATTTCAAAATTGCATGAATTTGTGTTGTATTCAGTTAAGCCAATGAAAGGAGCAACCACCATGACCCAAAAACGAGATCTCTATCAGGAGATCACCAACAAGATCGTTACTTCGCTTGAACAAGGCGTGAGACCCTGGAAATGCCCTTGGGATCAAAGCAGTTATGGCGGGTTTGAGGGTATCCCTTACAACCTCAAAACCGGCTTTTCCTATCGTGGCATCAACATTCCCATTCTCTGGGCTACTCAGCAGGAAAAGGGCTATCAAGCCAATGCCTGGGTATCTTACAAACAAGCCGAACAAATGGGAGGCAACATCAAACGAGGTGAAAAAGCCACGACCGTTGTTTACTGGAACTTCCTGGATAAGGAAGAAGACGGCAAGCACAAGCGGATCCCGTTCCTCAAGTGGTATAACGTGTTCAACCTGGATCAATGCGAAGGAATCGACCTCACGCCACCCGTAAAGCGTGAGCAAACATGGGAAGACATTCAACGCATTGAGGACATTATCCAAGCCAGCAAAGCCGATCTGAGGTTTGAGGCTGTAGGCATCAGGGCTTGCTATTCCCCTTTATCTGATTTCATCAGTATGCCCAAAAAGGAACGGTTCAAGACCTCAGGGGATTACTATTGCACCCTGTTTCATGAGCTGACCCACTGGACAGGTCATCATTCCCGCTTAAACAGAGACTTTAACGGACGCTTTGGGGATGAAGCCTATGCCTTTGAGGAACTCATAGCGGAAATGGGATCGGCTTTCCTGTTTGCTGATCTGGGGCTGGAAGGCCAAGTACAGCATGACAGTTATATTGCCTCATGGCTCAGAGTCTTAAAGAACGACAAAAAGGCCATCTTTAAGGCAGCCACAGAGGCCAGCAAAGCCCATCAATTCATCATCAAAGCCGAAGTGTCAGAAGACCTGGAGGAGGCAGCCTAAGGGCTGTCTCTTCCCTCAACGTGAAAAGGAGCATTGTCATGAATACCCACTATCAACAAGATGTTTACTACCGTTTCAGCCCCTTTACAAAGCACTGGATCGCTACGGGTGGGGTAATGGCCTACTGTGAGCGGAACAAATGCTTTTGGGTTCTGGATACCATCGCCTCTTATGTGCCTACCTTGGCCAAGCGTAAAGGCGTTGATTACTTCCTGATTGTCACCGTTGAGGTAAAGCCGGATAAAAGCGCTGTCTTTACCATCCAACAGGAAGAATACGACCAGGAAGGAAACCACCACTATAAAACCCTGATTCAACAGGATATCGAATATACGGACCTCACAGAAGGCTTGAAGTTCTGGGCCATCAATGAGACCTCAGGAGCCTATGATCCGATGGCTCAAACCGTGGTTTTGTTACCGGAGGAATATTAAGTTCCTTCATCCAGGGGGATTAAGCCCCCTGCATTGAGGGAATAATACACGAGAACCCCCTTTTTGATATAATGGATTCAATTCTGTAATAATTTCAATTTTGCGAGAAAGAGCCGCCATGTTCGAACAGGAATTTGTTAAACAGTTGAGAGTGATTGACGCTCTCAGGGAGATCTATCCCAAGATGAGCCTGGAAATGGCAGGCGTCTTTTTCGTTGTATGTTATCACGAGCGGATCCCGTTGACTCAGATAGGCGAACGCTTGAACTTGCCCCAAGTCACTGTTCACCGGCATGTGTCTGCTCTTAGCCGTGCATTTTACAAGCGGGATCGTTATGAACAGGGCTTTGGGTTATTGGCTACTGAGGAAGATCCCGAAAATCGGGTTCGTAAAATTGCATTTCTCACCAAGAAGGGTGAGGAAGTTAGAGACCAGTTACTGAGCCTTCTTGAAGAAAAAGAACTGGTTGAAGCCAAGAATCGCAAGAAAAAATAATACGGCTTATCCTGAAACCATCTCAATTAAAGCTTTTACACGTTTAAACGATATCTCCTTTGGGTATATAGCCCATGGGTGCTCTTTTTTTGGGTAATTTAATTCAATTTTGAATCAATTTCAATTTTGAATTTCCCCCTACTAAAGAACACACCAGAACGGTTAGTGAGCCAAAGGAGTATACGTTATGAAAGAAACAATTGCAAAAACCCGGTTGGAACGTCAACTGGAGCTGGAGCAAGAGATGATTTTCTCCAGCATTACCCGGTATCGGGACACTCTGATGAAGGCCAGTGAAAAGAGCCTGGAGGCCACCACCAAGACAGGGCTTCGTCTATTGAAAGAAACGATTGAGCCCTTCTCACAGGCTATTCAAACCTATCTCCAGAAACAGGCCAAAGTGGGGCGTCCTCAGGCTGCCGTCAAATATCTTCAGATGCTGGATCCTGATGTGGTCGCTTTTATTGCAGCCAAGTCGGTTCTAAACAGTATCACCAAGCGCTTGAAGCTCCAGCATGCGGCAACAAACATCGCAAACCTATTGGAAGATGAAGCCCGGCTTATGCATTTTGCCTCCCAAAACAAAGCCTTTTACCAGAGCGTCTATAACCGTATTCGTATGAAAACCTCTTATGAATACAAGCGGACCGTTCTGGTCCACTCCATGAATAAAGATGGCATTGAATGGGAGCCGTGGCCTCTGGTGGATAAACTTCATCTGGGGGTCAAATGCCTGGATCTTCTGATGGAGTCTACCCAACTGGTAGAAAAAATTATGGTGCCGGAGAGTAAAAACAAGACCCCGTATTATCTGGTGGCTACCCAAAAGACCCTGAATTGGCTTGACAAAGAGAATGAGCATAACGAGCTGTTATCTCCCGTCTATTACCCGATGCTGGTTCCTCCCAAGGATTGGACCTCCCCGACAGATGGCGGTTATTACAGCGAGATGCCCCAAAAGATTAAGCTGGTAAAAACATACAGCCCTACTTATCTTGAGGAAATCAAACATATCCCAATGCCTCTGGTATATGAAGCTGTCAATCGGATGCAGCAAACCGCATGGCGAGTGAATACGGATGTGTTAGAGGTTCTCAGGGAGATATGGGCGTATGAAACTGACATTGCCAACCTGCCACCTCGAAGTGATCAGACGCCTCAACCGTGCCCCTTGCCGTCTTATCTCAAGCCCAAGGAAATGGATGAGAGCCAACAAGAGGTTTTCAAGGATTGGAAGCGACAAGCCGCCTATGTGTATGAGCAAAACATCATCAATCGCTCTAAACGCTTGCTGGTGAGTAAAATTCTTTACTTAGCAGACAAATTCAAGGATGAGCCGGAGATTTTCTTTCCCTATATGCTCGATTTCAGAGGGAGAGCCTATACAATCCCAAATTTCCTGAATCCTCAGGGAACCGACTTGGCAAAAGCCTTATTGACCTTTGCTCATGGCAAGCCGATTGAGACAGAACAAGCCGCCCGCTGGCTGGCCATTCACGGGGCCAATGTCTATGGCTATGACAAGGTGAGCCTGGATGAGCGGGTTCAGTTCATTGAAGCGATGAATGAGGACATCTGCCGGATTGCAGAGGATCCTTTAACCAACCTTCAATGGACCGAAGCAGATAAGCCATGGCAGTTCCTGGCATTCTGTTTTGAATGGGCCGGTTATCTCAGGGAAGGCTACGGCTTTGTGTCTTGCCTGCCGGTTGCTTTGGATGGCAGTTGCAATGGCCTCCAACACTTTTCCGCCATGCTCCGGGATCACATTGGCGGTGAGGCCGTTAATCTGATTCCCTCAGACCAACCCCAGGATATTTATCAACGGGTGGCCGATGTGGTCTTGGATAAGCTCAAACAGGCCATTGTATCTCATGATCCTGAATCAGAGCTGGCTCATAAATGGCTCCAGTTCGGGATTACCCGTCATATTACCAAACGCCCGGTCATGATACTTCCCTATGGTGGGACTCGCTATGCCTGCCGGGAGTACATCGAAGAGTATGTCCGGGAACGGATGAGCAAAGGGCAAGAGAACGTCTTTGCCTTGCCGGATAGGGACCGTATCTTTGAAGCCTCGGAATACCTGGCTGGTATTGTCTGGGATAGCATCGGAGAAGTGGTCGTTGCCGCCCGTGAGGTTATGGACTGGCTTCGCAAAGTAGCCTCTCTGGGTGCTAAGGAAGGGCTTCCAGTCAATTGGATCACACCGTCCGGCTTCCCGGTTCAGCAGGTCTATCACGAGATGAAGTCCCGACAAATCGATACCCAGTTGAGTGGACGCATCATCAAGCTGTCTTTGCGGGAATACACCAGTAACATCGATTTCCGACGGCAAGCCAACGGAATCAGCCCCAACTTTGTCCACTCCATGGATGCTGCCGCCTTGCATCTCTATATTTGCGAGGCAGCCAAACGAGGGCTTGAGAACTTTTCTTTGGTGCATGACAGCTATGGAACCCTGGCTGCCGATACGGAAGTCTCAGCTCAGTGTATCCGAGAGGTATTCGTTGCGATGTACCAGGATGATGTCCTGGAGAAGTTTCGAGCCCAGCTTCTAGATCTCTTATCGGAAAAGCACGCTGCCAAAGTGCCGCTCATCCCGCCCAAAGGCCAATTGGATTTGGAGGCCATCAAGCAGAGTGCATTTTTCTTTGCCTAAATTAATTCAATTTTGAATTTATTACAACATTGAATTTCCCCCTACTAAAGAATAAAGGAGAACTCCACAATGCCAACAAAAGCTAAAGAAAAAGCCGTTCAACTCGTTTCCCCAGTTGGTACGGCGTCCTATCCGTTTCTCACCCGCCCGGATACCAAGTTTGACCCGGATGGAGAGTTCCGGGTGGGCTTGCTGTTATCCGTCACCGAAGCCCAGGAGATGATGAAAGCCATTGATACCGCTATGGCGGAATCCCTGGAGAAGGCCAAGAAAGAAAATCCCCAAAAGGCCAAGAAGATTCAAATGGCCAAGCCGCCCTATTTTGAGGTGACGGATGATGACGGCAACGAGACCGGAGACATTCAGTTCAACTTCAAACTCAAAGCCAAAGTCACACCTCGGAATGGCGGGGAGCCGATTGAACTGAGGCCAAAGCTCTTTGATGCCGCTGGAACACCCATTGTTTCCAAAGATATTCGAATTGGCAGTGGCAGCAAAATCAAGGTATGTGCCGATATCTCCCCGTATCATACCGATCTGGTGGGAGCCGGGGTCACCCTTCGGTTAAAAGCCGTTCAGATTATCGAGCTGGTGGAATACCTGGGCCAAAGTGCCGACAAATTCGGCTTTGGTGTGGAAACCGGCTATATCCAGGGTGGTACGGAAGCCGCTGAAGAGACATCGGATGATGAAGCGGACTTCTAAACACCAACGCTCCAAAGGTCTCCAGGAGGGATGGCGCTCCGGGCTGGAGGAGAAGATTGCAGACGAACTGGCGGCTCAAGGAGTCGCCTTTTCGTTTGAATCGCTTTCCATCGAATACATCCGCCCGGAAAAGAAGTGCCGTTACACCCCGGATTTCATCCTGCCCAACGGCATCATCGTGGAGACCAAAGGCCGTTTTGTGACAGCGGATCGGCAAAAGCACCTGCTTATTAAACAACAACGCCCTGAGCTGGATATCCGCTTTGTCTTCAACTATTCCAAAAGCCGCATTTCCAAGAAATCCAACACTACTTACGCCATGTGGTGCGAGAAGTACGGCTTTCAGTATGCAGACAAACACATTCCACCTGAGTGGATTGAAGAAAAAGGAATTGCCCCATGAGAAAGAGTACAGATTTCATCGTCATCCATTGTTCGGCCACCCCAGCCGGAATGGATATCGGTGCCAAGGAAATCGACCGCTGGCATCGAGCCAAGGGGTGGTTCCGTATCGGCTATCACTTCGTGATTCGACGGGACGGATCCATTGAATATGGCCGTGAACTCAACGCTGTCGGAGCCCATGCCGTAGGCTTCAATGAGCGAAGCATCGGTATTTGTCTTGTTGGTGGTGTTGCCAAGGACAACAAAACCCCTGAAAACAATTACACCCCAGCCCAGTGGCTCACTCTGGAAAAGCTGGTCTCTGAATTGGAACAGCAATTCCCGAAAGCCAAGGTAGTAGGCCATCGAGACTTAAACCCTGGCCGGGGCTGTCCCTCCTTCAATGTCAAAGACTGGCAGGAACGCCGAAAAGCTTTAGGAAACGGTCGAGGTGAGAGCCTCAAGGAACAGAAGCCTTATAAACCCCTGGTTTACTCAGTGCTGAAAGAAGGATCTAAAGGCCCGTTAGTCAAGACCCTACAAGCAAAACTCAGTTGCTTCTATCAGATTCAGGTCGATGGTGTCTTTGGCCCGGAAACCACCAAGGTCGTCAGGGCGTTTCAACAACGGGAACGCCTGATAGATGACGGCATTGTGGGTCCCCGGACTTGGAGCGCTCTGCTTCGTTACGACTAGGAGAGCGCTGTATGAATGTCATTGCAATAAACGGGATTGGAAATGCCAATCCTGGGTGGACGAAACGTGTCCAGGTTCAAGAAACCCTGGGCATTTCAGAAGAGCAACTCATTGAGTTTGTCTATGAAGACCTGATGGAAAAGAACTGGCTCAACAAGTTGCTGGTGTGGGGTGCCCGGATAGCCGCCCTCTATTATGCCAAACCGGCAGTCGGTATTGCCGCCAACTATGTTCAGGATTATGTAAATGACATCCTGATGTACTTTGTGGTTCCGGGTGTGCGTAAGAAAATCCTGAACCGGCTGGCCAACGTTCTCCGGCAAAACCCCAATGCCATTGTCATAGGCTTCAGCCTGGGTAGTGTGGTGGCTTACGAAACCCTCAAAAACTACCCCGGCATTGGTGGCAAGCCGGTTCTTATCACTCTAGGGTCCACACTCGGTTCCCCGCCTTTGGAAAGACTGGTCAAACAGTTCCTCAAAGTGCCCAACCGTAACCGTCCAGTTGTCACGGATTGGTTCAATATCTACAGTTCCGAAGACATCCTGAGCGGATACATCGACGGACTAGGGTGTGAGCCGGGCGATCAGTTTCCCATTCAATCCACTCACCGTATGCAAACGTATCTGAAAGCTGTAAAAGCCATATTTTCCCCTCTCTTCTCCTAACCCATACTCCTCGCTAACCCCCTGATGGACAGCCTGAGATTGTCTTGGGCTGTCCTCATTTCTTTTTAAACAGGAGCAAGCTTTATGGAAGCCGTTCAACATGAACCCTGTCCGGCTTGCGGCAGCATTGATAACTTGAGCCGCTGGCCCGATGGTCACGCCAAATGTTTTACACCCGGCTGCAATTACTGGGAATCAAAACTCAAACATCGTCACCGTCCCCAACGCCGGTTTAACCCGGTAGCCGGGGAATGCCGGGAAATTAAAAAGCGCTGTCTGACTCTGGCCAGTTGTACCAAGTGGGATTATCAGCAAGGGCAATTCCAGGGCCAGCCGGTTCAGATTGCCAACTACCGGAATTACAAGGGCGATGTCATTGCCCAGAAAATCCGCTTTGCGGACAAGACATTTAAATTCCTGGGCAATCCCCAAGCCGTCAGCCTTTACGGCCAATGGCTCTGGCGGGATGGCGGGAAGATGGTTGTTATTACCGAGGGTGAAATTGACGCTTTATCCGTTTCTCAACTCCAAAATCATCGGTGGCCTGTTGTCTCCGTCCCAAATGGCGCTCAAGGCGCTAAGAAGGCTATTCAACGAAATCTCGACTGGCTTGAGCAATTTGAGACGGTTGTTTTCATGTTCGACAACGACAAGCAAGGTCGTGAGTCTGCCGCCGAATGTGCCTTACTACTCAGCCCCGGCAAAGCGAAGATTGCGTCGCTACCGCTTAAGGATGCCAATGACATGTTGGTTGCGGGCCGTGGTAAGGAACTATTGGATGCCATCTGGGAGGCCAGAACCTTTCGCCCGGATGGCATTGTCTCAGGCAATGAACTCTGGGAGGTTATCACCCAGGATGACGATGCCCAGGCAATCCCTTATCCTTGGCCCGGTCTGAACACCAAAACCCACGGCTTACGAAAAGGTGAGCTGGTGACATTTACGGCAGGCAGCGGGATCGGAAAATCCCTAACATGCAGGGAGATTGCCTATCATTTGATTCAGCAGGGTGAAACCGTCGGTTACATTGCCCTGGAAGAAAACGTCAAGCGGACTGCCCTAGGGCTGATGGGTCTTCATCTCAGTAAACCCCTTCACCTGGATCGAGGTGGGGTCAGTGATGAAGACCTCCGCTTGGCCTTTGACCAAACATTGGGAACCGGGCGGGTCTTCTTTTATGACCACTTCGGGTCTTTGGATAGCGAAAACCTGGTTCGTCGGATCCGCTTCCTGGCCCGTGGGTTCGATTGCAACTGGATCATCTTGGACCACCTGTCCATTGTGATTTCCGGCCTGAGTGAAGGAGACGAACGCCGGATTATTGACAACACGATGACGGCTTTGCGCTCCCTGGTGGAAGAACTGGGTGTGGGACTAATTCTCATTTCCCACCTCAAACGCCCGGAAGGCAACAAAGGCCATGAGGAAGGAGCCCAAACCTCTCTGTCTCAACTCCGGGGTTCAGCAGGCATTGCCCAGCTCTCGGATCTGGTCATTGGTTTGGAGCGGAATCAACAGGATACCAAGGAATCCAACGTAACCTTGGTTCGAGTCCTGAAAAACCGATTCAGTGGAGAAACAGGTGTGACCTGTTACCTTCGTTATATCCCGGAAACAGGTCGTTTAACAGAAGAAAACCCATTTCTGGAAGCCGATGGAGACGGTGGGGATGACTACTAAGTATCAGGTCATCCTGGCGGATCCGCCTTGGAAATACAATTCCAGAGCCAACCACAAAACTCGTTTTCGAGGTGGTGCTTGCGGCCATTATGACTTGATGTCTACCAAAGACATCTGCAACTTACCAGTAAGTGAGTTAGCTGATCCCAATGGTTGCATACTGTTTCTCTGGGCCACATTCCCGATGCTGGAAGATGCTTTGGATGTCATCAAAGCCTGGGGATTTGACTACAAAACCATTGGCTTTACGTGGTGCAAGCTGAACCCCAAGTCTCAGACGCCCTTCTTTGGCGTGGGTTATTACACCAAAAGCAATGCAGAAGTCTGTTTGCTGGCTACCAAAGGCCCCGTGATGAAACCGGCGGTCAATACCATTTCCAGCCTGATCCTCTCACCCCGCCGGGAACATTCCCGAAAACCGGATGAACAGTATGACCGGATAGAAGCAATGTATCCTGATGCACAAAAACTGGAGTTGTTTGCCCGTCAGAAACGTTTCGGGTGGGATAGCTGGGGAAATGAAATAATGCCGGATATTAATTTGATTTTTTGAGTTGCTTAATATCGTCAGTAATTTTGCTTATCGCAATGCCTGCTTCGTGAATACGGTCATTATCCCAAGCATCTGGATTTGTCCAATATTCTCCCTTGAGCATACATCTATCAGCAAGATCGTCATTAATGCCATAGAGTGCTGATGAAGCCTTGTGCCAATATCTTGCCAATTCATGTTGCTTTTCTCGGTTGAAGTTTCCGTTATTCATTTCACTAACATAGATTTGCGTTTCACAAAGAGCAGTATGCAAGGCATCGATTGCCTCATGCATCTTTTTTGAATTTTGCACTTTGCCATCACGCAAAAATTCCAGCCAGTTTCGAACTGGCCCAATCAAAGTCATAAGTGAACTTAAACCATCCATAAGCCAATCTTACCATCAAGGAGTCTCGGTATGCGATACATCTTCGATATCGAGACCGACGGTCTTTTGGAGGATCTTACCCAGATTCACTGCTTGGTTCTGTTGGATCTGGATACGGGGGACATCATAAGCTGTCCTCCCGATAAACACGCCTTTGTGATGACGATTGAAGAGGGTCTTCGTGAACTCATGAAGGCGGACCTCATCGTCGGTCACAATATCATCAAGTTTGACATCCCAGCCATTCAGAAGCTTTATCCCTGGTTTCAACCTCAAGGGCAGATCCAGGACACCATTGTCCTTAGCCGCTTGATTTACACGGATCTCAACGAACAGGATTTCAAGCACCGTCAAAAGTACCCGGATTTCCCAACCAAGATGATTGGGAAGCATTCGTTGGAAGCCTGGGGCTACCGACTTGGTGTGTTAAAGGGAGAGTTTAAACACTCTGGGGACTGGTCCCACTGGTCTGAGGCCATGCAAGCCTATTGCGAACAGGACACACGGGTTACCTATGCCCTCTGGCAGAAGTTCCAATCCAAGCAATACAGTGAGCAGGCCATCCAACTGGAACATGACTTTGCCCAGATTCTGTTCAAACAAGAGCAACACGGTTTTTGCTTTGACAGACTGGCAGCTCAGAAACTGTATTCCCAACTCTGCCAGCGTCGGATGGAACTGGAACAGGAAATTCAAACCTATTTCCCGGCCTGGGAAGAACGTACCCCATTTGTCCCAAAGGTAAACAATACCAAGCTGGGCTATCAGAAGGGTGTTCCAACTGAAAAGGTCAAGCGGGTTGAGTTTAACCCCGGCAGCCGGGACCACATCGCCTTAAGACTTAAAGCCCAACGAGATTGGAAACCCTCTGAATTCACCGAAGACGGTAAGCCCAAGGTGGATGAAACCGTTCTGGACAAGCTGGAATGGCCAGAAGCCAAGCTACTGGCTGAATACTTGATGCTTCAAAAGCGAATTGGCCAACTCTCAGAAGGCCAACAAGCCTGGCTCAAGATGGAAAAGAATGGCCGGATTCACGGCCAAGTGGTCACCAATGGGGCCGTTACAGGCCGTTGCACACACAAATACCCCAACATTGCCCAAGTCCCTGCCAAAGGAGTGCCCTATGGAAAAGAGTGTCGAAGTCTTTTTACCGTGCCTGACGGTTATTGTCTCCTCGGTGCTGATGCAAGTGGCCTGGAACTTCGTTGCCTTGCTCATTACATGGCTCGCTATGATGGCGGCACTTATGCCGAAGAGCTTTTAAAGGGTGACATCCACGTTGCCAACCAAAAGGCTGCCGGTCTTCCCACAAGGGATGATGCCAAGCGCTTTATCTACGCCTTCCTCTATGGAGCGGGTGACGCCAAGATCGGCAGCATTATCGGCAAGGGAGCCAAGGACGGCAGGCTGTTAAAGAAACGCTTCCTGGCCAGAACTCCAGCCCTCAGACAGCTCAAGGAAGAAATCACTAAAACGGTTGAAAAACGAGGCTATCTCAAGGGTCTGGATGGCCGTCATCTGCACATTCGCTCTCAACACTCAGCATTGAACACCCTGCTCCAATCGGCAGGAGCCTTGCTGGTCAAGCAAGCCACCGTATTTCTCTACCAGGAACTGACTCAAAAGGGCTTTGTCTGGGGACTGGATTGGGCTCAGGTGGCTCACATTCACGATGAAATCCAACTTCAAGTCAAAGAGGAACTTGCCCATGAAATCGGACAAATCGCCGTCCAGTGCTTCGAACATGCCGGACAGCACTTTAATTTTCGATGCCCCATTACAGGAGAGTACAAGATTGGACACAACTGGTCTGAAACGCATTAGGAAAAACGAGTACCAAAACAAGCGTCGGGCCTATATCAAATGCAAACTGGTGGCTCATTTGGGTGGCCAGTGCGAACGCTGTAAACGGGTTTATCACCCGCAAGTGTTTGATGTTCACCATCGGGATCCCAAATTCAAGGAAAGCAGGCTCAGTGGCAACATCCTTTCCGGTAGAACCTGGGCTTACATCCAGGAGGAAGCCAAGAAATGCCACTTGCTTTGCTCGAACTGCCATCGGGAAGTTCATCTTTTTGATGACCACCGCTTCCTGGACCACCCGGAGGACAAGTCATGTCAAAAGCATTAAAACTGGACACTGGCAAAGTCCCTCTGGAGTTGTTGCCCTTTGAGTCCCTCATCGAAGTGGGTAAAGTCCTAGCCTTTGGGGCTCAGAAATACGGACGTTACAACTGGCGTCAAGGGATGGAATGGACTCGTTTGGTAGGAGCCATCCTCCGTCACCTCTCTGCCTGGATGTTAGGAGAAGACAAAGACCCTGAATCCGGGTTGAGCCACTTGGCCCATGCAGGTTGTGGCATCCTGTTTCTCTTGGCTTACGAGCTGAAATCCATAGGGACTGATGACCGATGCGTCTCCTGATTGATATGGACGGCGTGGCGGCGGATCTGGTTACTTACTGGCTTTCCCTCATCAACCGTTATCATGGAACCAGCCTGAAGCCTGAAGAAGTGACTGATTGGTACATCCACAAGATGACACCCCAGCTCACCCAAGCCCAGGTCGAAGAGTTCCTTAAAGACCCCGGCTTCTTTCTTCACCTAGAACCCATCCCCGGAGCCATTGTCACCCTGCAAACCCTTATCCGGGAAGGCCATGATGTGGTCTTTGTGACGCATTGCAAATATGGCCATGAAGACAAACGCAAGTGGATAGAGCGCCACTTACCCGGCTTTCCCCTCAGTAGCGTCATCTTTGCCGAACGTAAGGACCTCATCCGAGGAGATATCTTACTGGATGATGGTCTCCATAACCTGGAAGCTTGGCAAGAAGCTTATCCTGACGGAACGGCTGTTTGCTTTGATACTCCCTACAACAAAGAGTGGCAAGGGTATCGAGTGTTCGATTGGAACGGATTTCACCTGTTGGTAAAAGCTTTGGAGAAATAACGATGAGAACGTTACTGATTGATGGCGATGTGGTGGCCTATCAGTTCGCCACGGCAGCCGAAACCCCGATTCATTGGGGAGATGACCTCTGGACCTTACACGCCGATGCCAAGGAAGCTAAAGCCAAGATGGACAACTTCCTGGCTGGCCTCAAGGAAGACCTGGAGGCAGATCAGATGGTCATTGCTCTCTCTGACAGAACCCGTAACTACTTCCGTAAGCAAATCTTACCCACCTACAAGGCCAACCGGGACAAGGTGAGAAAACCCATCATTCTTAAGGAACTTCGAGAACATTTGGAAACCCAGTACAAGTCTTATGAGCGCCCTGGCTTGGAAGGCGATGATATCCTGGGTATATTGGCCACCACGGAGAAGATCATCAAGGGTGAGAAAGTCATCGTCTCTATTGACAAGGATCTTAAAACCATCCCTGGGCTTCACTACAGCACCAATAAGCCGGAACTTGGCGTATACACAATTTCTGAAGAGGAAGCAGATTACTGGCACCTCTTTCAAACCCTGACCGGAGATTCTTCTGACGGTTACTCAGGCTGTCCAGGTATCGGCCCTAAGAGGGCAGAGGAGTTACTCTCTGAATCCCCAACATGGGAAACGGTTGAGCAAGTTTTTAAAAAGGCAAAGCTTGGAGCAGAAGAAGCACGTATTCAAAGTCAAATTGCTCGAATACTTAGGGCAAAAGACTATGACTTTAAGAGACGAGAACCGGTCAAGCGATATTAACAATGAAGGGACCGCTTCGGGCAACACAAACACCACCTTTAACGATATAGCATTCAATAGAATGCGAGCCTCGATAAAGAGTGCTTTCCCCGTGATTCAAGTTCCCAGAAAAAATACGTCCTCGTAAACCACCGGCTTGGATTGCCTCATCACCTGTATTGACAACTTGCCAGTAAACATCGTAATGCCCTCGCACATTTGTTTGGGCTTTAAACCGAAGAGAACAATGTTTGGGTAATGGGGCGGAATTGCTTGAAAAAGGCTTCGGTCGGAATCCATTTTGCTCATATTTGGCATTGATTGATATTGTATTTTGCTCAGTCATTGGCCAAACGGGAGATTCTTTCCACGAAACAGCCCCTTGAAGCAGTCCACGAGAGATCCAGATAACACTATCTTTTAAAAGTGTTGGGACACTTGTCAGAGACGGCTGGGTTGCAAAATCTTTCTTGGTCGTCATCCCAGGTAATTTATTGAGCGCCTGGGTCACATCCCTATTGCCAAAATGAGGTCTCAAATAATTTTCAGCCTCATTCAATGTCTGAAGATAGGGAATTTCCGCAGCTAAGCGAGTGATTCCATCAAGCCATTGAAAAAAGGCTTCTGCTTTTTCGGGTTCGGTCTGCCAGCGATCTGCAAAGTTTTCTTCTGGATTCACCGGATTGGGAATCCAGTATACACCATTGCGATTTTCAATGAAGTTCCGCATATTGGGGATGACATTTTGCAACGCAGTCTGAATATCATCTTCATTTTGGTAGGCCGAAGCCGCAAGTGTGGTGATAATGATGGAAATGGGCTTACATTCGTCCCCCTCAAACATAATATCTCGGTGCCGTTTCAGTAATTGAACAAGGCGTTGTAAGGGGGTTCGTACCTTATACTCTGGGATATCCTGGACTTCAGCCCGAATATCCTTTGCTAAAAGAAGCCTTCGCTGGTTGAACACAACTTCCATACGCTTTTTAAACCATTCAAGATAGCCTTTAGGGTTGCTTTTAGGCCAATCATGCTCATAAGCCCATGTTTCTTTATCGGTTATGCAAATGGCATGCTGAGCCCAGTCTTCAGGAACGCCTTCCAGCAGGAATAATGGCCAAGCACTATCAGGAATTGCAGGCAGAATATCGAGATGGAATTTGGAGCTTTCAGCGTAATTCAGCGTCCAGCAACGTCGTCCGTCCGGTTCCGCCAACATACGCTTGTAGTCGCCATGTTCTTTCAGTCGGTCACCGACCAGTTTTTTAAGCTCTTGTTGTGAATGCTCGTTCTGTGTTGTGTCCAGGAGGCAAACAGCATCGACATCATATTCTTCATCTCCCAAAGGGCGAACCGCCGTTCCAAGGGCAAAAGATCCTTGAGGATAAATGACTGGATTATACTGTGCTAGCCTGCTTTCTGGCTTATTCAGCCAATCACCAACTGCCTCATAGTGTCCCTTGGCTTCTTCGTATTTTGTAGGAGACACATCCAATGTCTCAGCAAGGGCAAGAAGCAACTCCTGTGTATCGACCCCAACCTGATGGTTTTGAGTAACGCTCACTTTATTCCTCCTGTCACAACCTTTGTACCTATATCTAGTGTGGGTTTAAAGCCACCGGCATTCTCGTCGTAAATTTTCAACGGAAGGTCCGCTTTGGGCATCCAAACTCGTCCAAACTCAATAGCCGTAGCAACAGGCATAGCCGGAAAGACGTGAATACATTCCGCATTTCCGTGATTGGACTTTATTTGGTTCATCACACCACGAACAATCTCTCGAAACATGCGGAGTTGAAGGGATGACTTCAGAAAATCGTTGTTTGGAGAGTCAATTGTGACGAACCAAAGGTTGCAAGCGGGACCTAAAACACTATGGATCCTTTCAGGGGCAATATCAGCACTTAACGCAAATACTAAGGCGGGTACGCCTTCCGTTTTATCGGGTGTTTTGACAACGTAACTGAATCCTTCCGGGTGATCTTGCCAACACCAGTCTTGAGGTTCTCGGTGAAGTTGGTAAACGTCAACAGCAGGAATATCCGACAAAAGCGTACCTAAACGAATTAAGAGAGGTTGTGGGGCAAATCCAAAAACCGAAAGATGTCCTATTGAATGATCTGTTAGTCTTGGACGTACTTCTCTGTCAAACTGACGAGTCAGGTTTTCCTCTTCAACTTGCCAAAACAGTGGCTCTTTGTCATTGAAAGAAGCATGTTGCATGGAAAGGTTGATGCCATGTTGGCTTTGAGGATATTTTTGAGGCAGGATTGCATGAGCGGCTCTCGTGATTGAAAGTTGCGGGTGCTGTACACCCACTCTGGCTCCATAGAGTAGTACCTCCGTTTTCATTTCTTGGGCGATTCCAGAGACAAGAGACATCCTATCCTCGTGTTCACGCTTCATCAGTGTTAAACGGTCAACCGGGTGTCCAATAACATCTTCTACATCAATTCGCTTATGACAGGGATCGCAAAGCAACATTAAGTTGGCGATATCCTTTGCGAGCTTTGGTGATAGCACCTCATCCCCTCGTGGGCCATCAGGGCTATCTGCAATGATATGGGCGATGTAGCCACTTTTAAGCCTCTTTTGGGTAAGGAAATCAGTTAATAGAAACTTGTTACATCCGGTATACTGGCATCTGCCAGCCGCTTTAACCCAAAGTTCGAGAATCATTTTATCAGGAATTCTTGTTTTTGCCACTTACTTACCCTTCTTTTTATTCGGACGCTGAGTGAGGGCGGATGCGGCGGCTGATTTTGCCGCCTTACTGGATTTTGGATCACGAAGCACCCGTCCGGCTGCGGATGCAGCTTTTTGGCTGGTGACTTCACTGTTTTTACCTTTGGACATTTAGTGCCTCCTTTTGGGTTGTGCGGTCTTCACAAAAACCGCCTGTGTGATACAATAAATAACAAATGTGATATTTGATGGCATACAAGCTCATCGGTTATAAACATAATAACGATTGTTATATTCGCTGTCAAGGGGCACCCACATGGAATCACCAGAACTAAAGTACATAGGCAAAAAACTTCGTCAGCTCAGGGAAGCTGAAGGCTTAACACAAGCTCAGTTTGCAAAGAAGGTCGGATTAACCCAAGCCGCCATTTCTCAGTTTGAAGATGGTAAACGGACCCCATCCACACAGGCTCTTCAGAAAATTGCAACTGCTTTAAGGTTATCAATCGATGATTTAATCAACAACATGTCTATTGGTGGGTTTGAAGAAGGGAAAAAAGAGGCTATCGAAATGCTTGTGGCCAAATTACGAAGCGAACAAGTGGACAAAGAAGAAATCATTGCCTTAAATCGATTTATTGATGCCCGCCTTGGGTTAAATAGGGGAGATGAAAACTGATGAACAAGATTGGTACGAGAGATTACCGAAGCCCTAACTTTGAGAGGGTTGACGAAAACCCCAAGTTGGAAGCGGAAAAGCTGTTATCTGATATTGATTGGGAAGGCAAACTGCCCATTGATCTACTTGCCATTTGCTCGCAATGTGACTACGAGGTACGCTTTGAGCCTCGTTCTGACTTACCGACTATTCCCGGCAAAGTTCAGCATGTGGGTGTAGGGGATTTCTATATCCTTATCAACACTCATGATACTGATAATCCAAACGGTTTTTCTTCCAATGATTCGCTAAGAAGGCGTCAACGATTTACGTTGGCACATGAGATTAGCCACTGTACCTTCAAAAGTCATACGGACCTCGGTTTGCAGGTAGATTTACATGACAAAAACAATCCACACCGTGTTTCTTATGCTAAAAAGCAAGAAAGCCAAGCTAATGAATTTGCCTGCCATTTGCTTATTCCCGAAAAAGCATACAGGCCGATAGAAAAGAAGACGGGTTGGAAAAACGTAAACACCCTGGTTAATGAGGTCGTGACCAACTTTGATGTCTCACGGCAAACCGCTATTCAGCAAATGGCTAGACTGGCCCAATTCCCAGCAATTGCAATCCTCTTTAAGTCGGATGGAATGCCTTTGCGAGTCCCTGTCTATTCATCGGATTATAGTGATATTGGAGGTCTCTTTTTTGGAAAAGACCAGCCTGTTCCCGATAACACTGCCGCTGCCAATCTTTTAGATGGAAAGTTCAATGATAACTTTATGAGCAAGACTTTTCGCTCACTTGATCCTTGGTTTAACAACCTGCCTGACTGGAAAAATGAGAAATATGGAATTAAAGAAACATCCATTCAGTTAGGCCAACACGGAGTAGCGACATTTCTTGAAATCATCGATCAAGAGTGATTAGCTTCTTAATTGTTGATAACTATTCAATTACTAACCAGTTACACACTGAGGCAACCTGATCAGGGTTGGTGAGGTTTGCTGCATTGGATAAGGTTTCTGATTCTAGCATTGCCCAAATTTCACTTGCCATTTTTGTCTCAATTGCAGCACCTACAAAAAAAGTTTTAGGGTTCAAAGAATGATTAGTAAATGATTCAGATATTCGGTTTAAAGCAGTTCTAGCAGTTTTCCAATGTTCATCGGCTCCTGCTGGATCAATACCTCCTTTAAGCTCACCAAGAATAAGATACTTCTCTGCATTTTTAATATTCTGCTCCAAGGAACGAAGATCACTTTCAATCACACATACATCAATGTTATTTCTTACTATCGGGACATTTCGATTGAATACAAGAATTTTATCTTGCCCATGATTCCAATAAAAGCCATTCGTGTTATCAACATCATGGGAAACTTCGCCATCTTTTACCCACTTCTTTGTAGGAGAATGAAGCCAATAGAAGGGAATTCTATACAAATTCAATGAAGCTATTATAGCTCTTTTAAGCTTGCTTTCAGCTAGAAAGCCCGCTAAGTTCCTCATTGTCCCGCCTAGACTGTCTCCTCGGATAAGTAAAAAACGATAAACAAGTTCATCGATAAAATCTTTACCTGCGGGTTCTAAAAACTCATCAATCAGACCTTTAATCGCATTGGTCTTATCATCGTCTGCTAAATGATTTAAAGCTTTATCAGATAAGCCTGCCGCTGTCAGTAAGGCAGGTCTAATTTCATTTATATCTAATAATTCGGAAGGCTTTTTAGCCACTGTAGCTGCAAGTTTAAGCGCTCTGGCCTCTTCTATATAGGGTATTGCACGACGATTCTTTTCGAGAGCCATTTGTACAAAACCAGATCTAACCTCTTGATAAGTTGTGATCAAATCATTTGGACCAGAAAGGTGTGTATGATAAGAGATTCCTGACATTATTTTCTCCAAACATACACGCATTTACGGAGTGACGTTCTTCCATGTAGACCCATTTGCTGACTACTATTACCCTTGCCGTTAGGTAATACCATGATTTCCTCAATCGTAAATCCGATACATTCTGCAATTTTAGATAAAATTAAATCGACCGAAATCGGAACACCTGCATACCTTACATTATCATTCACCATAATGACACGACCACCGGTTTCTAAAACACGGTACAATTCGTAAACCACACAGGCCATTTCATAAAAATATCCCTTAACCATGCGAGGTATACCATTATTGTTAATCTTTCCAGCCAACTTCAAATCTTCTAAGTAAGAAATAATCTCTTGTAATAATGGTGTATCCTTACAAATTTTAATGGGTTCTTGCCAATTTTCAGAAAAGGCTATTAAGTCTTTATCCCTATTTTCAACGGTACAAGTAAGCATTTGTTGACGTAAAGCCACTACATCAGTTTCTGAGCAACCTAATAAAGCGAGCTCTAATGCATATGTCCTCGTATAATCATATCGGTTACAATATGGAGGAGAGGTAATAACTATAGAATATTTCTCACCTTCTAACTGTGGCAGGTTATCTAAACAAGACCCTTTAATCAAATGGATTTTTCCCGATTTTGAGCTTGTATTATTTTTCAATTCATTAAATAGAACAATTTGTCCAAACGACAAACAATCCTCTATAACTTCAGAAGCTTTTTCGCAAATAGCCTCATCAAATTTTTTAATAATACCCTTGTCAAACGTAGTTTTATCGGCTCGTCGTCCAGATCTATGATCCCATCTTAGATACTGTCCATCCTTTCGAGTGTAACTGATAGATTCGAGGACAGAGAGTAGGATAAATTTATAAAAAACTTGATGAGCTTCCTTTTTATTTTTTATTGAAGTAAGGAATTTTTCGATCGATAATTTTGTTTCCTCCGGGTAAGCCCCTGCTGTAATTCTAAGTTCGTTTAAGCTATTTTCAGAAGTTGTATTTAGCCATGCTTTTGCATTGATATACTCTTCTATTTCAATAAAATCTTCTTTTTGGAGGCTTGAAATCACTTCTCTTGCATTAATAATGAACTGTCCAATAGGTAAAAGCTCAATTCCATCAGAATTTATACCTAATGACGAAGAGGAAAATAATGTAGTTCCAATTCCAGAAAAAGGATCTAAAACATTTTTTGTTATTTTGTATTTTGAAATAAAATATTCTACAAGACTGGATGAAAAGGCTTCTTTATACTTGTACCATCTATGAAAAGGGGTCTTTTTATTAGCTTGAAAACTGACAATTGTTCTGTCTAATTCCTTATTAATGTTTAATACATCTTGGAAGTGCTTTTCCATCTCTTCATCTAAAGCTAATATTTGTTCAACCTTAGAGAGATCTTCCAACTGATTGTTGGATTCTTTTTCAATAAGAATTTGACTATTCATTCAAATGCCTCAGTATGTAAATTTATGCATATGCTCTATCTTATCCTGCCTCAAGGATACCAAACACGCACCTAATAGCCAAGGATTTACATAGAGAGTAGCTTCATTCCTCAATTTGAAGGTAAAGAATATGAAACATTTGACTTTCTTCATTCCCAAAGGCCATGGGTTTTATTTTGAACCGTGGCAGAAAGCGATGGCGACCGGTTTGATGACCGGTCGTCCTTTTAGTAGGCATACCTACAACCAGTATTGTTACTATGTCACCCTCTTCCTGGAGCGATATGGGCAAGTCTCGTTTGAGAACCTCAAGACAGAACTGGCCTCCATCAAAGCGGATCAGTTTGCCAAGCGCAAGTCGGTTCATCGGGCCATCATCTGCTTTGGAAAGTTCCTGGTCCAAGAAGGGGCTCTTCACTCCTCCTTCCTGGAAAAGGCCAAAAGTATCAAGCCAAAGCCTCACAAACCACCCAAACGGCTATCGGTGAAGGAAGGGGATGTCCAAAGACTCATTGGAGCCTGTAAGAATCCTCTGGACCGATTGCTGATGATCCTCTTGGCCTCCACGGGCTTGCGAGCCTCAGAAGCCTGTGATCTCCGGCTGGAAGACATCGACTTTGAGGACCGACGCCTCAAGGTTCGGTGTGGGAAGTGGGGCAAGGAACGCAAGGTGGGTATTGGTGATGGCCTGATGCTGGCTTTAGAGAATTACCTGAAGGTTCGTCCTCACCTCAAGCCAACCGATATCCTGCTCCAGAACTCTTCAGGAAAGCCACTATGTCGAAGTGGGCTATACCAGCGGCTCCAAAAATTAGGGCGCAGGGTGAATGTCGCAGTTTCACCCCACGCCTTGAGACGGGCCTTTGTGACCATCAATGTCCGTAACGGTGTTCCTTTGGTCTATCTTCAGATTGCCTGTGGGCATCGGGAGATTACCACCACCCGGTCCTATTGCCAGACTTCTGAAGAAGAGGTCATTGAGGCCATGAAAACCAGCTTCACCAATTTTTCATAGAGTCCACCATTTCCTGAGTCTTCCGTCGGTTGTATCGGATGGTCGTGGTGATGCTGGAATGCCCGCATGCTTTCTGAACATCCTCCGGGTTTCGGCCCATTGTCAGGTTGTACGTAACAAACCGACTACGGAGGGCATGGGGAAACGCATAGACTCCGGCATCCTTGGCCATCCGTTGAACCCGTTGGAATAAACCACTCCTACACATTTGCTTCTTGTGCCGGTTCAAAAACAGATAAGGCAAAGACGTTTGTGGCCGTTCATGCTCCAGATAACTTCTAACAGCGATGGCTGTTTCGTTATTGAATCCCAAGGGTCTTGCCTTATCCCACTTGGCCTGCCGAATCTTCAGCTCTCGCTTGTCCAGGTCAATATCCTCCAAAGTAAGGCCACACAGTTCACTGGCCCGCATTCCGGTACTGGCTAGTAACATAATGATGGCCCGGTCCGTTCGATTCTTACAGGCCCCAATAATCTTGATCAGGTCCTCCTCAGAGACAACGTGTTGTTTGGGGTTGGGATTCTCTTTTGGAGCAAACTCTTTATCAAGGGCCTTCTCCAAAAATTCCGGGTCCAAGGCTTCCTCCATCACAAGATACTTGGCAAAGGAAACCATAGCACGGTAAAAGAGCCGTCGCTTGGCATGATGGTTCGGCCATTCGGCTAGCTCTGCCATCATATTCTTGAAGGTGACTAACTTGTATTTCTCAAAATACCGGTTCAAGTTGTACTCATAGGCGTTCAAGGTATTGTCACTGTAGGCTCTTTTACCAATCAGCCCTGCCGAAGCCGCCTTCTTCCAGCCTTCCATGTAAGGTTGATGCTCGGTGACGCCTATCTGTTTTTTTCGCCGTTTCATCTCCTGCAAAGCAGCTTCCCCTTGAAGGTACACTTCAACAGCCTGCTGGTGGATCTGATAGGAGATAGCGCCCCTGTATACATAAGGGGTGGCCATCAGCTTTCCGGTTCGGCACCATTCAGTAATCGTTTTCCGGGTTTTACCCAGAATCTGAGAAACCTCAGATACGGTCAAAAATCCCCCTGAAAAACTACTCACTTTGTACTCACTTGAGGGGGTAAAATGGGTATTTTTATGGTTTTTCATTGCACAATCTCCTTGTTGTTTAGTAACACGGAGACCAATGCACTTGGCTTATTTTAGCTATTTACTCCTATTTCCGGGTAGTAATGCTCTCATGGCTTACAAGGAGGATGTCGGCGGTTCGAGCCCGTCAGCGCCCACCACTCCAGCTTTGGGAGCGTTTTGGCCTTGGCGGGGATAGAAATGCGCACTTGGCCTGCGTTTTGCATGCGCAGGCAATTTTTGCGCATTGATTGCTTTTATTACATCAAAGGGTTTCAAGTCGAAGTGGTCTGAGTATAGAGGCGAATCGTGGTAAATCCGTTTGTGGGCGGGATGCCGCCGAATCAGCAGCGATTTTCCGCTGGCTTGAATGCCGCCGGCGGTGCTTCAACCCGTCGCATGAACGGGGCCGGCAATGCCAACTGCCCTTGCCACGGTCAGGGCGATGTCAACTCGCCTGCGGGAGGGCCCTCCCAGGTGGGCGGGCTGGATGCCCAGGCCATGCAGGGCATGATGTCCGCTTTTATTGGGCTGATGGGCATGATGATGCAGGTGTTTGGCGCGTTGCTGGGCAGTCTGTCCGGCAACGGCAACCCGTTGGCAAACAACAGCTCGCAACCGGCTACCGGCAACGGCGTCCAGACGGTTGCGACGGGAACTTCCCCGGGCAACCCGGGTGTCTCCACCCAGGTGGGCAACACCAACGGGGCCAATCAGCCAGTCAGCACAGCGGCACTCGGCAACACGTCCGCCACGCTGGGTAAGGGCCAATGGACGCGCCCGAACCAGATGCAGGTTTTCGACGCCAGCGTGCGGGAATCGGCTTGTGGCCCCGCCGCCGCCATCGGGCTGGCCCGCTCGATGGGCATCAACGTATCCCCGCAGCAGGCCCTGCAGTTGGCGGGCGGCAATTTCAGCAGCGCCGGCATGGGGCAGGCCCAGGTGGCCAAACTGGCCCGGGATATGGGTGTGCCCGCCTATAACGAGGAAGGGGCTATCGACTGGGACAAGGTGAAATCCGAGGCGATGCAGGGCAAAAAAGTGGTGCTGCACTTTGAAGGGCATTACTACTTTGTGGAGGGCTATGACCCGGCCACCGGCAAGTTCGATCTGGGCACGTCCGTCACCCAGTTCAGGGCGGTGCCCCGCGATGCCAACGGACGTCCCATTAGCCAGTACACCCAGGATGAAATCAAGAACGTGCTGATCCCGGCTTTGTCGCGGAGTATTCCCAGCCTGACGGCGAAGGAGCGCGGGGCTATCTATATACGCTAGCCCGAATGGGCTGTGGCAGGGTGCCCAACAGGGGAAGCACCTGTTTTTGGTCTAGTTAGCCTGTCCTTTTGACAACGTTTGGTTAATATAGGCTTTATCCCCCCGGATAATACCGCGCGCCCAGGGAATTCGCTATGATATTGCCTTACGCTTCTCCTGTGCCTGGCCACCTGCGTGGACTTTCACAGGAGCCGGCCCCTTCTGCAAGGAAGGGGCCGATTGTTATGTCACAATATGCCTATTCCGTCAGAAAATCGCGGAAATCCTGATTTGGATTCTTCTCGTAAGCCAGAAGCCAGGCGCTTAACCATTCCAGGCGGGCCTCCAGTTGGGCCGGGTCTATCAATCCACGATGGAATGCCTCCCAAAGCTCTTCCAGGGTGTCGAAAAAGGCGGCGGGAACGGGCGTGGCGTGCCCTGCCATGTATTGTTGCAGATGGGACCCTCCGTCAGGCGCTGCGTTTGCCTCTGAGACGCCATGCCGTAGTCGCCAACCGTTGGGCTGCCATTCCAACGCAATGGTTTCCAGCCGCTTTTGCTTGCGGGAATAGAACGTAAGGTGCATTCAACTCATTCTACCAGATGGTAGATTTAAAGATATTCCCCTGATGTTTGCCCGCAGTTGCGCCCTCTCCGTTCCGGTAGAGGTGGGTAGGGGGATTGGCGGATGGTTGTGGCATTCGACAAGAAGGCTTGCCGCAACCACAAGGCGCTACAAGCCCGGCAGTTGTAAGACTTTCTAAACGGCTGTGGGATTGTATCGCGATCTGTGCGTGATATTGTGGCAGCGAGAGAGGAGTTTTGCGGTGCCAGACTCATCCTTACGCTGCTATCAGTATGTGCAGGCCCACAAGCTGCGCTATATTCGGGTGGCCAGGATACTGGCCGGCTCCGTGATGGCCTTGACGCTGCTTTTTATGCTGGATACCCTGGTTGACTGGCAACAAAGGCTGAATTGGCCGATATTGTGGAATACCCCGGTGCCCACCCAGGTATGCCTGTTTATGCTGGCCGCCGCGCTGATGTTGATTCTGTCGGAGCAAAACGGGGATGGGGGCAAACCGGAAGAAGAACGGCTGAAAAGCGTGGCCATTGGCATTGGTATACTCATTCCCGCCTTGTTCGGCTTGTTGGTCATGTATTACAGCTTGTTGCGCTTTGGCTTTACTCTGCACCGTGCCCTGATGGAGCCCGGGAACCAGCAATTCACCTCGTTTTTCGGTGCGGATTCCATTCTGATGTGCGCTCTGAACCTGTTTATCTATTGGCGATACCGTCATATTGAGTTCGTGGTTTTTTTCGGGGTGGGGTTTCTCTCCCTGCTGGTCATCAACTACAGCCTGTTCATCCTGCAAGGCCATTACGAGCAGGTGCCGGTGCTTTACAACTTCACCATGTCCATCCCCACGGCGGTTTGTCTCTTTCTACTTTCCTCGGCGGTGATAGTGGCCAGCATTCCCCAAAAAGGCCTGCTGCTTCCCCTGTTTTCCGATTCCCTGCGCTCCAGGCTGATGGCGTGGCTGGGGGTTACGGGCGGCATCCTGGTGATGCTGAACGGATTTTACAATATTCACAAGCTCAATTCCTTTGCAGCCATTCGATATACCGGCCAGTTGCAGGTGGACTTCCTTTTATCAGGGCTGATTACCATTTTGCTATCGCCCGCTATCATCCTGATTGCCTTACGGGCCGTTCATTACTACAACCAGTCCAGCTTGCTGGCCGCCGAGCAACAGGCCATGCGCCATGCGCTGGAATGCCAGACGGAGCTGCTGGTGATGATAACCGATAACGTCAGCACGGGCCTGGTGCTGGTGGATCACCAGAACCAGTGCAAATACATGAACCCTGCCGCCGAAAAAATGTTTGGCATCGACTGCCGCACAATCCAGACCTCGGGAAAAACCATGCACGAGATTAGCCATTACATCCGCCCGGACGGCACCCCCTACCCGGAATCGGAATGCCCGCTGAGCAACGCCATGCGTAAGGGCGAGTTGCTTCAAAACTTTGAGGATTTCTTGGTACGCTCCGATGGCAAGTTCTTCAACATCAGCTTTTCCTGCCGGCCCGTGGTGGTAGGGGGCGTGGTTGTGGCCCAGGTGGTTGAAGTACAGGATATTACCCGGCAAAAAGAGGACGAAGAAAGGCTTCGGCAGTACATGGAACGGCTGGAGGAGAGCAACGAGAACCTGGAGCATTTTGCCTACGTCGCCTCCCACGACCTGCAAACCCCCCTGCGAAAAATCTCCTCGCTCTGCGACATCCTGAGCAAAGATCTCTTCCCCACCTTGGATACGGAGCACCGGGACTACCTGGACCGTATCCGCAAATCCTCCCTGCGCATGCAGGGCCTGGTCAGCGATTTGCTGCTGCTGGCCCGTATTGGGACGGTGCGCAACCCCATGCAGATGGTGGATATGGGCAAAGTCCTGAAGGATGTGCTGCATGACCTGGATGTGACCATCAAGGCCGAGCAAGCCGAGGTGCACGTGGGGCGCATGATGTCGCTGGAGGCCATTCCGGTGCAGATGTACCAGTTGCTCAAGAACCTGGTGGAAAATTCGCTGAAGTATCACCGTGAAGGGGTTCCCCCGGTGATACATGTGTCCATGCACCCGGCTCCGGTCAACGCCTGTCAGCTGGTGGTGGAGGACAACGGCTTGGGTTTCGAGCAGGAAAAGACCGACAAGATTTTCGGCCTGTTCGTGCGCCTGCACGGCAAGGAAAAGTACGAAGGCACCGGCATTGGCCTCACCATCTGCAAGATGGTGGCGGATCGCCATGGCGGCTCCATCCGGGTGCGATCGGTTCCCGGTCAGGGCACCACGGTTTTTGTCACTCTGCCCTTGCATCATGAATATCAGCCGGAATACGAACCCCCCGGTGGACAGCGGCTGCTTCGTTATATCCCGGGTCAATAAGACTGAAAAACACCGGATAGCCCCGGTATTGACCTGATCAATTCCGGGCTTCCGGTTGTTTTTATTTATGTTGAATAGGGTCTGAGTTTGTTTTGAGTGTGCTTTGTTGGGGGATGATAATGACCGGGCGTCATGTCACAACCTGTTGGGCTTTTCACAACCGCGGCTTGCCCAGTCGCGTTCCGGGCTGCAACGCAAGGCCGGCAGCCGGGCAATTGAGCGCAACACCCGGGATACATGCGAAAACCCTGGCGGCAAGAACCAAGCCTTTCTCTTTGCCCCGCCAGGGCTTGTTCCGGGTGACGCCCACTGCGGCATGCGGACGGACACCTCACCGTCACGCGGCTCGTCGGCATCGCTTTGGGCAAGCTGGCCTGCCAGCAAGGGACTGGCATGGCCACCGGCAGCGTTCCTCTATCCCTGGGTGAGGCATCGGGCCAGCCCCGAATCGAATCCAGGCACGCTGCCGGGCGGTTCTTTTTTACTGGCCGGGTGCCGGGGGCTTCCCCCGGGCACCCTGGCGCTTGGGCTGACGGCTTCCGGTCGGGGTATAATGGGGCTGTAACGCCTGGATGGAGCGTGCATGGCTTCCACTTTTTTCAGAGCCCGCGAGCTGTGGCCCTTTTACGTGCTGGGTTTTGCCCTGTGGTTCTTTTTTCTGGCCACCCGCAACACGGTCGACCTCGACTTGTGGGGGCTGTTGTCGTTTGGCGAGCTTTTCCACCGCACGTTTCCCGCCTTTCCTTACCGCGACGTGTTTTCCTATACGGCGCCCGGCGCTCCCTGGATTTACCATGAATGGCTGTCCGGGGTGTTGTTCTACACGCTGTTTGACGCCCTGGGCAGCGGCAGCCTGTTTGCCCTGAAAGTGCTGCTGGTGGTGGCCATCTTCAGGCTGGTTTACCTGACCATGGCCTTGCAGGGCCGGCAAAATTCCGACAATACCCCCACGCTGCTGCTGATGGTATCCTTTGGCATTGCCCTGTACCTGTTCCTGCCCTCGGTGCTCTCCACCCTGCGCTGCCATACCTTTACCTTCCTGGGGTTCGCCTTGCTTTTATGGAGCCTGGAAACGCTGCGCCTGAAAAACGACGCCCGCCCCCTGCGCTGGTTTCCGCTGGCTTTTCTGCTTTGGGCCAACCTGCATGGCGGCTATGTGGTGGCCTTTCCCGCAATGGCCGTTTACGCCCTGTGGTTTCGCAGCGAGCAGCGCCGCAACGAGGCCAGGGCCGTGTTGGGGTGTCTGGGCCTTTGCTTGCTGGGCATGTTCATTAACCCGTATGGCTATAAACTCCCCCTGGAGCTGGCTTCCGCCTGGTTCCATCCCCGCCCCAACATTACCGAGTGGGGCAACGTCATCCATTGGAGCCTGCATTATGGGCTGTGGGCCACCGGGCTAATCGCGCTGTGGTTGGGCCTGGCCCTGTGGGCCTGGCTGCGGGAGCGCAAGTCCTTTCCGGCGGTGCCGCTGCTGCTGGCCTTGTACGGGGTGGAAGGCTGGCTGCACATGAAGCTGCTGCCCCTGTTTCTGATTGCCGTGATGTCGCTGGGCCCCTCGCTGCCGCTTTGGGAACTGCCATTGGACGTGAAGCCGGCTTTGCTGAAGGTGCTGGGCTGGATTTGCATGCCGCTGGCCCTGGCCGTGGTGGGAATGCAGCTTTGGTATTTAACGCTTGCCGGCATGGCCGTGGAAGTGCCGGGCGCCACATCCCGCACGGCGGTGTTTCATTACCCGCAGGGGGCGGTGGCCTTTATGCGGGCCAACCATATCCGGGGTAACCTGTGGTCGACCTTCGAATGGGGCGAATACCTGATGTGGACGCTCTACCCGGAGGTGCGGGTCTCCCTGGACGGGCGTTACGAAACGCTTTACCCCGAATCAGTCTTCCGCCAGCACCAGGCCTTTTTCCAAGCCCCCCACCGCATCGACAACGCCTTCAAATATCCCACTGGGTTGCTGCTGGTGCCCGTCAAGCGGCGGGCCCTGGTGGAAGCATTGCTGCATGAGCCCCGCCTGCACCCGTTGTACATGGATGAAGTGGCCGTGCTTTTCAGTACACGCAAGGCGGATCCGGTTTTCAGCGCCCCGTTTCCCAACCCGGACACCACGCTGGACGACTACCGGCACTAGCAGGACAGAGGGGGCGGTGTTCATGTGCCGGCTTGACTTTCCCGGCGGGTTCCGAATAGGATTGAAAACACGCGCGTGGGCGATTAGCGCAGTGGTAGCGCACTTCCTTCACACGGAAGGGGTCACAAGTTCGAATCTTGTATCGCCCACCAAAGAGTCCTTCTTCCGGCACCGGACGAGGGACTTTTTTGTTGGGGCGGCCCGGCGGGCATTTGCATTCGGTAACGCTTTCGCATGGCCAGGCCCCGGCGTGGTATGATGCGGTGCGTATTGCCTCGCAGCGCAGGTGAGATTTCGTGGAATCGTGGATGCTTTATGCCGTGGCCGCCTACCTGGTTGTCCAGGTGCTCATCAGCGTGGTGGTCTCTCGCTACATCCGCTCCGAAAGCGATTACTTGGTGGCCGGACGTTCCCTGGGATTGTTTATGGCCAGCTTTTCGCTGTTTGCAACCTGGTTTGGGGCGGAAACCGTGATGGCTTCCTCGGGAGCCATTGCCGTCAGTGGTTTGGCGGGCAGCCGGGCGGATCCCTTCGGCTATACTCTGTGCCTGCTGCTGATGGGGTTGCTGGTGGCCGGCGCCATGCGGGCCCGCAACTACGTGACGGTGGGGGATTTCTTCCGCGAAAGCTTCGGTCGCCGCAACGAGGTGCTGGGCACGGCCATCATGATCCCGACCTCGCTCATCTGGGCGGCGGCGCAATTGCAGGCGTTTGCGCTGATTATCTCCACGGTTTCCGCCATGCCGCTGGGTACCGCCCTGCTGCTGGCCACGGTCATCGTTATTGCCTACACCTGCCTGGGCGGGCTGTTGGGAGACGTTATCCACGACTTGTTGCAGGGCATCATCATTATTGTCGGCCTGGTAATCCTGCTGTCCATGGTGGCCCTGAAGGCGGGCGGCCCGCAAGGCGCGCTGGCCAGCATCCATCCCGGCCAGCTTCGCATCCTGGCTCCCGGGGAGACCTGGCTCAAGCAGTTTGACGTGTGGATGATCCCCATCCTGGGATCGCTGGTGGCCCCGGAGGCCCTCTCCCGCACCCTGGCCACCCGGGATGAAACCGTGGCCCGCCGCGCCTGTTATGTGGGCGGCCTGATGTACTTGTTCGTGGGCCTGCTGCCCGTGCTGGTGGCGCTCATCGGCACCCACCTCATTCCTGCCGTGGACAAGCCGGACGCCTTTCTGCCCACCCTGGTGCGAACGACCATGCCGCCGTGGGTGGCGGTCATCTTCCTGGGTGCGTTGGTTTCGGCCATCCTGTCCACCATCGACAGCACCTTGTTGAGCATCGGCGGGCTGGTCAGCCACAACCTCATCCTGCCCGCGCTGGGGCGTCCCGTCAGCGAGCGATCGAAAGTGCTGCTGGCCCGCCTTACCGTGGTGGCCGCCGGCTTCATCGCCTATGCCATCGCCATTCCGGGGGCCAGCATCTATGCGCTGGTGGAGTCCGCTTCTTCCTTTGGCAGCGCGGGCTTTCTGGTCTGCGTGCTGGGAGGGCTCTACCTGCGGGTGATCTCCCCCCTGGGAGCCACCGTGGTGCTGCTGGGTGGCGTGCTTTTCACCCTGCTGTTCGATTACGCGCTGGGACTGGAAGGGGCGTTTATCTTTACGGTGCTGGCATGTACCGCCCTCTATTTTGCTTTTGCCCAGTGGGGCCGAGAGATCTCGCCGGTGTGCGCCGACCTTGCCGAGCCGGAGCCCGTGCTGAGCGGAAGCGCGGGATCGTCCTCGTAGCTTTGGCCCGCCGTTTGGGGTCGCGAGCGCCGATTGCGTCGGCGGGCTCCTTTATCCTAAAATGCTGTTAACCTTTGGGGCATTAGCGCAGTTGGTAGCGCGTCTCGTTCGCAATGAGAAGGTCAGGGGTTCGAATCCCCTATGCTCCACCAAAGCCCACAGCCGTTTTGCAGGTTGTGGGCTTTTTGTCTGGAAGGCTCCATGATCCAATGGTGTGCCAAAACAAGTTCCAAACGAAGGCCCATGGACTGAGGGCCGAAGGTTACTGCGCTTCCAGCCAGCCATACAAGGCCCTTTTGTAGCCCTCAATGCAGGCCTCTTTATCCCTATCCGCGTGCATCACGCGCGGAAAGGCCGGATGCTCGAACACATAATACCCATAAACATCCTTCCATGGAACGATGGGGCCGATTTCGGCCAGGGCGGCCTCGTATTTTCCTGGAGTATTGGGCATCGGGGATTACCGTGTTTTTGGGAAGAAAAGTGGCTGGACCGCCACGGGAGCAATCAGCCCAGGTAGCGGAGCCAGATATAGGCGGTGCAGATGATCAGGCTTTCCAGCATAATCAGGCTGCCCGCCTTCATGAATTCTACAAAGCGGATGGGGAAACCTTCGCGCTGGGCCATGTCGGCCACCACCACGTTGGCCATGGCCCCCACCATGCTACCGTTGCCGCCCAGGCAGGCCCCCAGGGCCAGAGACCACCACAAGGGGTCCAGGTTATTGTAATGGGCGCCCAGGTTCTTGACCAGCGGAATCATGGTGGCGGTGTAGGGGATGTTGTCGATGAGCGCCGACAGAATGGCGGAGGCCCACAGCAGGGCCATGGCAACGGCGGTGTAGCTTCCCGAGGTCACCGCAAACAGCTGTTCCGAGAGCATGTGGATGGTACCCGCCTTTTCCACCGCCCCCACAATAATGAACAGCCCGATGAAAAAGAAGATGCTGGTCCACTCCACGTCATCCCACAGGTCGTTGCGGTTTTCAAACAGCATCAGTACGGCGGCGCCGGCCATCGCAATGGTGCCAGCCTCGATGTGCAGCGTGCCATGCAGCACGAAGCCGGCAATCACCAGCGTAATTACCACCAGGGACTGAATCATGAGCTTTCGGTCGCGTACGGCGTCCCATGGGTGCACGTTTTCCATCAAGTCCTGGGCCATGGGAGGCAGTCGCAGCTGCTCACGGTACATGCGTTGCAGCGTCCACAGGGCCACCGGCAGGATGAGCACCACCACCGGGGCCAGGTGGATGATAAAGTCGTTGAAGGTCAGGCCGGCGGCGCTGCCGATCATGATGTTGGGCGGATCCCCGATGAGGGTGGCCGTACCGCCGATGTTAGAAGCGATGGCCTCGATAATGAGGAAGGGCACCGGGTTGAAGCGCAGTTGCCGGGCCAGCGAGCAGGTCACCGAGCCCAGCAGGATGACGGTGGTTACGTTGTCCAGCATGGCGGAGGCCAGGGCGGTAATGACGGCCAACGCCACCATTAGCCGGGAGCCGTCCCCCTTCACCGCCCGGGCGGCGGCCAATCCCAGTGCCTGAATGGCCCCGGTGCTTTCCAGGATGCTCACCAGGATCATCATGCCCACCAGCAGGAAGATGACGTTGAAGTCGATGGCCCGGATGGCTTCCTGCTGGGTGATGGCGCCGGCCAAAATCAGGAACATGCCGCCCAGCAAGGCCACCACCACCTTGGGGATACGCTCCCACACAATCAGGATGAAGCTGATTACCAGCACGGCGTTGGGCAACAGCATGGCATCGGTCATAATCGCCTCCCTCGGGATCTCTATAAAAAGGGTACCCCAAGCGGGGCGATTCTTCCAACGGCCGGGCCGGGATTTTGCTATGCTATTGGCAGAGTAAGCCAGAGTAACCAGGAGGGGAGCGGGATGCGCTTGATTGGCCCCAATGAAAACCCAGCCGAAGGATTGCCCTGATGTCCCTGGGGCAGTACAGAAAGGGCCTGTCGCTGGCCGTGGAGCCTGCCTTGTGCCATGGCGATCCCGCCGCCTGGCAGGGGCGAATTATTGAAGGTGACAACCTGCCGGCCTTGCACCTGTTGGCGCCGGAATTCGAGGGGCGGATCCGCTGCGTCTACATCGATCCGCCCTACAACACGGGCCAACGCTTTGCCCATTACCATGACGACGTGGCCCACGCCGCGTGGCTGGACTTCATGCGTCCCCGCCTGGAGGCAATGCGCCGCTTGCTGGCCGGGGACGGGGTTATTTTCGTTTCCATTGGCGATGACGAGGCCGCCTACCTGAAGGTGCTGATGGACGGCATTTTTGGCCGGGCCAACTACTGCGGCACCCTGGTGTGGGAAAAAAAGAAAAAGCCCTCGTTTCTGGATCGCAACATGGGCTCGGTGACGGAATTCATCCTGGCCTATGCCCGCGATCGCCGGCAGGCCCCGCCCTTTGTCTGCGGCGAAACCGCCCCCGGAAAGAAATACCCGCTGAATAACGCCGGCAACCGCCTGGGCATCCTGCGCTTCGATGCCGGAAAAGTCCGCTTCAACTGCCCGGACGGTGTTTATGAGCCGGCTGACATGTCGGAAGGCCCCATCATCACTCGCCTGCTGGATCGTCTGGAAGTCAAGGACGGCTTCAACGTGGATGCCTTCCGCCTGGAGGGCGAGTGGCGCTACAGCCAGGCCCGCCTGGATGCCATCATGGCTGCCGGCGAGCCCCTGCTCATTAGCCGGGTGCCCTTCCGGCCCAACCATGTCAAGCCGGGGGGGCGGCCCAAGAAGATCAGGAACCTGCTCAGCATTAGCCATTACGGCATCAGCACCTATGAGGACGCCACCGAGGAAAGCCGGCTGCTGTTTGGCGAGGCGGCGGCCTTCGATTATCCCAAGCCCGAAAAGCTGGTTTACACCCTGATGCAGGCCGTTACCCGACCCGGCGACTGGGTGCTGGACGCCTTTGCCGGATCGGGCACCACCGGCGCCACGGCGCATAAAATTGGGCGCCGCTGGCTGATGGTTGAACATGGCGCCCACTGCCAGAGCCATTTGCTGACCCGCATGCGCAAGGTTTGCGCCGGCCAGGACCCGGGAGGAATCACGTCGCAGGTCAAATGGCAGGGCGGTGGCGGCTTTGGTTATTTTCGCCTATGCGAAGGCCCCGAATTGCCTTAACCCAGCGGGTGCTTGTAGGCGTTCCGTATGATCAGATAACCGGCCACAATGGATACGCACGTCACAATGGTCGCGCCAAGCGCCAACTCGAGCATGGGTCAGTCCTCCTGTGCCGTTTTTCGGAAATTATAGGCGCTTTTACGGCTGGAGGCCATTCCCGTACCGGATAATTCCCGCCCTTGCCATAGCCAGACCCCGGGTATGGCACAAATTTGCTTGAGCGGTTTTTATGCCCGCAGATCCAATAATCCGAGTGTTGTGATGGTCACCTTTCCTTCTTTCCCCTTGTTGGGACGGCCTTTGTTTGGCGCCCGCCCTCCCAGGCTGGGCACGCCCCTTTCCGAAGCCGAGTTGTCCCGCTATGCCGAAGGCGAGGCCTGGGTGGATCCCGACGGCGAATGGGTAAGGCAGGGCAAACGTGTGAACGTGCCCCGCGATGAGGTGATCCGCATTATGGAGGCCTCGCCCCGCAACGCCATGTACCTGATGCCGATGGTTTCGCTGGGCGAGCTGTGCAGAACCATTGGCCGGTACCGGGTGCTCAAGGTGATTCGGGAACTTGGGGGGCTCCGCACCTTCAAGGAACTGGTCAAGAACGGGATGGGCGACGAGTACCAGGATTATTGGCCCAAGCGGGTGAATGGCCACTGGGCGCATGAGCATGATGCCCAGCATGTCGAAGTCTCCACCCTGGAACCTATTCGCATGGGCAAAGCCCGTAGGGTGAACGGCATTGACGGCCATTCCTACCGCGTGGTGCCGTTGTTTCACCCGGACAAACCGGACTACCGGGCCCGCTACAACGGCATGCTGGACGAGTACCGGGTTGCCATCCATGTGGCCTGCAAATCCCCGACGCCCATCAACCTGATGCGCCTGTTTTACTATATTGCCCGTTTCAAGAAAATCGTGCCCAACCCCTGGGATGTCATTGAGGCCCACAAGGAGACGATGCGCCAGGCCGGCATGCAGGTCAATTTCCAAAGCCGCCGTACCATAATCAAACCGACCGCGGGCAAGGCTGTTCAGGAGTCCGCGGTCGGCGATTAGGCTTCCGTCCTAAGGTTGAGTCCCTGCCAGAATGATGGCACACCTTCCGGAAAGCCCTGGTTTCATTTAATTGCAGGTTGCTTCAGGGGGGCTGGCCCCCAGTTCGATACACGCTCCGATTCTCGCTCTCTCTAATTCTTAAAAAAATCGCGAGGTGCCCGAATTGCTTTGAGGGCAGGCGATTGATCTTGTCTGTTTATAAAATTTTACGGATAGATATCCCCTTTATCGGCTGAGGATAAGCAAGCCGGCGTCGGTCATTAGCATGGTTTCCGCCATATGGGCGGCCTGCGCCCCGTCATGGGTGCAATACGTCCAGCCGTCCTCATGCACGCGGTAGGGGCCGGGGGTACCCAGGCTGAACATGGGCATCAGGGTAAAGGCCATGCCGGGCTCCAGGGGGATTTCCTCCGCCAGATCGTCCGGGTTGTTGGGGGTGGGGGGATAATCGTGCAGTTTTTTGCCGATGCCGGTGCCGCCCAGGCATTCCACCAGCGACAGCTTATACTCTGCGGCGGTCTCGGGAATCACCCGCAGCACCTCGTTAAGGGTTCGCGCGGTTTCTGCTTGGGCCACTGCCCGTTCAAAGCAGGCGGCGGTGCCTTCCAGCAGGCGCCGGATATCCGGGGTGCTTTCCCCCAGCACGCCAGTGCGGGCCACTTTGCCGTGTAATCCCCGCAGCTCAGTGCCCAGGGCGATGCTAACCACGTCTCCCTCCCGCAGTATTCGCACCCGCGACGGCGGCCCATTGACCACCTCGTCATTGATGGAAACGCAGATGGCATGCCCAAAGCCCTCGAAGTGCTTGAAAGGGGCGCTGGAACGGTTCTGGGCCAGCAGCCGGTTGGCGGCCTCCTCCAGTTGCGGCGTAGCGATGCCGGGCGCGGCCATCGCAAGCAGGGCGTCCCCAATTTCCCCGGCCAGCCGGGCGGCCTCTTTGAGGTAACGGATATCGCTGTTGCTTTTCAGGATGCCCACGGCAGCAGCATAGCAGCCGGCCCGGGGAATCTCAAGCGCTCCCCGCGACCGGCTGGCAATGGGGCATTGGGCTAGGGCAGGGAGACCGTCTGGCATGCCAAATCCAGCACGGCCCGTTCCTTTTGTTCCTGGATGACGGCCTGGGCGGCTGCCAGGCGAGCCACCGGCACCCTGAACGGCGAGCAGCTCACGTAGTCCAGCCCGGCGCGGTGGCAGAAGCGCACGCTCCGGTCTTCGCCGCCATGTTCCCCGCAGATGCCCACTTTCAGGTTGGGGCGTTGTCGGCGGCCCTGGTCGCGGGCCATTTCCACCAGCCGGCCTACGCCGGTCTCGTCCAACACCTCGAAGGGGTTGTCTTTCAGGATGCCTTGCTCCAGGTAATTGCCCAGAAAGCGTCCTTCGGCGTCATCGCGGCTGTAGCCATAAGTCAGCTGGGTGAGATCGTTGGTGCCGAAGCTGAAGAACTCGGCGTATTCGGCAATCTCCCCGGCGGTGAGCGCCGCGCGGGGAACTTCGATCATGGTGCCGAAGAGATAATGGAACCAGGCGTCCTGTTGCTCCATAATCTGCCGGGCAACGGTTTCCAGCCGCTCGCGTAACAGCTTCAGCTCCTGCACGTGGCCGACCAGCGGAATCATGACTTCCGGGCGCACATCCAACCCGGCTTTTACCAGGGCCGTGGCCGCCTCAAAGATGGCTTGCACCTGCATCTCGTAGATTTCCGGGTAGACCAGCCCCAGGCGGCAGCCCCGAAAGCCCATCATGGGGTTGCTTTCCGAAAGCTCGGCCACTTTTTTCAGCAGGGCTTCCTTGCGGCGGGTTTCCGGGTGGTAGGGATCGGCTTGCCGCAGGCGGGAAAGCTCCTCAAACAGCTCGATGCGGTTGGGGAGAAACTCATGCAGGGGCGGATCCAGCAGGCGAATGGTCACCGGGTGCCCGGCCATCGCCGTGAATATGCCCTTGAAGTCCTCCCGCTGCATGGGCAAAAGCTCGGCCAGGGCCGCCCGGCGGGCTTCCGGGGTGTCGGAGAGGATCATTCGCTGCACCACGGGGAGGCGATCCTGGGCCATGAACATATGCTCGGTGCGGCAGAGACCGATGCCTCGGGCGCCCAGCTCCAGTGCCTTGGCTGCATCCTCGGGGGTGTCGGCATTGGCCCGCACGCCCAGCCGGCGAACCTGGTCCGCCCAGCCCAGCAATTGCTCGAACTCCCTGCTGATGACCGGCGGGACGGTGCGAATTTCCCCGGAAAACACCTCCCCGGTGGCTCCGTCAATGGAGATAATCTGGCCCCGGCGCATGGTGATGCCGTTGGCGCTCAAGGTGCCCTCCCGCAGGTCAATGCGGCAGGATTCGCAGCCGGCCACGCAGGGCTTGCCCATCCCCCGTGCCACTACGGCGGCATGGCTGGTGTTTCCGCCCCGGCTGGTCAGTACCCCCTGGGCGGCGATCATGCCGTGCACGTCGTCGGGGCAGGTTTCGGGGCGCACCAGGATGACCCGCTGGCCTGCCTTGCCCAGCGCTTCGGCCTCGTCGGCGTCAAATACGATGGTGCCCGTGGCCGCCCCCGGCGAGGCGTTCAGCCCCACCGCCAGCAGGCGGTTTTCCGTGCGGGCGCGGGCTTTTTCCCGCGGATCGAAGCTGGGCAGCAGCAACTGGGGCAACTGGTTGGCATCCACCCGGGAGAGGGCCTCCTCACGGCTGATAAGCCCCTCCTCCACCATATCTACCGCCATTTTGACGGAGGCCGCGATGGTGCGCTTGGCGCTGCGGGTTTGCAGCATGAAGAGTCGGCCCTTTTCGATGGTGAATTCCATATCCTGGGCGTCGAGGTAGTGGTTTTCCAGACGCTGGGCTATTTCCGAGAACTCGGCGTAAAGCCGGGGGAATTCCACGGCCATTTCCGCAAGCTTGCGTGGGGTGCGAATGCCGGCCACCACGTCTTCGCCCTGGGCATTCACCAGGTATTCGCCGTAAAGCGCTTTCTCCCCGGTGGCCGGGTTCCGGGTAAAGGCCACCCCGGTGGCGGAATCCTCGCCCATATTGCCAAAAACCATCGCCTGCACGTTGACGGCGGTACCCAGGTGGTGATCGATCCGGGCGTAGTTGCGATAGGCCACGGCGCGGGGGATGTTCCAGGAGCGGAACACCGCCTCGATGCCCATTTGCAGTTGCAGCATGGGGTCTTGGGGGAAGGGCTCGGCCAGTTTGGCTTGCACCAGCTGCTTGTAGCCATCTACCACCAATTTCAGGTCCTCGGTGGAAAGCTCGGTATCCAGGCTCACGTTGCGGGCCCGCTTTTGACCTTCCAGAATCCGCTCAAAATCCGTCTTGTCCAGTTCCAGCACCACGGTGGAAAACATCTGAATGAAGCGCCGGTAACTGTCGTAAGCAAAGCGCTCGTTGCCCGACTGTCGGATGAGTCCCTGCAGGGTACGGTCATTAAGGCCCAGGTTCAGCACGGTTTCCATCATGCCGGGCATTGAAAACTTGGCCCCGGAACGCACCGACACCAGCAGCGGGTTGGCCGGATCCCCGAAACGACGGCCCATGGCCTCTTCCACGGAGCGCATGGCCTTGCGCACATCGCCCATCAGGTTGGCGGGCAGTTTATTGCCCCGGACCAGGTAATCGTTGCAGACATCCGTGGTAATGGTAAAACCCGGCGGCACAGGCAGCCCGGCGCGAACCATTTCCGCCAGGCCAGCCCCCTTACCGCCCAGCAGGTCTTTCATCGAGGCATTCCCCTCTTGGAACAGATAAATTGTCTTCATGGCATCTCCTCCCGTCAAAGCGAAACAGAAACCGGCTCCGGCCCAGGCGAAAAAACAACCGGAAAAACCGTGGCAAAGGATCCCCCGATCCCGGTGATGTGTGATTAAATGTCATCCCGCCCTTACGCTAGCAGAAAAATGTAAGGGAATAAAGCGATAAAACGCAATGAACCGGGAAAATCCCGCCCGCAAAGCAAGACCCCTTCGTTATTCACGGAAACGGAAACGCCGGGCGCGGGACAGGGACTTCCAAACCACCATATGCCCGTATGCCGGGGAAGCGCACCGGAGATTTCCCTGCGAGCGTTTTGGCGCTAAGCTGAAATCATGCTGGATGTCAGTACCATTATCGCCGATTCGCTCTCTCCCGCCGTTGCCATCTCCGGCATCGGGCTGTTGATTTTCGGTCTCAACAACCGGATTATCCACATCGGCTCCCGGGTAAGGGAATTGAACCGGGAGCTTCGTCAGTCCCCGCCCCCCACGCGGCGGGATGCCGTGAAGAAGCAGGTGGAAATGTTTATGCGGCGGGCCCACTTGGTGCGCAATGCCATTTTTCTGCTGTTTGCCGCCCTGGCCATGATGGTGTTCACCGCCGTGGCCATTGCCCTGGTTCGGCTGAACATCTTCGACTGGCAAATGGTGCCGACGCTGTCGTTTATGGGCGGGTTGGTGCTGATTCTGGTGGCCGCTATTATTGAAGCCTTTGAAACCACCGTGAACCTGACCACGCTGAAGCTGGACGTTAACCACAGCCTGGAAAACGCCTGCCAGGATACCGAAGGAGCCTGAGCCGGCGGGTTAAACCACGCTGCCGCCGTCGATGGTAATGATTTCGCCCATCATGTAGCTGTTGCGATCCGACACCATGAAGGCGGCAAACTCGGCCAGCTCTTCCGGGCGCCCGAATCGCTGCTTGGGACACCATTTTTCGTACATTTCCTTGAAGCGATCCGGCAGCGAGTGGCCCAGATCGGTCTCGAAAATGCCCGCCGCCAGGGCGTTGACGGTGACCCCGAAGGGGCCGGCTTCGCGCGAAAGGCATTTGGTGAAGCCCACTACCGCGGCCTTGCTGGTGGCGTAATGCACCGAGGTGGGCAGGGCCCGGATGGCCCCGATGGAGGTAATGTTGAGGATGTTGCCGGAGCGCTGCTTCATCATCTTGCGGAAAATGGGCTTGGTCACGTAGTACAAGCCGTTCACGTTGGTTTCGATAATGTCGCGCCAGGCTTTTTCGGTGGTGGTGACGAAGCTGTCGGCCTTGTTGATGGCCGCGTTGTTCACCAGGATGTCCAGGCGCCCGAAGGTGCCGTAAACGTCCTCCAGCATATCCTTGATGCCTTCCTTGTCGGTCACGGAGACCTTGAAGGCCAGCCCTTGCACGCCATGCCGCTCGATTTCCCGCAGGGTTTCCTGGGCGGCCTTGTCGTTGGAGTTGTAATTAAACGCCACGTCGGCGCCTTCACGGGCGAATACCTGGCACAGCGCCTTGCCGATACCCCGGGAGCCTCCGGTAATGAAGGCTTTCTTGCCCTGAAGCAGTTTTTCCATAGTGAGAGTGTTCCGTTCCCTTTAATATGCCCTATGACGGTCAATCCAGGTAGCGCAAAACATCCCGCGCAATCTGGTCGGACGCCCCGGGCCTGCCGTGCTTTGCCACTGCCTCGAGCAGGGAGCCGTAACGATCCGGGGAATCAATAAGCGATCTTAACACGGATACGACGTGATCGGGATTTTGCAGCAGGATGCCGGTGCCTGTCTTTTTAAGGAAGGCCGCCGTTTGCGCTTCCTGCGGCATGGGCGGGGTCACGGTATCCGCGATGATGGGCAGGCGGCAGCTCATGGCCTCAAACGTGGTCAGCCCGCCCAGCTTGGAGACCATCACGTCCGAAGCCTTCATGAGGTGGTCGATTTGCTCGGTGTAACCAAGGACTTTGACCGGAAAACGGGCCGATTGGGCCATTTCCTGGGCCTGGCGGAACAGTTCCTGGTTGCGCCCGGAGAGGAACACGGTCTGGATGCCCAGGTCCTCGTGCTGGCTGTTGCGGATGAGGGCCTCGTAAATCAGCGGGATGTTGCCCCCGCCAATCCAGCCGGCGTTCATAAACACGGTGAACTTTTCGGGATCCAGGCCCAGGGCCTCCCGCAGGGCGCGTTTTTCGGCGGGGTTGGCGGGTTTAAACTTGGAATGCACCGGCATGCCGGCCACTTCAATCTTGTGGGCGGCCACCCCGTAGTCAATCAGCTGCTGGCGGGCATCGTCGCTGGCCACGTAGTAGCGGGCCACGTCATCGCAGGCCCAGCCTTTCCAAAAGCCGGCATAGGGGTCGGTCACCACGGTAATCAGCGGGATTTTGTCGCTCAGGTGCAGCCGCTTCAGGATGTATGCGAAAAAATGCTGGGTCATGGGGTGCACCGAGACCAGCACGCTGGGCCGGATGCGATCGAACAGGCGCAGGCCGTAGCCCATGGCCGTTTTGAAGATGAACTCGGATTCGTTGGGCTTCAGGTGGTTGACGGCCCAGAAAAAATACTTCATCAGATCCTGGCGCTCGCGCAGCAGGAAGTTATAGAGATCCGCCATTTTGCCCGTAATATAGGTGGCGTCTTCCAGCACCTGGGCTATTTTTACCAGCACGCGGCCCGGATCGATGGTGACAAAGCTGTTTTCCAACGCATAGGCTGCGCTTTGGTGCCCACCCCCGGTACGAGAGGTTAGAATGAGAACGTTCTGGGATGCCATGCCGTCTTTAAAGCCATTTCGTCGTTAACCCTACGCCCATCTGGTCTTGGGGCAAACCGGGTTGAGAGCTAACTGCCATTGTCATTCCATTGCTCCATCAATGTCAAGCATATAGAATCGCTCCGTTTTGGGCTGGGGCAATCCACTTCGAAACCCGGCCTTTGCAGGCTTTGTTTATAAAAATGCCGGGCAAGAAATTTGTTGCCGCTTATTTTATGATGGAAGCGCGCCAGCCCTTCAATCATCCATAACCGCATGATGGCAGGCGGATTTGCAAAAATTATGACGGCCATCCCATTCTGGATTTGGTACCCTGTTCATGATGTAACCCAAGCGGTAAACACCCGGCACCATGGCAACCCTCGTCCCCGATTCCCAGCAGGCTGTTGAATCCCCGGCGGATCTCCGTCGCCGCTACGCCGATGTGCTGCAAAACGAACGCCTTGAGCGCTTGGGCGTTGATTTGCTGCGCTACGAAAGCGTACTAGCCCGGGAAACCTTCGAGCCCATTGCCAGCCAGACCAACCGCGAGATCCACCGTCCCATACTCAAAAGCTTTTCCGCGCAGCTGTTCGGCCAGGTCCCCGACCCGGTGATGCTGACCCACATTGTCACCACCCGCTGCAACTACAGCTGCGGCTTCTGCTCCTTTGCCGATACGTTGAACGCCAAAACCCGGGAGCTGTCGCTGGAGGAAATAGAGAAAACCTACGCCCGCATTGGCGGGAACCTGAACGTGATTGTCTATTCCGGCGGCGAAACCACGCTGAACCGCAACCTGGCGGAGATCATCGAGGCTGCCTACCGCCTGACCCCGGTCAAATCGGTCTACATCATCTCCAACGCCTGGAAGCCGGACTTGCTGCTGCAAATCACCCACCGCGTCATGCAGCGCTGCCCGGATCTGCACCTTACCTGGAGCCTTAGCATTGAAGGCCCCCGCGAGTACAACAACGGCGTGCGACACACCCGCAGCCCCCATTGGGATGCCTGGCAAAACACCATCGACGCCATGGAGGCCCTGAAAGCCATCCGGCAGATTTTCGGCTACCGCCAGCTGGATGTGCAGCTCTGCACGGTTTGCTCCCCCGGCAACGCCGACCTGCTGGACGGCTGGTACGAAACCGTGCGCGACGTGCTGCAACCCGACAAGTGGAACCTGAACCTGATGCGCAAAAGCGTGCAAATGAGCAGCCATGCGCTGGCCTCCTTCGATGATCGTCGCGCTGCCCAAAAGCTGGAGCCCTTTGAGGCCAAGTACCTGGAGATTACCCGCCGCGTGCGGGAGGACGTGCTGAGCGGTCGCCTCAAATTTCTGTACCACACCGATACCCCGGAGGACGGGGCCCTGAAGTCCGCCGTGGATCTCATCAGCCAGGAGGAAAACCGCCGCACCGTCACCGAGGAGAGCCCGCAGTTCTGCTGCAAGGCGGGCAGCTTTGGCGCCTATATCGGCAGCGAGGGCGAGGTGAGCGGGTGCGAGGAATTCGCCCACAGCCCCCAGGAGAACAAGTCCTTCGGCAATCTGCGGGACGTGGGATACGATTTCGGCAGGCTCTGGCGCTCCGAACAGGCCACACGCTTCCGCGCCCAGGCCGGCAGGGCTAACGAATGCCGCGGCTGCACGCTGGAAAGCCAACGCAACTATCCCAGCATCCTGGTTTCCTTCAAAACCCTGCTGAAGGCCAAGCGCCTGGCGGATCGCATCACCCCCTGAGGCGGCCTGTGAATCCCCCGGCCTGCCGCCAAACGGCCAAAACCGTCTAAAACTGCTAAGATAGGGAGAAGCGTTTTTTACGGGGGGCATTCGTGCGATGAGCGATCTGGACTGGCATGAGGTGGAGTCGATTGAGAACCAGCTCTACCGGCATTACGTGGATTATTTGCAGGGCAAGGTGGAAACGCACAGCCAGGACCCGGAAAGCGCGGAGGTTGAAGATCCCAATTTGCCGCCGGAACTGCGCAGCGCCTTCAACGAATACTACCGCGCGGTGTTGCGGCCCCGCATCGCCTTGACCCGCAAGGCCATTTTTTACGCCGTGGCGCAAGAAATCGCCACGCTGAAGCGGCAACTGGACTAGCCTGCGCGCTTAGCCCTTCAGGTGCCCCGGAATTCTGGAGGCCAGGGCATCGAACAATTGCTTTTCGCTAAGCAGCCCCAGCCGGTCTGCGGCCACGCTCAAGCCATGCAGAATCAGGGCATCGGATGCTTTCAGGCCCGCCTCGGCCACGGGAGAGGTCATGCCCGGGTTTTGTTTGCCCCGGGCGGGTGTCATGCTTTCGGGGCTGTCGGCCTCGTCAAACGCCATGCGCTTGCGGCCAATGGCCAGCAGGCTTTCCTGCACCCGGGGGGTGACTTGCGGAATTTCATCCGCGCCCAGCACCGTGGGGATGATGACCCGCATCAGCCGTTGCCAGGCGTTTTCCAGTTCCAGCCGCTCGGCGGCGTTTTGCACCCGGTTTTCCACCGTCACCACCAGGCTGTGCAGACTCAGCACGGATTGCACGGTTTCCAGCGTCTGCAAATTGCCGCCGGCCACGCGAATCACGCGGGCCACGGGCAGCAACGGCGCGGAGACCTCCTCGAAGCCTTCCGCCCCAGTGGCGGCCAGCAGGCCAGTATCCCCGGAAAAGCCCCGCACGAACTTGCCGGCAATCTGCCGGGTCATGCCCTCCAGCAGGCTGGGGTGCTTTTGCTGCAGCTGCTTCAGGTGGTGGGACAAGCCGGCCATGAAGCCGGTAAAGACCATCCCTTCGCCCGCCAGCACGAAGCAGGGAATGTGATCTTCCACGGGATCACGCTTGATCAGTTCTTTGCGGGGCACAAAAAAGCCCATCGAGAGCAGGCGCTCCAGGTACTCCACAAAATCCACCAGCAGGGTCTGCCATTCGTCGGGTTGCGGCACGGCAACCACCACCTGGGGCAGCTTGCCCCGGTACAGGGCATCGGTCAGCCCGTTGAAAAAGCGTCCGCCCAGCGCCAGGGCATGCTTGTTGCGCTTGTGGTCGGGTTCGTACAATTGCACCTGGCTGCGATCTTTCAGCCGCATGGTCTGCTCATGATCGCGGTAGCCCAGGATGAGATCCCCGTGGCCCTGGTACAGGAACGAGGCGGACAGGGCGTTGAACGGCAGGAATCCCAGCGAGCCCTGCCGCAGGATGGGCTTGGGCAACTCGCCACGCTTGGCTCTGGGTTTGGAAGGCTTGCTGGCCGTCATCGGTTCTTTCCGCTTGCTACCAGTGACTACGACGTTTGCAACAATAGAAAGTGTCGCGCTTCTGGTAATATTTTACACCCGCTGAGCGCTCAGGATCCATTTTTGCCGGGACGGGCACCCGTTTGGCCCGCGTGGCCGGCCCGGGGGCTCAGGCCATGCGGGCTGCGGCCAGGTAGTCCAGCACCTTGCGAAACGCCTTGCCCCGGTGGCTAATGGCGTTCTTTTCCGCGGTTTCCAGCTCGGCGGTAGTGCGCCCAATGGCCCGGCCATCCACCACCGGCATGGTGATGGGATCGTAGCCAAAGCCGTTTTCTCCCCGGGGGCGGCTTTCAATAATCATCAGGGGGGTTTTTTCCAGCACGGAGAACACCAGCCCCTTATCGGCGTCCCACAACGCCATGCCGCAACGGTAATCGGCATGGCGGTTGCCCTGCCCCTCCATCAGCATCAGCACGCCCATGCACAGTTCGTCGTTGGTGACGGGATGATCGTTGGGAATGCCCAGCAGCTCCTGGCGCACGGCAGAGCTCATCCAGCGGTTCGACATAAGCCCCGGGAAGGGGTTCAGCCCATAGGCGCCGTCCAGCGCCTCTACGGCCATGCCGGAGTCTTCCGCCAGCACCAGCCGGCTGCCCGGAACAGGGGGCGTTTGGCGGGCCTTCAGCACGGCGTTCTGCACAAAGTCCTCCCCGGTTTCCTCAATTTCCGGGGCATCCGGGTTGACGGCCAGTTCCACGGGCAGCTGGTACTGCTCAATCCAGTGGCAAAGCTCGTAGAGCTTGCCGGTATTTTTGGAAGCCAGGGTAATCAGGGTTTTGGGCATCGCGGGTGGGCGTCCTTCTTGCAAATCCATCCGTAGCGGGCATAGCGGTATTGCCGGAACGTGTCCGGCAGCATCCCAGTCTGCTTATACCTGATTCCGGCCCGGTCCGCAACCTCCGCCAGCAACCGGCCCTGGGCCTCGGTCTCCGCCTCGCCCTGGTTCAACAGCAGCATTACCCCGCCGGGAGCCAGCCGTCCCAGCAGGTGGGCCAGCATCTGGGCGGGACGGAAATACGCCAGGGGCAGCCCCCAGGCCAGTAAGGGATCCTCAAACACGAACGGCAAAAAGTGGGTGATGACGTGGGCCGGCTCCTGCCAACGCATTACATCCCCGGCATGGTAACGGGCGTTGGGCAGCTGCCGGATATAATACGCCGCCGCCTGGCCCCGCGAGCGCAGGTTGCGGTATCGGCGGCCCGCATCCAGCTCCACGCCGTCCAACCGGAAGGCGGGGCCCGCATGCCGCTCGGCGAACCGATACAGCGCCTCCACATACGACCAGTTCCGGGCGCCCACATCCAGCCAGCCAAGGCATTCCGGCACTTCGGCGGGAATCAGCGGCTCCTCCGCGTGAAACCGTTCCAGCCACTCCAGAAAGGCCAGGGTTTCCAGCTTGCGGGTTCGCTCCGCCTTTTCAAACAAGGATTCCAGCCGGTATTCCGCAATATACCGTTGGGCCAGCGCGCCTGCCTGGGCGTCGGGGTACGCCAGCGGCCCGGCGTCGGGGGATTCCCGGAACGGCAGGAGGGCATCCGGGTAGAGCCGGGCGGAAAGATTGCGCCATGCCAAGGCCAGCCTGTTTGCGGCTGAGGTGGCTTTCCTGAAGACGGAATACGGCAACGGGCGGCTTATTTTCCTTCCGGGTTCTGGGCCATCCATTCCGCGTGCGTCGGCGCGTCTTTCGCCGTGGCGGCCTGCGTGGCGTCCACCCCTCCCCGCTGGATGGCGTCGGCCACGTTAATTGCCAGCACCAGTAAAAGGGCCCCAAAAACCACCTTTTCAAACATTGAGAGTTTCAAACTGCACATATTCCGTACGAAATGGCTGCGATACCCAAGCCATGAATTCATAGACGGCACCGATTACCTTTCTAGTTCTGTATGAAGCCGACGTTTAATGAATATCAGACGGTCGAAGGGTGCGAAAACCTTACCTGAAACCAATCTGCTGTGGACACCTGGTGACGACGGTTAAGTCGATTCAAGCCCTGTAACTTTGATTATAGCGGCAAGCAGGCCGCATTTGTAGTAGCTTCCCCGAAAATTTGGGATAAAAATTTTGTAAGGGGATTCTGGTATATTCTTTTTTATCCCCAAACTGGACGGATCCTAAACATGAGTTTTCCTTACATCCGCAAGCGCCGGTTGCGTAAGACCCCGCTGCTGCGCGACCTGGTGGCGGAAACCACCCTGGGCGTAAACGACCTGGTGTACCCGCTGTTCATCTCCGAAAACCGGGGAAGCCGGGTGCCGGTTCCTTCCATGCCCGGTATTTTCCAGCAGTCCGTGGATAACGCCCTCATCGAAATCGGCCAGGCCTTGGAGGCCGGCATCCGCGCGGTGCTGCTGTTCGGCATTCCCGAGGAAAAAGACCAGGAGGGCACCAGCGCCTGGTTTGAGCAGGGCGTGGTGCAGCGCGCCATCCGCAAAATCAAGCGCCAGTTCGGCAACGACCTGTTTGTCATTGCCGACACCTGCCTGTGCGAATATACCAGCCACGGCCACTGCGGGGTTTTAATGCAGGGCCAGGTGCTGAACGACCCTACGCTGGAGATTCTTGCCCGCACCGCGGTTTCCCAGGCCCAGGCCGGGGCCGATATGATTGCCCCCTCCGACATGATGGACGGACGCATCGGGCGCATCCGGGCGGCACTGGATGAGGAGGGCTTTGACGACGTGCCGTTGATGGCCTATTCCGCCAAGTACGCCAGCAGCCTGTACGCCCCGTTCCGGGATGCGGCGGAATCCACGCCCGCCTCCGGCGATCGTAAAAGCTACCAGATGGATCCTCGTAACGGCCTGGAGGCGCTGGATGAAGTGCTGCTGGACGTGAACGAAGGCGCCGATATCGTGATGGTCAAACCCGCGTTGCCCTACCTAGACATCCTGCACCAGGTAAAGCAGATGGTGAACCTGCCGGTGGCCGCCTATAACGTTTCCGGCGAATACAGCATGGTGAAGGCTGCCGCCGTCAAGGGCTGGATCGACGAGCGTGCGGTGGTAACCGAGCTGCTGACCGGCATCAAGCGCGCCGGGGCGGATATTATCATCACCTACCACGCCGTGGATATGGCCCGCTGGCTAAAAGGCGTATAGTCCCTAACGCCTTGCCTTCAGTCGGTCAACAATCAGCTCCCGGGCGTACCATCGCAGCTTCAAGTCCCGCTCGTTCTCCGAAACGTTAATCAGCACTTGCCGAGCTGTGTTGGTCAGGCTGGCCCGCAAGGCCCGATCCGGCGTGGCCGCTTCCATTTCTTTCAGGATAGCCGCATGCACGTGAATCAGGGTGGGGGCCTTTTCGCGCACTTCCCGCACCGCGTCGGCATAGGCTTTCACCACATCCGGCGTATAAGTGAGGTGATCGGTTACCACCATGCCCCTGAAAGCCCGGGCCACCTGCCGGATGTCCAGGCGGGGCTGATCCCAGAACGCCCGCAGCACCATGTGGGCCATATGCACGGCAAAGGTACGCACCACCAGGTATTGGGACTCGGAGGCGCGAAGCAGGCCCATGGAAATCTCCGGCCCGCTCAGGGTGGATGCGCCGCGGAAATAAACAGTGTCCACGCCACTTGCGGAGTAAAATCCGGTAGGCCGGGTATTGTTCTGCGCCTTCCCGCGCCTGGAAACGGCAACCTCGGGAGGCAAGCAACGGGGAATACAGGTCATCACACTCTCCTCGGGCGATGGCAATAGGGGATGGAAGGTGATTGGGGAATGCGCCGGACATGGCGCGGGGAACTTACCGCAGGAAGACTTCTCCCAGGAAGCTGGAAACCCGCAGGGGCAGGTAACGAAGCACCGGGAAAAGCCGTTGCAGGGTGGCAACCCGGTACGCCTGGCGCCGGTACTTCCACCAAACGGGCATCACCCGGACTTCGGCCATCCGGGAATCTTTTTGCGCGCGGCCCAGGCGAACCAACTGGTGGCGACGGGCCTCGTAAGCTTCCCACTCCGCCGAAGGGCACAAGGTAATGGCAATGTCCTCCACCGTGCGCTCACTGGCGCGCTTGTGCTCAACATCCGCCTTGTGGCGCATATAGCGGGTTTTATTTGCGGTTTGCTTCTTCATGAGATGAGAACCCGAATTTGTTTTCCTGCACTAGAAAAAACGGTGAACGGAATTTTGTGCGGGCATACCCGGCACCCGGCCCCTTCATTCTACCGAAACACGCAAACCCGTCCATCTGCCCGACTGGCTGATTTCATGCCGCTCCACCGGGCAGGCCCATGGCGGCACAGGGCATGCCTGGCTAAAACCTCCCCGTGCAACCGGATGAGCCTGGCTACACGTAGCCCTGGCGCATGGCCAGCACCGCGGCCTGGGTGCGATCATCCACGCACAGCTTTTGCAGTATGCTGTGCACGTGGGCCTTGGCCGTGGCCTTGGTAATGGTCAGCCGCTCGGCAATCTCCGGGTTGGAGAGCCCATCCACGATAAGCTTCAGCACTTCCAGCTCCCGGCTGGTAAGGGGGCAATCGGCCAGGGCCGCCTCATTGGGGCCGGAGGGCATCCCCCCGTCCGCCTGGGGACTGGTGCCCTGGAAGCGCCCCAGCACCATGCGGGCCACCGCCGGATCCAGCCAGGCGGTGCCTTCTTTGACGGCTTCGATGGCGTTGGCCAGGGATTCGATGGAGATGCCCTTCATGCAGTAGGCGTCGGCCCCGGCGGCCAGCGCCGCAAACACGTCGCGCTCGTTGTCCTTGGAGGTGAGCATGATGACCCGGATGCCGGGGTGCGCCTTCTTGATGCGCTGGGTCGCTTCGATGCCGTCCATTTCCGGCAGGCCGATATCCATCAGGATGACTTCCGGCGTGGTCAGGTGGGCTTTCTGTACCGCTTCGGAGCCGTTCACGGCTTCGCCTACCACCTCAATCCCGCTGTCCTTTTCCAACAGCATTTTCAGACCCACCAGCGTCATCTGGTGATCTTCCACAATCATGACCCGTGTTCTCATGCGCCTTCCAATCCGTCGCTTCCAACTCTTCCTATTCTAGCGGGAAGGGCCGTCCGGGATCCATTCCTATCCTTCGGCGGGATCCCATGGGCTGGGCGAAACTGCGAATTCGCAACCAAAACCCCGATTTGGGCCGGTTTTGGGCCATTCCTAGGAAATTCTTCCTAGGAAAGATGGGAAGTCGTTCCTATTAAAAGCCGGGCTTACTCGAGTGTTAATGTAGGTGCAAGCAGACAGCAAGTCCAAAAGCAAACAACCTACCGCAAGCAGATAGCCAATCCCGATACCGCAAGCAGATAACATAGCCCGATCTGATTTAATCGAAGGAGTGAACGACCCAATGGCCAGCACCGCCCCCATCAGCCAACCCCAAGCCTACAACCCCACCCCGGCACCTGCCGCCGGCCCCCAGGCCGCCGTGGGCCCGGAAGCCAATTTTCCCGCACCCAATGCCGGCGCCCCGATGTTCGGTTCCTTAGCCAACCTGAACCGTGACACCGTGAGCTTCGGCGCGGGACTTCAAGGTAACAACGGCACCGAGGGGGGGCCGTCTGTTACCGCCCCAACCGCTTCGCCTCTCTTTGGCACCGGCATTCCCGGCGTTGCCACCGCCGCGCCGCAAGCCGCTCCGATGTTCGGGTGCGCCGCCGACGAGCCGTTCGCTCCCCAGTTTGGAGGCAAGCTGAACCTGCAAGCCTAGTTTTTAACTCGATGGATACGCTTTCGTCTTCCCCGGATAGAGCAGATATGTGACCAAAAGCAATCGGGGTGGGTCTTTGGACTCACCCCTTTCCTTTTTTTGGCTGGTGGTCGGAAAAAGCAAAGGGACACAAAAAAGCGGGGTTTTGAGGCCCCGCTTTTTTGGTCGGATTGAAATCCTAGTAGCTGTAGGACTGGCTGGCCTGGAAGCACTCGCGGCAGTAGACCGGCTTGTTGCCCTTCGGCTGGAAGGGAACCTGGGTCTGGATGCCGCAGCCGGCGCAGACCGCGTCATACAGCTGGCGGGGACCACCGCCGCCGTAACCGCCGCGTCCACCGCCACCGCCGTAGCCGCCGCGTCCGCCACCACCGCCACCGCGGCTGGCTTTAGCGGCATCCCTGCAGGGCTTGCACTTCTTGGGCTCCTGGAAGCCCTTCTGGAAGTAGAAGTCCTGCTCTTCAGCCGTGAAAGTGAATTCCGTGCCACAGGCACTGCAGGCGATTTGTTTGTCTGTCATCAGAGATAGCCTCTTGGTTTTACTTGAACTGTTTTACTGGGAGTTTTGTTGAACGAGGCCTGTCTGATCCAGACTGAATACCTATTCCGCGAAACTCTTAGTACGTATTATGAATTGATTTTTTTCAACATTCAAGCCCGCCAGGAAGGCTATTTGAGGTTGAAAACAGGCTTGACAGAAGTACACCCGACCATACCCGTGGCCCAATCACTGGCAAGAAGCCACAAGTCGGGAATCCACAGTGGTGTATTCCGGGGCAAAAGCCTACCGTGGCTGGGGGTTTCCGGTATTAAACTGGTATTGGCGCACCAGAGCCTGAATTCTGGACTTGTTCATGGGGTGGTCCATCAGGAATTCGGGGGTGCGGGTGGCCCGGGTGTTGGCCTGCAGCATGTCAAAAACGTTCAGGGCGGCGCAGGGCGGATAACCCGCGCTCACCATCAGTTTCATCCCAACTTCATCGGCCTGGTACTCGTAGTTGCGGGAGTATTTCTTGTCAATCAGCCCCAGGCCCAGCTGGGCGGCCAGATCGGCCAGGGTACCCTCGCTCACGTAGCGTCGCACCAGGAATTGATCCAGCAGGCTCAAGCCAAAGCGGCGGGTCTGGGTTTTGCTCACGTGATCCTGCACCACGTGGGCCAGCTCGTGCCCGATGACAAAGGCCCGCTCGCCGTTGGTGTCCAGTTTTTGCAGCAGGCTGTCGGTAATGAGGATCTCCCGCCCGTTGGTGGCGGCGTTCAGGTCGGGGGATTTCTCCACTTTCACCGTGGGGGCCAGCCCGGGGGGAATCTGGTTAGCGGCTCGCAGCTCCGCCAGGATGGCGGCGGGCGACTTCAGCGTGTCCGGGGGCGGGAGGGGTTCGCAAGCGCCCTGGTTCAGGGGGACGGCATAGGGCGTGGATGGCGTGTTGATGTAGGCGGGGGGCGTCTGGGCCACCGAGGCCGGGATGCCCAGCGCAAACAGGGTAAACCAGGTTAAAACGCGGCTGAGCGCTTTCATCCATCCGTCTCCAGTCATTCAAACTGCCATTATACAAGCATGACGCGACGGCAAAGGGAAGTTCCTGGCCAGCATTCTTACAGATTCATATAGGAACAATGGCAACACGCCATGTGCCATCACTTGTGTGGCGGCGGTTGGATGGGCCGGTCAGGCGATCTAGCGGACGCCCGTGGCTGTTTTCTGCTCCTCTTCGCGCGTTTTCCCGCTAATTCGGCGACCCATGCGGGAGAAAAAGCCCCCAGAGTCATCTTTTTTGCGGCGCGGATCGTCAATATAGCTGACGCTGCCCCCGTCAATGCTGACCTGCTTGCCATTCAAGCCGGCTTCCGCCGCGCGGCGAGCCTCCCCGGTGGGGTCTTGCACGTAGGCGTCAATCAGGGCGCGGGCATGGTTCCAGTCATAACCCACCAGGTGCTTGTCAAAGAACCGGCTGGCCGCCTCCCGGATCATGGTGCCGGCCCCCAGGCTTTCCTCCACCATGGCCTCCAGCTGGGCGGGAGGAATGAGCTTGATCAGCTCGACCCCCACTTTCTCTGCCTCCGAGACGATTTTGCTCAGGATGGCCTCGTCCTCGGAGCTCAGCGCGCGGCGCATGTCGCTGTAATCGGAGCGCACGCCGTCATCCAGCAGACGAGCCGTTCGAAGCTGGCGGTAATCGCGCTCAATCTGCTGCAAGTCGCCTGATGCCCCCGTGCTGGCCTGGTACTTGCCGTAAACGGCCATCTCGGCGGCGCGGCCCGCGGCCTTGATGAGAATGTCCTCCAGCAAGTCCTGGCGGGAGGTCATGAACTCGTCGCGGGCTTCCGGGTCGGGGATGACGTGGCCCAGCGATTTGTCGCGGGGCACCATCGACACCACGAAGGGCTGGATGCCGCAGGCCAGCGCGGCAATGCCGTGTCCCAGCTCGTGGGCGGCCACTTTTTCGCGGGTGGACTTTTTCACCGACAGGTTTGGCTTGGGAACCCCCAGCAGCACGCGCTCAAAGGCATCGGAGAGGTTTTCCTGGCTCACCACGGTTTGCTTGTTGCGGATGGCCAGCTTGGTGGCGGTGGCTACCAGGTTTTCCAGCGCGGCGGGCGAGAAGCCCCGGGTCACGCTGGCAATGTCCTCCAGATCCACGTTATCGGCCAGGGGCTTGTTCTGGGTATAGAACTTCAGCACGTCCAGGCGTCCCTTGCGGTCGGGCAGCGAGACCTGGATGTCCATGTCGATACGGCCCGGGCGCAGCAGTGCGTCATCCAGGATGTCCAGCCGGTTGGTGGCAAAAATGACCAGGGTGTTGTCGTTCTTGTCGAAGCCGTCCATCTCCACCAGAATCTGGTTGAGGGTGGCCTCCCGCTCGCTGTTGTTGTGATCCTGGCCACGCTTGCCGCCCACGGCGTCGATTTCGTCAATGAAAATGATGTTGTTCTTGCCCTTGGCAAAGAGATCCCGCACCCGGGCGGCGCCGGTGCCCACAAACATTTCCACAAACTCGGAACCGGCAGCCTTGAAGAACTCGTCGTCGGTCTCCCCGGCAATGGCGCGGGCCAGCAGGGTTTTTCCGGTGCCCGGCGGGCCGTGCAGCACCAGCCCCTTGGGTACTTTTCCGCCCAAACGCTGGATAGAGGCCAGCAGTTCGTCCAGCTCCCGGGTTTCTTCCGGTGTGCGGCGGGCGTTTCCGGCCAAGGCACGGTTCTCCAACTCCTTTTTACGCTTCAGGGCCTTGCGTAACATAACGATTTCCCGGATTTCCGCCACGGCCTCGTCCTGGCCGCGCACGTCGGACAGTCGGGTGGTGGGCTTTTCGGCTTTGCTCTTGCTGACGCTGTTGTGCCGGCTGGCCTCGCGCATTTGCCCGTTGGCGCCGCCGCTGCCGGAACCAGCCGCCTCACCCCCGGCCACCACGTTGATACGCTTGTTCATATGGTAGAAGCCATAGGTAATGGACGCCCCGCTGGCTAGCAAAAGCACGTAAAACAGCACGCCCGGGCCGCTATCCCCTTTCCCGTCGGCCAGGTTGATGTTGTCACGGCGCACCGTAATGTCGTGCTGCTTCAGCCCCAGCAGCAGGCGCTCGTTTTCAGCGGCGCTTTCGGGTTTTTGCATAATAAGGTTAATCATGACAGCGCCCCGGTTGGTTTTGGCATCCGCGGGAAGCTCCACCCGCACCATGTAGACCGACGGCTCGGCTTCCGGAGTGACCACTTCCTTGATACAGCCCCGCCCAGCCAGATCCAGCACCTGATCCACGCTGGCCAATTCCTCGTTATTCTGGTATTCGAGATCGCCAATCTGCACAGCGTCCACTTCCGCGGCATAGGGATTGGGGGCCGGACGGGTATTCCCCGTGGGCGCCGAGCTGGCCGGGGCGTTGGGAGCATTGCTGTTCGCCGGGGTGTCCGTGGTTGCCACCGCCGCCGGGCGGCAATCGTTCACCTGGACTGGCGCGGCCTGGGTGTTGCTTGCGCAACCCGCCGCTCCCAGGGCCAGCATGCCGGTTAACAGAAGGGTTTTCGGCAAGCTCATTTTCTTTTTCCGGTCACCGGCAAAATGAACCGAGTCGCGGCCAATGTCGTTGAGAAGGGAAGCGCCGCCCGCAGGCCCGGCCTGGCGGGGGATATATCCGCGCTGGGCCGGGCTTTCCACAGGTCGCAGGGTTCCGGGTTCAATCATCATGACTGTCCTATCCACGTTGGGCCAGCCAATCAGGCGGCCTTGTTCCCACTTGATTTGCGGTGCGCGCCGGTCGGGTCGGTCACAAATCGCGCCGCCATTGCCCGCATTGCGTTCCAGTCGAAGTCCGGCCCCAGGATACGGGTGTAGAAGGCCATGGCATCCTTGCCAATCAAGGTACCGGCCTGCAGGCTTTCATCCACCAGTTGCTCCCACTTTGCCTCGGGCACCATCCGCAGGATTTCCTCCGCCGTGGCCAGGGCCTCGTTGCGTACCGCGTCCAGCAGCCGGGTATCTTCCTCGGTCAGGTTTGCGACGGCCCGGTAGTTGGTCACCCGGTCGGTCAGCAGGCCGGTGGTCATCATTTGCCGGAAGATCTGCTCAATGTTTTGCAAGTCGCTGGAGGCTCCCGGCGTCATCTTGTCCTCGCCGTAGCGCACCACTTCCGCGGCGCGTCCGGCAATGGAAATCAGGATATCGTGCAGCATATCGGCGCGGGTGGGCAGAATCTGGCTGCGCTCGCTGCGATCGGGCATCACATAGCCCAGCACCCCGTTGGAGCGCGGCACCATGGAGACCACGAACACCTTGTCCTTGCCGTCCGGCGAGGCCAGCGTCATCAGCCCGTGGCCATGCTCGTGGCTGGCCACCACCTCTTTTTCCGCCCGCGTGCCCAGCTTGGGTACCGCTAGCCCCAGCAAAATCCGCTCCCAGGCGTTTACCAGGTGGGTCTGGGTAATGACGCCCTTGTTGTCCTTGTCGGCCTGGCGTTCGGCTTCCTCCACCAGCTGCTTGTGATCGGCGCCAACGAATGCCGGGGTGCCCTTGGGGCCACCGGAAGCGGCCATCTTGGCAATCTGGTCCAGGTTTACTTCCTTGGCCAGTTGTTTGCCGCGCAGATGGACTTCCAGCAAGTCGCGCTGCTGCGTCCAATCCTTTGGATAACCCACGCCGATTTCCTTTTCCAGCCGCCCAGAGCGTGTGAGGGCTGGATCCAGGCGCTCGGGGAAGTTGGTGGCCGCCATCAGCAGGATGGGAAGCTTCTCCTGGCGGAAACCGTCCATTTCCTTCAGCAGCTGGTTCAGGGTTTGCACCCGCTCATCGTTGCCGCCGCTGATGTTGCCGGTGCGGTTGCGATTTTCGCCCAGGGCGTCGATTTCATCGATAAACACAATACATGGGGCGTTTTCACGGGCTTTTTTAAACAACTCCCGCACCCGGGCGGCCCCCAGCCCCACGAACATCTCCACGAATTCCGAGCCGCTCATGGCGTAGAAAGGCACGTTCACCTCGCCGGCCACGGCCCGGGCCATCAGGGTTTTTCCGGTGCCCGGCGGCCCGCTGAGCAGAATACCCTTGGGAGGCCGGGGTAGCTTGTTGTTGCGGGGGTCTTGCTGGTACCTGGCCAGGGCATCCCGGTAGTTATTAAAGGCGTTCACCACGTCGCGCAATTCTTCCACCACCTCGGGATAGCCGCGCACATCGTCCAGCTTCTGGTTAGGCTTCTCGCTTTCGGCATCCTTGGCGGCTTGCCCCTTCAAATCACCGATTCCTCCGGCGCCACCCGCACCCATACGGCGCATTACGAACATCAGCAGCCCAATCATCAGGAACATGGGCAGCAACATGCCCACCAGCGAACCCAGCAGGCTCCCTTCCGGGCGGGTGGAAATAGTGTGGCTTACCCCATTTTCTTGCAAGGTGCGGCGAAGCAACTGGTTCTGGGCCGCATCCTGCGGTTTTTCAAGCAGGACGGTAATGCCGTTGGTCAATTCAAACTGGTAGTGGGGGGTAATCATCTCGTTGGGATCCTGGATCTCCACCGAGGACTTCACGTAACCGCCCCGAATCAACGCGATGGCCTCATCCACGCAGACCAGGCTGCCATCATTCTCGTAGGTGGCGGGTTTGTCGCCCTTGGCGGTAAGGGCCCGCTCCTCGGGCGTCCGGCTATCGGGGCGGGCGTTTTCGGCGGCAATCGCGTTATTGTCGGGCCCGTCCACGGAAACCACGCAAGCTTGCTGTTGCAGCGGGATGGGATCCGGCGGACGGCTGGTGAGGATGCCCCCCACCCAGTTGACGCCCAGAAACAGCGCCAGGCCGATCATAATCTTTTGTCCCATGGTCATGGGCTTTTTCTGCGGAGGACGTCCGGGGTTGGTCGGCTGCGGCGGAGGGCCCGCCGGTTGCATGGGTGGCTGGCCCGCAAACTGCACTTCGTCGCGTCGAGGCGCGGGCATAGCCATGGGGAAACTCCCCGAAAACGACATCTCTGGCTTCACATTCTTTCGCGGATCCGCACCAACGGCGGATACCGGGCAACCCACTACAGGCATGATCCTCCCCCTTCACAGGATAGTTTTCAGTTTCCCCCAGCCACTTCGGCTTATTACTCAGATCAGGAAAAAACAACCCTAAAAACAATCCTATTATTAAAAATCTCAAGCCATTTGGCTTGTTTTATGAATAAAATTTACAATGCTTCTTTTTTTAATGTATAGAAACACGGCGTTTCCCATTCTTAAAACCGAAGATATAGCGCTTTACGCTCAGGCAATTGTTGGGCTTTATTAGGGTTAATTGCACTGTCTGACGTTTAGGGGTTGCTCCTATGTCCAAGAGCACTATTCTGATACGTCTGCTGCTGACGGCGGCCCTTTTGCTGTGCCGGGTACCGGTTTGGGCCGAGGGCGAAAACGACCCGCTCTGGAACAGGCCGACCTACGAAAAAAAGGTATTTCAAATCGGCCAGCGGCTGCTGAATGCCAACGGCATCACCGAAAAGATTACTTTTGGCGTCACTTACCGGACGTCTGATGAGAAAAACAACGTTAATGCCAGTGCATACGACAATTATGGGGCGGTATTCATCGAAAGCGGGCTGCTGAAGTATATTGAAAGCGACGACGAGCTGGCGGCGGTACTGGGTCATGAAATTGCCCACGTTCTGAACCGCCACGGACGGAAAGCTCGAAACACCGCCATAGCTACCAGGGTTGTGATGCTCCCGGTGCTTGCAGGGCTCAGCGTCTATACTGGCGGCCTGGCGGCAATTGCCTTGGGGCCCATGTACAAAGGCATTATTAACAACGTGAGCCGGGGACAGGAAACCCAGGCGGATCTGCTGGGGCTCCAGCTGATGGCGCAGGCGGGGTACAAGCCGGACGCCATGGAGAGCATATTGCTGAAGATTGCCGGTGACGGCTACAAGAAGGACGTCTGGCGCTCGCACCCCTCCGGCAGCGAACGGCTGGCCGCCGTGCATGAGGCGGTTCAAGCCCTGAAGCAAGCGATGCCCACAGCCTCCCAGGAGGCGTTAAAACAAGAAGGCGTGCCGATGGACTCCCAGCCGGAATCCGCGGCTTCGACGCCCATCAACCCAGTTACCCTGCCGGAGGGCCAGGACGAACCGGAGGGTGCCCGCCTTTCAGAAACGGATGATATCCCGGAATACCTTCGAAAGTACATGGATGAACCGGATATGCCGGTCACGGGGCCCGGCCAGGAGGCACCCGTCCGGGACAAAGCCGCCATAACGCCTTCTGATAAAGCCCCGTCCCCGCTTGACCAACTGGAGCGCCTTGAAAGGTTGCGTCAGCAAGGGACGCTGACGGACGAGGAATTCCAGGTGCTGAAAAAACGGATTATCGGTCTGTGATACACTCGGCGTATGGTTTACGTCGATTTCTGGCAAGAGCGCTACCAGACGGGCAATATGCCCTGGGATTTGGGTTCGGCCTCACCCCATTTCAAATATTTATGGGAGTCTCGCCCACACGACTTTCCGCCTGGGCGCATGGCCGTACTGGGCTCCGGGCGGGGGCATGATGCGGCGTTTTTTGCCGATGCCGGCTTTGAAGTGACGGGTTTTGACTATGCCTCCGGCGCCATTGAGGCGGCCCGGAAACTTTATGACGGCAAAGTCGCTTTTGAGCAGGCGGATGTGTGCGACACCGCCTTTGCCTCGCCCGGATCGCCATGGCACCAGGCTTTCGACTACCTGCTGGAGCATACCTGCTTTTGCGCCATCCATCCCAAGCAGCGGGAAGACTACGCCCGAACCGCCCGTAACCTGTTGAAGCCCGGTGGCAAGCTGATTGGCGTCTTCTGGGAGCATGGCGAGGACGATGGCCCGCCCTACAATACCACGCTGGCCGATATCGATCGCCATTTCGGCGAGGGCTTCGAGCGCGTATTGCTGGAGGAGCGCGCTCCGGTAGCCGGACGTGGCGGTGTCGAGCGGCTGGCCGTGTTTCGTCGCACTTAAACCCGCCGATGAAAATTGTGCCCTTTCCCAAGTGGCCTGCATCCCCTACAATACTGTTTGCGTCGTCGTATTGGACTGATGGAAGGCATTTCATGATCAAGTCTGCAAGAACCGCTGCTACCCTGGCGTTGGCCCTGGGCCTGATGGTTTCGCTCTCCTCCTGTAACCTGATGGAAAAATTGCCGTTCGGTCCCAAGAATTCCGGCACCGAAACCGGCACCGGCACGACTACCACGCCCACCCCGGGAGGGCCCACCGACAAGGCCGCCGCCAAAAAGGCCGTGGATGCCGGCAATGCGCTGGCCAAAAATTCCCAGTGGCAGGAGGCCATTAGCCAGTACCAGCAGGCGTTGCAGGCAGATCCCGACAACGCTACCGCGCATGCCCAAATGGGTTGGGCTTACGCCGAAATGAAGGACTGGAACACGGCCAAGCAGCATTTGTTGCAAGGCATCAAGCTGGATCCCAACATGGCATCCGCCTGGGCCAACCTGGCCTGGGTCTACGCCGAGCAGAAGAACTGGGACGAAGCCCAGCAGGCGGCTTCCAAATCCATCGGCCTGGATCCCAAAAACGGCTATGCCCACGCCACCCTGGCCTGGGCCTACCAGGAAACCAAGCAAACCGACCTGGCCATCTCGGAATACGAAAAGTCCGTGGAGCTGATCCCGGATCTGGCCAACTCCCATTTTGCCCTGGGCATGGCGTATTGCAACAAGGGACTGCCTGCCCGGGCCAAGGAGCACCATGCCAAGTTGACAAAGCTCGGCTCTCCCCAGGCCGCCGAACTGAATACCCGCATTAGCAAGGGATGCTACCCGCCCAAGTAAAGCGGGTCAGCAGCCGACCCGCTTCAGAACCCGCTCCACCGCGGGGAGATAGCATGTGCCGAACAACCGCACATGCACCAACAGGGGATACAGGTTGTAAAGATCCTTGCGCAACCCGAAAAATCCGTCCTCGATGGGGTTTATTTCCTGGTATCGCTTGAAGAATGGCTCATCAAACGTGCCGAACAGCGTGGTGAAGGCCAGTTCAATTTCCGGGTGGCCATAGTAAATGGCCGGATCGAGAAACCCCGTCATCCGCCCCCCATGTGCCAGCATGTTGGTGGTCCAGGCATCGCCGTGCAGCAGGGCCGGGCGCGGTGGCTCCGTCAGCCACTCGTCCAGTCGCCCGCAGAAGGCTTCCAGCCGATGCAGCAGGGCCAGCGGAATTTTGCCCTCCTGGTGCCCCAGGCTGGCCATGGGCCAGATGCGCTGCCCGGCGAAAAAATCGCGCCAGGCATGGTGCATGCGGTTGGGCTGGGGCAGCCCGCCAATCAGGGTATCCCGCTCCAGGCCGTAGCAGGGCTGGCTCACCTGGTGGAGCGCGGCCAGAAGTTCCGCCGCATGGGTTTGCTCGGCAGGGCCAAACTGGCTGTCTCCCGGAATAAAGGACAGCACCAGCAGGTTGGCTTGGCTGGCCAGCACATCCGGGACCGGGAGCGTGCTGTGCTCCTTCAGGTAAGAGAGCATCCAGCCCTCCAGATCCAGTTGGGAGTCCGGGGAGCCTATTTTGGCCACCACTGTGCGGCCATCCTCAAGCCGCAGGCGGTAAACCTCGGCAATGCAGCCGCCATGCAGGCGAATGGCTTCCGAGACCCCGCAGCCCAGGTAGGACGATAACACCTGGGACAAGCCGGTTTTCATCCCGGAGAACCCCATGCCCTAGTCCAGCACCTCGGTATGCAGTTTGGGAGGATCCACCAGCCGGGTGCGAATTTCCGACATCAGCCCGGCGGAGGCAGCCTCAATCAGATCCAGTACGTGCTCAAACCCATGCTCGCCGCCGTAATAGGGATCCGGCACTTCCCGAACCCCCAGCTGCGGGGCAAAATCCAGGAGGTAGTGAATCTTCTCGCGGTGTGGGGGCGGGCATTCCCGCATCAGGTGATCGTGGTTTTTGCGATCCATCACCAGAATGTAGTCGAACGCCGCAAAATCCTCCCGCACCACCTGACGGGCACGGTGATCGCTCATGTCCACCCCGCGCTTCAGGGCGGCCTGATGCGAACGCTGGTCGGCCCGCTCGCCCACGTGGTAGCCATGGGTGCCGGCAGAATCGACCTCTACCACTTTGTGCAGGTCACTGCCCAGCAGCATGTTGGCAAAAACCGCCTTGGCCGAGGGGGATCGGCAAATATTTCCCATGCAGACAAAGAGTACTTTGACTTTCATGCCAACTTCTCCGTTGATGGATGACAATATGCTACCTCATTCCGTATCCCTCTTGTATCATTAGGGCACAAGTTTCATCAGGAGACGTTGAGCAATGAAGATACTGGTTACCGGATCGACGGGTTTCGTTGGGGGCGCGCTGGTTGCGAATCTCAAGCGCAAGGGCCATAAAGTGGTGCACCTGCTGCGTCGGCGGCGCCCGGATATTGACGACCCCCAGGTTTTGTGGAGCCAGCTGACCCCTGAGGCCCTGGAAGGCGTGGAGGCCGTGGTGCATCTGGCCGGGGCCAGCATCTTTACCCTTTGGACTCCTGAAAACAAGGCCGCCATTGTTTCCAGCCGGGTGGAAACCACGCGGCGGCTGAGCGAAACGCTGGCCGCCATGCCCGTCAAGCCCAAGGTGCTTGTCAGTTGCTCCGCCGTGGGTTACTACGGCGATCGGGGCAACGAGGTGCTGACCGAGGTCAGCGCCCCTGGCGACAACTTCCTGGCCAGCACCTGCCGCCAGTGGGAAGCCGCCGCCGAACCCGCCCGCGCCGCCGGCATTCGCGTGGCGCATCCCCGGCTGGGCATGGTGCTGCACCCCTCGGGTTCTTCCCTGCGCCTGATGCTGATTCCCTTCAGCCTGGGCGTGGCCGGCAACCTGGGCGTGGGTGGAAAGCATTACATGCCCTGGGTCAGCCGGGATGACGTCATCGGCGCCATCGAGCACATTTTGGAAAACGACTCGCTGCGCGGCCCAATCAACGTAGTCGCCCCAGAGCCCGTGACCAACGCCCAGTTTACCCACATTATGAAAAAAGTGCTGGCCTGGCCCATTAACCCGCTGCGCTACTGGGCGCCACCCGCACCGGCGTTCGCAATCAAGCTGTTGGCCGGCGAGATGGGCCGCGATCTGCTACTTGCAAGCGAGCGGGCGATGCCTATCCGCTTGCAGGAAACGGGTTACAAGTTCAAGTATCCCGGGCTTGAAGCCGCCTTGCGCGGCATGCTGCAATGAAACGGCTGCTGGCCGCTACCGGCACCGTGGCGGTGTGCGTGTTGGCCCTGGGCGTCCCGGGGCGGGAAACGGCCCATAGCCCGGGCCGGGTATTCGACCCCGAGGGCTGGTTTCAGTGCGAAAGCAACAGCGATTGCGTTCTGCTTAGCGGCAGCGCCTGCACGGCGCCGGTGGCCATCCATGCGGCTTTTGTGACCGCCTATAACCGAAAGCATTCCGCCGATCCAGTCTGCGGCCCGACCGCGCCGGGTGAGTCTGGAGCCCCGGGGCATCTTGCGGTGTGCCGGAACGATCGTTGCACCGTGGTGGAAGGCTCCGGGCAAGAGTAATAAGGCCCATGCAAAAACCCCCGACGGTGGGCCGGGGGTTTGCAAAAGTCGGACGGCAGCCTACTTGCTGCTTTTGCTTTCCTTGTACATCACGTGACGACGCAGGGTGGGGTCGTACTTTTTCAGTTCGATGCGCTCGGGGTTGGACTTTTTGTTCTTGATGGTGTGGTACTTGTGGTCACTCTCCGAGCTTTCCAGCGTGATGTGGGCGCAGCCTTCACCTTTTTTTGCCATTGCCGCAAATTCCTTTGTTTCTTACAGGGCGATGACATTATGGTAAACCAACCACGGCCAACGTCAAGACGGACGGGTAAGCCCCGGGGGGAGGGGCGGAGGCTTCCGGCTCCCGGCGCGGCGCCGTTCGGGGCGAAGCGGGGGGAGGGGTTTAAACTTCAGCGCGACTTCATTAGAATAGGGCCAGATCCCTGTTTGTTTGAAAGGCGGCGCGGGTATGAATAGCGGCATCCGGAAGCTGGGCGTCATTGGGGCGGGCGTGATGGGCCAGGCATTGATTCGCGGCCTGACCAAAAAGCAGGTCGTTCCCATGGCCAGCATCTGGGCGGCGGTTAAAACCGAGGCCTCCCGCGAGCGGGTTCAATCCGAGCTGGGGGTTATAGCCTATACCAGCTACAAGGAGGTTCTGGCCGATACCGATGTCATCCTGCTTTGCGTCAAACCGGGCGGCGTGCAACACGTACTGGAAAAGCTGCGTGGCTACGGAGTCAGCAAGGATACGCTCATCATTTCCATCGTGGCGGGCACCACCATCGAGCAGATTGAGGAAGCCCTGGGCGGTCAGAACCCGGTCATCCGGGCCATGACCAACACCCCTATCCTGGTGGATGAAGGCATGACCGCCGTTTGCTTGGGCACCCACGCTGAGCAACGGCACCTGCAAATCGCCCAGCAGATTTTTGAAGCCGTGGGCGTCTGCATGGAGCTGGACGAGGTGCACTTTGACGCCATTACCGGGCTGAGCGGCAGTGGCCCCGCCTACATGTACCTGATGATGGAAGCCCTGGCCGATGGCGGCGTGCGCGTGGGCCTGCCCCGTGAAGCCGCCCTGCGAATCGTCTCCCAAACCGTACTGGGCGCTGCCAAGATGGTAAAGGAAACCGGACGCCACCCCGCCGCGCTGCGCGACGACGTAACCACGCCCGCCGGGTGTACCATCGGGGCGCTGCTGGTGATGGAGGACGGAAAAATCCGTTCGGTGCTGGCCCGCGCCGTGGAAGAGGCCACCCGCATTGCCGGGCAACTGGGCCATGTGGCCCGCCCGCAGGATATTATCTCCCGCCAAACCTAGCGGCGGCATTTCAGGTTTATCGTTGATTATTGAAAGACAGGAGCCATGAGCACAACCATGACCCAGACCGTAGAACACAAGCATCTTTCCACCAAGGAAGCCATTGAACTGGAAGAAAAATACGGCGCCCACAACTATCACCCGCTGGATATCGTCATTGAACGCGCCGAAGGGGTCTGGGTCTACGACGTGGAGGGCAAGAAATACCTGGATTGCCTCAGCTCCTACTCCGCCCTGAACCAGGGCCACTGCCATCCCCGGCTGCTGGACACTTTGAAAGAACAGGCCGCCAAGGTGACGCTCACTTCCCGAGCCTTTCGCAACGACCAGCTTCCGTTGCTGTACAAGGCGCTGCACGAAATTTCCGGCCTGGATCGCGCCCTGCCGATGAACTCGGGTGCCGAAGCGGTGGAAACCGCCATCAAAATGGCCCGCAAATGGGGCTACCAGGTGAAGGGCATCCCCCAGGACCAGGCCGAAATCATCGTGTTCGAAAACAACTTCCATGGCCGCACGGTCACTATCGTCAGCTTCTCCACCGAGGCGCAGTACCGCAACGGGTTCGGCCCCTTCACCCCGGGCTTCAAGATTGTCCCCTATGACGATATCGAGGCCCTGAAGAAGGCCATCACCCCCAACACCGCCGCCATCCTGATGGAACCCATCCAGGCCGAGGCGGGCATCCTCATTCCTGCCGAAGGCTTCCTGAAGCAGGTGGAAACGCTGTGTCGCGAGAACAACGTGCTGTTTATGGCCGATGAAATCCAGACCGGCCTGGGCCGCACCGGCAAAATGTTCGCCCACCAGCACGAAGGCGTGAAGCCGGATGTCATCATTGTGGGCAAGGCCCTGTCCGGCGGTTTCTACCCGGTTTCGGCGGTGATGGCCAACGAGGCCGTAATGGGCGTTTTCACCCCCGGCGATCACGGCAGCACCTACGGCGGCAACCCGCTGGGCTGTGCCGTGGCCCGCACCGCGCTTGAAATCATCAAGGACGAAAACCTGGTGGAGCGCTCCGCCACGCTGGGCCGCAAGTTCCTTAACGAGCTGAAAAACATCAACAGCCCCCGCATCGTGGATGTGCGCGGTCGCGGCCTGCTCATCGGCATCGAGCTGAACACCAAGGCCCGTCCCTTCTGCGAGGCCCTGAAAGACGAAGGCGTGCTGTGCAAAGAGACCCATGACTACGTCATCCGCTTTGCCCCGCCGCTGGTTATTTCCGAGGAAGACCTGAACTGGGCCTACGAGCGCATTCGCAAGGTCATCGAAACCTTCTCGTGACCCTGGCCGCGATGAGCGAAACCCACGATCACGCCCACCACGGGCATTCCCATGACGTCGTGACGCTTTCCGCCGGCCACGTGCAAAAGCTGTGGCGGGTGCTGGCGCTGACCACGGTGTATATGGTGGTGGAGTTCGTGGGTGGCTGGCTCTCGGGAAGCCTGGCCCTGACCGCCGACGCTGTGCACATGCTGGGTGATACCACTGCCCTGGGGCTTTCGCTGCTGGCAGCATGGTTCTGCATCCTGCCCGCCAGGCCGCAAAATACCTTTGGCTACCAGCGTGCGGAGGTGCTGGCCGCCCTTTTCAACAGTGCCTTGCTGGCGGTGCTGGCCCTGGCCATCTGCCACGAGGGCTACGAGCGCTTTGCCCACCCCGCCGGCGTCAATGCCCAGCTCATGTGGAAAATTGCCCTGGGAGGGCTGGTGGTGAATTTGATTGCGGTCAAAGTCCTGCACAGCGATTCGCACACCAACATGAACGTGAAGGGCGCCTATTTGCATGTGCTGGGCGACCTGTTGGGCTCGGTGGGGGCGCTTATCGCCGCCGGGCTGATGATCTTTGGCGGGTGGGCATGGGCCGACCCCCTCATCAGCGTGGTCATTGCCCTGCTGGTGCTGCGCAGCGCCTGGATGCTGCTGAAAGACTCTATGAACATCCTGCTGGAGGGCTGCCCATCCCACATCGACGTGCGCGACATCGAAAAGACCATGCTCTCGTTCGAGGGGGTGGAGGCCGTGCACAACCTGCACGTCTGGAATATCGACTCCCAAAGCATCGTGCTGACTGCCCACCTGGTGGTGCAGCCGTCGGCCTATAGCGGGGAAACCATGAACAAGGTGCAGACCGCACTGAAAGAAGACTTTGGCCTGTCCCACGTGACCCTGCAACTGGAGCAGGCCGGCCCTGAAGATATTTTTTTTTGCAAAAGATGACAAACTCTGGAAATCCGCATGCGTTTGTCTTACAATCCGGGCACATCATGAAATAGAAGCGCCGTTGCTCGAAGGGGGATATCAAGTGGCTTTCGCAGCGGAAGGCTTCGCGAGGGAGGAATACCTATGATTAATCGTATTATGCCGCATTTTGGCCAGGCCATGGCGCCTATGCCCGCAGCCCAGCCTGCCCAGCATCCGGCAATCCCGGTACAGGCACCCGACACGGTGCGTTTCTCCGGCTATCACCCGGATGCCGTCATCGGCATCGACACCAAGATTGCCGGTGTGCAGTCCTACCCGAAGGAAACGACCCGCCTGTACTTCAAGCTCAAGAACTCCCACAAGCTGGAAGCCCACACCAACCGCACGGAATACCCGCTGGTGCTGTTGCGCGAAAGCCACAACGAGCATGATCCCAATGCCATTGCCGTGTACACCGAAGCCGACCACAGCAGCGTGCGCCGCAAGATTGGCCACGTGCCCGCCGAGCTGGCCAAGGAACTGGCGCCCCTGATGGATCGCGGCCACAAGTTTGAGGCCACCCTGCAAAAGATCCAGCCCTACAAAAAAGACGGGCTGTGGTTCCATTCGCTGGAAATGCGGGTGGAGTACGTGACCCAGCCGGGCAAAGCCCCCAGTGTGCGCGCCCGCAAGGCCGTGCAGGAAGCCTTTGACCGCGCCGTGGAAGCCCAGCGCTTCGACCGCGTGCTGGGCCTGATGGCCGAGGAAATGCACACCCTGCGCATTCCGGGTGAAAAAGGCCGCCTGACCGAGCGCATCGACAACGATCACAACGAAGCCACCTGGTACCGCTCCGGCAAGGAAGTGGCCCGCGCCACCATCGAGCCGGGACAACCGACCGAGCCCGAGTTCCTGGACGTGCCGGAAGTGACCGACCCGGTGAAGGAAAAAATCCGCAAGCGCCTGGACAAACTGGCCTAGGCGTCTCTCCGACTAAAAGCCGGCCTTGGGTTGCCAGGGCCGGTTTTTTTAGTGTCCGCTCATCGGGTTGAAGCCGTGGGGGTTCCAGGGCGCGTTGATGACTTCCTGCGAAATACTGTCGTGGCGCTGGGCTGCCATGCTCTGGCTAATCATGTCCGGCGAGAGTGAAAAATTAGGGTTGCCGGTGGGGCCAACCTGCGCATGGGCGCCGTTGGCTGCGGGAATAGCGCTGCCGCCGCCCTGGATGGACCGGCGGAACTGCTCAAAGCGGCCAGAACGGGCCAGGGGCTGGTTGTTGGCGTTGGCCGGCACGTTGTTTTTGGGCTCGTGCGTTTTGCCTTCGATCTTGTCCAGGGTTTCCTGGGAAGGCTTGCCAAAGAGGCTATGGGCAATCCACTCGCCCAGCTTCTTGAAGGGCTCCGCCATCACGGTCATGGCCAGCATCTGCGTAATGAAGCCCACCGCGGTGACGCCGGCCAGCCATGGGCCGATGCCCGGGATAAAGCGCAGGAACTTGAGCGGCGTGGAAAGCGCCTTGCCGCCCAGCAGCTTGGCAATGGGGGCCCTCAGGAACTTGGCGCCCACTTCCATCCCAATCAGGGTGCCGACGCCAAAGCCCAGGAAGTCGTGGAAGAAGGTGCTGACTTTTTCGCCTGCCGGGGCGTCCTTGGCCTTGGAAAGGGCCGAACCGAAGGTGATGAAGCCGGCAATGAAGGGGCCGAACATTTTGCCAAACAGCCCGGAGCCTTCGCTGGCGGCAGACTTGGCCGCGCCCGGCACACCTTTGAGCGCCTCGCCGCCAAACATCCGACGAATGTAGTTGCTGGTGGAGGCCAGCAAGCGGCCAATGGGGCCCACGTTTTTCTTGCCCAGCTGTTCCGCCAGGACGGCCTGGTCGGCAAACATGGGCATATAATGCTCAATCAGGCTTTTCACGCCCCGGTGGAAACCAGCCAGCAACTTCAGGGTGGCCTTGCTTTCCTCGGTGGTGGCCACCTTCTGGGCCAGTTCGATGACTTTGCGATCCACGGTGCCCTTGGCAACGGCGTCCGCCACTTTCTGGGCCATCTTGGGATTCAGCGTGGCCGGGTCGATACCCTTCAGAATCTTGAGCACCTCGTCATCCACCACCTTGCTGAAGTTCTCGAAGGTGCGGGCGTTGCGAAGCTGCTTGGCCAGCGCCGGGTTGGCCGCCGCGTAGGGCTTGACCATGCCCAGGATCTGGGCCAGCTGCATGCGTTCAATGGCCCGCGCCGCCCCTTTGGAGCGGGCGGTGCGCTGCAACATCTCATCCGCCCATTGGCCTTGCAGGCGACTCAGCAGCTGCTCGTCGATAAAATGGCTGACGTTGCGAACGCCCGGCAGATCGTCCACCAGGCCGGCCACCTTGGCGATGTACTCGTGATCTTTACCGTGCAGCTTGTCGAAAACCATGCTGACCGGAATGCCGACCAGGCCGCCCACCAGCATCAGGCGGGGATCCCCGAAGGGATTCTTCATTTCGGGCATCTCGCCCGGGGCACCCATGGCGCCGTAGGCATCGCCGGCGTTGGGGTTGGCCAGCATCTGTTGCAGGGCGGCCAGCTGTTGCGGATTGATGCCCATTGATTGCGCGGGCGTGGGCATGGCGGGATTGCCGCCCGGAACGGCTCCGGCCTGTTGCGCGCCGCCGTTTTGCAGCTGGTTCTGGAAGTACGAAAAATTCTGCGCCATTCGCTATCCGGTTCCCTGTGTCATTTGCCTGAGGAGGAGGAGGTGATGCTTCCACTTACATGCATTAAAACAACCGGGGTGATTTTTGTGTTGTTTCGGGGCTTAAACCTGTCAGCAACGGAATCTCCTTCAAATGGAGGAGCGAAATCATGCAATCTCCTCCAAACGATGGTATGACCGGCATGCGAATTTTCCTACAATCGTACTTAACTCGTAAACTTGCGGGTGGTTCAAAAACATTGTGGATTTCTGAGATTAACACGGGTTCATTTGGAAAGGTGAACCCGTTATTTTTTTGCGCCAAAATCGGTTGGGCGGCTGATCTGGCGGTGCGGCGGACTCATGCTCGCCCGGCTATCCGACCGTCGTAGCCGCAATACTGTCTGATCAGACAATAGGTCGCCGGTAAGCGGCTTGCTAAAATAGCGAAACAGGGAAGTGAGTGAATCTCAGGGATAGAGGATCTTGCCATGCGAATCATCAAGGGGATATTCTGCGCCCTGATGCTGGGCCTGCTTATGGGACAGGCCATGGCCGAGGACGGCTGGAAGCAGATCGGCAGCGACGGCAGCGCGACCTATTTTATGGATCCCAAAAGCGTCAAATCGGTTGACGAGAACCGGGTTACTTTCGAGACCCTGGCCATCAACCAGGATGAGCATAACCTGAGCCCGGACGGGGCGATGATGGACTATATCATTATGCAGCTGACCGGCGATTGCCGCGAAGGCGCCATGGCGGTGACGCATACCGTGGCCTTCGACGTGGACAATAATATTTACACGGCCTCGGCGGTCAGCGAAATGCTCCCGGTGGATCCCCAGACGGTGGAGGAAGCCGTATTGCTGGAGGCATGCCGGGCCGCGGGCAAAACGGGCAAGGACTTATGGTACCGGCAATATACGCTGATGGAGGCCATGGCCCGCTAGCGCCCATACCCGGTCGGGCGGCGGCATCGTCTGCACGGGCAATGGCAATCCCGATTCAAAACCTTTAAAATCCAGGGTTGCAGTGACAGTTTCATAACCGGCGCGCAAGGCGCTGCCAGGCTGGTGCGCTGGCGGTTGGCACGCCGATAAGGGGGACATCATCCATGCCCAGCAAGTGGTTGGCCGCCTGCCTGCTTGTCTTGTTGCCGTTGCCGGCCATGGCCGACAACTGGATCTCCGCCGCAAGCGATGCACAGGCCATTTACTACGTGAATACGGACACCGTCCGGGCCGGCGAGGGAGGGCGCATTACCTTCCAGGCCATCCGCATCAACCGGGACGAAAATTACCTGAGCCCGGAAGGCACGCCGGTACGCTACGAGGTGCGCACCATGGCCGCCAACTGCCTGGAGCGGACCCTGAACACGGAGCGCTCCGTGGCCTACGACATCAACGATATTCCATACAACATGGCCGCCGTCAGCCAGCCCGCCCGGGTGGAGCGGGGATCATCCGAGGAACGGGTGCTGGATCGCGCATGCGATGCGCTAAGGTAGCCAGGCAACCAGGGGAGGACGCCACACCATGAAGGTTCCACAATCTCTTGCGGCAGGGGTCGCGATGCTGCTGCTGGCCGGCCCGGCCTTCGCCGAAAGCTGGGTGGAAGCCGACCGCAACAATAACGGCATTTACTACGTGGATGCCGACAGCATTGACGGGAACGATGAAGGCTACGCCATGTACCGCATCAAGTTCCTGAACAAAAATGCGGCCAACCAGCTGGATGGCCAACGCATCTGGTACCAGACGGCCACCGTGATCTCCGACTGCGAGGAGGATACCCTTTCCCTGGGGCAAATGACCGCCGTCACCGTGGATCGCAACAGCTATCTCTCATCGGCAGTCTCAGAGCCGCAGCCGGTGCCCTTCGGGGAGCCACTGGGCGTCATCCACAACAGCGTTTGTTCGTTTCTTTACGATCGGTACTAAGCCCGCGTTGCCCAGCTAGCCCGAAATAAAGCCAAGCCGCTTGCCCCAGCGATAGCGCCAGCCCTGCTTTCGCTGGATATCCTGCACCACCAGGGCCGCCCGCACCGGCATGCCGAAGATGGCCGAATCGGCTGCCATGCCCAGGTTGCCGGCCCCCACGGTGTAAATGCGATCCTCCTGGGCACTACACAAGCCGTTTTCGGAAAGCCCGATTTCCTGGGCGGTCAAGCGGTGCCCGTGCGGATTCAGCCGGATCAGCCCCTGGGAAAGCAAGTCGCGTTGCAGGGGATCCTGGCGGAGCGTGCCCCGGTCGTAGCCGATGGCCGAGACCATGATGCCGTCAATCACGGCCATCGGCTCGCCCATGGGCCGGTAGCCATAGTGAAGCTCCCGGCCAAAGGGGTTTCGGAAAACCTGGACGCCTTGTCCCCGGGGTACCAGAATCACGGATGTGCCGTCGAACTTGGCGCCCAGTTCGTGAATCCGCAGCCGGCCTTCCCGCACTTTCTGCTCCAGGTCGCGCCGGGTCTGGGGGGTAATGGGCACGCCGAAATCCTGCTTCCACTCCCGAATGGTTTCCAGGGCGTAGCGGGGATCTTCCAGGCATTTTTGCATCTGGGCCACGCCGGCGTTGGCGGCGGGCACCTGCAACTGCTCACCCCGGGGCATTTCTTCCACAAGCCAGTCCACATTGATGTGAGGGTTCAGGTTGAACAGCTCGATGACGCCCTTGGCCCCGGACTCCCCGCCGCCCACGACCATGCTGCGCGACCCGCGGGGCAGCACCGAGACAATGTCGCTGACCTCACGGCTGCCAAGCAGCGGATCGGCAATTACCAGCCGCTGGCGAAGGCGATCGGCGCTTTTAAGCTTGCGATAAATGCGGCTCAGTTCCACCTGGGCCTTGGCCAGGTCGTTTCGATCCCAAAGCGCGACAAAATGGCCTGGATCCCTTTTGGCCATGCGCGCCAGCACGGTGTTTTTGCGGATGTTTTCCGCGTTGGGCCCCACCGAGCCGTAGGCCAATACCAGGTTGCGGCCCAGCAGCACATGCCCCTGGGCGCTTTTCAGTTCAAAAAGGCCATCCTGCCGCTTGCGGACCGAAAGCAGGGGTGTCTGCTCCTGGACAATGCCGTTGGGGTTTTCGGCAATGGCATCCACGATGGAATCCAGGTACTGGAACAGTTCGTTGCGGGCCACCGGCACCGAGGTGTTCTCGGAAAGCCTGTCCCGGATACGCTCGGGCAGACTGTCGTTCAGTATCAGGGGACGATAGGCGCTGGCAGCGGGCGAAGGCTCGGGCGGGCTGCCAATCAACGGAGGGGCGCCCAGCTGCTGGGATAACTTGCGGGCCTCGGCGCCTTTCACCCGGAATTCCGACAGCCGGGCCGCCATGCGGTAGCGGGCATGCAGTTCCGGCGGGGAGGTTTCCGGGTTGGTCAGCGAGCTGCGCTCCGCATTGGTGCGCATCACGTGGACAGCCTGCATGAACTGGTCGGAGAAGGTTTGGGCCGCAAAGCCGGCTTCCACCACCAGGGTCTTCAGGCCGGCATGCACGGCGTGCAAACCCGTGGAAAGCCCGGCGGGCCCTGCCCCCACCACCAGCACGTCGGCCACATCGGTTCCCCAACGGCTGCGCATCAGATCAGGCAGTGCGGCGGGACTGGCATAATACACCCGATCCCGGGTGATGCCGTCGGCGGTCAGCAGGTTCAGGTCTCTAAGCGATTTGATGCCGGCCTGGATATTGTATAAATCTTCGGCGGCCACCCGGGCATGGCGGAGTGCCCCTGCCTTCACCCCTTGGCCCCGGGGAGGCAGGGCTTTATGCATGGCGCGCAACTGCTTTCGAATGGGCAGGAGCGTTTCCAGGACCCGCCCGTGCTGGGAGGCATCGGGCTTTGCCAGCAGCGTATCCCTGATGAGAAGGGCGCCCTGGTGCAGGGGGCGAACGCGCTCCATCTCATCGAAGCGCCTTTCGTCCCGCAATTGGCGAAGCAGCTCGTCCAGCGCAGAAACCAGGGTGCGGGCATGCTGTTCTGACCGCATGGCGGCATCCTCTCGGTAGGCGGCCAGGGGCTTCTGGCGGGGCCCTTTCTGGGGCAGGTAGGCATCGATGGTTGCTTGCAGGGAGGCGTCTTGTTTTCTGCTCGACAGATCGGCAGGCAAAATGTAGGTTCCCGAAAACCGGGGCAAGGTGATGGGGGAAAGAAAAGGCATGGGGCTTTCCTGGTGTTCGCACCCTAACAAAAGTCCATCAAGGCCGTGGATTGTCCAGGGGCGCCAAAGGCTTAACAATCTGAAACCTTTTTTTGCCGCCAGGTCTGTCAGACGCCTTACGACTTTTGGCGAATGCCAAAGTCCCTGCACAGGCAATAGTCGGGTTGTTTGGGGGCTGCTACGATGACTGGCGAGTCAGTGAGGATGAGAGGGCCATGGCATGCGGGCAAAAAACGCATTATGCAGGGCGCTGGTTCTGTCACTCATGTCGGCTGGCTGTGCGCAGGCCCAGCAGTGGATGCCGGTTCGCAGCACCAGCGACGGCACGTTTTTTATCGATCCCGGCTACGTATCCATCCAGGGCGAGGTGCTTTACTACAAGATCCGGTTTGCCAACAAAAACCCCTTTCGCCTGGTGGACGGGAAACCCGGCTGGTATGTGGATCGCTTCAGCCATGGGCAATGCATCAAGCGGCATAGCATGACCGATGCCATCGAGCTGTACGCCGCCGACGGACGCCGCTCCGGCCAGTACGCCGCTCTGCCGGAAGCCCAGCCGGAACTGCCCCGCCCCATCGAACAGGTGCTTTTGCATAGCGCCTGTAGCCGAATCTACAGAAAGCTGGACTGGTCGCCGGGCCAGCCAAGCGCATCAACCCGGGAGACAAGCCGATGAAGAACCTGAAACCCCTGCCCACCCTGTTGTGCCTGTTGCTTTTGTGGCAACCGGCCCTTGCCGAAAACTGGACGGAGGTCATCTCCACCGATAATGGCCGCTTTTACCTGGATACCGACAGCGTCAGCAAGACCTCCGACGGGGAGGACACCCTGCGCTATTCCGTGAAGTTCCAAAACACCAACCCCGGGCGCCTGCTGGACAATACGCCGGACTGGTACGTGCTGCGCTACACGTCGGGCAATTGCGTATCGGAGGATGCCGGCTGGTATCTTATTACGCCCACGGTGTACTTGCCGGGGGGCCGCAATCCCAGCCTCACGCAGGGCGAAATTCTGGGGGTGCCTTCCATTTTGTCGGGCATGCTGGCTGGCAAGCCGCCAGGACAAGGAGAACAGCAGTTGCGGGAGATGTTTCCCGAGGCCGACTTCGACCTGCCCCGCATCATCGAGCGCAAGTTGCTGCGGGCCGCCTGCAAGGCCAGCCAAAAGAGTGCCGACTCGCAATCAGACGAGCTGACGCCCCTGGAGAGCGCGGGTGATGGTCATATTGTCAGCGTACTCCAGGTCGGCCCCGACGGGGAGGCCGAAAGCGATGCGGGTGAGCTTGATATTGAGGGGCTTGATCATGCGGGAGAGAAAGAGGCTCGTCGTGTCTCCCTCGATGCTGGGCGGGAGGGCCAGGATTATTTCCTCGATCGCGGGGTCGGCCAGGCGCGCGAGCAGCTCCTTGATTTTCAGGTCTTCCGGATTAATCCCTTCCAGTGGTGAAATCAGGCCTTGCAGCACATGGTAAACGCCGCTGAACTCGTTGGTACGCTCCAGGGCGTACAGGTCCTTGGGCTCGGCCACAATGCACAGCGTGCTTTTCTTGCGGTTGGGCAAGGAGCAAATTTCGCACAGGGTTTGCGATGACAGGTTATAGCATTGCTCGCAGTAGCCGATTTTGTCCCGGGCGTCCAGCAGGGCTTCCGACAGGCTGCGCACGTCCTCGGGGGACTGCTTGAGCACGTGGAAGGCCAGCCGCTGGGCCGACTTGGGGCCAATGCCCGGCAGTTTCTGGAATTCTTCTATCAATCGCGCCAAAGGCAGGGTATAGCTCATAAAGCCTCGGTGTTCTTTCCCCTTCGGGGTTAAACGGGGTTGGGGCCCCGGGTTATAGACGACCAAAACCGGGCAAAGGTTCGGCCCGGCAGGGCCACACTAGAAGTTGAAGCCCGGGATGTTCAAGCCGGCGGTGACCCCGGACATTTTCTCCTCCATCTTGGAGGACACCTTGTGGGAGGCATCCTTGATGGCGGCCAGAATCAGGTCTTCCAGCATTTCGCGATCACCCATGGCCTCGTCGTTCAGCTTGACGGAGAGAAACTCGTACTTGCCGTTGCAGGTAACGGTTACCGCACCGCCGCCGGCAGTCCCCGTAAACTCGGTGCGCTCCATTTCGGCCTGGATCTCTTTCATCTGATCCTGCATCTTCTGGGCCTGTTTCATCATTTGTTGAATGTTGAACATGGGGTGCCTACTCTCCTATGGGGAACTGCGATGCGGCCATTATACCGCAAAGGGCCCCCGGCCCGACAACAGAAAGCCCTGGTGGCCCCGACGGTTTTATGGATGAGCTTGCCCAGGTGGGGAACTGACATGCCGTCTTGTGGGTATTATGCTTGTAACACAACTTTACAGGGAGACCCACAAAGCGCATCATTTCGCGTTGAGGGGCTTTTCTAGCTCAGTTACACGGCACCACCCCCTCAATCCAAGATAAAAGATTGATCTTCAGGCATCGATCCATCGGATGATTTCATTCCAGGAGACAGACTCTACAATGAAATCGTCGGTGAGAGATAAAGCGTCCTGAATGTGTGTCCAGGTGCCATAGGGATGCCCGGGAGTTTTGTGTTCATGGGTTCCAACGAGCAAAGACAATCCAAATCGCAAGGGCTTCAGTACTCTTCCAAGCTGCTGACCGCCCTGAACCGCTTCACCGGTGGCCTGGCCACCGAGGTGAAAAACCCGCTGAAAGCCAAGTACGGCAAAGCTTACGATTACCTAATCTCCGCGGATACGCACCGCTACCGCGAGGAAATCGACGAGGCGATTTCTCACTACCGCAAGGCCCTGAACGAGCGCGACGATTTTACCGAGGCCTACCTGGGCATGGCCAAGTGCTTCCGCCGCAAGGGCGATACCATGGGCGCCATCAAGTACCTGGGCAAGGCCCTGGAGCAGAACAGCTTCCGGGTGGACCTGCACCTCGATCTGGCCAAGTGCTACGCCGAGTGCGGCTACCTGACAAAAGCCATCCGGCATTACGAGCGCACCATCAAGCTGGAGCCCGGCTCCGTGGAGGCGCGCTTCGGGCTAGCGCTGGCCGTTGAGATGAACAACGACACCCAGTACGCCATCCGCCTGTACCAGGAAATCATCGACATCGAGCCCGAGTTTCTGCCCGCCTACAACAACCTGGGCAGCCTCTACATGCGGCTTGGCCTCTACGCCCCCGCCGAGGTGCTGTTCCGCTCCCTGACCGAAAAGGCCCCGGAATTTACCCGTGGCTACCTGGGGCTGGCCATCACGCTGGACAAGTCCGGCAAGCGGCAGGAAGCTATTGAGCATTACAACAAGGTGCTGCGCATGCGTCCCACCGGCAAGAACACCGAGTTCATCACCAAGCGCATCGTGCACCTGAACCGCGAGCTGGGCCGCGCCAAAACCAAGCGCAACACCACGCTGGTTCTCGTCAAATAGCTTTTTTCCTTTCTTTTCTCTATCGATCCGGGTCCCCCATCGGGACCCCTTATTTTTTGCATCGAATCGCCCCCCGGGCAATCCTCGGGGTTCAGGGGCCTTGTATGGCATCATCCCCTTCCGAACATCACGTTGCCACAGGAGAGAAGCCCGCATGAAGATTCACCACGCCATTGACGTGCGCAACCCGGATTTTGAGACCGATGCCCACAGCCCCGCCTTGCAACGGAAGGCGGACTGGCTGACCTCGGCGGTCACGCCCCTGGGCATGAAAGCCTTTGACCGGGTCGATATTGAAACCCGGCGCAAGCGCTCCATCGAACCCCGCCTGGAGGCAGGTTTGGATATTACCGTAACCACCTCCCGCAGTTTTTACCTGTCGCCGGAGCAGCTGGCGGGCGAAAACGCTCAGGCCTTTGCCCCGGTCATCGATTACCTGCGCAGGCTGGACACGCTGGCCTGATTGCTAAAAAGCCCCTCCGATACCGGAAGGGCTTTGGAACAGGCAGGGAACAACACGTTGACAGGGAAAATAAACCTAGACGATGGCCCGAAAGAACCGTTTGGTCAGGCCCAGCTTGCCGGAAATGGGGTTGCAGTTCATGATGCGGCCCAGGGCCATCAGCGAGCCCCGCAGGAAGCCGTATTTTTCCACGGCGGCAAACCCGTACTGGGAGCAGCTGGGCATCCCCTCGGCTGCATAGTTGCAAAGCAGCTTCAGCTTGAGCTTGGTGAAGCCCAGGTTCAGTTCCATGTTATACAGTTTTTCATGGATGAAGCGGTTGTTTTTGTACCAGCGGATCATCTTCAGACCCAGTTTTTTCAGGCCGCTGGACTCCGCAATGAGCTTGTCCATGGCTGCCACGGTGGCCTGGCGATCCTGGCCAATCTTCTGGACGCCTTCCTTCAGGGCCTCACCGCCGCCGGCGTGAGCGGCGCACCCGAAGCGGACGGCGGTCAGTTGCGGTCGGTTGTAATGGTTGGCAGAAAAAGTGGGTTGAATCATAACGCGCGGGTTCCCTGCTGTTGTTCTCTATCCGTTGAATAAGGCCGGTTGGGCTAGCCGGCCTGGGTTTTCTGCCCTTTGCGCAACTTGCCCGGCAAACCGGCAATGGCCGAACCCAGCCCCTTGATTTTGCCGATGAGCTTGTAAAGCGCAAATCCAATTACCGGAATGGCGATGGGAGCCGCGCAACAGGCCACCGCGCATTCACAGGCAACGGGAATATAGCCAAACTTCGGGGTGCCCTTTTGCGGCTTTTGCGCACCGAACTGCTGCGGGCGAGCGGCGTTGTACTGGGTACCTAAACCTTGGACGGACATAATAGTTACCTCGCTTGCTAAGGTGGATGAACTGTGCTGCTTTTTAAAAACGTGTCAAAAGTTTTTGTGCTAGGTAATTTTTCCTAAAGTGAGGGCTGCGCTAGGTTTTGAACCGGCCCAGCAGTTTACGCACCATGCGCTGAACCAGGTAGACGCCCCCGGCCAGAATACCCACCGGGGCAATGCAACAGCATGTGCAACCGGCCAGGCAGGCCTTGGAACCGAACCGGGGCGTATTAGTGCGGGTGCCGCCGGCAAATCGGGGCGGGCTGGGAATGTAAGACGGGCCCAAACGCTGGACTGACATGCGTTTATCCTCGCTGGTGTGCGGTGACGACTACAAAATGGATCGGAAAGAAGATTGAAACTGTTCTGTCATATAAAACCCCCTCAAGATTATTTGTGCCAGTCAATTTTTACGGGGCAAACAACTTCGGGGATCAACGGGCCGCCTGGGGGGAAACCACGGTGCCGGCCAGCTCGGGGTAGTCGTTTTCCAGCAGGCCGTCCAGGTATTGCCGCAGGTAGTGCAGGGCGTACTGGCTGAACCAGTGCTTGATGTCGGCGCGGGCGTAATTGCGGTTCACCATGACCTTTTTGACATGCACGGCATTCCCGTTCAAGCCGGAAAACCCGAAGTACACCAGCCCCACCGGCTTGTCGTCGCTGCCGCCGTCGGGCCCGGCAATGCCGGTACTGGACACCCCGATGTGGCACCCGCTGGCCTGGCGGATCCCCTGGGCCATCTGGGCGGCCACCTGCGGGCTGACCGCGCCGTACTCATCGAGGGTCTGGGGATCGACGCCAACGAAACGGCTTTTTTCGGCGTTGCCGTAGGTCACCATGTTGATGAAGGTATAGGCGCTGCTGCCCGCCACGTCGGTCAGACGGCTGCTGATAAGCCCGCCCGTGCAGGATTCCGCTACCGCCACGCCGTAGCCTTTTTGCACCAGCATCTCGGCCACGCAGCCCTCCAGCGAGCAGTTGTTTTCGCCGTAGTAATACTGCCCGCAGCGCCGGCGGATTTCTTCCTTCAGAGGTGCCATCAGCCGTCGGGCCGTCTCCTCGTCGGCAGCCTTGGCCGCCACCCGAATTTTCACCTCCGCCCGGCCCACGTAAGGGGCCACGGAGGGGTTTACCCCGGCCATCAGGTCAGAAAGCACCTCGCCCAGCTTGGATTCGCCGATGCCGAAAAAGTAGAGGTAATCCGCCACCAGCACCTCGGCGGCTTCTCCCGCAGCCGTCTTGCGCGCCTGCAAAAAGCGGCGGCCCTGCTCCCACATGGCGTACAGCTCCTTGGGCACGCCCGGAAAGGCCAGAATGCACAGCGGCTTACCCACCCTGGCCGAGACATCCCAGGCAATGCCGGGCGCCGTCCCCACCGGGTTTTTGACGGTCACGGCCCCTTCCGGCTTTTTGGCCTGCTTGATGTTGCTGGCGGACATGGGCATGTCGCGGGCAATAAAATAGTTGCGGATGGCCGCCTCGGACTCGGGATCGACCACCAGCGGGGTCTGGAAATAGTCGGCCAGCGTGGCCACGGTCAGGTCGTCGTCGGTAGGGCCCAGGCCGCCGGTAAAAATCAGCACGTCCGAGCGTTCGACGGCCTGCGCAATGACGCCCTGGATGCGGACCGGGTTGTCGCCGACGGTCACGTGGTAATGCACGTCAATGCCCAGGCCCGCCAGCTCGCGGGACAGCCATGCGGCGTTGGAATTAATCACATCGCCTATCAGCAGTTCGCTGCCAACCGCGATAATCTCTGCTTTCATGGCAACCGGCCTTTCTCGCTGCCTCTGCGCTGGCTGCTAGTCTAACAGGATTGCCCCCATCAATCCAGAACCTCCGCCCGCCTGGCGACCCCCGCCGGGCCCTGATACCAGGGCAGAGCGCAGCTTTGTAACAAATGCTTAATAAGCTGGCATCTCCTGATTAATGTTTGTTTTTATGCAAACACAGCATGTATTTTTTGAGAGCAGAAGCTTTTTCATCAAGGAGAGAGTTGTGACAGGCGTTGGGTTGAATGCGGCATATTATGCCAATTCTTATAATGGGGCAATAAGTTACACGGGCAGCGTCTACTCCAGCCAGTACCAGGACGGGTTGATCCCGACCGCCGAGGATCAGGCTGAGCAGGCCGACCAGCACCAGGAGCAAACCCAGCAGCAAATGGCAGCGACCATGCTGCAATTGATGCTGACCTTGCTTCAGGCCCTGATTCAAAAAATGATGAGCCTGAAGCCTCCGGCCCCGGCTGTAATCCGCCCGGACTTCAACAACAACGGAACTATCCAGGCGCGCATGAACCAGGTTCTGCCACCCGGTAGCGATCCCTTCCTGGATCAGATGATGGCCATCCTGAACAACGTGGAACCCGAATCGCCCGAGGCCCAGCAGGCCCAGGCCCGCATCGCGGCCCGGTGGGCGCAACTGGGACGCTCCAACCAGGGGCTGCAGGAGCTGTTCGTGCTCCAGGCCATCCGTTCGCTAAACAACGTCAGCGGTTCGCTGTCCGCGCTCAGCGGCAACCTGGAACCCCAGTCGCTGGAAGCGATGCAGTTGCAAAACCGCATCAGCGCCATCAACGGCATCAAGGGCAACCTGGTCCAGCAATGGCAGAATTTACAGGCTTAACTCTCACTACAAACCCTCTACATAGGCAAACGGGCAAAATTTCCGATTATTGCGCTTTACGGGCCGGAACCCAGTTTCGGTCTTTTTCTTTTGGGCAGGTTGCAAGGGCCGCATCACGGGGGATTCGTCGCGCTCCCGTGTTCCTCCATGGCCGCATGGGTCACCCGGGCGGTCACGGATCCTACGGCGGCGCTAAGCAGGGCGGATCGGGCAACAAGCAACCCCTGGCGGGCGGCAACCCGAAGCACCGGGCGCATCATCCCGGCAGCCAGCAGGCCCACGCCCACGCCCACGGCCACACTGATTAAGGGATGGCGGTACACCATGCCCCGCCAGTTAGTCACAACACCAATGCGGTCTTCGATACGATGGGCCAGGTTGGCAATCTCCTCATTTTTCTGGCGAATTTCCGAGCGCAATTCCGGGATGCGGGTCATGGATGGTCGGCTCCTTTCAGGCAATACGTTCAGCCATGCGGCAAGCGGGTTGGCGGAATGGCTATATTTCGATGTCGTCCGCGCTGCGGCGGATTTCCAGAATCATCAGGCCCAGGCAGACACCGACGGCCAGCAGGTAAAGTAATGGCGTCACCAGCACCGCCGCCATCAGCCCGAACCATGGGGTCAGGACGATGATAAACGCCAGGCCCAGCAATTGCAGGAACACCATCCCAATGAGGGCCGCCATCAGTGCCAGGGTGGCCGCCCGGGCCATTTTCATGCCGCCGGCCCGTGCCTCGGCCTTCAGCAGTTCCAGCTGCACCGTAAACAGCTCGGTGATTTTGGCCAGCAGTTCCCGGACCAGGTCAGGAAAGCCCGCCCGGATTTCGCCCGGTTCCGCTTGCATGGACACTTCCATGGGCATCGGCTCCGGGGGGCTCAACGGAACATGCGTCCCAGCGCCAGCCCCAGCAAAAGGCCCGCCAGCAGGCTGCGCCCGGGATAGCGCCGGATGGTGTTTGCGGCGTTGCGCACCAGGGCATCGCCCATGTCCCGCGAATCGTGGTCTTCCAGGTAGCCCGCAATGCGGTCGAGCCGCTGGGAGGTCTGCCGCAAGCCATGGGAGGCCCGGGTGCGGTTATCGTCAATGGTGCGGGACAACTGCGCGCCCAGCGTGCCGGCCTGGCGGGCAATGCGGTCTTTCACGGCGGTCAAGCCGGCGGCGCCGCCGTTTTCCGTGCTTTCGGCGCTGGGGGCGTAGGGCCGGGCTTCCGGTTGCCCCTCTGGCTGGAATTCCGGTGTCTGGTTCTCCATCGGTTCGGTCTCCTCTCAATCCGGGGGAAGGCATCATTAGCGGGGCCACACTTGCCGTGGCGCGCCGACCGGTTCATTGTGCCCCCATATCGGTTGAGCTGGCAATTCGCCAGTTGTCTAGGGCGGGCTAGCCAGGCAAGCTAGGAAAACGACGGCTCCGGCCCAATGGGTCGCCATTCCGGGGGCAGGGCTTCCAGCCGGCGCAGGGTGGCCAGGTAGGTTTGCGCGGCGCCGTAAAGCGAGGAAGCCGCCCATGCCAGGGGGGTGTTGACGCCGGGCATCATGCGGGTTTTGCCGTCCAGGGTGGAAACATGCTGGTAGGCTTCCGGCACCGCCCAGCGAGGACAGGAGCGTCCGTTGGACTTCAACTGGTGTATCGGGTCGGGCATGCCAGCAGTAATACGGGCTAGCGAACGGTTTATGGCTTCGGTGGCGCCTTGCAGGGCCTCTTGCATCAGCTGCCGCTCGGTGCCGTCGGGCGGGCGATTTTCCCGCTCCAGCACATCCAGCAGCTTGCCCAGCTGTAACGCATAGCCCTTGGCCATTTCGGCGATCATGAACCACTCCGCCTCGGTGCCCGGCTGGCCCGCATAGCTGGCCCGGGCGGTAAAGCCTTCCGGGGTGCTAGGAGACAACTGGGCGATGGGCAGCTTGAATTTCCGTTCAAACGCCTGCTTGTGCAGGGAAAGCCGGCCCTGCCCGTCGGCAGCCAGCCCCCAGTTGGGCGTCAGGTAGCCGTCAAAGGTCCTGATCCGACGCCGGGAATGCCCGTCACTGACGGTGGTTTCAAACGGCTGGTAGCGAATGACCCCGTTATCGCGCACCACGGTGTGGTTCAGGAAACGGAGGATACCGAGGTGAGCGGCCACATCCTCGGCCACCGAAGCCCCCAGGCGGATGGTGGAGGTGGTCACGAAGGCCAGCCCGGCATCGGCGGGGCGGTCGGGATGTTCGGCGGGGCGATCCCCTTTCACGCGCTCTTCAACCTTTTGCTGCCCCTGGGCAATCAGGGCGTCCAGCTCCTCGGGCGTGGGCAGCAGCTTGGCATAGGTTTTGTGCCGGAAGCGATCGCGCAGTTGGGCAATGCCGGGGCGATCGGCATAGGCGGGATCGTAAAGTAGGGCGCGCAGGCTTTCCAGCGCGGCGCGGATGAGCTCCACATCGGAGGTCAGGCCATCAAAGGGCAGCTCCTCCCAGGCGCCGATGGTGGGGGCGGTGGGATAGCCGATGACCGCGAAGTAGTGGGACAGGTTGGCGATGGCTTTCATGGTGGCCAACGCGCAGGCCCCGTCATCCGCCAGGGCCGTGTCGCAAAAGGCTTTCAGCGCCAGCGCATGCGATTCGAGCCGCTTGGAGGACAGCCAGGGGTAGCGTTTGCGGGTCGCCGGATCGAACATGTGGTGCACCCCGGTATCCGGGTCGTTGTAGCGGGCCGGGTTGCGGAAAATCTGGTAGAACGCCGGCTGCTCGTTGCGATAAAAAACCGCCAGCGTCCGCAGCGCCCGCTTCCAGGCACGCGGATCGAGATCTTGCTGCAGCACGCCGTTGCGGATGGTATCGGTCACCCAGCCCTGGCTCATAATCACGTCCTCAGACTCGTCGATGCCGGCCGTTTCCACCAGGCCGGTGGCCTTGTTAATGGCCAGGTCGAATACCCCGTTTTGACGGCAGAGCGCCAGTAGCGACCCGAACGCCTCGCTGGTGTAGGCTGGCTTTAACCGCCCGGCCAGCTCCGGGTTGTGGATGGTCAGCGTGTAAGCCTGTCCCGTGGGGGACTGCATGGTTTTCTGGATGGGCTGGTAGCGGGTGGCCGCCACCATGGCCCGCAGGGTGTCCCGCAACTGCCGCAGGTTGGCTTCCCGGTTGCGGTTGATGGCATCCACGGTCAGGCAAGACTCCAGGCGCACCCGTTTGCCGGGCTGCTCCGGGTGGGTCAGGAACACGGGCGCCCGGCGGCCCAGCATCCGATCCAGCGCTTCGACCCACTTGCGGTCGCGCGCGTCCAACGGACGCCCCTGGGCCAAAATATCCTCGATGCGTTCGGCGGTTTCGATGGCCAATCTGGTTTTGCGGCTTTTCCCAACGGCCAGCCCCTCAAAACGGACGCTGTCTCCACCCTGCCGAAAGGCGACCGGGCCCGCCTGCCCGGAAGCAGAGGGTTTCAACGGCAAGAACAACGGATGGCCAAACCCGACGTGCATGGTAACCCCTTTGAATAAAACACCACAATCTGGCTTGCGGAAACCTGGGCTGTTTACTACTATACCGCTAGCATATGGATATGGCACGTTTTTTTACGGGCTGGCAACAATTTCGTTTCAGTAACTTTTATACCCTGTTTCATTTAGACGTTTATCGTGTTTAGGAGTCCAGCGTGAGTTCCCCCGTTTCCTTTTTCCCCGGCTTCCGCGCGAAGCCGCAGTCTCCGGCGTTGTCCGCGGCGGGAATGGAAGCGTGTTGTGACCACAACGGACGGTTCAAGCCGGCGGATGTGCTCATTGTGTTGGCCCACCCGGATGACGAGACCTTTCTCTCCGGTTCGGCGGCCCTGCTGCAACGACGCGGGTACAGTGTTCAGTTTTTATACCTGACCGACGGCGAAGGGGGCCGCGATGTCTCCGGGCGGAAGCTTTGCGGCCAGACGCTGGCCGGCACCCGGCGCAATGAGGCTTATAACGCCTTGAAAGCCCTGGGCATCAAACGGAAACCCATCTTCCTGGGCTTCCCGGACGGAGGGGTCACGGGCCGGGCGGCGGAAATCCGCGCCGTGGTCCAGCGGGTGTTCAAGCAAGTGAACCCGCGCATGGTACTCACCTTTGGGCCCGACGGCATTACCAGCCACCCGGATCACGTCAGCGCCGGGGCCATTGCCGACCAGGTAGCCGCCCAATCCCGCTTACAAAACGACGTGTACCACATGGGGCTGTCACCGCGAACGCTGCAGCACTTCAACCAGGCGTTCAAAGACTGCCCGGAAGATTCCTGGAGCCGCATGCAGGCCATGGCGAAGCCGCCACAGGTTCGGGTGGACATCCGAAGCGTGATGGAGGAGAAGCTGAACGCCATTCGAGCCCACCAAACACAGTTTCCCTGCTACGACATCGAGTCCTTCCGCGCTTTTTACGCCGCCTACGGCTTCGAACAGTTCAGCCGGGGCTAGGCGCCCTTACAATTCAAGCAGTTCGGAATTTGAAACGGCAAAAACCCGATCGCCCGGCTGCGGCTGAACGGGCTGCCCGCGGGACACCTGGCCGAAGGCGGGCAGGATGCCGAGCGTCCCGGTCAGGTGAAAGCAGGGCAGGCGCAAAGTGTCGTCCCCGCCGGGATGCGTGGTGACGGGGTGGATATGCCCCGCCCAGGTGAAATGCCCGGGAACCGGCGCGGGACGGTGGGCGAAGGCAAAGGGGCCTTCGGTCATCACGTCGCTGCGCACCTCGATTTGCCAGCTTGCCGGAAATTTCTTCCAGGGACGATCGTGGTTTCCAGGCACCAAAATCAGCTCCAGCCCGTCTGCCGCCTCGACGCGCCATTGGCGGATTCGTTCCGCCAGTTGCGGGGTCAGCCCATGGCGCCCATGCACGAGATCTCCCAGAAAAACTACCCGATCCGCCCCGGTAGCGGCCAGCAGCGCGTTTAGCCGACACAGATCGGCTTCCGGCACGCCGGCAGGACTGCCTGGACCAATCTCCCGGCCCCAGTGCAGGTCAGAAAGCAGCAGGGTCTGGGCGGCAGGCCAATAGACGGCCCGTTGCGGCCATAGCTGGATGGGTTCGGCCTGGGGGCCGACCGTCAGGCTAGCAGGAGATGAGGCAATCTCGGCACGCATAATCAGCTCCAACCGGGGCTGGCGCCAGGGTGCCGTAAGGGATCCCCGCCGGGCCAGCCATCCGAAAACCGCGATGGACGATACCAGTATTATGCCGGATGGGGATGCTTTCATCCACCTGTTTTTCCGTCGCGGTGGCAACATGGCTGGTTGCCGAATTGACAGAGGCCGGGGAACCGCGTTCAATAGGCACAGATCACTGGCAGCAAGGGAGGCATCCGCATGAGCACGCACTACGAACCCTTCCACGAAACCGTGCACGAACGTTCCCTGCCCCACCCCCTGGCCGAGGGCATTTGGATGTGGTCCATCTTCAACGAGGAGCGGGTGCTCCATTTCAACGGCTACCTGGTGAAGACCGAGGACAACCGGGGTGTCATCATCGACCCGGTTTGCGACGAGATGGATCCCCGGGCCGTGCTGGCCGCCTTTGAGCCCCTGCCCCAGCCAACAGCCATCTGGCTGACCAACCGGGACCACGAACGGGCGGCCCAGCTGTTTAAAGCACATTTCCAAATCCCGGTGCTGGCCCCCGAGGAGGACGCCCGCCTGCTGGACGTGGCACCGGACCGAATCTTCCGGGACGGGGAAACCCTGGATGGTGGCTGGCAGGTGATTGGGCTTCAAAGTCAGAAGTCGCCGGGCGAAAGCGCCCTGTACCATCCCGAACGGCGGCTGCTTATTCTGGGGGATGCCCTGATTGGCAAGCCGATGCGGTACTTATCGATGCTTCCCGCCGAGAAATACGCGGATGCGGAGAAGGCCCGGCTGGGCTTGCAGCGGCTGGCCGCCCTGGACGTGGAAGCGGTGCTGCCATGCGACGGCGATCCCGTTTTTTACGACGCATGCAACATCCTGCGGGATACCATTCGGCTGGAATAAAGAACCGGGGCTACTTCAGCTCGCCCTTGATTCGCATGCCCTGGCCTTCCTCCTGGACATTTTCCATGAGGCTCCGGTTGTCGGCGGGCGCCGGGGCGGTTTCCGTTTTGCCTTCCTTGATTTCGTTCAGCAGGTTTTTGGCCTGCTCCGGGCCTTGCTTGACGAAAACCTCGGCCAGGTTCTCAATGGTGCTGATGGTGGGCTGCACCCCCTGCTCCTTGCAAACCTGCAGGTATTCCTGCACATGGCCCATCAGGTTAAGGACCTTGCCGGAGATGGCCTGGCGGTTTTGCGGGGTCATCACCATCATATAATTCATGGCCTTGTGAAACGACGGGTTTTGATCGTAGGGGCGTTTTTTCTGCTTGGACTTGTAAAGGGCCAGCACCTTCTCGGTACCCAGCGACTTGAGGTCGCTCAGGATTTCATCCGCCTTGTAGTCCCCTTCGGCAATCTGGGACATGCTGTTGGCCAGCACGGTCTGTAGCTCGTCGGGAAACTTCAACATCAGATCAACCGTCTGAGAAGTGCTCGGTTCGCCATCGTAAAAGCGTTTCTTCATGCAGTCCTTATCCCACCTGCCGGTACTTCCACAATATGTACTATGAAAATACCATAAAACCGGGGTCGAGTGCCATCATACAAAGAAAGTAACCCTTTTGGGTGAGTTTCATTCCCAGTGTTTTGACAATCCGGCGCGGCGAAAAGGGCTCGGGCTGGGCTGCCACCAGAAGTCCCTCCGCAAACTGGGCCTCAGGCATTGTAAACGAATAATTACAATCCCTCGGGCTCCCTCAGGTGAGGCCCTCGGGCGACAGAGGGTGCTGCCCCACGGTAGGGGGATGGGACACTCGCTACTCCCGGTGCTGCATGACCTGATATGTTGCCGAAATTACCGCCCCATGGTTAGCGGGGCAGCCTGCATGGGGCTTTGCCAGCGTTGCTCCAGCCAGCCACCTGCCAAGGTCAATGCTTGGCACACCCCGAAATAGAAAAACGCCACCGCAACCATAAACTCTACCGACAGGTCCAGGTGCCGCATGTTCAGGATTTGCACGGCCTTGGTCAGTTCAATGACCCCGATGGAAACCAGGGTGGTGTCTTTGACAATCACGCTGGCCTGGCTGACCAGGGCGGGCAGCATCCGGCGGGAGGCTTGTGGCAGGGCCACCATGGCCATGCGCTGAAAAAGGGACAACCCCAGCACCTTGGCTATGCGCATCTGGTGGGGATCGATGCTTTGCAGCCCTCCCCGGATCATCTCGCACACCGTGGCCGCCGTATGGGTGGAAAGGGCCAGAACTGCCTGCACCATGGGCGGGGCCGGCACCACCAGGAAGATGGCCACCACGTAAAACACCAGCGGAATGGCGCGCAGCAGATCAACCACTGCCGCCACGCCGGACGACAAGCCCGGCCAGTTCAGGTAGCGAGCCACGCCCAGGGCTATGCCCAGGGGAAAGGAAATGAGCATCGTCCAGCATGAAATCTGCACGGTTGTACCCACGGCCCGGCCCAGCAGCATCCAGTCTTCCGGGGTCAGGGCGCTCAGGTGCATGGCTGCAACCCTCCTTCGGGCATGCGGGGCGAAGGGCGATGGTAGCGGTTGCGCAGGCGTTGCTCCAGCCCCAGGAACAGGGCGTTGATCCCCATGCAAAGCCCCCCGTAGCAAAGCAGGACAATCACGAAGAACTCGGCAAAGTGATACGTCTGGCTGGTCAGGAACTCAAACACGGAGGTCAGGTCGGTCACGGCCACAAAGTAGGCAATGGCGGTATTCTTGGTCAGGTTCATCCACTGGTTGCCCAGCGAGGCGGCACTGGATTCCAGGGAGCGGGGCAGCAGCACACATCTTGCGATTTGCAGCCGCGAAAGCCCCATCAGGCGGGCCTCGGCCAATTCCTGGGGCGGGACGGTGTTAAAGCCGGAGCGAAAGACCTCCGCCATAAAGGCGGATGTATAAGTGCACAGTCCCAGCAATCCCGAAATGAAGCCACCCAGGTGGCAGCCATAGTAAAACACCAGCACCTGGCAAAGCAGCGGCGTGTTGCGGAAAAGATCGATCCAGGCCACGCTTAGCATTTTGCCGTATTTGCCGCCCAGCCAGCCCGTTCGGCACAGCGCCACCGCCAGCCCCAGCGCCATGCTGATTGTCCCGCCCAGCAGCATTAAGGACACCGTGGTACCCAGCCCCTCCAGCAGCAGGGGCAAGATGGCGTCCCGGTTTTGAATGAGCGGAGAAGCAAGCATAAGGCTGGCCTTTTATGGTGATTGGCTGACAAAAGACCCCGCGCAGGAACCCCCGGGGCCCGAAGCCCCACCCGCACGGCCCGCCTCCAGCTCCGATGGCAGATCGGCCACCGGGGTCACGTGGCCATCGGCCAGAAGGAACAAATCGTCGGCCACGGCGCGGGCAAAGGCCACATGGTGGGTGCTGAGGATGATGGTGGTGCCCTGCGACTTCAGGGACTTCAGAATATCGGCCAATTGCAGCACCCAGTCCTCGTTCAAGGCGCTGGTGGGTTCATCCAGAACCAGCACGCGGGGTTTCATCATCATGGCCCGCGCCAGCGCCACGCGCTGGGCCTCCCCGCCCGAAAGCGCCGCCGGATAAGCGTAGGCCTTCTCCAGAATACCCAACCGGTTCAACACGGCCAGGGCATCGCGGTTGGCCTCGGCTGCATTCTGCTTCAGCACCACGCGGGGCGCCAGGGTCAGGTTTTCCAGCACGGTCATATGTTGAAAAAGGGCCGGCGCCTGCATCATGCCGCTAATCAGGGTTGGGTCGACCCGCTCCGGTTCCATGGGTTTGCCGTCGCACAGGATGCAGCCCGCATCCGGGCGGTCGGCCTGCAGGATGCAGTTAATCAGCGTGGATTTTCCCGCGCCGGAAGCCCCCATAACCACGGTGATGCGCCCGGCCCGAAAATCAACCGACAAATTATCCAGCACCGCCCGGTTGGCCCCGGGGTAGCGTCGGCTGATTTTCTCCAAACGAAGCATCAGGGCGCCCCCGGGCTGGGCGCCAGCGCCATCACGGTGCGTCGCGACTGCTCATCGGCAATGTGCTTGCCCAGCCAGCGGGTTTCTATGTCGGCCAGGGTGCCGTCCCGGGCCATATCGCGCATGGCGGCCTCAAGCGCATCGCCCAGCTGACGGGACTCTTTCCGCACCGAAAAGGCCATAGCCTTCTCGGAACGCACCGTGGCCCGCGACAGCCGGAACGGAAAATGCTCGTGATCGCGGTAGTAGCGCGCAATGTGCTCGTCCATCAGCATCACGTCCACCTTGCCGTTCAGGAAGGCCATAAACATTTCCCGCTGGGTGGGATAGACGACCATTTGACCGGAGAGCCCCTGGCCGTCCAGGAACTTGGGGTAAGACGTGCCGTTGAAGGCGGCAATCTTCAGCCCGCGCGATTTAACGTCCTCCAGCGACTCCACCGGCGCCATGCCCTGGTGGTACACAATGACATCGCCCGATTGCAGGTAGGGATCCAGAAAACGCACCACGCTGCCGCGATAGGGATTGATCGACTGCGGCGCGGCAATCACGTCATAATGCTTGTACAGCAGGCCCATCACCACCCGGTTGTAGGGAATCACCCGGATTTCCACGCGGCGGTGCATGCGCCGGCCCGCCTCGTTAATCAGGTCGATATTTAGGCCCACCAGGTGGTTGCGCTCGTTGTAAAAATCGTAGGGCGGGCTGTCTTCCAGCAGGCCCACGCGCAGCACGCCGTCGTCCTCCGCTGCTTGACGCCCCAGGGCTGAACCGCCCGCGGTAAAGGCTAGCCACAGTGCCAGCGCACACAATCCAAGACCAAAAAGCGCGTTTCGCTTGAACATGCCAATCCCCAGGTCCCTGTATTCCCATAGGCATAAAACCCGAAACGGCGCGTTTGATGCCATGCCCGGCTTGTTTGTTTTTAGCCTTAAAAGCCTGATTGCAGCGTGTAACAATTCATAGCGGCAACGGGTTCAAAATTGAAACGCATGTTTTTGTGCATGTGGGAGATAAAAACCCTTTTGGGTATCGCTACAGGGGGATAGCATGGTGGTAGCTCGCAGCGCGCTGCAGAATTCGGCCACGGCGTTTTATGCGCAAAGCCCGGCCAATGCCTGGTATCAGCGCCGCTTTCCAGATCGCTACAACAACGTAGCGGTGTACGCCTCGCACGCCACCCAGCCGGGGGACGGATTTTTTGAGCATGCCCAGCAGGTGGGCGCCGCCCTGGGCGAAGCCCGCCTGGGCGTGGTAACCGGCGGCGGAGACGGATCGATGCGTGCCGCCGCGCAGGGCGCCTTAAGCCGGGGAGGCCACACCATCGGCATGGCCATGGATTTCATCGGCGAAACCGGCAGCCCGGACGTGCACCGCGAATTTTACAAGTTCAGCAACTTCAACGATCGGCTGAAGGGCTTCGACGAGCGTTCCGCCCTGACCGCCGCCGTGCCGGGCGGCATCGGCACCCTGATGGAAATCACCAAGAAGCTGACCGAACTGTCCACCCACAAAACCGATCAGCCCGCGCAAAAGCAGATTGTGCTGTTCGACAAAAACAACATTTACCGTAACTTCAAGCGGTTCCTGCAAGACAACCTGGTGGCCAACGGGCTGATGTCGCCGGAAGCCCTCGACATGCTCAAGGTGGTGGATGAAAACCACATTGGCGAAGGCGTGGGCCTGTTGCGCGGCAACGGCCAGTTTACCCGCAGCGTCTAGATGGCGCCGCTCTTTTTAATTTCCAGGTAGGCGGCCATGGCCCGCTGCACCAGATTCTGCGGGGTCACGGTGATGGCCCGCAGGCCCATCTGGCGAAGCTGGCTGAGCACCACCTGGCGGCGGTTCATGGAATCCTGTGCCACCAGGCGACGGGCGATGTCTTCCGCCGTGCCGTCCTGTGCATTCGCGCCCAGGTAGCGCTTGTAGGCCGGATCCTCGATGCCGATGAACAGGCTGCAATGCTTGCGGTTCAAATGCCCGAACGAGGGAAGAAACGGCTGCATGCTGGAGGCGTCGATGAAGTCGCTGAGAAAAATCACCAGCGAGCGTTTTTTCTGGGTGGCCAGCACGGAGGCGCAAACCTGCGCCATGTCCGCTTCCACAATGCGGCTTTTCACGTCGTAGGAGGCGTTCAGGATGGTTTCCACCGCATGCGTGCGGGGGCGGATCCAGCGGTCGATGCCGTTGGAAAAAATGGCCAGCCCGATGCGATCGTGCAGGTGCTCGGCCAGGTAGGCCAGGTGCAGCGTGGCCTCGATGGTCCAGTCCAGCTTGGTGATGCCCTCGGTGACGGTGCCCATCAGGCGACTGCTGTCCAGGCACACCAGGATGTTGTGGTGGTGCTCCATGTCGAACTGCCGCGAGACCAGGCTGCCCGCCCGGGCGGTGGCCTTCCAGTCGATGTGGCGGTAATTGTCGCCCAACACGTAAGGCCGCAGCGATTCGAACACCTGGTCGGCGCGGCGGAACTTGTTGGTTTTCACCCCCAGCTGCTCCAGCATAATCTTGGGATCCAGCAGGGTGTGCAGGTCGGTGTTCAGGCGGGGATAGACTTTTAGCGGCACCGGCGGCAGGCTTTGCCAGCGGGAGAGCAACCCCAGCGGGGTACGATAATACACCAGCGTACCCGGCCACTCATGATTGCCGCGCTCCTTGGGGGTGGCCTCCCAGGTGGCCGTAATCCGGGATTCTTCCGTTTCCACCTGGGGATGCCTGTCTTTCAGCAGGTACGTATCGCTCTCCACGGCCTGCATATGAAATTTAACCACCCCCGGCATCGTGCCGGAAAGCACCTGCACAAAGCGAAAGGGTCGCTGCACCGTGGGCTGCGAGACGGGCTGGGCCTGCTCCTGCCGCAAGCGGCATTGCCGCAGGCAAAACCACTCGAAACCCAGGCCGGCCAGCACCAGGCCCATGCTGACCAGCCAGGCCAGCACTATCCAGTCCCACACAAAACAGCCGACCGCCGCCGTGGCCAGCAGCGAAAGCAGCACAAACAAGCGCCGGGTGGGCGTGTAGCTCACGCTGCTATCGGTGGGGGCGGGCAAATTCATCAGCGCGGCGGCTTGACTTTCAGGTACAGCTCGTCAATGAGCGTTTCGGTGGTGCGCCCTTCCAGCTCGGCCTGCGGAAAGAGAATGAGCCGGTGACGAAGCAGCGGCTTGCCCACTGCCTTCACGTCATCCGGGATGACATAGTTGCGCCCGGCCAGGAATGCCTTGGCCTTGGCGGCCCGCACCCACAGGATGGCGGCCCGGGGGCTGGCCCCGATGGCCACGCTGGGATGCGAGCGGGTGTTCTCGGCCAGCTCGGCCACGTATTCCAGGATGCTGTCCTGCACCTCGATGCGGGTCACCTCATCGCGCAGGGCCAGGATATCGGCTTCGCCCATCACCGGGGCGACCTGCACGGATTTCATCTGGGCGTCCTGCCCGTGGTGGGTACGCAGAATGTCAATCTCCGCCCGGCGATCGGGGTAGGGAAACAGGATTTTGAACAGGAAGCGGTCAAGCTGCGCCTCCGGCAGCGGGTAGGTGCCCTCCTGCTCCAGGGGGTTCTGGGTGGCGAACACCGTAAAGGCCGGCGACAGCGGATAGTTCACGCCGTCCACCGTTACCTGGCGCTCCTGCATGCTCTCCAGCAGGGCGGATTGGGTTTTGGCCGGGGCGCGGTTGATTTCGTCCGCCAGCAGGAAGGTGGTGAACACTGGCCCGGGCTGGAACTGGAACGCGTTTTTCTCCTGGTTGAACACGTTGGTGCCAATGATGTCGGCGGGCATCATATCCGGCGTAAACTGCACCCGCTTGAAGGGGCAGCTCATGCTTTGGGCGATGAGCTTGACCAGCAAGGTTTTCGCCGTCCCCGGAGGCCCCTCGTACAGGATGTGCCCGCCGCACAGCAGCGTGATGAGGGTATGCTCAATGGGCTCTTCCAGGCCGAATATCCACCGGGATATCGGCTGGACCAGCGACTGCAGCTGCGGCAGCGCGGGGGACAGCACCGGGTTGGTATTGCTCATAACGTCCGACCTTTCTCTGGAGGGAAAGCAGATTCTGACTTTTGTGAATGAAATCCTGTTCCGACGCCACGTCCATGATAGCAAACGCCGCGCTCAGCGACTCGAAGGAAACGTCGTAGAAGGGGCTGTCGGCCAGCCGGCGCAGCTGCTCCTCCAGCGGCAGGCCGGGGTAAAGCTGGTCGAGCTCGCGCTTGAACTGCTCTTTCAGCTTGTTGTACAGCGTGGTCCAGTCGCCGGTGCGCAGGTAATGGCCGGCCAAGGCCGAAATAAAGACCTCCTGGGTAAAATAGCGCTCGCCCGAGGTGTCCAGGTAGTATTTCATGCGGGGCGGCATCAGCAAGACCCACAAGCAGAAGGCCACCAGCATCAGCACCAGGGTGATCAGCAGCACCACGCCCCGGCTGGTGGCCAGGTAGGTGATAATATCCCGGTTCTCGTTAAAGCCCAGCGAATACACCTCGAACAACGCCTGGGGAGCGTCGTTCATCTCTTGCAAGGCCACGGCCAGGGCCGCGTTTTCGCCTTTGTCCAGTTGCATGTTGCCCAGGAAATAGGCGTTGGGAAAAATGGTCACAGAGCCCTTACCCACCGGAAAACGTACAATCAGCGGATCGCCGTTGGCGGTTTCAAGCAGAACCTGGGCGTTTTCGATGCCTTCGGGCTCAAAGCCCACCAGCTCCGGCTCATCCAGGGCCTCGCTGCCATAGGCCCTGAACTTGTCGGCCAGCTCCTCCTTGGGGACGGGCCGGTAAGAGAGGTGCTCGATTTGCCGGGTGGGAAAATGGCTGATGACGCTGAGATCGGAGACATTGCCGCTGGTAATGGACCGCACGGACACATTCAGGCCAAACCACCCGTTCACGTACTTCAGCACACCGGAAACGGGTTGCTCGCCTTCCATGCCCCGGGAATCCAGCACGAAAACCAGGTGGTGCCCCCCTTCGGCCAGCTTGCGCATATGGTTGCCATACACATCGCCGTCGTGGAAGAGCCCGGGGCCCGGCTCCATAAACCAGACCGTGCGGGGCTTTTCCGGGGACAACCCCATCATGGAATGCTGCCAAAAGGCCACCGGACGATTCTGCACCTGCTCCAGCAGCAGGTACAGGGCCTTGAACCCGAACGGCGAAACGCTGACGCTGGTGTTCAGGCTGGTGCTTTCATCGGAAAGGCGGCTCATAATGGGCACCAGGATGGTCAGCCCGGTCACCAGGGCGATCGACACCAGGAACCACAGCACGCGCCTAGGCATGGCGGCCCTCCTGCAAGCCGGACTGGAACTGGCCGTAAACCTGGCTGAACTGCCGGAAGTCCGCCTCGGCCACCTGCACCGTGCCAAACCAGCTGGGCTCATCAAAATGCACCATGTCGCGCAGCAGGCGGTTCAGATCGGCGGCGTTGCGGAAGCGGGAAAAATCGGACGCCTCGGCCAATTCCCGGTTGGTCATGAAATCGGTGGCGTGGAACGACGCGTCGCGAATGACCATGCTGACCGCCGCCAGCAGCAGGTAGTGCATGGCCAGACGGTATTCCCCGTTTTTCATGGCGGTTTCCGCCAGGCGGTTGTAGTTGTCCCGGGCCTCGCGGCGATCGGCGTCGGTAATGGCGGAATAAAGCGCATCGGGCGGGGCTTGGCCGGCGAAACGGGAAAACAGCCAATAGCCCAGGTAGGCCACGGCGGCGGCCAGCAGAATGATTAGCGCCAGCTTGATCATCATGCCGAACACTTTCCAGGCCATCGGATCCCCCGCCCCGGAAGGGATGGGGTTGAAATTCAGCAAGTCTTTCAGCCAGTCCCAAAAGCCCTGCAAGGGGTCCTCGCCCTTGGGCTTGAACTGCTGGAAGTCCTTGTCGCTCAGAATCCGGGAGGCCTCTCGCCGGATGTCGTCGTTATTCAATGCTCAATTCCGCGGCTCAATCCGAAATTAATACGACTGTGACCGGTTGGCGGGCCGCTCCCGGTAAGCGGCGAGATCGACGGCTTGCCCGCCTTCCAGACGCGCCTTGAGATCATGATAATAACGATTCAGAACAAAAACAATCCCGCCCTGTCCCAGTACCACCTGCGACCAGCTGGCAACGGCCATCAGCCCGGCAAAGCCCAACTGGAACATGGGGGAGTCGGCCACGGAGGCGTTCATGCTGCTCATCACCCCGATGGCGAAAAATACTCCCAGCACCGGCACATTGATGACCAGGTTGATAATCCACACCAGGGTGGCCAGGCCCATGCTGCGCCAGAAATTTCCGCTAATCATGCGAAAGCTGCTGCCCAGGGCCGAAAGCAGACCGTCTTCAGGGGTGCCCAGGTAGACCACAAAGGCCAGAGAAAAATACGTGGCAATATAAATGACCGCCGGAATGAGGCACAGGATGCCACCTACCATAAAAACAATGCCCAGCGGCCCCAGCAATGCCAGAATGACCGCCGAGATGCCAACCCCCACCCCGATGCCCAGGCAGGCCAGCATGTAAAAAAAGCCGATGCCCAGGGCACCAAACAGGGTCATGCGGGGCAGCAGGTAAGCCAGGGGGTTTTTGGCCTCATCCCAGTAAACGTCCCGAATGTAGCTGCTGACGCAATAGAAAAAGTACATGCCGATCATCTGGGTGGCAAAATGCCCCAGGGCGGCCAGCACATCCGGCTCGCCGGTCATGCTCATGCGAAAGTAGAAGTAGCCGTCAATGCCGGCCAGCAACACGAAGGGCAGGGCAATCAGGCTGAGCGGCAAAATGGACTTCACCATACCCTTGTAGCCGAACGTGACGATTTCCAGCACCGAGGCACGTTCCATTTGGGTTTGACCGGGATATGACATGTCAGGACTCCTGCAACATTAGCTGATACTGCGGATGGGTTGTCCACCCGTGCGGGCGGCATCCAGGCTTTGCAAATCGCCGGTTCGCCCGGCCCGGATTTTGAGATCGTAGTAATACCGGAACACCACGTTCACGAACCCGCCCATGCCAATCACCATGCCCAGCCAGTTTCCAACGGTGGCCAGAAGCGTATAGCCCACAAGAAAGGCCGGGCTATCGAGGAACGAGGGCGAATTGCCGGACATGTAACCCATCACGCCGCCCGCCGCGCTGACCGGAATCATGAGCAGCACGTTCACCAGCCAGCACATGAAAGACAGGCCCACCGTGCGCCAGAAGTTGCGGCCCAACACCCGGAAGGTCTCGCCAAAGGCGTGGAACACCCCGGCGTCCGAATTCAGCACGTAAGCGGCCAGCACCAGCCCGAACACGGTATTCAGCCCGGTGACGCAAAGGAACATGGGCACCATCAACGCCAGCAGCGAGACGATCACGATGATACCAATCACCGCCTCGCTACCGGCCATGGACACCGACAGCACGCCGGCCACCAGGAATACGCCGAACGACAGGATACCAAAGCCCACGAACAGGCCAAACAGGGCCAGGAGATAGAAAAACCCCACGGCCAGCGCGCCCAGCAGGTCTTTGCCCGGCACCAGGCAGGCCAGCGGGTTGCCCGGTTCCGCAAGGAAGAGATCCCGCGCATAGCGGTTCATCGCGTAGTAGCCCCACAAGGTGATGCCAAGCGTGAACAGGGAAAAGAAGGCAATATAAGCGAATTTTTCCAGGGAGGGCCCATCGGCCAGCTGCTGGCTGAACCGCACGTACCATGTGGCCGCGGGCCCGTAGGACAACGAAAAAAACGCCGTCATCACCGTCAGGGGCCAAAAGCACTTCAGGGCAGCCTTGTAGCCGAACGTTACCACCTCCATGACCGAGGCCGGGGCAAACAGCCCGGATGGGTTTTCATTCCATTGCTGGCTCAACTTGACACTCCGCGCATCCCCGCCGAAAAGCCGCCTCAACGGGCCTTCCTTGGGAAAATAACTGACTTCCTGTCACCAGGCCATCGGATTCGGGGCCCGATGGATCGGGTATCGGAAAAAGCGAAAAAACCTTGAGCGAATCCGTCGGCCCCGATTATCCCGGAAGGCTGGCTTCCGTTGCCGCAGAATCGTCCGGGACTTCGGCAATGCTGACGATATTATCCTGACGGCACTGCAAGTCGGCGTTCAACCGAAACATGGCCGCCATAAAACCGGCAAAGCCGATGGCCATATAAAACCAGTTGTCCAGGGCGGAGATCAGCAAATCCAGGGCAAAAAAGGCTGGATTCACGGCCAGCGAGGGGTTAACATCGGAGACGGCCTCCTTGATAGCCACGATTTCCCAGGCGGGCAAGGCCAGGATAGCCCCCAGCAGGGTGGCAATAAACCCCAGCATCATCAGCCGGGCCGGGGACGCATCGCGCAATACCCGCAGCCAGGCCATCATGGCGGCCACAATGTTGTACCCGGGACGGGCCAGGTATTCGGCCAGGTACAAGCCGAAAGCCACGTTGGCATAAGAGCCCAGCGTGGCCACCGGCAGAAGGAACAGCGCCAGCACCACCACCGAGGCCCAGAACTGGCTCCAGTACCCCGTGGCCTGAAACAGGCGAAGCAGTTCCTGGTTGGAAATGCGGGTAATCATCAGCATATCGCCAACCACAATGACCACCATCACAAACGAGTGCAACAGGCCAATCCAGGCAAACCCAAAGCCGTTGACCCGGGGCAGCCAATAGGAAAACAGCCCGGGGGAGGGTTCGGCCATCAGGGTGTCCCGCATGTACCGGGATACGGCGTAAAAGCCGTAAAGCGTACAGACAGCCGTCATCAGCAACACCCCCATGCCGCTCCAGAAATCCTGCCAAGTTCTGTAATAAGCCTCGGTAAACCCGCAAGCCAGGGCAAAGGGCAACGTCAACAGGGTTAGCGGGCCAAGCAAACGCCATGCGGCCTTGTAGCCAAAGGTCAGAATCTCAAAAAGGGAGGCGGGCTTGCCCGAAAAGTGGGCCCAGCGATACATGGCGGCTTCCGGTTCCAGTAGTGGATGCCATGGCTATCGGTCGAACCGGCGGATTCTTCAACCCGGATCAGGGGGCGGCGGCGGCTTCCGCCTTGAGCTGCTGATCGGCAATGAAGCCGCGCACAAACAGCAGGATATAGGGGATGACGGAAAAGCCGGCAATCAGGTAGCGGGTTTCGTAGCCCAGGTCGCTTTGCCGCACGAAGGATTCCACCAGGCCCGCCCAGATGAGCAGGACGGCGCACACCAGCACCGTCCCGATGACGTTCTTGAGCACGTCCTTCAGCCGTTTACCCATGGGCTCGGCGCCGGGCTGCAGTTCGGTCATGCCAATTTTCAGGCCCGCCCCGCCGGCCAGGAAGATGGCGCCAAGCTCCGGCACGCCATGCGGCAGCAGCCAGGCCCCCAGGCCCACGATATCTCCCTTGAGAAAGAGTGCCGGGAGCGCCCCCAGCATCAGGCCGTTGGTAATAAGGATGTAGAGCGTGGGAATGCCGAACAGGATACCCAGGGCGAAGCATTTGACGGCCACCCCAATGTTGTTGTTCATCAACATGACCGCAAACAACGACTTTTCACCCATGGACTGGTCGCGTCCGGCGGTCAGCATTTGCTGCTGGGCTTCGGGAGAGAACAGGTAGGCCTCCAGCTCATGGCTGGAGCGTAAGCCGGTGGGCACAAACACCTGGGCCATCTCAAAATTCCGCACCACGATGACAAAGGCGACCGCCGCGCAAACCAGCGACAGGCCGGTGGATGCGATGTAATACCAGCGGTTCCGCCACATCTGCGCGGGCAGGATCACCCACAGGTAGCGGGCGATTTTTTTCAGGGTCACGTCCTCCTCGGGATACAGCAGCAGGTTGGCCTCCACCAGCAGCTGCTGGCAGGCGGGCAAATGGGGGCGAAGCTCGGGGTTGGCCTTCATGCGGCTGAGCATGCCCAGGGCCACCAGGTATTGGTGGGCAAACACCTCGATATTGTTGACCGGCTGGTTTTTCAGCCCGCCTTGTGAAGAACTGTGAATGTAAGCCTTCAGTTTTTCAAAAACCTGCCTATATTCATCTGGAAGCGCATTCAGTGACATACGGATAGGACGTGTTCCCTTGGGTTTGCCTCAGCTGAAAGATCATCATACCATCTGGACGCCCGAGCTGGTCGAGATTTCCCTGCCGCTGGCCGGTCTGGCGCGGCGCTGCGTGGCCCGCATCGTAGACCAGGTGGTGCTCACCATGGTGTACCTGCTGATCATCATCGGGGCGCTGCTGGGCGTGGCGGACGCCTACCCGGAGGCTGCTATCATCGGTGGGTTTGTCATGGTCGTGCTGGCCGATTTCCTCTACTTCTGGGGCTTCCACACGTTTATGGACGGCCAGACGCCCGGCAAAAAGCTGCTGGGCATCCGGGTGGTCACCAACCGGGGCGGGCGCATCAACGCCGTCACCTCGCTTATCCGCAGCCTGCTCAACGTGGTGGATATGATGCTCTTTTCCTACGGCATCAGCGCCTTCATGGTGCTGGGCACCGACCAGGAAAAACGCATCGCCGACTTCGGGGCCGGCACCATCGTCATCCGAAACCACCAGGCTTAGGGGTTAACGGTTCGCTCCCGCCGGGGAAAAGTGCCCGCTGCGGCCCGGATGGGTCACCGCCCCATGGCAAGCCGAACCCACCTGCTGGGCGTACTTCCACAGCACACCCCGCTGGTAGCGCAGCGCGGGCGGATGCCAGTGGGTCATACGGCGGTTGATCTCATCGGGGGAGAGTTCCACGTTGAGGGTGCCCTTTTCGGCATCCACGTGAATGATGTCCCCGTTCTGCACAATGGCCAGCGGGCCACCAACAAAGGCTTCCGGGCCTACATGGCCCACGCACAGGCCCCGGGTTCCGCCGCTGAAGCGTCCGTCGGTCAGCAGGGCCACATCCTGCCCCAGGTTTTGCCCGTAGAGCGCGGCGGTCACGGCCAGCATCTCCCGCATACCGGGGCCGCCGCGAGGCCCTTCGTAACGGATGATCACCGTATCGCCGGCCTGGATTTCCCGGTTCTGGATGGCCTCGAAGGCGGCTTCCTCGCCATCAAACACCTTGGCCGGGCCGCTGTGCACGCGGCGGCTGAGGCCGGCCACTTTCACCACGGCGCCTTCCGGGGCCAGGTTGCCATAAAGAATCTTCAGACCGCCGGTAGGACTCAGGGCCATTTCCACGGGGTACACCACGTCCTGATTGGCGGGAACCACCACGTCCTTCAGGTTTTCGGCAAGGGTTTTGCCGTTGGCCGTCAGGCAGTCGCCATGCAGCAAGCCGGCATCCAGCAAGGCCTTCAGGATAACCGGCACGCCGCCAATCTTGAACAGGTCGTTCATCACGTACTTGCCGCCGGGCTTGAGGTCGGCAATCAACGGGGTAGAATTGAACAGGCGGTCAAAATCGGAGAAGTCCAGCGGGATACCCACCTCGTGCGCCAGCGCGGGCAGGTGCAGCAGGGCGTTGGTGGAGCCACCTGTGGCCGCCACCACGCGAATGGCGTTTTCGAAAGCCTTGCGGGTCAGAATCTGGCTGGGGCGCAGGTCTTTTTCTAGCAGGGTCATGATGGCCCGCCCGCATTGGCGGTTCACTTCCTCGCGGCCCGGATCCAGCGCGGGATAACCGCTGCTGCCGGGCAAGGCCAGGCCGATGGCTTCCGCCACGCAAGCCATGGTGTTGGCGGTGAACTGCCCGCCGCATGAGCCCGCGCCCGGGCAGGCCGCACACTCGACGGCACGGACTTCCTCCTCGGTCATGCGACCTGCCGAGTAGGCGCCCACGGCCTCGTACACATCCACGATGGTCAGGTCTCGCCCGTCCAGGTGGCCGGGCATGATGGTGCCGCCGTACAAAAACAGGGAGGGGACATCCAGCCGGGCCATCGCCATCATCATGCCGGGCAGGGACTTGTCGCACCCGGCAATGCCGACCAGGGCATCGTACTGGTGGGCATGCATCACCAGCTCCACGGAATCGGCGATGACATCCCGGCTGACAAGCGATGCCCGCATGCCTTCATGGCCCATGGCAATGCCGTCGCTGACGGAAATGGCGGTAAATTCGCGCGGCAGGCCGCCCGCCTGAGTGACGCCTTCCTTCACGAAGCCCGCCTGGGTTTGCAGGGTGGTGTTGCACGGGGTCACTTCGTTCCAGGTGGTGGCCACCCCCACCAGGGGCTTGCCGAAATCCTCGTCGTTCAGGCCCATGGCCCGGTAAAAGGCTCGCTGGGGGGCGCGGCTGATGCCGTCCATCACATGGCGGCTCTTGTGTCTCAAGTCGGGGGTGCTCATGAGGGAAATCCTTCGGGAAAGACGTTGACTGCCAGTATAAGACTATAGCACCATCGGGGAAGATTCCCGAGCATGAACCGGAATCGAGGGGCTTTGCAAGAACGGCACATCCCCAGACCGGCGAAGGCCTGGGCGCGCCAGATTTTTTCTGGCGCACGCGGACGGAAATTCTTAAGTGATATTTTTCAAAGAGTTTTTGAGTGAAAAAAGAGGATGCGCCATGAAAACAACCGCCACCCTGATACTGGCCCTGGGCCTGATGCTGTCGGCAACTGCCGCCGCTTGCGACAAGCACCATCCCACCGGCGGCGAAAACGGGGACAAGATGGCCCGCTGGCAATCATGCGAATCCGTTACCGACTGCTCGCTGGTTCAAACCAGCTGCGTGGGCCCGGTGGTGGTCAGCAAGGCGCTGGAGGCCCAGTACCTGGAATGGGTGAAGGCCAACGAGCCAACAGTCCAATGCGTGCGATTCTTCAGCCCCCGGGAAGTGACCCTCTCCTGCGAGGAGAAACGCTGCAAAATCAAGGGCTGGAAGGAATAGCGCCATCGGGCCGGCGTGGCACGGTGCGCACCCGCCTGCTCCAATAGACAATGGCGCGGGCAAACTCCTCGGCGGTATAAGGCGTCTCGGGCCGGGTGCCGCCTTTCAGCCCCAGGAAGTTGCGGGCCATAGTCATGGGGCTCATGGGCTCCGGCTCGTCGGTGGCGTAGGTGTTGACGGAAACGACGTAAAAGTCCGCCTCCCGGGTGGGCGGGGCGTCGCCGTCCCGGGCCAGCACCTCGTGGCTGTACAGGATGATTTCCGCTTTGCGCGCCGGGGCCTTGGGAAAACCCACCGCCTCCACCTGGATGAAGGGATCCTCCCCGGGCACCCGGGGCTCGAAGCGCGCCCTCAAAGGCGTATCGGGAGTCACTTCCACCAGGGCGGTATAAAACCGGTGGCTGAGTTCCGGGGGGACGGGCACCAGGCGCACCTCGGTGTTGTGCGGGGACACCTCGGCCCGGTGCCATTGGGCGTGGACGATTTCCAGCAGCTCGTCCCAGGTGCCGTCAAAATGGCTGTGCTTGCTTTCCGGCGTCTGGCGTCGGACGAAATCGGTAATGCCAAGGGTCACGGTCTGGCGGGCGGGTTGGGTCATGGATACCTCCAAGCGGGCAATGGCGGGATGCTGACCTTGATGATACGGTAAACACGCCAATCGATGGTTGGTGGTTATTTTCACTGATATTGCTTGAAGGAGGAGACAGGCATGCGGCTTGGAACCTGCCCAGCCTGCGGCTGGCAAACGTTGGATGCCGTCAGGCTGATGCCCGACGGGGCCGATCGGCTGGAACCGTTGCGGCAAACCATGCTGCTGTTTGAGTGCAGCCGCTGTGCCTGGTTTGGCACGGCCACCGCGCCAGGCAGCCCCCAAGGCACCATTCCGCCTTCCCGTTGAAATCGCGGGCATCCGGCACAATCACCCGCCTTCCGAAAAACCGATCATTTAAGGCTTCCAATTTTTTCGCTTCTTCGCTTTACTGTGGACAGTAGTTGAAGGGGTAGGAAGCCGGTAGCTGACTCCAGCGCCCGGCTTCTGATATCGGCAGGCCGCCGCAAACGCAACCAAGGCGCCGCCCATGTCCCAATGCCCCAATACAGCCGGGAAAGTGCGTTTCCCCGGCTGCCTACTCACCATAGTCCGGCTTGCCGGGTTTTACCAGCGTTTCAGAATAACGAATCCACGCCCGCTGGCTTATCGCGCAACACGGCTTCCACGGCCAGCATGACCCCGCCGGCGGACAACCCTCGCAGGCAGCGCTTGTGCTCGCAGGTGCGGGCCGGGCAGGGCCGGCATGGCAAATCCAGGTAAACCTGCCTTAGCGCCGTGTGGGCACTCACCACCGGCTCCCACTGCCGCTGGTTGGTGGGCCCGTAGATAACCACCAGCCGGGGCGCCCCCGCCAAAGCCGCCATGTGCGCCACCGAGGTGTCCAGGGTAATTACCAGATCCATGAACGAAAGCACCGCAATACTCTGGCGCAGGCTGGTTTGGCCGCACAGGTTGACCAGGCCGAAATCCTCCGCCCAGTCCTGGTAGATGTCACGTTCCCCGAGTGTGCCCACCGAGAAGAATCGGGGATTCCATCGCCGGCGGAGCATTTCCAGCAAATCCGCCCAGTGGGACATGGGCCAGTGCTTGCCCGGCGAACCGCTGCCCGCGTGCACCAGCACCCGCATGCGGTGATCGGAGGGAGGCATCAGGGCCCGGGCGGCGCGGAGATCGTCCGCGGTGATGGCCGCCTGCAGGTGCTTGTCCCACACATCCAGGCCCAGCTGGCGCAGGATATCCAGGTAAACCTCCACCTGGGGGCGGGGATCGTCCATGGGCCTGGACGGGATGGCATGGGTCAGGCAATGGCCCCAACGCTTCAGGCGATGAATCCCCAGGCGCTCCAGGTCAAAGCCCACCCGTTGCGCCACATGGGCCCGCATGGCAGCCCGGGCCCATAGCGGGGCATACCGGCATAAAAAAATCGTGTCGTAGGCCCGCTGTTCCAGAAAGGCGCGGGAGCTCCTGAGTTCCGGGCTGTGTTCCAAAAAGACCGTATCCACGGCGGGCAGCGCCTGGAAAAAAGGGGCCATGGGCGGACTGGCCGCCATGTCGATGCGGGCATCATACCCCAGGTTGCGGCGCAGGTTGCGTAAAAAGGGGGTTAGCAGGATGTTGTCGCCGATAAAATACGATGGCACCACCAGCACCCGGCCCGGCTTTTGAAAGGGCTGTTCCCCCGCCGGCAAGGCGGCCTCCTCCGGCAACACCTGGTTGGCCAGTTCCAGCAGGCGGCTCAGTATTTGGTTGGCAACCATCCGCACAGTCCCCCCGGCTTGCCTCCAACCAGTGTTCCACATTCCACCAACTTCGCCTATACCCAAAAGACGGTGCCTGACCAGGCGGTTTAAGGGTTTTGAAAAAAAGCCGATACGGTATAATATACGTTACGAAGTGAGTGGTTAGCGTCACCTCATGCATTGCCTGATAAAGTCCTGGACGGATCGCCTGGCTAAATGCTGCGTCGAACAGCTGCCCTTCAGGGTCACGCGGCATGAAATACCCATTGCCCACTTGCCGGAAGCCTTCAACGGCTTTATCATCGCCCAGGTTTCGGACCTGCACATTGACCGGTGGAACCGCCGCATTGTGGAGGCTGCCATTGACGGCATCAATGCCCTCAAGCCGGACCTGATTGTCTTTACCGGCGACGCCATTGCCGAGGGCAACGACTACCTGGGCGATGTCAGCCACCTGCTGAAGCAGATGCACGCCCGCCACGGCAAGCTGGCCTGCCTGGGCAACCACGACTATTCCGATTACAGCGGCGGCTACGGCGTGCGGGAGGCCCTGCGCAAGGCCGGCTTTGACGTTCTGGTTAACGAGAGCGCCACCCTGGCCCTGGGCCACCAGCATTTGCAGGTGGCCGGGGCGGACGATCTCCTGCTGGGAAGCCAATGCCTGGAAACCACCGCCCGGCGCCTGGAAACGGATCGTCCCACCATCCTGCTCAGCCACAACCCGAAAAACTTCGAGGCCATGGCCGGCTTCAAACCGGACCTGGTGCTTTCCGGCCATACCCATGGCGGGCAAATCCAGATTCCCCGGCAATGGCACCAGGGCATCCTGGGCGCCTACATTTCCGGGCTCTACCACCAGCAGGGCAGCCGCCTGTATGTCAACCGGGGGCTGGGTTCGGCGGTTTTCGTGCATCACTGGGGAGAGCGGCGCATCGCGTTGCCCACCCCGCGCCTATTGGTGCAGCCCGAAATCAGCGTGTTCACCTTGGTGAACCCGGTATTCGAGGAAAAGCTGCGCCAGCGCCAGCAGCCCGTGGCCCTGGCCAGCTGATCTTCAAGACCGGTGGCTGGCCAAAGCACCAGGGGAGGCAACTCCCCCGGCGAAGGGCCCTGGTGTACCGGGTAGCCTAGCCGAACACCTTCTCGACAAACTCGCTGAGTTTTTCCGGCTTCAGGTGGGCGGCGGCAAAATCATGCTCGGAGATAATGCCCACGCACTGATCTGCCGAATCTACCACCACGATGCGCTTTACCTGGCGCTGCTCCATTTTGCGCAACACGGCTTCCACATCCTCGTTCTCGCCACAGGTCAGCAGGTGGGTGTGCATTACCTGGCTCAGCGGGGTCTGGCCGGGATCCAGCCGGTTCAGGATGACATCCAGGCACAGGTCGCGATCGGTCACAATCCCCACGCAGCGGCCCCGCTCATCGCAAATGGGCACCACCCCCACGTTCTTGTCCTGCATAATCTGCACGGCGTCCAGAATCTTGTCCGACTCCCGGCAACAGGACGGGTTGCGGGTCATCAGGTCTTTGGCTTTCGGCATGTGGTTTCCTCCTCTCTTGGTCTCTCATGGGAATTCAGGCGCTCAGCCACACGGCTTCCAGATCCTCGGGCAACTGATCGGCAATATCCGAAATCTCGCCCCTGGAAACCTGTTCCTTCAGCACCCGGAACACTGCGCTGGCCAACTGTTCCGCGCCGACGGGCAACTGGCGCTTGTCGATTTCATTGCGGATCAGTGAGAAAAACTGCTCTTTTTTGCGAAAGCGCAGTTGCTTCTCGCCGGTGATGGACAGGTAGTTGCTAATCCAGGTATCGCTGTTCCACAGCCGGCGCAAATCGGTTTCAAGCTGCGCCGCCACGTTGCGCGATTCATCCGGGGTCAGCCGGTGGCTCAGCAGGCTCAGCACGATATGGGCGCCTTCCTCCGCCGTGCCGTAGTCCGGCAGGCCGGTTTCCTCCATGACCCGATCTATGAATTCACCCTTGTTCATCCAACTCTCCTCTCTGGTTCGGGACGCGACCGCCCACAGGATGCTAACAGCCTTGACGACGCAAAACCATTGTCTGGTTGGGCGATGGCCATGGATACCGCTGAGTTGTCCCGGTGGGCCTGCCCTTGGGCGGATGCGCCACTCAGGCTCGAAATTCCGGGCAAATAGGGTAAGATTCTGATAAGTCCGTTTGGGAGTTTGCCGATGCGCCCGATGCGCCCGATGCGCCTGTTTCCTAGTCTGGCCCTGCTGGCCGCGATCTTGCTGGCGGGCGCCCCGCCCTTGCCGGCGCTTGAAACCGTCCCGGTCATGCGCACCCTGCAGCACCAGGGCCTTAAGCGCACCTACACGCTAATCTCCCCCTTGCAGGCCCGGGATGCCCATGGCCACGCGCCCCGGCGTCCGGCGCTGATCATGCTGCACGGCGGCGGGGGCACCGGCATAAATTTCAAGCACCTGACTTACGGCGGCTTTGAAAAACTGGCCGACCGGGAAAACGTGGTGGTTGCCTACCCGGAAGGCTACAAACGGCAATGGAACGATGGCCGCAACGTGGCCAACATCCCCGCCCAGCAAAAGCGAATTGATGACGTGGGTTTCATCGCCAGGCTGATTGATGAACTGATTGCCAAAGAAAACGTGGATCCCCGGCGCGTTTACGTGGGCGGCATCTCGAATGGGGGAATGATGTCCAATCGCCTGGCCTGCGAACTTTCTCCCCGTATTGCGGCCATTGCCGTGGTGGCCGCCGCCATGCCCAAAAACCTGGTAAGTCCGTGCAAGCCATCCAGCCCGGTATCGGTCGTCATGATGAACGGCACCCGCGATCCGCTGGTGCCCTACGAGGGCGGCGAAGTGGAAGTCAGCCGCCCATTGGCCAAGGGGCAAAAACGCGGGGAGGTGCTCTCCGCTGCCGGCACGGCCCGCTTCTGGGCGGGCAAAAACGGCTTTCCCGCCGAATCCAATCCCACGGTCAGCTACCTGCCCGATGCCAACCCCGGGGATTACCTGCGCATCAGGCGCACCGACTACAAGGCAGCCTCCGGCGCCGACGTGGTGCTCTACACCATCGAAGGCGGCGGCCATACCTGGCCCGGCGGGCTGCAATACGCCCCGGACTATATGGTGGGACAAACCACCCAGGAGCTGAACGCGGTGGAAACCATGTGGGCATTTTTCAAGGCCCACCCCAAAATCACGCCCCGAAAAAAACCAACCGCCCCCCAATAGCCAAGCTAGGACGGGCCGGTTTCCAGCCACAACGGCGCATCCTCGTCGGGATCGTAAACTGGCATGGCCTCCAGGGGCAGCTCACAGAAAATATACTGCCGCAACTCGGCCAGCACATCGTCCGGGGTTTTGTCGTTCAGGTAAAACACGCCGTAAGCGTCCATATCGGGGCTGTTCATCCACTGAAAGAGAATGCGCGCCTCCTCAAACAGGATTTTTGGCACCGCCGAGGCCGGGGGCACCGCCTGCATGGCCTGATACTTGAAGCAGGCCTCCTCTACAATAAACCGCAGCTTTTGGGCCTCATCCCGCGCCGGGTGGAAGCTGTGCCAGTCCATGGGCTGGCCTTGCAGCACGCTCAACAGGCGCACGCCGCCGGGCTCCATGTCCGGCAGGGCGATGATGCAGTGGTGGGCATGCGTAGCCTTGATGAACCGGCAGCTGCTCCATTGCAGGGTTTCCAGCAAGTCAAGGCGCTGCTGGATGGCGGCGGCCCGCTCAAATTCCAGCCGCTCGGCATGCACGTCGCGCCGGGCCACCAGCTCCTGGATGCGCCGGGAAGGCTTTTGGGCCAGGTAATCCACAAAATCGCGCACCCGCAGGCGATAGTTTTCCGCAGAAATTTTCCCCGCGCAGGGGCCGCTGCACAGGCCGATGTCGTAATCCATGCAGGGAAATTCGGCATGCTCGGCGAACTGGCGATCGGTGCACCCCCGCAGCTTGAACACCCGGTTCAGCAGATCGAGCTTGCCGGTGATAGCGCTCTCGCTGGGAAAGGGGCCAAAGTACAGCGCGTCGGCGTCGTCCATCTCCAGGGAGGGCAGCACCTTGGGATACGCCTCGTTCACGGTGACCTTCAGGAAGGCCAGCCGCTTGAAATTCTTGATCATCTTGTTGAAAAACGGCTGGTGCCGCTTGATTAATTGCGCCTCCAGCAATAAAGCCTCCAGTTCAGATCCCACCTCGCGCGTCTCGATGGCCGAAACCTGCCGAATCAGCTCCAGCACTTTGCCGGGTTGGCGGCGGGGGCTTTGGAAATAGCTGCGCAGCCGGTTGCGCAGGTTCTTGGCCTTGCCGATGTATAAAATCTCGCCGGTCTCGCCTTTCATGAAATAGACGCCCGGCCTGGCCGGCATCTGCTTCAGGCGGGAGACATCGAACAGCGTGGTGGGGGTTTTGCCCCGCCGGGTCAGCCGCTTGGGCAGGCGTTTTTGCAACACCTCCCGGATGGCGGACCACTCCCCGCGTCGGCCCAGTTGCGTGAGGGCCGTCACCAGCACGTCGGCCATGCCGCGCGCAATTTCCCCGCAGCGACGAACGCCGGGTGGCTCCAGGCCAAAAAGATGGCACAGGGTATCCAGGGTATGCGGCAGCTCGGCGGGAAAGGCATGATCCCCCAGCGAGCATAAGTCGAACATCTGGTTTCCGGGTTTCAGCGGACCGCACAGCTTCTCGAAAGCTAGGCGCTCCACCGGGGACTCAAACACCAGCACATCGTTGCCGAGCCCCTGCAAAAACCCGGGAAGGAACGCCTCCAAGGAGGGCTGCCCGATGAGATCGCCAGCGAAAATGCCCGTGGTTCGGGTCAGCTCCTCCGGCAGGTGGCCCCGGGGCGAGATCAGCCAACGCAGGGGCGTGCCGGCCCGAAAGCCACCGTCGTCGTGTTCCTCCACCGGGATGCAAATGATCTCGGCAATGTCCGGGTAGCGCTGGATCAGGTTGATGGCTGTCCACTTGATGACTGCCAGCCTTCGGGAAGCGGATCGGGGCATGGCGCGGGGAACGCAACTCTAACTTGACGATAACGCAAGCGACTGCCGCCGCTTTCAAGCCATCGTAACGAATTTTTCAGGCTTTTGCAACTTTCCCCCTTGACAGGAAATTTTAAAGCGTTATAACTCAAGCCACAGCAGAAAACATTCCTCTTACAAAAAAGCAGAAAACCATGTCCAACCACAGCATCATGATGATTTGCATTATCTGTCTGCCGAACGCGGCGGGCACTTGATGCTGTCTGGATAAACCAGTAAACACATCAAACAGCCGCCCGCAACTACACCGGGCGGCTTTTTTTTACTCAACAAACGAAAGGAGAAAACACCGTGACCACTGTACCCTTCTACCCGAATGCCCGCGCGGCGCTGGCATTCTCCGGAACCCGTGACGTGATGCGAAACAGCGGGGTTGCCGCCACAAACCCATCGTCAACCCCACCCCCATCCCCGTCTTTCGGACGCACCGCGCGCTACGATTTCCCCGACTTCCCCTACTACAAACCCCTGCCCGCCGCCCTGAAGCCCGCACCCCTCAAATTCGGCGCCCACTCCCTGTACGAAGGCCCCTTCAACCGGGTTCGCATCCTGACCGACTACGGCGCCGGCAAAACCGAAGGGGTTTCCAATATCGACATTGCCGACTATTTCCTGGAAACACTGGAATTTGCCCAGCGCGAAAAAGCCCGCGCCCTGCAAGCCCTCACCCCCGGACAGCCCCCCACCCTGCATGGCTACGAACTGGAACCCTGGGTGCTGGAACCCCAGCAAAAAGGCGTCCTCTACCTGGACAACACCTCCGACATTCCCGGCGGCAACACCGATTTTGCCACGCTGGCGCTGAACCGCCTGGGCGGGGATCGCCGCAACAAGAACATCTTCGTACATGTCACCGATCCCGGCGTGGGCGCCAACGGCGCGCAAAATCACGACCGCACCATCCTGGTGACCCAGGATCACGGCATCTACATCGGCCCCAACAACGGCTCGCTGGGCCTGCTGGTAAAGCGGCTGCAAACGCTGGGCGAACAACCCCGCCTGCTGCAGATTGACTTTGACAAGCTGGAAGGGCTGGAGCAAATCCGCTTTAAGGATGACAAGCCGGGCTACAAAATCCCCACCATCATCCACGGGCGGGATGTCTTTGCCCCCATCGCCGCCTACATCGCCGCGGGCGTGAAGCCGGAAGCCCTGGCCGTATGGGAAAACGGCAAGCCCAAAGAGGTGAAGCCCGTCTTCAGCCGCATTGACAATGAGGCCCGCCTGCCCAAACGCGGTGGAGGCTCTGTGTTGGTGGAAGCCTTGCGGGATAACACCTTTGCCAACCTGCGGCTGAACGTCTTCCTGAAGCCCGACGAGTTCAACGCCCTGCTGGCCAGCGGCGCCAAACTGCAAATCCGCCGCGCCGACCAGCCCGGCGCCGACTGGATTGACGTGCCGGTGGGCCGGAAATTCAGCGACGTGCCCGAAGGCGAGTTGGTGGCCTATCACGGCAGCCTGCCGGGCATCGAGCCGGGCAGCCAGAACCTGGAAATCGCGGCCAACCTGGGTTATGCCGGGGAGCGGCTGGGCATCGACCAGCGCCGCGCCTATCCGCTGGAATTGCGGGTGGTGTAGCCCAGAATCCTCGAGTGTCTTGCATAAGGAAGAGGGGGAGTGTCCGAGGCGGGGGCGTTAAGCCCCTGCCTCGGGTAGGGAATTTCGCAGGCGGTCAATTTTGCTGTTTTTCCGGTTTTCTTTGTTCAGAGGATTGCGTCTTTTAAACTACGTGTTAAAATGACACAATCCAAAGGCTGAGCAACCAGCCCAAAACCCAAGAGACCTGCTTACCCATGACTCACCTGAACAGCCTAGTCATCGTACTCATTATTATTCTCAGCGGCGCCGCCGGTGGGGTAATTTGAGTCCTGTTCAGACCTGAAAAGCGAACACAGATTCAACAGACCGCCGGCCACCACACCGGCGGTTTTTTCATCCCGTCAAAATGCACTGACCCAAGGAGAGCGAAACAATGACCCACCACACGACGCAAGCCACCCGCACCCGGTTGCAGCAGGCCATGGCTTGGGTCGTACTACTGGTACGGGGAGGGCTAGCGCCCGTAGCGGTACGCCAGCCGGTACGCATCCCGATTTTTCAGGGAGGTTGCCATGGCTGCCAACGCTAATTCGCTGCAAACAGGCCCGGAACCCGCGGCCACCCCGCAAACCGAAACGCTCACCGGCGCGCATATCTTTTTGCGCAGCCTGCTGGCCGAGGGCGTGGACACCGTCTTCGGCATGCCGGGCGGCGTGATTCTCTCCATCTACGAGGCGATGGCCCACTACCCGCAGCTCCGGCACATCCTGGTGCGGCACGAGCAGGGGGGCGCCCACATGGCGGAAGGCTACGCCCGCGCCACCGGCAAACCCGGCGTGGTGCTGGCAACATCCGGCCCCGGGGCCACCAACCTGGTCACCGGGCTGGCCGATGCCTACTACGATTCCGTGCCGGTGGTAGCCTTCACCGGCAACGTACCCAGCACCATGCTGGGCAACGATGCCTTTCAGGAAGCGGATATCGCCGGCATCACCCGCCCGGTCACCAAGCACAACATTATTGTGCGGCGGGTGGAAGACCTGGCGCAAGCCGTCAAGGAGGCCTTCCACGTGGCCACCACCGGGCGCCCCGGCCCCGTACTGGTGGACATGCCTAAGGATGTGTTGCTGGCCGCCTGCGCGTTTGATTACGCCGCCACTGCCGTCGATCTGCCCGGCTACAAGGTGCCGGAAACTTTTACCGAGGCCGATCTGGACGACGCCCTGGCCCTGCTGAAGGAAGCCCGCCAGCCGGTGCTGCTGCTAGGGGGCGGCGTGGTAAGCGGCGGCGCGCATGAAGAGGTGCGGGCCTTCGCCGAGCGCTTCGATCTGCCGGTGGCCTGCTCCCTGATGGGGCTGGGAGGGTTTCCGGCCAGTCACCCGCTGTACATGGGCTTTTGCGGTATGCACGGCCACTACTGGGCAAATATCGCCATTGCCAACGCGGATGTGCTGTTCGTGGTCGGCAACCGGCTGGGCGAACGACAGACCGGCAAGGCCGACCGCTTTGCCCGCAACGCCCGGATCGTGCACATCGATCTGGATCCCACCTCGCTGCAAAAAAACGTGGAGGCCCTGGTGCCGGTGCAGGGCGATATTCGCCGCGTTTTTCAGGCCTTGCTGGCCAAAACGGAAAACGCCCCCCGCTTTGCCGACGCGCTGGAAAGCCGTCCGGCGTGGTTCGCCGCCATCGACGGCTGGAAAAACCGCCGCCCCGCGGAAACCTTCCCCGATGGCTTCCTCAGCCCGCAGTACGTCATTGAGCGGCTGTTTCACCACCTGCCCAAGGACGGCTTCGTGACCACCGAGGTCGGCCAGCACCAGATGTGGGCCGCCCAGCGCTTCAACCTGGATCGCCCCCGCAGCTTCATCAGCTCGGGCGGGCTGGGCACCATGGGCTTTGGCTTTCCCGCCGCCATCGGCGTGCAGGCCGCCTTTGCCGGCAAGACCGTGGTGGATATCGCCGGCGACGGCAGCTTCCAGATGACCCTGCAAGAGCTGGCCACCGCCCGCGACCACGGCCTGCCCGTTAAAGTGGCCGTCATCAACAACGGCCACCTGGGCATGGTGCGTCAATGGCAGGACAAAATGTGGAACCGGGCCCCGCAATCCCGCATGACCTCCCCGGATTACGTGAAGCTGGCCGACGCCTACGACTGCGCCGGCTTTTGCGTTACGCATCCCGACCAGGTGGACGCGGTGATCCAGGCGGCCTATGCCATCACCGACCGTCCGGTGATCATCGACTTCCGGGTGCGGGAGCGCGCGGACGTCTACCCCTGGGTTCCCGCCGGCGGGGCCAATGACGAGATGTTGACCGAAGAAAACGATTCGCACTAAGGAGAACCTTCTATGACCCAGAACACTCGCACCCGGAATTTATACTGCAGGCTCCAGAACCGGCTGGGCGCGCTGGATCGCGTGCTGCTGGCCCTCACCCACCGGGGCATCATCCCCGAGCGCATGGTGACCGAAAAATCGGATGCCGGCGCGCTGCAGGTGGCGGTCACCTTTGACTGCGATGATGCCCGCATGGTGGAAAAACTGGTGAAATTCCTGCAAAAGCAGGTGTACGTGCTGGAAGCCTGGACGGAAAAAGAAGCCGCCTTCGCCACCACGCCCGCCAAAGTCGCCCCGCTGTTTGCCGCCGAAAGTTACGAATTTGTTCAAAGGAGAGTCGCCCATGGCCACAACGCTTAATCATCCCGCCCAGGCTGGCGAAGACCTGAAACTGTATTACGACCGGGACATCGACCGCGGCAAGCTGTTGTCCAAAAAGATTGCCGTGCTGGGTTTCGGCAGCCAGGGTTACGGGCAAAGCCTGAACCTGAAGGAATCCGGGGCCAACGTGCGCATTGCCCTGCGCCCCGGCAGCCCCACCGAGGAAAAAGTGCGCGCCGCCGGCCTGGAACCGCTCGGCCTGGAAGAGGCCGTTGCCTGGGCCGACGTGCTGGTGTTTTTGATTCCCGACGTGCAGCACGGGCCGGTGTACCGGCAGTATTTTGAGGGCAAGCTGCGCGCCGGGCAGGCGCTGGTGTTCAGTCATGGCTTCAGCGTGCATTATGGCGAAGTGGTGCCGCCTCCCGACGTGGACGTGTTCCTGATTGCCCCCAAGAGCCCGGGGCATCTGGTGCGCTCGGAATTCCAGCGGGAGCGCGGCGTGCCCTCGCTGATGGCCGTCTACCAGGACGCCACGGGGGAAGCCCGCGATCTGGCCCTGGGATATGCGGCCTGCCTGGGTTCGGGCCGCGCCGGCATCATTGAGACCACCTTCAAGGATGAAACCGAGACCGATCTGTTTGGCGAGCAGGCCGTGCTGTGCGGCGGGGCCACCTCGCTGGTGAAGGCCGGGTTCGAAACCCTGGTGGAGGCCGGATATCCGCCGGAGCTGGCCTACTTCGAGTGCCTGCACGAGCTCAAGCTCATCGTGGACCTGATGTACGAGGGCGGTCTGGAGGACATGCGCTATTCCATCAGCGATACCGCCCGCTACGGCGATGTCACCCGCGGCCCCCGCGTGGTGGGGCCCGAGGTGAAAGCCGCCATGAAGACCGTGCTGCGGGAAATTCAGGACGGCACCTTTGCCCGGGAGTGGATGGCCGAGTACCGCGACGGCGCGCCCAACCTGAAACAGCGGGTGGAGGCCGACCGCCAGCATCCGCTGGAGGTGGCCGGACGCAAACTGCGGGCCATGATGAGCTGGTTGAGCGGCAACAAGCTGGTCAACCGCGAGAAAAACTAAGGGAGCGTGAGTGATTGCCATGTTGGAAAGCCCAAAAGCCGACGGTCGACTATCCGCGCATAACCTGACGTTGCCCCTGATTGACGCGGATGGTCGAATTAGGCTGCCGGGCTTTCCACAGGGCCTCTCCATCGAGGCCTATCTTCCGCTGGTCAACCTGTACACCCGCATTGTGGAGGCCAGCCGCGTGCTGGATCGCTACCGCGACCAACTGCGACTGCATCCCAGCGGCAGGCCGGGCGATCAAAGCCCGCTGACCGCGCTGGAGGCCTCCGGCATGATGCCTCACCTCTATTACAAGCGGGAGGATCTGACCGTTACCCGGGCCTATAAAGTACGCGGGGCACTGGTGGGGATGGCCAAAGCCATGGAGGCCGGCCATGCGCGGAATTTCCTGGCCGTTTCCACCGGCAACCATGCCCTGGGGGTGCTGAAGGCGGCAGAACTGCTGAAACCCGATACCGTGCGCATTGTAGTGCCGGACAACACCACCTATTGGAAAGTGCAACGCATTATGGGCGCATTGGATGCCCTGAATGCCCAGGGTGTGAAGGCGGCGCTGGTGGCCGCCGGGCAAAATTTCGACCAGGCCCGCGCATGGGCGCTCAAGCAGGAGCGGGGCGAGTTTTACCTGGACCCCTATGAAGATCCATGGGTGGTGGCCGGCCAGGGCACGCTGGGGCTGGAGCTGGCCGGGCAAATCGCGCGCCTGCTTGAAGCGGGCCGCTACGACGAGGTCACGGTGGTGTCCCCCATCGGGGGTGGCGGGCTGCTGGCCGGAACCGCCACCGCGCTGCGCATGGCCTCGGCCTGGGACGCCCCATGGCGCGCCGTCGGCCTGAACCTGCTGGGCCTCACCCTGGGGGATTACCAGGCCGAGCTGGGCGACGCCATCCGCGTGAAAACGATGGCCGCCAGTAACCGGGAGATTCTGGAAGCCTGGCGGGTTGACGTGCAGGCCATGGGAAACCCGGAAATGGCCGAAGGCCTGCGGTTTGTCAGCGCCGATCTGAAACAGGCGGTGGAAGGGGCCGCCGCCGGGACGCTGTGGCCCGTGCTAAAGCAGGCCCAATGCAAACCCCGCAACGACCGGCTGGTAGTTTGCATCCTGAGCGGCGCCAACACCAGCGCGGGACGTTAGGCCGATTTGCCATCAGGGCGTGTTGGCAGTTAGGCGCTACAAGGTGCGAGGCGCACTGTAGAGGAACGTACATGATGGGGTACGTGACGATAACGAGCACCACAGCAAAAAGAAGAGAGGCAACAGCCAACACGCTCTAGGCTGACTTGGAGGCGGTAGCCGTCATACCGGCTTGCAGCTGTTTCATGGCGTCTTCGGTATATTTCATGAGGTTTTTGAAGCCCTTCTTGAAGTGGGCCAGGTCATTGCAACCGCCGCCGTACAAGGCGGCGAAGGCTTCCGCGAACGCCTCGCTGCGCCCGGCATTCGTGGGCTTGCCCTGATCATCCGGCTGGATGTAGTAGTAATACTCGTCCCGCCGAGAGGTTCCCATGGTTGCAACATCCTTGGCATAAGCCTTTTCAAAGCTATCCGTGGCGGAAAGGTTGTTCAGCATCTCGTCCGTCAAGTGGCCTGCCTCGTGACGAAACACGAATTCGGTATTCATGTTTTTCACCAGCACGTTGTTAGGCTTGGAAACTTCCGGCATCACCCGCAACGCCCGGGGCAGCAGGTGCATTTTGGTAAACTTAGAGGGCTTCTGAACGGTGCTGGACCATGAATACTCGGCCAGGCCAACTTCCGGGGACGCGCAAACCGCATCGGAATTGTCCCAGGTGGTCCATGGATCCCAGCCCCGGGGCACCTGCCCCTTCAACGGCGGGAAGGCGTCGGTCAGGAACTTACCGATGACCACCCGGTAGCCCTTTCCCTCAAACGCCTTTTGCACAAAATCGGGCAACGACTTGATGGCCTTGTCGGCGGTCGCCTCGAATGCCGCGGAAGCCGGGGCGCCGGCAGCATTGCTGAGCAGCGGCGAATGTCCGGCGCCGCCAAAGCGGGACACCTGTGGCCGCGGGGGAAGGCATCCCTCCACCCGCGGCGGTATGTATTGTCCCATTACCAAGGCATCAGCGCGCCATGGCGCGACGCCACTCACCGACGAAACCACCGATTGGTTTCTCCCCCAACCAAAAAATGAATCGAAGACTATTGTAGCAGGATCCTAAAAATATAAAAACACATGATTTACAACCCTCTGTAAAGCCTTGTTTACGCGCGTTTTCAGAAAACAAACAATATTACATTTATAAAAACATGCTTGTCAGTCCCGAGGGTTTGGGCATGGCCAAGCCGGTTTGCACCCGATACAATAGCAGGATGCATTTGTACGGAGCGCGCACCCATGGCAGTGAAACCCATTCCTGACGGCTATCATACCGTGACCCCCTATCTCATCGTCCGGGACGCCCGGGCGGTCATCGAGTTTATCGAGCGGGCCTTTAACGGGCAAAAGGCATGCATCCTGGATGGCCCCGGCGGCACGGTGATGCATGCCGAAATCCGGGTCGGCGATTCGGTCATCATGCTGAGCCAGGGCTGCGATGGCTATCCGCCCATGCCGGCCATGCTGCACCTGTACGTGGAAGACGTGGATCGGGTTTTCCACCAGGCCCTCTACGCCGGAGGCATCCCTGCACTGAACCCCACCAACCAGTTCTACGGCGACCGGGCCGCCGCCGTGGTGGATCCCGGCGGCAACCGCTGGTACATCGCCAGCCGCGTGGAAGAGGTCAGCTACGAAGAGCTGGAAAAGCGCAAGCAGGCTTTATTTGCCGGCTAAAACCGCAGGTTAAACCGTGGCCAGCGGCAAGCTGACCGACCAGTCCACGTCTCGCAGGAAACGGCGGAAGGCCTTGTCCTGCAATGCATAGGCCGCCACAATCTGGTTGTTGGCCCAGCGTTTCTTGAACCGGGCCCGCGCAAAGGCATGCAACGCATCGGGATCCACACCATAGGCTTTCAGCAGGTGGCGTGTATCCTGCCGTTCCACGGCGTCCTCGCCGGTCATGGGCGGATGGGCGAACACAAACAAATCGGTCAGGTATTCATAAGCCCGGTTGGTCTTGAAGTCGGGGCTGGCGTACACCGTGACGCCCCGCTGCTGCAATCGCTTCAGCCGGGCAATGTTATCGCGCAGGGCTTCCATCTTCAGGATGCTGCCATTAAAGGGGTTGTTCTGGATGACCACGGTCATTCCCTTGCCGCCGTGGCGGCGCGCCTTACTTTCCAGCTCGCGCAGTTGCTTGCCGGCGGTGCCCACATGCCCGATGAGCGTGACGTGCGTGCCGGAGAGATCGTGCGGTTCTTCTTTGGAAAGCACCAGGGCCGTGTCGAAAATGTGCTTCACCAGTCCGGCAGCCTTGTCGGCGCGCTCGGGCTCCGGCAGGGCCAGCCGGAACAGGCTGCCCGGAATGCGCTGGCCGGTGAGAAACCGAACCAGGTTGCGGCGGCCTTTCAGATCGCGCACCAGCTTGCGGAATTCGGGGCGCGTCTCGGGATCCATCCGGTTATAGGCCGTCACCAGCTTGCGCTTGGTATTGTCGGAAAGCCCGGGAATAAACGCGGGGGAAGCGGGCATAAACAGGCCCATGGCCTCGGGGGTGGAAAGCACTTCCACCGCCAAGGAAGTCGCCTGCTCCGGCTTCAGCGTGCCGCGCTCAACCAGCTTGTGGCGCAGATCCTGCACCGCGTAGCGCAGTTCCCCATGCCGGGCCAGGCCTTCCACCAGACGCATCTGGGCTTCGGGATCGTTCACCAGTTGATCGAACAGGCCCTGGATTTCCGGCTCCTCCAGGATGGCGGCCAGCGCGGCGGCATCGATCTTTTTCAGCCCCAGGTCCCGTGGCTGGCGAAGTGAAGCCTCATCCAGGCCGTCGTTCACGAAGGTCACCTTCACCAGCCGGATGTCATCGTCGCCGGTAATTTGGGCCAGCGTATCGCGGGCATTCTTCAGGGCGGCGGATTTTCCCTCCTCGTAGCCGGGCTGCTTCATGGCCAAGTCGGCGGGGATGGCCGCTTCCGACGGGGGCTTGACCAGGCCGTTGGGGCCGAAAATCTGCCCGGTCTGATCGTTGATGGTATTGATGCGGTGGTTCACCACCTCGATTTCCCCGGCAAAGGCGGCGGAAAACTCGTCCGAATCGGAGCTTCCCGGCTCGTAGGGCTTGCCCCGGGAAATCAGCATGGAGTGGTTGGACACCCCCAGAATCTCGTCAAACTGGTTGGTTTCCGGGCGAAGCCCCTGGTGGAGAGCGTTGAGAACCCGCTTGTCGCAGCCGCGATCCTCCTTGCCGATGACCACCTCTTTTTTGCCCGCCGCATTCTGGCGGATGGCGATCATGTATTTGCCGTTGGGCAGGTTGATGCCGCCCCCCGGCAGGTAAAGTGCGGAGCGGCGGAACTCCTGGGCCGTGCCCCCCATGGAAACACCCCAGCGCAGGCCCTGGTTATAAAAATCCGGGTCGGTGCCGATGTAGAACCGCGTCCAGTACAGCCGCCCGGGGCCCAGATTTTGGCCGGGGCGGGGTGCCCAGTAGTGCCATTCCGAACTCATGCGGGAGGCGGGGGACACCTGATCGGCGGCCACGTGCACCCGGGTTTTTTTCTTTCCCGCATCCGGCGGCGTCACGGTAATTTCGTAGCGGGCCGGCGTGGTCACGGTTCGGCTGCCCGCAAAGCGCGGCGGCGACAAATACATCCCCTTGGTTCCCTTTCGAAATAACCCACAAAATCTGGGGCTATACTACAGGAACCGCAGCAAAGATTCAAATCCCCGGACCCGAATCCTTCGGATTGTTAAGGGGCCGGGAACTTACATCATGGCCTGGCGTTGCATGCCACCCCCGCCACGCGCGGCAGCCGATACGGTGCGGGCGGCGATGGTGCCGGTGGAGTTGCCGGTAACCACGACCGGCGTCGAGGTATTGGACGAGGTGCTTGTCTCCTCATCCTCGCCCCTTCCGCGGGAATGCCGGTCGTCGCTCATATCGCGCGCCCCCGTGGTGCCCGGGGTTGTCGACAACGTGAAAGGGTTCGTCGTGGTGGATGTGACAGGCAGCGTCGTGGGTGTCGCAGTGGGCGTGCTGGCCGGGGGATTTTCATTACGGGGGTGACGGCTGTCATCATCAAGGGCCTTGCCCCCCAGGTTGCCCCCTTGAAACGCCGCCGGCAACTGAAACAGCGGGGCCGGTGCATCGTTGTTCACGCTGGGAAATTTCCAGTTGCCGCTAAGCCCGGCCATAGCCGTATCCCCGTTCAGGATGCTGGTCACCGCCGTAAAGCCCGCAAACTGGCTGGTTCCCAAGTAATCTGGAAACTGCTCGGCGAATTCTTCCGGGGTCAGCGTTCCGTTCTGCAATTCCGTGCCCATCTGAATGCCCATCAAGCCGATGTCAAAATCCTCGATGGAGGCACCACCGAAGCCGCTATCAAGGGCTTCTTTCTCGTGATGGTGCGCCAGGTAAATGCCCAACGGGCCAAGCCCCATCTCCCCCTGGTTGACGTAAGCCCAGTAATGGTAACTCAGCTGCATTTCGCTGTCATCCTGGAAGCCGGAATAAGCCCCGGTGTCACCGATGTCGATTCTTTCCTGGTTCATTTTCACATCGTAAAAAGACCATCCGGGCCCCGGCTGATTAGCGGAACTGCCGACAACCGCCTCGTTCACCAGCTGCATGAAGCCGTCGGCATTGTTACCGGATTGCTCAGCCGCTTCCTGCAATATTATCTGGAAAGCCTGCACGTCGGTAATCTGCCCGTTATCGGCGGCCTCGTTGGCCTGTTGGGCCACCTGGGTAACCTTGTTGACAGCCTGCTCGTAAATTTCCTCGTTCATCGGATACAAGGTGGAAACGATCTCATTGGTCGCATAGTTGATAATGGGCTTCGCCACCGGGAACATAACCAGGGTGTTGGCCAGGTCATCCAGGATGGGCACCGGATTGTGGTTCAAGTTGCTCAAGGTGATGATATGGTCGAGATCGCTGTTGCCGGACGTCAGTTCCGTATAACCCCATGGGGCAATGTCGGGGGTGACATACTCCACCACGTCCTTGATGACGTTCTGGATGCCCGGAATAATTGCGGACGAGAAATTAATCATGCCCATAATGCGCTCTCCTTATGATAAATCCAAGGGCACCGTCCTCCAGGCCACCCAGCATAGGCTAAAGCCGCCGCAGGCCATGCCGGCAAACCGCCGAGGGTTGAAGGTTGGGTTGTATACATGCCGCTCATCTGCTCTCCTTGGCAATCCGTCACCTGCCCGGATACCGTTCCTTTAATAAAATGCCGCCTCATCCGGCATCCAGGCCGAAAGCATTTTGTGAACCGGTGGATCGCCTTGACTCCGGTAGCTTCCAAATCAGAAGTCGCCTGCCGGAAACGCCGTCGCTCTCTCTCTGTTTAGCTAGTAAACCCGTGTAACCCAATTGAAAGTATTAAATATATAAAAACAATTTATTGACGAAAATTGCCTGGGGCCACGCTTCTCTCTTGGGTTGCACGGCGTTGGAAAAAACGGCGAACCCGGCCACGTCGATTCAACGGGAGCCGGGTTGCCGTGACTCTCTCGGGGGTGCTTAAATCATCTCCACTTCGCCGCCGTGGCGCCGGGGCCGGTTGGAGTCTCCCGAACCGGCGCTGCTGGAGCTGGAAGTGCTGGCCGTGGTGGTGGTACTGGTGGACGAGGAAGTGCTGGCGGGCGGATCGTCGTCGCGCTCATCCTTGGGTTTCACTTCCGGCTTGATGTCATCGCGCTCGTCCTTGGGAACGGACGGGGTGATGTCTTCAGGCGTCTCTTCGACCGGGGGAGCAACCACGGGCGGGATATCATCGGCCTCCGCCGCCTCCAGGCGCTCCTCGCGCTCCCGGATACGCTCGATGGCATCATAAGGGTCTTCCGTCGGGGTCACGTCAGCGGCGGGCGTGGTGACAGCCGGTTGCTCGCAAGACACGTAATCCGCATCATTGGCGCTGGGCAATACCAGGGTGGCCCCCAGGGCGTTCAACGGAGATTCCTCGTCCCGATCCAGCAGGCTGGTGACGAACTGGAAGCTGGCATGCTCATCGGTGCCCAGGTACTCCGGGAATTGCTCGGCAAATTCCTCGGGGGTCAAATCCCCGTTTCGCAGGGCTTCACCCATTTGCTGGCCCAGCACGCCAATGTCAAAATCCTCAATGGATTCGCCGCAGGCGCCTTTTTCATGGCTCCAATTCAGGTAGGTTCCCGCCAATCCCAGGCCCATATGGCCCTGGTTGACGTAAGCCCAATAATGGTAGCTCAGCTGGTTGCTGCTGTGATCCTGGTACTCGGGATCCACGCCGGTGTCCCCAAAGTTAATGGGTTCACGGTTCTCAGGCACATCATAGAACGACCATCCGTTCCCGGGTTCATTGGCCTTATAGCCCACCACCGTTTCGTTCATCAACTGCATAAAACCGTCGGGATCGTTGTCGGACTGTTCGGCTGCCTCGGTCAGCACCATTTGGAAGCCCTGCAAATCGGTAATCTCGCCATTCTCTACCATTTGCTGGGCCTGCTGCGCGGTGGCGTAAACCTGATCGGAGGCCGTTTTGTAAGCATCCGGGTTGTTGGGGGCCAGCGCCGAAACGGTAGCGTTGGTTGCCAGGTTGGCCAGGGGTTTGACAACTGGCAGCACCGTCAGCACATCATCCATAATCGGCACCGGGTTTTGGGTGACCGGGTTGGGCGAAGTCACCGCATCCAGAACCCATGTCCCAGTCGTCAGGTTCGTGGAGCCCCAGGGAGCTACCTGCGGGGTCACGTAATCCACCACGCGCTCCACGGTATCGCTCACCGCCTGGCTCACCGTGCTGACGATGGAGTCCCAAATCTCGCCGGGATCCGGGGGATCGAACCAGCTGTGATCGTTATCCTCGTTGGGCGGTTCACCATCAGCCAGCGGGCTGTTCACGCCGCCGCCGTTAAAGGGGGTTCCGAAAATCCCGGTCGGCCTGCTGGCCGCCAAAAAACCAATGCCATTGGCAGATAAACCCATAACGCTCTCTCCGTTCTAGCCGAGTCCACACGCATAAGCCGGTGTAAAACAGCCTTGTCTAAGTCAGGATACAACATTATTAATAATAAAAACAATCAATTCATGAAAATTGCCCGCACTCATGTCTCCTGGTTGCAAAAAACCGCATGGCGGGCGCCCAGGTTCAGCCGAACAACAGGCGGGCCAGGCACTTTCCATTCAGGCGGGAATGGAAAAATTTCAAGAAGCGAGGCTGGTGGCCGCTATAGTACCGTTCCACCAGCCGGATGGCCATGGCGGCGTCATGAAGGTCTACGCGCTCGCGCCCGGAGAACCAGGCCAGGGTGGCGGCATACCACCGCAGCAGCATGCATGCCACCCCGGCCATGGCAAGCAGGCTTTCCAGAGAGCCCCCACGGGCCAGCAGTACCTTGCGATTCAGCAGGTTAAAGAGAAAGGCGTTGGCCATGTGGTTCAATGCGTCGTCCCAGCGGGGGGTCGTGGCCTGCGGCAGATCGATGGGCAAACCGAACACCCGGGGATCGTCATAACGCCGACCCACAATGAGACAGGCCCATGACCAACTGCCATAGGGCTTGCGCAGAAAGCACAGCGTCACCCAGCGGCAAAGCCACGCTGAAAATCCGGGCTTTCCGGGCTTCACGACTGACGGCGCTTCCAGGCCATCCGGCAAGGTGGGCAGCAGGCGGCAGACCTGTTTCAACAGCAGCTCAGGAGGCTGGTGGGTCTGGTCGTAAATTTGCCGGACTGCCTGCTGGTAGCGAAGATAGTCGGCCCCGTCAATCCGGCGGAACAGCCCTGCATATATGCGCTGGGGCATTCGCTCATGGGAGGCTTCCAGCAGAGGCAGGGCCGAATCGTCCGGGCGGGGCAGGATGGGCTGAAAGGCAAGCAGAAGTTTTTCCGCAACCTGCTTGCACGCAGCAGAGGTATCGTGGCGCATGGTGCCGTCGGGCAAACGCACGGCAGCAAACGGAAACCGCTGGCACTCCTGGGGCTTGAGGGCCAGGCCCTCGTTGGCCTCAATCAGGCAACGGCGATCCTCGCCCAGAAACACGCAGACGTTGGCATCGGTCAGTGGCAAGCGATATAAATCCTCGGTCACCCGCACCAGCTCGCGCCGGGCGGCGGCCAGGCGTTCGCGCACCCATGGCCTTTCCAGCAGCATTCTGGCCTTGTCGCCTTCAATGGGAATATTCCAGCTGCTGCAACATTCGCCGCACACGCTGCAAGCAAAATAGAGCGGCGGCGATTTGGTGTTGGGGGCTTCTTCATTTATGATGGAGGACATCGTCATGAAACTCCCGATGGACCCGGCCCCATGCATCCCGTTTTGTTTGAAGCGTTCGGTTTCAAGGTTTACTCGTTCGGCCTGATGGTCGCGCTGGCCTTCCTGGTTGGCTTTGCCGTAATGCTTCACCGCGCCCGGCAGGCCGGCGAGAACGTGGAAGACTACATGGAATCCACAATCTGGTTAATTATAGCAGGCATCGGCGGCGCCCGGCTTTTCTACTTCCTGTTTTTTCCGCAGGTTTTCCTGGCCGATCCCGTGGGCTCCCTGTTCAGCCAGGGCGGGCTGGTTTGGTACGGCGGGATGATCGGCGTGACGCTGACGGTATTGCTGTTCACCCGCATCAAGCGCATCTGCATTTCCCGCTACGGGGACATTCTGGCCCCCGGGGCGGCCGTTGGCCTGGCCATCGGAAGAATCGGCTGCCTGCTGGCCGGATGCTGCTACGGCGGCCCCTGCAAGCTGCCATGGGCCATCCATTACCCGCACGACCATGTGACCGCCGGGATGGCGGTGCATCCCTCCCCCCTGTACGAAACCTTCCTGCTGCTGGGCGTGTTCGGCCTGCTGCTATGGATTGACCGGCGCAAGCCCTTCGAGGGCCTCACCACCTGGAGCTTCTTTGTACTCTACGGCATTGTGCGGTTCATCCTGGAATACTACCGCGGCGACCGGCTGGTGTGGATTGACGCCCTCAACCTGAGCGCCTCGCAGGTGATCAGCCTGGCCAGCATCGCGGCGGGGCTGATCATGCTGTGGCTGCTTAACCGCCGGCGGCCTGCCGCCGTGGCATCCCAAACGACAGCTTCGGCGCCGGCCAGCGATCCGGCCTGAGCCGGGCCGAAACCGAAGGGCTTACCACTTGCGGCTTAGCAACACCGTCACGCTGGCCGCAATGGCCTCCTGGCTGCCGATAGGGGCAAAGCCCTCGGCGGTTTTGGCCTTAACGGAAACACAACTGGCGGGAAGGTTCAGCAGGGTTTGCAGGTGCTGGCGGATTTGGGCTTTGTAAGGGCCCAGCTTGGGTTTTTCCAGGAAAATGGTAGCGTCCAGGTTGGAAACCACGTAGCCGGGATGCTCAATGAGGGGCAGCACCTGCGAAAGCAGGGCCCCGCTGCTGATGCCCTTGTAGCGATCGTCACTGGGCGGAAAGTGATCGCCAATGTCTCCCAGGCCACAGGCGCCCAGCAAGGCATCGATGAGGGAGTGCAACAGCACGTCGCCGTCGGAGTGGGCTTCGCTTCCCACCGGGCTGTCAATGGCAATCCCACCAACCATAAGGGGTTTGCCGGGCACCAGCCGGTGAAGATCGTACCCCTGGCCGATCCGGAACGGCGGATCGACGGACTTTGGCTTGGCTTCCTGGGGAGTGGGCATAGGTCAACATTCACGCCGGGCAAACACATTCCATTGATCACCCAAGAGACGCATTTGCGCAAGTGCGGGCCGGTTGCGCAACAACCTAGTGCGCGGGGGATTCCAGTGGCATGCCGCCCAGCACGAACTTTTCAATGGCTTCCGCCACGCCGTCCTGATCGATGGGGGTGGTGACATAATTGGCCAGGGCCTTCACATCATCCGGCGCGTTGCCCATGGCCACACCGATTCCGGCATGGCTAATCATCGAAACATCATTGCCCTGGTCGCCAATGGCCATGATCTCCTTGGGCAGAATGCCCCATTCATCTGCCAGCTGCTTGAGGGCGTTCCATTTGGAGGCCGAAACATCGATGATTTCACAAAAATTGGTACGCGAACGACAGAAAGACAACCGGTTCAGGAAGTTGCAGGACAGATACTCCAGCAGCACGTCCACCCGGTGGTCGTCAATCACCATCAGCTTGGTGGGGGCCAGGGTGAGGCAGCCCAGCAGATCCTCGGTAAAAATCGGCTCCACGCCGGCGGTACGCATGTAGACCGCCGCGTGATGGTTGTCGGGCCGGGTCCACAGGTCGTCGTTCATATAAACGTTGACGTGGTACTTGTCCTCCAGCAGGATTGCCAGCAGCTCGCGGGCCAAATCCAGCTGGATGGGGGTGTGCGCCCGCATGGTGAAAGCGTCGTCCAGCGCCCGCACCATTGCGCCCTGGTATGCCACCAGGGGTTCGCGGATGCCAATTTCCCGCGCAAACGGCAGGGCGGACATGAACATCCGCCCGGTGGCGATAACGACCTTGACGTGGGTATGGTTGATGAGATGGGACAGCACCGAAAGCACGCGCGGCGAGATGCGCAACTGCTCGTTCACGACGGTTCCGTCCAGATCCAGGGCCACCAGCTTGATCATAAACCCATCATATCAGAATCAAGGGGTCTGGATGCAAACGCCCGTGTTGCCGCCGTTGGAACAGATGGTGTTGGCGCTCTGGTGGGTCAGGGCCCCGCCGTTGTTCAGGCTTTCCACCTTTTGCTGGTAATTGGCAAACGCCTTGGAATAGGCCTCGGCCTCGCTCATGCCACCCTGAATGTACTGCTGCGCCTGGGTATGGATGTTATAGCGGTCGGTGTACATGGTTTGCAGCGACTGAATCTGCGCCGCCTGGGAATTCACCACGTTGAGCATTTCCGGCGGCAGGGCCCCGGGGTTTTGCTGCACGTACTGGTTGATGCTGGCCAGCTCGTTGTTGAAAGCATCGGCAATGGCGTCCACGTTGGTGTTGTGGTCGGCATACTGCTTCTTGATGTAGTCAACCAGGTAGGGCGGGTACACGCCGTCGGCGCCGGGCGGATACTTGGAGAAAAAGCCATCGATGCTGGTATGGTCATCCCCCAGCCAGTGGCCGTACTGGGCCAGCTGGGTGGTATCGGCCACCAGAGACGGATCGGCCCCTTTTTCAGCCATCTGCTGGGCAATCTGGGAGAGCACGTTGGCGAAGGACTCCGTCAGCTCGCCGCCCATCGTGCCGGTAGTTGCGGTATTGCCGCCCACGTAAGGAATATCCACGCAATAGCCACTCTGGAAGCAGACATTCTGCAAGGTGCCGGTAGGAAGAACCGGCCCCTGCTCCGGCGGGTTATTGATATTGGGCTTTTGATTATCTTCCATTGTCCCGATAACCTGTACGGCGGCGTCACTATGGCTTTTCAGGTCGCCTTTCAGGGAAGCCAGGGTCTGGTTGAGGTTACCGCCCATGGTCATCACGGCAGTGACGCAAACGGCCATAATCAGGATGCCGATGAAGGCATATTCGGTAATGGTTGCGCCCCGGCTGCGGGGTTGTGGCCATATCCCTCTTTCCATGATGGTCTCCAAATGCTCGCGAGTGCTCTGCTTCTTTATCGGGTTTACCCGGGCTTTCCTGAAGCGCGGCGAGGCAGATTGTTAGAGTTTTTTACAAGACGCAATACTTGTTTACAACGATGCTTCGGGGAATCCCGGGCTGCCCGGGCAAGGCCCCGCCACATGCACTATAATGGGGCAAAAACCGGGGGGATTATGGCTGACATTCGTAAAAAAGTTGAGCAAAGCATGGCCGGGGAGTTCTTTGTGGACACCACATGCATCAATTGCGATACCTGCCGCCAGTTGGCGCCGGCCACGTTTGCCGACAGCGGGGAATATTCCTATGTCTACCACCAGCCCGAAAACAACCAGGAACGCCGCATGGCCACGCGGGCCCTGTTGAGCTGCCCGACCGGCTCCATCGGAACCCAGGGGGACAACCTGGCCAGGGACGTAATGCAGGATTTCCCCCTGCTGCTGGAAGCCCCCGTTTATTACAACGGCTTCAACTCCCCGCATTCCTACGGCGGCAACAGCTATTTCATCCGGCATTCCCATGGCAACTGGCTGATCGACTCGCCTAAATACCTGCCCCACCTGGTCAGGCGGTTTGAGGACATGGGTGGAATCGCCCACATTTTTCTGACCCACCGGGACGACGTGGCCGAAGCCGCCCAATACGCCCGCCATTTCGGAGCAAAGCGCATCATCCACCTCCACGAGCTGGACGCCCAACCGGATGCGGAAATCGTGATTGACGGCACCGAACCGTGCCAGATGGGGGACGACTTCCGCATCATTCCCACCCCGGGGCACACCCGCGGACATATGGTGCTGCTGTTTGCGGGACGGTTTCTGTTCAGCGGCGATCACCTGTGGTGGCGGCCCGGCAATGGCGAGCTTGGGGCCTCCCAGCGGGTTTGCTGGCACAACTGGGACGAGCAGACCGAGTCCATGCGCCGCCTGCTGCGGGAAACGTTCGACTGGGTCCTACCCGGCCACGGCAGCCGGGTGCAGCTGCCCGCCCCGGCCATGCATGCGCAACTTGAAGCCCTGGTGGGACGCATGGCAGGCTGAGCCGAAAGCGGCCCCCGAACCGCAAAAAGGGGATGGAATCGCCAAAGCGGGGAAATCGCAACTTGAACATTCGAGCGCTTGTCTGCATAATATTAAACAGAGGTTTTCTAAGGGTTGGGATGTCTTTTCAGTCGGCCCGGAAAGCTCATTATCTCCATCAGTTAAAAATGAGGCAGTAAACAGGACAATGGACAGAGAAATCGTTTGTACCGCTTGCGGTGCACCGTTCAATTTTACCGAGGCCGAGCAGGAGTTTTACGGCTCCAAGGGCTTTGCCGAGCCCAAGAAGTGCAAGTCCTGCCGTGACGCGGCCAAGCAAGCGCGTGGCGGCGGCGGCGGTTATGGCGGTGGTCGTCCGCCCCGGCAAATGTACGACGCCGTATGCGCAGACTGCGGGGTGCAAACCCAGGTGCCCTTCCAGCCAACCGGCAGCAAGCCTGTTTATTGCCGTGATTGTTTCCAGCAATCAAGGTCTTACTAGGCAATTTTCAATTCGGGGTAGATTCCGATAAGATAAAAGTACACGAAACCAGGCGAGGTTAGTGTTCTGCTGACCTCGCTTCACTTATAAGCAGAGGAAACACTTGATGCAAACTAACACCCGGGCAAAAGGCGCAGCCGGCAAGCCTGTTCGTGTCCCTTTCCTGAGCGTGCTCATCCTGGTGCACGTCCTGGCCATGGCAGCTCCCTTTACGTTTAGCTGGGAAGGCTTCACCGCTTTTGTGGTGATGTCCTTCGCCACCGGCTGCCTTGGCATTACGCTGTGCTATCACCGGCTGCTGACGCACCGCAGCTTCAAAACGTTCAAGCCCATCAAGTATTTCCTCATGCTGTGCGGCACCCTGGCCTTCGAGGGCGACCCCACCTGGTGGGTGGCCACGCACCGGCTGCATCACCGCGAGTCCGACCAGCCCAAGGATCCCCATTCACCGGTTCAGGACGGATTTTTCTGGGCCCACATCGGCTGGCTGGCCTATGAGGACGAACGCTTAAGCACCAGCAGGGGCACCACCCGTTACACCCCGGAACTGGACAAAGACCCCTGGGCCCGCTTCCTGGCCAAGTACTTCGTGCCAATCAACGTGACCTTCCTGGCCGGCCTGTTTGGGCTGGGCACCCTGCTGGGCGGCACCAAGCTAGGCATCTCCATGTTCATCTGGGGCGGCGCCCTGCGCATTGCCTACGTGTGGCACATTACCTGGCTCGTCAATTCCGCCACCCATATGTCTGGCTACAAAAACTACCAGACCCGCGACGACAGCCGCAACTGCTGGTGGGTGGCCCTGCTGGCCTTCGGCGAGGGCTGGCACAACAACCACCATGCCATGCCCAGCACCGCGCCCGCCGGCCACAAATGGTGGGAGTTCGACCTGACCTATTGCATCATCAAGGCCATGCAATTCACCGGCCTGGCTTGGAAGGTACAGCCCATCCTCAAGGGCCCCGCCGTGGTGGAAGCCTTGCAGGCAGTGCCCGTCGAAGATAAAACCCACGCCGCGTCTCCCTAGAATCAGGCTTTAAGACCGGGTTTTACGCCTGCCATGGCAGGGAAATTGACTTTCCTTCCTGTTGGTTATATGATTGCCGGGTCAAAAGTCGGATGCCGTGTTTCTCGAGGGGATGCTGAACAAAAAAACGGGGCGCCGGCTGGATTCTCTATTGAGTATTTTCTGTAAATAGGTGGAAATTGGCTTTGCAGGAGGAACCAAGCATGAGCAGCGTACAGGAATCGGTCGGCATTCTGGCCCAGGGCAGCGTGTTGTCGTCCAACGCCCAGCCGCAGCGCGTTAAGAACTACGTCAACGGCGCATGGACCGAATCGCTGGGCAAAGAGACCGTGGACATCATTAACCCGGCCAACGGTAAAATTCTGGGCCACACCCCGCTGGGTACCGCCGAGGACGTGGATCGCGCCGTGCAAGCAGCCAAGGAAGCCTTCAAGACCTGGCGCGAAACACCGGTTATTGACCGGGTGCAGATTTTCTTCCGCCTGAAAACCCTGCTGGAAGAGCACGCCGAAGAACTGGCCCACCTGGTGACCCTGGAAAACGGCAAAACCCTGGCCGAGGCCCGTGGCGACGTGCGCCGGGGCATCCAGATGGTGGAAGTGGCCTGCGGCATGCCGGTCATGATTAAGGGCCAGGTTTCCGAAGACATTGCCTCCGGCATCGATTGCCACGCCATCCGTCGCCCGCTGGGCGTGTTTGCGGCCATCACGCCGTTCAACTTCCCGGCCATGGTGCCCTTCTGGTTCTGGCCCTTCGCGGTGGCCGCAGGCAACACCTTCGTGCTGAAGCCCAGCGAGCGCGTACCGCTGACCCAGGTGCGGGTGTTCGAAATTCTTGAAAAGGCCGGCTTTCCCCAGGGCGTCATGAACATGGTACAGGGCGGCAAAGACGCTGTAAACCGCATCCTGGAGCATCCCGACGTGGCGGGCGTGTCCTTTGTGGGTTCCACCCCGGTGGCCAAGTACGTGTACGAAACCGCCGCAAGGCATGGCAAGCGGGTGCAGGCCCTAGGCGGCGCCAAAAACTTTATGGTGGTGCTGCCCGACGCCAATATGGACGGCGCGGTGCGCACCATCTTTGAATCCTGCACCGGCTGTGCCGGCCAGCGATGCCTGGCGGGCTCCGTGGTGGTGGGCGTGGCCGATTCCTACAAGCACATTGAAGCAGGCATCGTGAAACTGGCCCAGGACGCCGTGGTGGGTGACGGTTTCGACCCCAAAACCACCGTGGGGCCGGTCATTTCGGAAGCCTCGCTGAAGCGCATCCTCGATCTCATCGAGTCCGCCGAGCGCGACGGCGCAAAAGTGCTGGTGGATGGCCGCAACCTGAAAGCCCCCGTGGAAGGCGGCTATTACCTGGGGCCCACGGTGATTGCCGGCATCCGCCCGGAAATGCGCATTGCCAAAGAAGAAGTCTTCGGCCCGGTGCTGCTGCTCAGCGACGTGCCGACCTACGACGAGGCCATCCGCTGGCTGAACAGCTCGGAGTACGCCAACACCACCTCGCTGTTCACCTCTTCGGGGGCTGCCGCGCGCAAGTTCTCCTACGAGGTGGATCCCAGCATGATCGGCATCAACATCGGCGTGCCCGCCCCGATGGCATTCTTCTCCTTCGGCGGCTCCAAGCATTCCTTCTTTGGGGATGTGAAAGCCCACGGCCAGGCCTCGGTGGACTTCTACACCGACACCAAGGTCACCGTGGAACGCTGGTTCAAAGAATCGAGCATCTGGTAGGCATGCCGGCGATGCTTGAAAAATCGTTTCTCAAGGGACTGATGCAGGGGGCCGAGCCCTCTGCGTCCCCCGTGCCGCCCCAACCGCCCATGCCGGGCTTCATCCCTTCGCCAATGATGGCCGGGGGGCACGAGGCCTGTGGGTGCTTCGTGGGGTACGGCTGCGGACAAACCACGCCCTGGTTCCTGCGGGAGTGGGCCGAGCGCGGCACCGGACGCAACGTTTCCAGCACCGCACCCGTGGGCGCGGAAGTTCATATTTAGCGTTGAGGATCCCAAGGATGAGCACCAAGACCCTGCTAATCAAGAACGGGACGGTCGTGACCGCTACCGACAAGTACGAGGCCGACATTTACGTGGTGGGCGAAAAAATCCACACCATCGGCAAGGGCCTTGAGCTTCCCGCCGATGAGGTCATCGATGCCAGCGGGCATTACGTCTTTCCGGGCGGCATAGACGCCCACACCCACATGGAGCTGCCCTTTATGGGCACCTTCTCCAGCGACACTTTCGAAACCGGCACGCTGGCGGGCCTCTACGGCGGCACCACCACCATCGTGGACTTTGCCATCCAGACCCAGGGCGATACCCTGAACGCCGCGCTGGATGAGTGGCACCGCAAGGCCGACGGCAACGCGGTGGGCGATTACGCCTTCCACGTGGGGGTCACCGACTTCAACCCCACCACCAGGGCCGAGATTAAAGACATCATCCAGAAGCGGGGCTGCAGCTCCTTCAAAACCTTTATGGCCTACAAGGGCGCGCTGATGGTGGACGACCGGCAGATGCTGGCCCTGATGGAAGAAGCCGGCAAGTACGGCGGCATGGTGACTGCCCACTGCGAAAACGGCGACATGCTGGATGAACTGGTGCAGCAACACCGCGCCGCGGGACATAAAGATCCGAAATACCACGCCATCTGCCACCCGGAGATTGCCGAGACCGAGGCCTCCGGGCGGTTTATAGACCTGGCCTGGCAAACCGGCCAGCCTTGCTACATCGTGCACCTTACCTGCGAGGGCGCGCTGAACCGGGTGCGGGAAGCCGCCAAGCGCAATCAGAAGGTGAACGTGGAAACCTGCATCCAGTACCTGCTGCTGGATGACTCGCTTTACGAAAAACCGGGCTTTGAAGGCGCCAAGTGGGTGTTCAGCCCGCCGCTGCGCAAAAAGAAAGACCAGGAAGCCCTGTGGGCAGGCATCAACCAGAACCTGGTGCACCACGTGGCCACCGACCACTGCCCCTTCTGTATGGATCAGAAAAAGATGGGCGAAAGCGACTTCTCTAAAATCCCCAACGGCGCCCCGGGCATCGAAAACCGCTTTGAGCTGCTGTACTCCGAAGGGGTGGAAAAAGGCCGCATCGGCCTGAACAAGTTCGTGGAGGTTGCCGCCACCCAGGCCGCCAAAATCTTCGGCATGTTCCCCAAGAAAGGCACCATCGCGGTGGGCTCCGATGCCGACCTCGTGGTGTTCGATCCCAAGGCCCGGCATACCGTCTCGGTCAAAACCCACCACCAGAACGTGGACTACAACGCCTACGAGGGCTGGGAAGTCACCGGCAAAGTACGCACCGTGGTGCTGCGGGGCACCGTGGCCATCGACAACGGCGTGGCCCGGGTGGGCAAAGGCTTTGGCAAGTACATCCACCGCGCGCCCTACAACACGGAACTGCGCGATGAGCCGGAGGTTCTCGCCCCGGCCTAGGCTTCCCTTGCGGAAAGCCTGACAGTCGAAGGGATCCGGGTTCCACAGTGCGGAATCCGAAACCAGGTAGTTTTCCAATTTTTAGTTTGAAACCCGCAACGTTTGAAAGGAGATCACACCCCATGGCACGCATCGTCAGAGCTGCAGTCGTCCAGGTCGGAAACAAAGCTCCCACCGAAGCCTCCTGCGAAGAGCACCGCAAGGCCATGATCGAGGCCCACATCCCGTACATCGAGGAAGCGGGCAAGCAGGGCGTACAGATGCTGTGCTTCGAGGAAATCTTCACCGGCCCCTACTTCTGCCCCTCGCAGGACACCAAGTGGTACGATCTGGCGGAGCCCATCCCCGACGGCCCCACCACGCAACTGATGTGCGAGTACGCCAAGAAATACAACATGGTCATCGTGGTGCCCATTTACGAGGTGGAAATGACCGGCGTGTACTACAACACCGCCGCCGTCATCGACGCCGACGGCACCTACCTGGGCAAGTACCGCAAAAACCACATCCCGCAGGTAAAAGGCTTCTGGGAGAAGTTCTTCTTCAAGCCCGGCAACCTGGGTTATCCCGTATTCGATACGAAATACGGCAAGGTGGGCGTGTACATCTGCTACGACCGCCACTTCCCGGACGGCGCCCGCTGCCTGGGGCTGAACGGGGCGGAAATCGTGTTCAACCCCTCCGCCACCGTGGCCGGCCTGAGCGAATACCTGTGGAAAATCGAGCAGCCCGCCCATGCCGTGGCCAACGGCTATTTCGTGGCCGCCATCAACCGGGTGGGTACCGAGGCCCCCTGGAACATCGGCGAGTTCTACGGCCAGTCCTACTTCGTGGATCCGCGCGGCAACATTGTCGCCCAGGCGTCCCGCGACAAGGACGAGCTGCTGGTGGCCGACCTGAACTTCGACATGATTAAAGAAGTCCGCGATCTGTGGCAGTTCTACCGCGATCGCCGTCCCGAGACCTACAAGGAGCTCTGCACGCTGTAGCCCCTCGCCCCGACGGGGAGAGGCCGGGGAGGCAACGCCCCGGATTCGAAGAAGCCATTATTGAAGAGGATTTTGTCATGACACTCGCCGACCCGCCGAAACCCAAGGCCATTCCGGTGCCCTCCAACCAGGAGATAGTGGAAGGCCGCAAAAAGCATTTTGTGGCCACCGCCGTGCACTACTACAAGGAACCCCTGCAACTGGTGCGCGCCAAGGGCTGCCTGGTGTGGGACGAGCAGGGGCGCGAGTACCTGGACTGCATCGGGGGCATCGTGTGCATCTCCGCGGGACACAACCATCCCAAGTGGAAGGAGCGCATGGTGCAGATGCTGGAGGATGACGAAATCCAGCACACCAGCACCCTGTACCTGAACCGCTACGCAACGAAGCTGGCCGAAAAGCTGGCCGCCGAAGCCCCGGCGGGCGTGGACAAGGTGGCCTTCACCAACTCCGGCTCCGAGGCCAACGAGCTGGCCTTCATGGCCGCCCGCCATGCCACCGGCGAAACCATGGTAATGAGCCTGCGGCACGGCTATCACGGCGGCACCTCCGGGGTGCTGGCGGCATGCGGGCACCATACCTGGCGTTTTCGCTCGCAACCGGTGGCCCACATGACCAGCGTGGTGGCGCCCAACTGCTACCGCTGCCCGTTTGGCGGCACCCCTGAAAACTGCCACATGGAATGCGTAAAACACGTGGAAGAGGCCATCCAGACCACCACCCACGGCAAGCTGGCCGCCTTCATCGCCGAGCCCGTGCTGGGCGTGGGCGGCTTCATCACGCCCCCGGTGGAGTACTTCCACGAGGTGGCCAAAATCGTGCACAACTACGGCGGCAAGTACATCAGCGACGAGGTGCAGACCGGCGCGGGCCGTTGCGGCGGCAGCTTCCTGGCCACCAAGGACCTGGGCATCGACGCCGACATCGTGACCATGGCCAAGGGCCTGGGCAACGGCGGGGCCATCGGGGCGGCGGTCATGAAGGCCGACATCTCCGACTCGCTGGCCGGCAAGATGTACTTCAACACCTTTGGCGGCGACCCCTACCAGACCATGCAGGCCCTCACCACCATGGAGGTGATTGAAGAGGAAAACCTGGTGGAAAACGCCCGCGTGATGGGCGAGTACCTGCGCAAGGGGCTGGAAGACCTGAAGGATCGCCACCCGCTGATTGGCGACGTGCGGGGCCGTGGCCTGCTGATGGGCATTGAGCTGGTGAAAGATCGCCAGACCAAGGAATACGCCACCCCGGAAACCAACCAGCTGATGGAGCTGACCAAAGAGCGCGGCGTGCTGATTGGCAAGGGCGGCTTGTTCGGCAACGTGGTGCGCCTGGCGCCCCCCATCTCCATCAACCGGGAGCAGGTGGATTTGCTGCTGAGGGTACTGGATGAATCGCTGTCGATTATTGAGAAAGGGTAACCTGCATTTAGCAGAGGGCCACCCCTCTGCACTCCCGCTGGAACCTGAATGCAGGTTCCAGACCCCCACCAAGGTGGCACTTCGCCCCCTTGATATCCCCCGCTAATGCATGACTCCACGCTGGCGAGTACAACGCATAACAGGAATCCAAATGACAACCACAACCGACCCAAAAACTTTTGATCACGATCTGTCCAACCACGATCTCATGCCGGTGCCGCCGGAGGGCCGCACTTGGACGGCGCTGCATTACGGGGCGCTGTGGGTGGGCATGTGCATCTGCATTCCGTCCTACATGATCGCCTCCTCCCTCATCAACGGGGGGATGAGCGTGGTGCAGGCGCTGCTGACGGTGTTTCTGGGAAACCTCATCGTACTGGTGCCCATGATCCTGAACGGGCATGTGGGCGTGAAATACGGCATCCCCTTTCCCATTTACGCCCGCCTCAGCTTCGGGGTGATTGGCGCCAACGTGCCCGCCCTGCTGCGCGCCGTGGTGGCTTGCGGGTGGTTTGGCATCCAGTGCTGGATTGGCGGCACGGCGCTTTATGCCATTCTGGCCGCGTTCCTGCCGGCGGTGGAAAACGTGCCGGCCATCCTGCCCGCCTTCATGGGGGTTAAATTGCTGCCGTTCCTGTGTTTTCTGGTGTTCTGGGGCATCAACGTGTTCCTGATCTTCCGGGGTGTGGAAGCGATTAAAAAGCTGGAAACCTGGTGCGCGCCCCTGCTGCTGCTCAGTGGCATCGGCCTGCTGTTCTGGGCGTTTCAGAACGCCGACGGGCTGGCGGGCATCCTGGCCGCCCCGTCCAAGTTCAAAAGCGGCGCGGAATTCTGGAAGTTTTTCGTACCGTCACTGACCGGTATGGTAGGGTTCTGGGCCACGCTCAGCCTGAACATCCCGGACTTCACCCGCTACGCCCGCAGCCAGCGCGATCAGATCCTGGGGCAATCCATTGCCCTGCCCACCACCATGACCTTTATCGCCTTTATCGGGGTGGTGGTGACCAGCGCGGCGGGCATCATCTTTGGAGAAGCCGTGTGGGATCCCATCCAGCTGGTGGGACGCTTCAAAGAGCCGGTGGTCATCCTGGCCTCCATGGCCCTCATCTGCCTGACCACGCTGGCCATGAACGTGGCCGCCAACGTGGTGGCCCCCGCCAACGACTTTGCCAACGTGTGGCCCCGACACATCGACTTCAAGCGCGGCGGGCTGCTGACCGCCTGCATCGGGCTCATCATCATGCCCTGGAAACTGATTGCCGATCCCAGCGGCTACATCTTTACCTGGCTGGTGGGCTACTCCGCGCTGCTGGGCCCGGTGGCAGGCATTTTGCTGGTAGATTATTTCGCCCTGCGCCAGTCCAACGTCATCGTGGATGACCTGTACCGCAAGGAGGGCGCCTACTGGTACCGGCGCGGGTACAACCCGGCGGCCCTGGCGGCCCTGCTGGGCGGGGTGCTTCCCAACATTCCCGGCTTCCTGGCGCAAATCAAGGTGCTGGATGCCGCCAGCGTTCCGCCCGCGCTGATCGATCTTTACAACTACGCCTGGTTCATTGGGCTGGCCATTGCCGGCACGCTCTATTTCCTGCTGATGAAACTCTTCGGGCAGGCGTCCGCGAACTCAACTGTTGAAGAACCGATATTGGAGGTTGCATATGCTGCAGACGGGACCCCAGACAACGCTGCTTCCTGAGCTCGATCCCGCCGAGCTGGAAGAACAGTTTTCCAAAATCAAACCGAGGATGTCAGACAACGAGGCCCACATTGAGGCCAACCGCTGCCTGTTCTGCCATGACGCGCCTTGCACCATCGCCTGCCCTTCGGATATCGACATCCCCATGTTCATCCGCCAAATCAGCACCGGCAACGTGAAGGGCGCGGCCAAAACCATACTCACCCAGAACATCCTGGGCAACTCCTGCGCCTACGTGTGCCCCACCCAGGTGCTTTGCGAAGGCGCCTGCGTGTACCACGGGCTGAACGAAAAACCCATCGATATTGGCCGCCTGCAAGGCTATGCCACCGACTGGGCCATCGACCACAACCAGCGCTTTTTCGAGAAAGGCCGCGCCAACGGCAAGCGGGTGGCCATCATTGGCGGGGGGCCGGCGGGCCTGGCCTGCGCGCATGAGCTGACCCGCCTGGGTTATGAGGCCGTGGTATACGAAGCCAGCGAGCGCGCCGGCGGCCTGAACGCCTATGGCGTGGCTCCTTACAAGTTCAACAACCGGGACGCCGAACGCGAGGTGAACTACGTGACCGGCATCGGCTTTGAAGTGAAAACCGGCCACCGGGTGCTGGCGGAGGGCATGTCGCCCAACGGCAGTGCCACACACATCGGCCTGAAGGATTTGGAAGCGCATTACGACGCCATCTTCCTGGGCGTGGGGCTGGGCAAATCGAATCGGCCCGGCATCCCGGGCGAGAACCTGGCGGGCGTGCACGGCGCGGCGGAATTCATCTACCACCTGCGCGAGAAAGACCAGCGCGTGCAGATAGGCCGCAAGGTGGTGGTCATCGGCGCGGGCAACACCGCCATCGATGCCGCGGTGGAATGCGCCAGCCTGGGCGCGGCAGTGACCGTGGTGTATCGCCGCACGCCGGACGATCAAAGCGCCTACGACTTTGAAGTGGAGCACGCCAAGCACGCCGAGGTGCAGTTCATGTACCTCACTTCCCCGCTGGAAATCCTGGGGGAGGGCCATGTGACCGGGCTGCGCTGCGTGAGGAACCGGGTGGAAAACATGGGCACGGGCGGCAAGTCGAACATCGTGCCCGTTGCCGGCTCGGAATTCGTGCTGGCATGCGACATGGTCATTTTCGCCACCGGCCAGGAAAAAATGGTGGACTTCTACGGCGCCATTCCCGGCATTACGCTGGACAGGGGCCGCGTGGTGGTGGACGAAAAATTCCAGACCGCCAATCCCAAGTATTTTGCCGGCGGCGACTGCGTAAACGGCGGCAAGGAAGTGGTCAACGCCGTGGCCCATGGCCGCGATGCCGCCCGGGGCATTCACCAGGCCCTGACCGGCCAGCAGGTGGAAGCGCCGGAGTACGGCACCATCAAGAATTACCGCAAAGGGGAGGCTTATCATGGCTGATTTGAGCATTAATTTTGCGGGCATCCAATCGCCCAACCCGTTCTGGCTGGCCTCCGCGCCACCCACCAACACCGGCTACCAGGTTGCCAACGCCTTCCGTGCCGGGTGGGGCGGGGCCGTGTGGAAAACGCTCGGCCAGCCCATCGTGAACGTTTCCAGCCGCTACGGCGCCATGCACTACAAGCGCGACCGCATTGTGGGGCTCAACAACATCGAGCTCATCACCGATCGCCCACTGGAGGTGAACCTGGCGGAAATGAAGGCCGTGAAGGAGGAATTCCCCAACCACGCGCTCATCGCCTCGATGATGTGGGAAAGCCGCGAGGAGTGGCATGACTGCGTGAGAAAGTGCGAAGACATCGGCGTGGATGGCTTTGAGCTGAACTTTGGCTGCCCGCACGGCATGTGCGAGCGCGGCATGGGCTCCGCCGTAGGCCAGAACCCGGACGTGGCGGAAAAAATCACCAGCTGGGTAAAAGAGGTGGCCACCAAGCCGGTCATCGTCAAGCTCACCCCCAACATCACGGATATCACCGTGGCAGGGCTGGCGGCCCAGCGGGGCGGGGCGGACGCGGTATCGCTCATCAACACCATCAATTCGGTCACCGGCATCAATCTGGAGACCATGGATCCCAATCCCGTGGTGCGGGGGGAATCCACCCACGGCGGCTACTGCGGCCCGGCGGTCAAGCCCATCGCGCTGAACATGGTGAGCGAACTCTACAACCACCCGGATTTCAAGCTGCCCATCTCCGGCATCGGCGGCATCGAAACCTGGCGCGACGCCGCGGAATTCTTCCTGATGGGCTCCAGCAGCGTGCAGGTGTGCACCGCCGTGATGCATTACGGCTACCGCATCATCGAGGAAATGAACCAGGGGCTCAGCGAATACCTGGATGAGCACGGCATGAAAACGCCCACCGATCTCACCGGCATCGCCGCGCGCAAGGTGAAAAAGTGGGAGCAGCTGGACCTGAACTACAAGGTGATTGCCAATATCAACCCGGAAAAATGCATCGGGTGCCAATTGTGCTACGCCGCCTGCGAGGACGGCGCGCACCAGTCCATCGCGCTGCTGGCCGACACCCGCGTGCCGCGCATTAAAGAGGACACCTGCGTGGGTTGCAACCTGTGCAGCCTGGTCTGCCCCGTGGACGAGTGCATCACCATGGTGCAAGTGCCCCACGGCAACGGCGAGCGCCTGACCTGGCCGCATCATCCGGCCAACCCCCACCGGGTGCCCGCGGGAGTGTAGCAGCGATTTACTGGTACCGGTAGGCGATGGTTTTGGCTTCGCTGAAGAATTCCAGGCTGTAGCGACCGCCCTCGCGACCGATGCCGCTGGATTTCATGCCGCCGAACGGCGTTCTCAAATCGCGGGCGAACCAGCAGTTGACCCACACGATGCCGGCGCGGATGGCGCTGGACACGCGGTGGCATCGATTCACGTCGGTGCTCCACACGCTGGCCGATAAACCATAGGCGGTGCTGTTAATCATGTCCACCACCGCTTCCTCGGTGTCAAACGGCACCACGGGCAGCACCGCGCCGAAAATTTCCTCCTGGCACAGCAGGGAGGCGTTGTCGAGATCGGCAAAGACGGTTGGTTTCAGGAAATATCCCTTTTCAAAACCCTTGCCGGGAGAGAAGCGTTCCCCGCCGGTGAGCAATTTGCCGTCCTTGCGACCGCGCTCAATGTAGGCCAGTACCTTTTTCAGCTGCTCCTCGCTGATGACCGCCCCCATCTGGGTGTCGGCCTTCAGCGGATCGCCCACCTTCATCGATTCCACGCGGCGGACGACCTCCTCCAGCACTTCGTTGTAGATGGAACGCTGCACGTAGAGGCGCGATCCGGCCAGGCAGATCTGGCCCTGGTTGCGGAAAGCCGCCCGCACGGCGGTTGGCACGGCCTCGGACAGATCGGCGTCCTCGAAAATGACGCTGGCCCCCTTGCCGCCCAACTCAAAGGAGACTTTTTTCAGGCTGCCGGATGCCGCCGCCATAATGGCTTTCCCGGTGGTGGTTTCGCCGGTAAACGAAATGGCGCTAACCAGCGGATGCCGGGTGAGGGCCTCGCCCGCGCTGCCCGCCCCATGGCCATGCACCACGTTGAACACGCCAGGCGGTAAATCCAGCCCCGCAACAATTTCGGCCAGCATGCCGGCAGTGGTGGGCGTCCATTCGGCGGGCTTTAAAATGACGCTGTTGCCCATGGCCAGGGCGGGCGCAATTTTCCAGGTGGCCAGATAAAGCGGCAGGTTCCAGGGGGTAATGAGCCCCACCACGCCCACCGGCTCCCGGCTGGAAAAATGCCGCTCGCTGGCGGACACGTTGAAGCATTCGTCGGCATGCTGCGCCGCGAATTCGGAAAAGAAGGTAAAATTCTGCGCCGAGCGCAAAATATCGCCCTCGCGGCTTTCGGTAATGGGCTTGCCCGTGTCCTGGGTTTCGGCAATGGCCAGGTCGTCCAGTTTTTCCAGAATCCGCTCGCCGATTTGACGCAGTTTTTTGCAGCGCTCCGCCATGGGCATACGGGCCCAGGGGCCTTCCTCGAATGCCTTGCGGGCAGCCTGGGCCGCCCGATCGATTTCTTTTTCGCCGCCCATCGATACCTTGTTGAAAACCGCACCGGTGGCCGGGTTGACGGTATCGAACAGCGCGCCGGATTCGGCGGAGACAAACTCCCCGTCGATGAAGTGGCGCAAGGTTTTCACGGCACCGCCCTTTTTGCCGGCGGGACGCTCGGGCGCGGCGGTGCTCATGGTTTGAGCCTTTCAGGCTTGTAGGCCACCGCCTTGATTTCAATGAAATTCCTGCCCGGCGGCACCGCCTGCACCGTGGTACGGGCCGGGGGATTCTGGAAGTCGAAGTACTCGGCATAAATTTTGTTATAGGCCGCAAAATCTTTCATATCGGCCAGAAAGACCGAGACGTCCACCACGTCGCGCAAGGTGCAACCGGCCACTTCCAGCACGGTGACCAGGTTCTGGATAACCTGCCGGGTCTGGGTCTCGATGTCGTAGCGAACGACGTTGCCGGCAGCATCCAGCTCCAGCCCGACTTCCGCGCCGGTATGGCCGTCGCGCGCGCCCAACCCGCATACGTAAAGAAACGGCCCCGCCCACATGGCATGCGAATATGCGCCCAGCGGCATGGGGGCATTGTCCCGAATGAGTATCGCCTGGCGATCGGGCGAATTGGTCGCGGTTCCTGTCACGTTCCCTCCGGCAGCATCAATAACGATGCCGCCATTTTAGCAGGAACACGTCCCGCATCCCATTGCTTTCCCCTCGCCCGGGGGTTAACCGGTAATGCCCAGCACGGCCAGAAGCGGCGCGCACTGGTCCATAAAATTCTTCAGCCGGCCGACATCGGCCGCGTCCACATCCTTCAGGCCGGCCCGGACCACGGCCTGGCAAGGATTTTGCGGATTCACCCGCACGTCCAGGGAAACCACGTCACCCCGGATGCCGGCCGTGGTGCGGGCCGCCCCGCGGGCCACCTGGGCCAGGAAGTCGAAAGCCCCGGGCTTCACCACCCGCTGAAGCTTTTTGGCCACGGACTGCAGCAGGGCCACGTCGTCCGCCTGGTTGAAAGTCAGGACCACGTAGGCATGATCGTTGACTTTGCCGGTCATGCTTTTCTCGGCCTCGGACAGCACGTTCTTGATAATCCCCAGGGAGCCGTTGAGCGTGGTGCTGCCGGGAATGGCCGTGGTATCCACTTCATACACCAGGGCCGGGTCCGGCTTGGCGTGGAAAAGCTTTTCGGCAAGCGCCTGGGCCCTGGCGCCGCCCTTGAACGAATCGGCACTTCCAAAACGGACCGTCCCGGCGAAAGCGATTTCACCGGAAGGAATCTTCGCGCCGGCCACGGGCGTAGCACCGGTCTGCCGCCACGGCGAGTCGGTAAAAATGCGCATGGGAACCCCCAAGGAACAATCAACAATTACATTAAACCTGGCTTCGGGGATTTTGTGCGCGATTGTTTTTACCGTGAAAAGCTTGTCGTCATCAGGCGAATGAACTGGATGAAGAGTTCGGCGAACCCGGAAACCAGGGTGCCGAGATCCGGGGTTTCTTGCCCGCCGCCGCCGTTCTCCGCGGAATCGCAACCACACCCGGCTTCGGGGTCCGTGCCGGAATCCTCCGGCGTTTCGGCGGCGATGCGCTCCAGGTCGCTGACTTTGTACTCCGCCTGCGGTCCCCGGTCCGGAAACGCCACGCCAAAATCATCCGATTCGAATGCGGTGCGGTCCCCGGCCTCGGCGGCCAGTTCCTCCAGCTCCTCCGTGGACACCAGGTGATCGCCGTCATAATCGGGAAACAAGCCCTCCGGGTGGTTTTCTCCCCGGGGAACCACGAACGTGGCCAGGATGCTGGCCTGCGTCAGCGAGACCTCATCCCCGCGCTCGTGCAGCTCAATGGCCGCCTGGGCAATCTCCTGCCGATCCAGGGTGGCGTTGCCGTTTTCATCCACGCTGTGGTCGGTGTTAAACTCACGGAACAATTGTTTGATGCCGTTCAGGCCCGCGCCGTTTACACTCATACCAAACCTGACTCCAACCATCCTCTATATAAAAATAAAAACAGGATGAGTGCGGAAAATGATCGGCACCGGAAACGAAGGCCAGCCGGAAGCCGGCGGGACGGGACGGCTGAAGCCGGCCGGAATGCCCAGCGCTAGGCCAGGCGGTGGGCGTTCTTGGCCAGGAATTCGGAGAAGCGGGCCACATTATCCCGGCTGATGCCGGAAAGATCGAGGTTAAGCCGCACCATGTTGGGATTGCCGGGTTCGCGATCCACGACGATGGGTTTCAGATCCCCTTCAACCCCGCTCATGGAGCGGAAGGCGGCATGGGCAATCTTGTCCATAAATCCCCGAGGATGGATGACCTTGTTGAGCTGGCCAATGCTCCGCTCCAGCTCATCCGCCAAACGGTCGTCGGGAAAAATCAACTCGGCTTCCACCGTGCGGGGCAACGTGTCGCCGGAATCCAGCAAATCCCGCAACACCTCCCCCAGGCGGGATACCAGCCCCTGGCGCGTCAGCAGGCTTTCATCGCGGGTGGCATCCAGCGTGACTTTGTAGTCGGCATCGGCATTGGTCGGCATGGCACGGTTCCCCTTTCGCTTACAGTGGCGCCGGGAGAAGGCCCCGGTGCCCCATGGCATCAGTTCAGGCTGAATTCCACCACCGCGGCGCCCGCCCCCCAGACCGGCCCGTAGGCCAGCACCTCGGCAGGGACTTCCGGCGTTCCCAAGGCGCCCATCATCCAGTAGAAGCCCTTGAAGCCCATCTCCGCGCCGGCGCTTTGGGCGAATTCCGGGCCCAGCCTCATGGCCTCGCCCGTTTTGCCGGATTTCAGCAAATCCAGCATGCGGCGGTTCCACTCGTCATCCTCGGGACGGCAGATGCGGTCCTGGGCGGGAGTGATCTCCTCGGTCAGAAAACGATGGGACAGCAGCGAGCAGTTCACGATGACCGCCTTGCGGCCCAGCGCCCGGATGGCTTCACCCACGGCCTCACCCAGCTTCACGGAATCCTCCTGCCCGCAGTAGATGTTGGAGGAGACAATCATGACCGGGATGTCGTTGTCGGGGTTGAAATACTGGAGCGTCACCAGGGTGCCGGTATCAATGGGGAAGCCCTCGTAATCCACCAGCTTCGTGGCCAGGCCTTTGGCGCGGGTCAGTTCCTCGGCCTTGCGGGCCAACTCGCGGTCCACTTTGAAGTCGAAGCGGAGATCGCCCATGTCGTGCCAGTTTTCATCCACGTGCAGGCCCTTGGGGTTCACGGCGAACTGAAAGGAGTGGCCCAGCACCGAAATCCACTGCGCGGAATAGATGACCAGCACATCGGGCCTGGCCGCGCGGGCATGCTCGCCGGCGGTTTTGAGGGCCGCCTTCAGCTCTTCCCAACCGGGGTTGGGGTTGGCCAGGTGGGGCAGGCCCGGAACGATAAAGGCTTTCTCGGCAGTTTTTACACCAGGCATGCGGCATCCTCCTGTGCATTGACTGATTTACGGCTGGCAGCGGTCAGATCCCACTCCGCCACCACGTTGCCGGTGCCGATGACGGTACCGTAACCGTGAATGGTGGCAGGGATTTTCGGCATGCCCATGGCGGAGAGCATCCACACCAGGGAGCCGGCCTTCACTTCCGCGCAGGTCTTTTCCATAAACTCCGGCAGAATCTGCTGCAGCTCATCGATTTTGCCTTGCCGCATCAGCTCGATGACCCGCATATCCCACTGGTACTGCTCAAAGCTGTAGACATACTCACGGCTCATGTCCTCGGGAATCTCCGGCTCGCGGTCAAAGTGCAGGTGGGACAGCGTGTTGCTGGCCGCCAGCACAGCGCGGCGCCCGGTTTTCTCGATGGCCCGGCGGGTGGCCTCGCCCAGCTTAATCATCTGATCCTGGGCGTAGTCGTGCGAGAAGTAATAGGGCGAATTGTTGGCCGAAATGCCCAGCACCGGGATATCCCAGTCCGGGTTGAGCATGTGCAGCGACACGATGGTGCCGTAGTCCACCCGGAAGTTGGGGTTGACCATCTTCTTGGCCAGCAGCCCCTCTTTTCGGGCCTCTTCATAGCAGGCATCGGCCAGCTCCACGTCCACGTCCATCTCGAAGCGGTACTGAAAAAGGTGGGGAAAAATGGGATCGACCGACAAGCCCGACAAATGCGGCACCCGCAGGAAGTGATGGCCCACCACGGTTTGCCAGTGGGGGCTGTGCACAATGATGACATCGGGCTTGAGGGCTTTAATCTTGGCCCGGCAATGCTCGTAAGCCCAGCGCAGGTTTTCCCAGCCGCCTTTTGAGCGCGGCTTGTTTTGCGGGGGGTTCTCGCCATACACCAGGTGCGGGGGGTGGGGGGCCAGGAAGCCGGCCAGAATTTGCCCCTGATTGGTTGCGTCGGTCACGCGTCTCCTCCTCGTGAAAACAGCTATAAAACGGATACACCAACCTGAAAAGCGCGCACTCCGGCAACGCATGCCTAATTATCGATAAACATGCCCGCTTGTAAACGCAAAAACGCCCGGAACGCGGAAACAGGGTCCCGTGGAACCCTGTTTGCTGCCTGCCTGTCCCAACCGGAAAAAATCAGACTTGTTTGCCAGTGCTGGAATATTTCTTCTTGGCGCGGCGCTCGCCGCTGACCTGGCCGCCCTTGCGCCCCGCAATACGGGCTTCCTCGGAAGTGAACTGGTGCGCGGTCCCTTTCTTGTGGGCCGCCTTTCCGCCTTTGCTGGCAATTTCACGCTGTTTTTCGGGGGACATGGAAGCAAATCCGCGATTGCTGTTTCCCATGAGGCATCTCCTTGTTCCAACGTGCCAAATAGCGCATGCCGAAACCGGTTCGCGTGTTTCAGCACCCCCATCTTCCGACAAGCAACCGGGCCGAGATATTGGCAACCCGGGTAGTTTGCACAAGCCCAACCGGCTATTGATTTTTGAAAAAACCCTGCCAGCGACGTAAAACCCCGGCCAAGAAACCCAGCCGGGGTCGTAACGCCTGCCTCAATGCTACATACGGTCCCAGTCGCGGGGGCGCTTGGCTTCCGCCTCGTTCATCACCTCGTCGAAGAGCGCCTGGGGAATGGGCTGATCATGCCGCTTGATGTCCCAGGCAAAGGAGAACACCGCGCCCCGCTCGGTTTTAATCAGCTCGCGGATTCGGCGGCGGCCCATCTCGTGAAGCTCATGGCCTTCGGGGTAAGCCAGCACCAGGTTCAGCAAAGTGCCGCTGCCCTTCATGGCCGGCAGGGCGGCTTCCAAGTAACGTTTTTCCCAGGCCGGGTCGAAAGGCGGCTTCAGCGGCTGGGCCCAGTTGACCATGCTGTTGTCGGAGCCGGGCTTGCCATCCTTGGGGAAGGCCCGTTCAATCAGGAAGGCCAGGAGCTTGGGCGCCGGCTGGACGCCTTTTTCCCGCAGGATTTGCAGGGCCTGGAAAGCGATTTCGGCGGGACGCTCACGCCAGGCATTCGGCTTGGCCGGGTTTTCGATGAAATGCCGCAAGCGGGCACCGGCCTGGCGGGCCAGCTCCAGGTTGTTCTTGTCGTCGGCGTAGGCGGCAATAACCTCGGCCAGAAACTGGCTTTGGGTTACCGGCAAGGTGCGCACCACGGTGGAAACGTACTGGGCCTCCAGGGCCGGCTCAAACAGGGGGCCGGCATAATGCAGGTCGGGCATGCGTTTTTCCCAGCTGTGGCCGGTGGGATCTTCCAGCGTCCAGAAGGCGCCGGCGCCCGTCTGCAACAGTTGGGTCACCACGGACGGATCCGGCTGGGGCTCCTTGCCAATGCCCAGCGACTTGCCCATGTTCAGCACGGCGTTTTTCAGTGGATGATGGCCGGCCCATTCAGCGTGTTGCTCCTGGCGTGCCTGCAGTATGCCACGAATGCGCTCCACGAAATGGCGTGCATAGAGGGCGCGTTTTTCCGCCGGGTAGCTTTCCAGCCGGGCCAGCAGTTGGGCGTTGGCCGCCTTGGCTTCGGGCGAACCGGGCCGGGTGGTGAAAATGCCCTGCAGCAACTCGTCGTTGGTGACGCGTTCGGGCGGCATAATCTGCTGGAAGCGCTCCTGCTGGGCCGGGTTTAAGGCCATGCCAAAGACGGGCGGACGGGTGATGACATTCATGCTCACGGGCAGGTCTCCTTGAAAATAGTCCCCTTCAATTTGCGGGCATTGTAGCACAAGGGTCGGGGCCATGACAGAAACCCCGCCCCGGAGGCTGCATTTTTTAACTTTTATGTACATCCCGATCAATCCGCCATTAATAATTGTTTTTATTTAAATGAGAGCAGAATTATCAGTTTTTCGGATTTAGGCGAAAAAACTCGGAGAGAGCAGAAGGATGTCCACCAATCCTACAACAGGATTAACCAGTTCCCCGTTGCTGAACGCTATTTTGGGCGGCAGTACGGCATCCGGCGTGGGTTCGGACCTGAACCAGTCGCTGGGCTTGGCGCTCAGCAGCGCCACGGGCAACAACGACCTGGCCACCTTCAGCCTGCTCGGCGACCTGGCGCCCAGCCCCTTCAGCCTGGGCACCCCTGCCACCGTACCGGCCACCAGCAGCCTGCCCACCCTCATCAGCAGCCTGCTTGGCCAGAACAGCATTTATTCCATCCTGGGCAACATTGGCCAGTCCGCGCTGCCCTTCGTAGGCAACGGCCTGGGTGCCGTCCTGGGCGGCGGTTTTGGCGGCAACCTGCTGGGCAGCATCCTGGGGCCCGGCAGCCTGACCTCCACCCTGACCGGCCTGGTTGGTAATATCTTTGGCGTGGGCACGTCACCCATCATCGATCGGCTGCTGCCGGGCATCTTCTCCGGCGGCGGTGGCGGCCTGTTCGGCTCCGGTGGCCTGTTGGGGGCCATTGCCGGTAGCGCCGTGCAAATGCAAGGCACTCGCCCCCTGATCCTGTCCAGCCTGCTGGGTTCCAGCGTAGGCCGCGCGGATCTGTTCGGCGGCACCAGCTCGGTCATCGCCAACCTCTTCAAAAACTTCGCCGCCCCCAAACCGGCGGCAGCCCCGGCCCCTGCGCCGGCACCCGCGCCAGCCCCGGCGCCGGAAGAGGCAAAATAGGCTGTAAAAGCTTTCCCTTTTATGCGACGGGGTACGTCGCAAGTTGAATTTGAATGGTTGGGTTACAAAGGACAAACGGCTGACGCACGTCCTGCCGGATACATAAGGAGGTTACACGAACAGAGGCGTGCTGGAACACTTTTGTTGGGGAAGAAACAACGCATGAAAGGACAACCCTTGATTCAGTACGTGCTGCTGTGCGGACTGATGACACTGATTACCACGGCTGGCATGGTGGCGCTGGGCCTATCGGTCTCCGCGCATCTGGCCGGCCAATTCGATCGCGTGCTGTCCGAAAGGGGCGCGCCGCCATCGAAGTTCGCGGCACCGGTCGCGATTTTATCATCGGGTGGTCGCGGACAAATCGCGGCAGAACTGCTTCGCGAACCGTGACCGGCTCCGGTTGCGGTTCCGATCCCTGTTACTGCTTACTGCTGGATGATTACGAAAGAGGACTGCGACTGGAAAAGCGGCGGTCGGCCCACAAGCCGACCGTCGTCCCTTTTATAAGCAGGGCTGGGGGCCCGGGCTACTCATCGCGGTTGAAGGAAACGATATGGCAGGAGCCGCCACCCCCTTGCTTCTGGAAATACTTCTGGTGGTATTCCTCGGCGGGGTAAAACGGGGTGGCCGCCGTAATTTCGGTGACCACTGGGCGCGGCAGGCGTCCCGATTCGTTCAGGCGGCGCTTAAATTCCTCGGCGGACTCGCGCTGATCCGGTGAGTGCCAGAAAATGGCCGAGCGGTACTGCTCCCCGATATCGGGCCCCTGGCGGTTCAGGGTGGTGGGGTCATGCATGCGGAAGAAAAAGGCCAGCAGCTCCTCGTAGGAAATTTTTTCCGGGTCGAAAACCAGCTCCACCGCTTCGGCATGCCCGGTATCCCCATGGCAGACCTCCTGGTAGGTGGGATTCTCAGTATGGCCCCCGGTATAGCCCACCTGGGTGGAAACCACGCCCGGCACCTGCATAAAGGCGTCTTCCACGCCCCAAAAGCATCCTGCCGCAAATGTCGCTTTTTCCATCTCGCACTCTCCTTGACGACTGATTCCATTCTAACCGATACCGGCGATGGCCACGAAGGTCTGGTGGCGTCAGCGGCCCCGGGCGGGGCGAATATGAGCGAGCCACTTCAGGTCAGGCCGCCCGCAGGCTATAATAAGGCAGAGTTTGTCACCGAGTCCGAAAACGCGAGGAAGCCATGAAAGACATTTCGTACTACCAGGGAAAGTTCGTGCCGACCGAACAGGCCACGCTGACCGTCAAGAACCATTCCTTCATGTACGGCACCTCGCTGTTTGAAGGCATTCGGGGCTATTACCTGCCGGAAGAGAAAAAAGTGTCCATCTTCCGCATGCGCGAGCACTATGAACGCATCCTGGCCAACAGCCGCATCTTCTTCATGACCCCGGACGCCTCGCTGGACGAGCTGTGCGACCTGACCGTGGAGCTGGTGCGCCAGAACCAGCCTGACCAGGACTTCTACATCCGCTTTACCCTGTACAAGCACGGCGTGGCCATCGGCCCCTACCTGGACAAGGTGAAGACCGACTTCACCATCTGGACGCACCCGCTGGGCAACTACGTCAGCATTGACGGCGGGCTGAACGTGTGTGTCTCTTCATGGCGGCGGGTGGACGATAACGCCATCCCGCCCTGCGCCAAGGCCGGCGGCGCCTACATGAACACCGCCATCATGATTACCGACGCCAAACGCAAGGGCTACGACGAGGTGATTTCTCTCACCCAGGACGGCAACGTTTCCGAAGGCAGCGCCATGAACATTTTCCTGGTACGCAAGGGCAAGCTGGTCACCCCGCCCATCACCGAGAACATCCTGGAAGGCGTCACCCGCGACAGCATCCTGGAGTTGGCCCGCAACGAGCTGGGCCTGCCCGTGGAGGAGCGCACCATTGACCGCACCGAGCTTTACCGATGCGAGGAAGCCTTCTTTACCGGCACCGCCGCCCAGGTGGCTCCCATTGCCCAAATCGACAACCGTCCGGTCGGCGACGGCAAAATCGGGCCCGTCACCCAGCAAATCCAGAAGCTGTACTTCGACGTGGTGAAAAACCGGGTTCCCAAGTATGGGCACTGGTGCACGCTGGTAGATGTGGAAGCCGGCGTTCCGGCCTGATAAATCTACCTTTCGGTAAGGTTTTATACTTTCAAGGCTGATTTGATGAATGTTAAGCCGGGTTAACATTGCGTGCGAGCCTCCCAGGCAATGAAACCGGGCTTTTCAGAAAAACGAAGATCTAGCCGGTTCAGCTTGGCGGAATTTTCCGTAAGATCAACACCATCCTCAGGTGAGAGGATAAATTTGATCGAAAACCTTAATGCTGGCAGACCAAACCGCCTGCCAGCTTATTTTTTTGGCTAGCTGGACGGGTTGGGATGGCGTTCGTGGATGGCCTCGATTTCAGCCAGGATTTCGGGCGAAAGCCGCAGCTGAACGCTGGCGATGTTTTCCTTCAACTGCGCCATGCGGGTCGCCCCAATAATGTTGCTGGCCACAAAGTCGCGCTGATTGACAAAGGCCAGGGCCAGCTGGGCGGGCGTTAGGCCATGCCGGCGGGCCAGGGCCACGTATTCCCGGGTGGCTGCCGTGGCCTGAGGGTTGGAATAGCGATCGAAATACTCTCCCCACAACGTCAGGCGGGCCCCGGGCGGGTTGCCTTCCAGGTATTTGCCGCTTAAAACGCCGCATCCCAGGGGCGAGTAGGCCAGCAGGCCCACATCCTCGCGCATGGCAACCTCGGCCAGGCCGATTTCAAATAGCCGGTTCAGCAGGCTATAGGGGTTCTGGATGCTGGCCATGCGGGGATAGCCCTTTTTCTCGGCCAGGGCCAGGTAACGCATCAGGCCCCATGGCGTTTCGTTGGAAACCCCGATGTGGCGCACCTTGCCTTCGATTACCAGTTCATCCAAGGCTTCCAGGGTATCTTCCAGCGGGGTGAACACATCGGTGGGATCGTGCACGTAGTTGGCCTGACCGAAAAAGTTGGTCTTGCGATCCGGCCAGTGCAGCTGGTAAAGATCGATGTAGTCGGTTTGCAGGCGCCGCAGGCTGCCTTCCAGCGCCTGCCGGATGTTCCGGCGATCCAGCCGGGCGTTGCCCTCCCGAATCCAGGTAAAGCGCCCGGAAAGGCCGGCCACCTTGGTGGCAAGAATAATTTGATCCCGCGCCTTTCGGGATTTCAGCCAGTTGCCGATGTAGCTTTCGGTGAGCCCGTAGGTTTCGGCCCGGGCGGGCACCGCGTAAAGCTCGGCGGTATCGAAAAAGTTGACGCCCTGCGCCACGGCGTAGTCCATTTGCTCAAAGGCCTCGGCCTCGCTGTTCTGCTCGCCCCAGGTCATGGTGCCCAAGCAGATGACGCTGACTTCCAGTCCCGTGCGTCCCAGTTGCCTTGTTTGCATTACCCGCTCCTTCCGCCGGTTGCCATTATGCCCCACACGCTACTACAAGCATGCCGGCGCATAAAAGAATCATCCACATTGACGCCATGACGAACGGGAAGATAAGATAGGGAAGATTCAATTCGCAAGGGGGAGACACGCATGACCGTCACTGTAACGGCCCTGAAGGGGCAGCCTTACCGCCAGTTGATCACCGCCGGAAACCACACGTTTTATGCCGACGCCACCGTCGCCAGCGGCGGGCAGGATAGCGCCCCCAACCCGCATGACCTGCTGCTGGGAGCCCTGGGCGCCTGCACCTCGATGACGCTGCAAATGTACGCCAAGCGCAAGGGTTATCAACTGGACGCGGTTTCGGTCAAGCTGGACGAGGGCAAGGCGCAGACCGCCACCGGCACGGTGCCCAGCATCAGCAAGACCATCGAGGTGAAGGGGCAACTCAGCCAGCAGGAACTGGACGACCTGAAACGCGTGGCCGAAAAGTGCCCGGTAAACAAGATTATTACCGGCGACAAGCAAATGAACAGCGTGTTGAACCTGATTGCCTGACCAGCCCTTCAGGAAACCTGCCGATCATCGGGGCCCCCGCCGGGAGGCTCGATGCCGGCAGCATCTTCCCGATCTTCCCGCATGCGGCGCAGGTAGGCATCAATGTCCCCCGCCTGCACGAAGCCTGAGTCGATGTCCTCGTCAATGTCTTCCACAAAGCTTTCCAGGTCCTCGGTGTACACATCCATGCTGCTCGTAAATATATCCACCTCCATGAATTCCGGGCCGTAGATGTCTTCCTCCTCGCCTGCGGGACGACGGGCCAAATCCTGCCGCATATCCAGCTCATCCCCGATGCCTAGGGCCCCGTCCGCCCCCAGGTAGGGGGTGCCCACCCGATCCAGCGGATCATCGGAGGCCAGGTTAATTGAGGGCGCCACGTCATCGGGCAGGGCCGGCTCCTCGTCATAAGGCCCGGTGTAACCGGACAAGCCCTCTTCCACCAGGCGTTTGAAATTTTCCAGGCCAGAGCTTACTATCTCCTGCGGATGACTGAATACACCCGGCGGGATATCGGCCACCATGCCCAGCGGCGCCTCGAGCTGCAACGATGCCGTCACCCGGGTTGCGTTGGGGCCGATGGGCTCAAAGCGAACGTCGCCCCGCACGCTCATCTCGGGATCCTCCGACTTGCTGTGCCAGGCAATCCGCTCGTTTTCGACATCCTCGTCAATCACGGCATCCCACTCCAGGTTCTGCCCCAGGGGACCACTCACCACCCAGTGCCAGCGGCCTTTCTCAATCGGGCTGACCGAGGCCACGTTGTCCATGAATTCGGGCAAGTCCTCGAAACGGTGCCAGCGCGCATAACAGGCCGCCACCGGGGCCTCGACTTTGATGCTCTGTTCAAACCTGTCCATGGTCTTATCCTTTCCAGTGGTTTGGGGAGTAGTTGCGGGCTCTCGGGACGGAACCGGCGACGGGGCTTTAATGGGTCCGAGCATCCCCAAAACCGGCAGACCGTCAAACGGGATGCTGGGCCGCACGGCGACAAACCGCCATAAAAAACCCTCAGGCCTAGATTAGCAAGCCGCCGCATGGCCCCGCAATTCCCCAGATGGCTTATGGCCATTAGCCGGTCGGCTTTCAGTAAAAGCCGGGCCGGCATTCCAGGCGGAATACGGAGTGGGGTTGTGCTTTGACTGCCGTTGTTATACAGTCCCGGTATGAACCTCACCTTTGATTCCCTTTCGGCGCTGGCATTGTTTTTTGTCGGGACTTTCGTCTCGCTGTTTTCCATCGTCGATCCGCTGATGGCGGCCCCCATCTTCGTCACGCTCACCGAGCACCAGACGCCCCAGCAGCGCAACGCCCTGGCCTGGAAGGCATCCATCTACGCCTTCGCCATCCTGTCCGTGTTCTTTGCCACGGGCAGCCTGATTCTGAACTTTTTCCAGATCTCCATTGACGCCCTGCGGATTGCCGGCGGCCTGATGATTCTGGCTTCCGCCTACGGGATGCTTGGCAAAAAAGAATCCCTGGAAGCCGACGAGCAGAAGGAAGCCACCCACCGGGCTGAGGAGCACGAGGATATCGCCTTTTCCCCGCTGGCCATGCCCCTGCTGAGCGGGCCGGGGGCCATCGCCGTGATTATCGGGATGACCACCAACGCCAAGGGCGTGCTGGATTATGCCATGATCCTGCTGGCCATCGCCGCGGTATGCCTGAGCAGTTATTTCACCATGCGCGTGTCCGACAGCATCATGCAGCGGCTGGGCGCCACCATTGTGAAGGCATTCACCCGCATTATGGGCTTTATCCTGCTGTGCGTGGGCGTGCAATTCATCGTCAACGGCATTTTCCCCATCCTGGTACGGGCCTTTACCGGGGAAACCGCAGCCGGGCACTAGCCCTATCGCTGGCCGGTATGCCCAGGCCCGCCCCCCGCAAAAGGATAAAAAAAAGGTTTCCTTGCGGAAACCTAATGTTCATCACCTTCTATTTTTAGCCTTTAGATTCGTGTGTTGTGTGACAGAAGCCGCGCTTCCGCCACGAAAAAAGCCTTTATGCTGTTATTACCCACTTGATTTGGTCTTTTGGCCAGCGGGGTTCCGGGTTCACCGGGTGGCCCCATCGTTGCCAGGACTCAGACAGTCTCAAACAAACCTAAGTTTGCTGATGTTGATATCATTTTCACTCATCAACTGTCTAAGTAAAGACCTTGTAATCATTTGTTAAGTAACCTTTTCCATCAAGAATACATATGGGATCGGTATAAATTTAATCGGAGATATTTAAACTATCTGCCGGTCAAATCGACCGCGCACCCACTTCTTGACAAAATAAAGTCGAAACATGGAAAAGTTTGCTTAGCGCCACCGAAAATATTTTATATTTCTTTATCCAAGCGCAAAGGATATCATCTGACGGGCTTATGCCGGCTTGCCAAAGCGCCCAAGCGTTGCCCTGAGCCATCCGCTGAACTGCTCAAAGAGTTGATCCAGCAGTTTGTGCAGCGCCTGGCGGATGTTTTCCAGCAGGCTTTCAGTTTTAGAGAGCGTTTTGGGCGGTGGCAAAGGCGGTGCCGCTTGGGGCGAGTAGATACGAATAAGCTCGGCGGCGGTTTCCACCGCTTCCACCGGGTATTTACCCGAAGCCGTCTCGGCGGTCAGCATCAGCCAGTCGGCCCCGCTCTCCACGGCGCGGGTTACGTCGAACACATCGGAGCGGCTGGGCTGATCGCTGTCCACCATCGATCCCAGCAGCTTGTTGGCCACCACCACGAACTTGCCCTGGGCCTTGGCGGCGTCGATAATGCGTTGCTGCAAGCGGGGCAGGTGGTTAATGCCGGTTTCGGTGGCGAGATCCCCCCGGGCCACCATAATACCGTCCGCCGCCTCGGCGATGGCCTTCAGCATGGCCGGCTCCACGGTCTGGGGACGCTCGATTTTGGCAATCAGCTCCGCCGGCTTGCCGCTGGCCTGGATGCGGCGGCGGCATTCCCGCACGTCATCGGCGGAACCGGGGTAGCTCTGGGTAATAATCTCAATGTCTTTCGACAGGGCGAATTCCAGGTCGGCAATGTCTTTTTCGGTGAGGGGCGGCGTTTTGAGCGGGGCATCCGGGGCGTTGATCATCTGGTTGGAAGACAACATGCCTCCTTTCACCACTTTGCAGGTTGCCATGCCACCACTGGCGTCGGAGGCGGGTTCGGTGACCTGCAAAATCACCTGGCCGTCGGCCACAATCACCCGGTTTCCGGGTTGCAGGCTAGCCACCAGCTCCGGGTAGGTGGTGGGCACCACGCCCTGCGCATCGGCAAGGCGGGCCGGGCTCAGCTTTACCGTATCTCCCTTGGCCACGCCCTGGCTAAATGGCATGGTGCCCACCGCGATGCGGGGGCCTTCCAGATCGGCCATAATGCGCACCGGCCTGCTCAGGGCGCCTGCTTCTTTCAGTTTTGCCGCGACCTCGCGAATGCGATCCACGGTTTCGCCGTGCTGCCCATGGGTGCCGGTGGCAAAATTAATGCGGAAAACGCCCACCCCGGCAAGAATCAGCTTTTCGATGGTTTCCGGGTTGTTGCTGGCCGGGCCGATGCTGGCCACGATCCCGGTTTTAGGCGAGGGCTGGAAGGCATCCTGTCCGAAAAGCAAGCCCGGATAGACCATTGGCAAGGTAACCGCCCCGCCCTGTATGGCCCGGATTGGCGCACCGGCCATTCGAACGCCGTTCAGCATGATGCTTCCTCCTCAGATCCCCCGTGAAAAGACCATTATAAGTATTAAACGGCCATTCGACAACCAACACCGCATGCCGCCGCCCGCAATTGTATCGCGGGCCCGGGTTTAGCATGGAAAGCAGGGGAGCGACCATAGGCATGCCTGCGTGTTTATGGTAAAAATTTCCTGTTTCTAAGCTTTTACATCATCACGATGCCATAGGGGGAAGATGGCGCCGCCATCTGAATTTAACGAGGGGAGAACCTGCCATGATCAGCCATGCTGTCAATCACCTGATGTCGCTAGCCCCGCATCCGACGCGGTTCGGTGCCGGGCAACCAGCCACCCCGCCGACACCGGCGCAAACGGAATCCCGCCACTTCGGCACCTACCTGCCCACCAGCCAAATGCTGGCCCAACTGGCCAGCCGGGTGCGCTTTGCCGGAAAAGCGGCGCCTACCCTGGCCGAGGCGGAGAACAACCCGCATCTTGCGCAGGTTTACCAGTTCAACCGGGTGGCGGATATGCTGCAACTCGATCCCCAGGTGCGGAAAGTGCTGACCACCCCCTACCGCAAGCTGGAGGTGCAGGTGATGCTGCGCCGCGACGACGGCAGCCTGGACAGCTTTACCGGCTACCGGGTGCAGCACAACGGGGCCCGCGGGCCCTACAAGGGCGGGGTGCGCTATGACGAACATGTCAGCGAGGATGAGGTGCTGGCGCTGGCCTCGCTGATGACCTGGAAGTGCGCGGTAATGAACATTCCCTATGGCGGCGCCAAGGGCGGCATCCAGATTGATCCCCGTAAGTATTCCCAGGCCGAGCTGGAACGCGTGACCCGGGACTATACCCGCAAGATTTCCCGCATCATCGGCCCGGAAACGGACATTCCCGCCCCCGACATGAACACCAACGCCCAGACCATGGCCTGGATGATGGATGAGTTCGGGCGCATCCGGGGCAACGGCGGCAACAACGAAACCGCCGTGGTGACCGGAAAACCCTTGTCGCTGGGGGGATCGAAGGGCCGGGAATCCGCCACCGGGCGGGGCGCATTTTTTGTGCTGCGCGAGGCGCTGAAGGATGCCAACATCAACCTGAAAACCGCCACCGCCGCCGTGCAGGGCTTTGGCAACGTGGGCTATTTCATTGCCGAAAACCTGCAAAAGGCGGGCGTCAAAGTAGTGGCCATCAGCACCGTGGACGGGGCCATGTACAACAAGGACGGCATTGATGTGAAGGCCCTGAAAGAGTATGAAAAGCAGCACGGCTCCGTGCTGGGCTTCAAGGGGGCCACCTCCCTGGCCAACCCGGCGGAACTGATGGAACTGCCGGTGGACGTGTTGGTGCCCGCCGCCAAGGAAATGGTGCTGACCGAGAAAAACGCCGACCGGGTCAAAGCCAAAGTGGTGCTGGAATGCGCCAACGGCCCCACCACGCCGGGCGCCGACCAGATTCTCAACCGCAAGGGCGTGCGGGTCATTCCCGACATCCTGGCCAACGCGGGCGGGGTGACCGTCTCGTACTTCGAATGGGTGCAGAACATGGAGCACCAGCAATGGGACGAGGACGAGGTGGATCAGAAACTGGAAAAGAAAATGACCACCGCCTACCGCGAAATTAAAACCCTGTCCGACGAGAAAAAAGTGCCGCTGCGCGATGCCGCCTTTATGCTTGCCGTGCAACGGGTTGTGGAAGCCGCCAAGGCGCGGGGCTACATTTAGCGCGGCAAAAAATTTTTTCAACGAATTTTCGCCTAGAGCGAGCCATGTTTTGACCCTTCCAACATGCATCGCCCGGATCGTGGATCGGTTTCCGCCGCTTGATGATCCGGGCGATCTTTTGCCATGCGGCTTTCGGGCACTTGTGATTAAACAGGCGGCACTTCCCCTTTTCCGCATATAGCTTTATGATGAGTTCAACCTGGTGGTACAAAGTGTGGCAGTGGAGTACGTATGAAGCCTTTCTTAAAGTGGGCTGGGAATAAGTACGCAATTATTGACCGGATCCGCGAGGTGCTTCCCGCTGGCAACCGGCTCATCGAGCCCTTTACCGGTTCGGGCGCGGTGTTCCTGAATACCGACTACCCCGCTTATTTGCTCAGCGACATTAATACCGACCTCATCCACCTTTACGAATATCTGCAAAAAGACGGCAAAAAATTCATCAGCTACTGCAAGGGGCTGTTCACCCCGGAAACCAACAACGCGCAAACCTATTACCTGTTCCGCGGTATTTTCAACACCACCACCGATTTGCGGCTGCGGGCGGCGTTGTTTGTGTACTTCAACAAGCACGGCTATAACGGGTTGTGCCGGTTCAACGCCAGCGGCGGTTTCAACGTGCCGTTCGGCAAGTACACCCGGCCCTATTTCCCCGAAATCGAGATGATGGCTTTTCACGAGAAATTACAGGGTGCCGAACTGAAAATCCAGGATTTCGCAACCACCATGAAATCCGCCCGCCCGGGAGACGTGGTGTATTGCGATCCGCCTTACGTGCCGCTCAGCCAGACGGCCAATTTTACCAGCTACAGCGCCGACGGCTTTGGCGAAGCCGAGCAGCGGGAGCTGGCCGATCTTGCCCGCTACCTGGCCAAAAAAGGCATTGTGGTGGTTATTTCCAACCACGATACGGTTTTTACCCAAACCGCCTACGAGTCGGCAAAAATCATTTCGTTCAAGGTGCAGCGCTTCATCAGCTGCAAAGGCAGCGGGCGGGGACAGGCAAACGAAATGCTGGCGCTGTTTGCCGGCTGACTTGACTTAACCCATTCTTTCCAAGCAAAGCATCACTCCCCCGTACGTGCCTGCGGGGGTTTTATTTGCGCCAGGCAGCGTATACTCGCGCTTGTCGGCGGCTTGCCCATGCGGTATAAAAACCTCTGTAAAAAAAGAGGGAGTCCCATATTGAGACCCGCAAGCACCATGCTCAGCCTGGGCCTGGCAGGCGCGCTGTTGATGGGCGCCCCCTGGCTGAGCGGGTGCCATGCCGCAACGGATAGAGAAGGAGACACCGCCATGCCCGTCACCAAAACCCTGAGACTCACCAGCCCCGCCTTCCAGCACAAGGGAGCCATCCCGCTGCGCTACACCTGCGACGGCGAGGAATCCAACCCGCCCCTGCACATCGACGGCGTACCGGCCAATGCCAAGTCCCTGGCACTGATTATGGAGGATCCCGACGCGCCCCGGGGCACCTTTGACCACTGGGTGTTATGGAACATCCCGCCGGAAACCCAGGTCATCGCCGAGAACGATTGGCCGGAACAGGCCCGGGCCGGCACCAACAGCTTCCACAGGCAAACCTACGGAGGCCCTTGCCCGCCTTCCGGCATGCACCGTTACTTCTTTACGCTTTACGCGCTTAATACCCGGCTGGATCTGCCTGCCGGCACCGACAAACACCGCCTGGGCGAGGCCATGCAGGGGCACGTGCTGGACACTGCCGTTCTGATGGGCACCTACAGCCGACAGCGGTAGGGATTAATCGCCCACTTCCACCGCGTGACGGACGGAGCCCCGCCGGGCGCCGAGCGGGTAAGCCTGCTCCAGCGGGACGAACTCTTCGTTCTCGGGCCGGTAGGCAAACACTTCACCGGTTTCAATCTTGTACACCCAGCCATGCAGGTGAATTTCCTGCCTGGCCAGCTTAACGGCAACGGCCGGGTGGGTGCGCAGACTTTCCAGTTGGTTCAGCACGTTTTCTTCCACGGCGGCGGCAAACAGCTCATCGTCGTGCAGGTGGCTATAGTTTTCCTTCATGATGCGGCGGGTCACCTCGGCGTGGGACAGCCAGGAGGAAACGGCGGGCAGCTCTTTCAGGCATTCGGGCTTCAGCATGGCGCCCAGCGCGCCACAAAGCGTATGGCCGCAAATAATAATTTCCTTCACGCCCAGCACGCTGACCGCATATTCGATGGTGGCCGCCTCGCCGCCCGCCGGCAGTCCAGCCACATACGGAGGCACGAAGTTTCCGGCGTTGCGGATGATGAACAGTTCCCCGGGATCGGTCTGGGTAATCAGGTTGGGATTGATCCGGGAATCGGAGCAGGTAATAAAAAGCACTTCCGGGGTTTGACCGTGGGTCAACTTCTCAAACAGCTCCTTTTGCTGCTCGTATACCGTGGACTTGAAGTGATGGACGCCACGCACCAGCTTTTGCATTTTTACGGCTCCTCTCGTTTTCATGTGGGGAAAGGAATCATAACATAATCCCGATGGTTGTTTCCCTAGCCTGTTTCCGGTAACCTCTACTGGAAAATGCCGCCCTTCGGCCCTTTTCCCCGCAAGCCCTGGAGTGACCCCATGCATCCGATCGATCTGGCAATCGTCAGCAGCTATTTGATCTACTCCATTTTCGTGGGCCTGCATTCCAAAGAAGAGGCCGGCACCAACCTGGAGGAATACTTCCTGGCCGGACGCAGCCTGAAGGGCTGGCAAGCCGGGCTCAGCATGGCCGCCGCCCAGTTTGCCGCCGACACCCCGCTGCTGGTAACCGGCCTGATTGCCACGGCGGGCATCTTTTCGCTGTGGCAGTTGTGGGTTTACGCCCTGGCATTCCTGATGCTGGGCTTTGTGCTGGGGCCCAGCTGGCGCAAGGTGGGCGTCATTACCGACGCCGAGCTGACCGAGGTGCGCTACGGGCAAAAGCCGGCCCTCACCCTGCGGGTGTTCAAGGCCATTTACCTGGGTACCATCTTCAACTGCACGGTGCTGGCCATGGTGTTGCTGGCCGCCACACGCATTTCGGAGCCCTTCCTCACCTGGAACCTCTGGCTGCCGGGCTTGATCTACCAGCCCATCCTGTCCCTGGTGGACTGGATTCACATTCCCGTGACCATGAACACCGCAGACGGCGACATCTGGATAAAATCCACCAACAACCTTATCTCCATCCTGTCCATTTCGGCGGTCACCACGTTTTATTCCACCACCGGCGGGCTGCGCAACGTGGTGATGATGGACATCTTCCAGTTTTTCGTCAAGATGCTGGCCACGGCGGTGTACGCCTTCATCGTGGTGCAGGCGGTGGGCGGCATCGGGCTGTTCCCGGAAAAGCTGACGGAAGTGCTCTCGCACGGCAACCCCACCGGTATGACGGTGGGGCAGATTCTGGCCTTTACGCCGTCGGAGGCCCGAAACGCCTCGCTGGCCATCCTGATGGTGTACATGGTGCAGTGGATTGCCCAGATCAACGCCGACGGCTCGGGCTACCTGGCCCAGCGCACCATGGCTTGCCGCTCCGACAAGGACGCCAAGCAGGCCGCGGTGATTTTCACCGTGGTGCAGGTCATCCTGCGCACGCTGCTGTGGCTGCCCATCGGCCTGGGGCTGTTGATTCTCTTCCCGCCGGAAGCGGGCATGGGCGGTGAGGCCTTCAAGGCCGCCCGCGAGGCCACCTACGTGACCGGCATGGCCAGCCTGCTGCCCATCGGGGTGAAGGGACTGATGGTGACGGCCATGCTCACGGCGCTGGGTTCCACGGTGGATACCCATGTGAACTGGGGCTCTTCGTACTGGACCAACGACATCTACAAGCGCCTCATCTGCCAGAGCATCCTCAAAACCGAGCCCAACCCAAAAACCCTGGTGTGGGTGGCCCGGGGCTGCAACCTGCTGATACTGTTCATGGCGCTGTTCATCATGACCCGGCTCTCCTCCATTCAGGTGGCCTGGAAAACCAGCCTGCTGCTGGGCGCCGGCCTGGGCGTGGTGCTAATCTTGCGCTGGCTGTGGTGGCGCTTCAGCGCCTGGGGCGAAATCGCCTCCATCGGCGCCACGCTGGTGATGATTCCCGTATTTATGACCGTGTTCGCCGACATGCCGGTGGAGCACAAAATGTTGTGGATGGCCGCCATCGGCGCCACGGCGGGCATCGTGGTCTCGGTTCTGGGCGGCCCCGAGGATCGGGAGCGGCTAAAGTCGTTCTACCTGCGCGCCCGCCCGCCGGGCTTCTGGGGGCCCATTGCCCGCGAGGCCGGGGACGACCCCGCCGATACCCGTCGCCGCTTCGGTTATGGTATTTCCGCCACGCTGCTGGCCGCCGTTTCGGTCTTCTGCGCGCTGGTGGGCGTGGGCACATGGCTGTTGGGCAGCCCGGCCCCGCACTGGTTCCCGCTGGCGCGCTGGGCCTGGATCGCCCTCCTGCTGGCGCTGAGCATGTCGCTCATCCCGGTGTGGTGGCGCTTCGGCTTCGGGCTGCACCTGGCGGATCTGGCCGAGGAAACCGCGGTGCACCGTGGCGAGATTGCCCCCGAGGCCTCCTGATGGGCCTTTATGCAATCAAAACCTTGCTTTCGGCGGCCATTATCGTTGCGGTTTCGGAACTGGCAAAGCGCAGCACCCTGGCCGGCAGCCTGCTAGCCTCCCTTCCACTGGTTTCGCTGGTGGCCATGGTATGGCTGCAAGTGGAAACCGGGGACAGTGCCCGGGTAGCCGCGCTGTCGAGGGGAATTTTCTGGCTGGTGCTGCCCTCCCTGGTACTGTTTGCCGCCCTTCCCTGGCTGCTGGAGAGAAAACTGCCCTTCTACGCGGCGCTGGGCCTCTCCTGCCTGCTCACCATCCTGGCCTATGCCCTGATGGTTCCGCTGCTGAAAAAACTGGGCGTGACGCTGTAAGGCAATCCCGCCCAAAATATGGTTTTTATATAGAATAGATGCATCATCACCGGCATCCCGGAGAGGTTGGTTCATGAATATCACCTTGCAGGAAAAGCTCCTGCGCGCCGCCCATAAACGCGCCGCGGCCCAGCCGGGGGAGGAATGCCCGCCCAAGCCGCCTTCGAAGGCCCGGCCAGCGGAAGCACCTCCCGCCGGACGATTCCGTTCGCCGCTGCCCGGGCTGATCGGATTTCGGGTTCGGCTGTTGCTGGCGCGCATCCGGCTGTGGCTCCAACCGGGACAGCCGTCTTTGCCGGCGGAGACGCCCGGCCAAAAACCAGCCACCCCCCGCCTGCTGGCACGGCTCTTGGCCCGGTTCCAGCAGGAGAAGGCCCCGGGACATGGCAACGCGCCGGGCCCAAACGGGTTGCCGGGGAGCAAAACCCGCGCTGTCCAGGTGAAGGTGGCCCTGCCCGCAGCCTCGGAAAATCGGCGCTCCCCACAGGAGGAAGCCCCAACGGAAGAACGAACAGGCGCAAAAAAACCGGCACCGGAGGCAGGCGATCGCCGGGAGGATTTGCTCATGCCACTGAGTGTCACCCTGGAAAAAGCCGAATCACTGTTAATGAAAGCCCAGGCCCGCTACCAGGAGCTGGATCGCCGCGTGGCCCAGGAGGTGGCATCCCGGCTGGATCCCGAGCGCCTGCAAAACCTGCTGCCCGCCAAGTTGCAGGAAATCCTCCAGCACCTGGCGCCCCTGTATGAGCGGATGGCCGCGCTCATCCTGATGGCCAACCTGCCTTGGCTAAAACCCCAGGCGCGCGCCAAGGGAGCCAGGGCGCAAAAGCATTGCCAATGCATGCGGGATCGGCATGGACGCCGCATTGTGTGCTGGGCGTGCCAACTGGGAGGCGAGGACGAATAGCCCGGCCTACAACCCCATGAAGTCGGGGCCGGAGCCTTGCTCGGTGGGGCGCACCTTCAGGTTCACCTCGGGGCAGACCATCTCGCAAGTGCGGCACTGCACGCAGTTTTCAAGCGACATGCCGTGGTGGCGCACGCCTTGCTTCACATCCACGCGGTGCACTTCGGCGGTACAGTCGGAAACGCAGGGGGTTTCCTTGCCAAGGGCGTCATAGGTGGAGATGCACTTCACGCAGACATCGGCGTTGAATTCGTCGATGTGCTCGTTGTGCTCGTGATAGTGCGTATGGGCGTAGAACACCGCGTCCGCCCGGCTGTAAATGGTATTTTTCGCCGCCCCATTCACCGAGATATCGCGCGGGGCCTTGAAGTTGGGCACGATATGCTGATAATCGGGCTTGTATTTGACCGGCCCGATATCCTGGGTGCCGTCCATCAGGGACTTCAGGCGCAGGGCGTCCGCCATGGCGGTGAAGGGGTTGTTCTTGAGGCCCACGTTGATGAGGCCGCCGATGGGATTGCCGGCATCGATGCCTTCAATGACCACCGGCAGGTAGTTGTTGAGCAGGCGGGGGTTTTCCTGCCAGGCCTGACGGAAGTAACGGCCTGAATGGAGCTCTTTGCCCACGAACGACTTCATCACCCGTTCCTGGTAGGGTTGCAGGCGGGCTTCGGTAAAGTCGTTGGCTTGCAGGGCGGCATGCAGCACCTCGGCTGCCTGCCAGCCGCACTCCATAGCCTTGTCCACCCCGGAAAGCTGGCTGATGTCCAGCACGCCCAGGGCATCACCCAGCAGCATGGCCCCATCGGTGGCGAATTTTTTGGGCAGGCTGTAATAGCCGCCCTCCGGCAGCAGGGCCGCGCCGTATTTCACCAGCTTGCCGTCCTTGATGAGCGCCTGCAGCCAGGGATGCTTTTTGAGATCCTGGAGCTTTTGTTGCGGGTTGATGTTGGGGTTGGGGGAATCCAGCGAGATGACCATGCCGATGGTCAGCTTGCGGTCTTTCATGCCGTACACGAAGGCGCCGCCAAAGGTGCCATCCAGCAGCGGAAAACCCATGGTGTGCCATACTTTTCCAGCCACATCCTGGCCTTCGGCCAGTTCCCATACCTCTTTGACGCCCACCGACCATATTTGGGGGTTTTCACGCAGGTTGAACCTGTCGATGTGCTGGCGGGAAACAAAGCCCTTGTCGCCAAAGCAAACCACCTTGGCGTAGATGTTGTCCTCGTTGGGGTCGCCGGAGGGCTTCTCCAGCACTTGCACACCCGTCACCCGGTCGCCGTCATAGACAATCTCGTGCGCGGAAAAGCCCGGGAAGAAGTCCACAACAATCTCGGGGGTCTCTTTCAGCTTCTCCTTCAGGCGGTTCACCATCCAGTAAACCACGTGGCTGAGGGTCAGGACGAAATAGCCCTCCTTTTTCATCCCCGGCGGCACCAGGGCGGCGGGCACGTCCCATTTGTGCTTGTTGCCCAGCACGGAGAAATGGCTCTCGTTGCAGACGGCCTCGATGGGGAAGCCGGTGCTTTCGTAGTCGGGAAACAGCTTTTTAATTACCCGGGGGTTGGAAACCGCGCCGCTCACCACGTGCGCGCCAAATTCCTTGCCTTTTTCCAGGATGGCCATGGTGAATTTCAGGCCGCTGGCCTTGGCCAGATCCACCAGGTGGTGGGCCAGGGCCAGGTTGGAGGGGCTGCCGCCCACCAGGATTACGTCATATTCGATTCGCTCAGCCAAGAGGCACCGCCTCCATTCTTATCTCAATACTACCTTGACAGTGTGTTAAACCAGGGACTCTTCCGCCCTGTCGCTCTTGCCCGCGCCGCTGGCCTTCAGCTGGCGGATCATCTCGGGCACCACCTGGTACACGTCGCCCACGATGCCGTGGTGCGCCACGGTGAAGATGGGGGCGTCGGCATCCTTGTTGATGGCGATAATCAGCCCGGACTTGTTCATGCCCACCCGATGCTGGATGGCCCCGGAAATGCCGCAGGCAATGTACACCTTGGGGCGCACGGTTTTGCCGGTCTGGCCCACCTGGTGCTGGTAGGGAATCCAGCCCGCGTCCACGCACTTGCGCGAAGCGCCAACCACGCCGTTATCGAAGCAGGCGGCCAGCTCTTTCAGCATCTCGAAGCCTTCCGGGCCGCCCAGGCCGTAGCCGCCGGCCACAACCACGTCGGCATCGGAAAGACTCACGCCGGACTGCATTTCGCGGACGATTTCCATGATTTGCAGGCGCTGGTCCTCGGGGCGCAGGTTCACCGGAATCTCGCGAATCTCGCCCTTGCGGTTCTTGTCGGCCTCCAGCGGCACCATCACGCCGGGACGGGTGGTGGCCATCTGCGGGTTGTTCCAGGGGCCCAGGATGCGGGCCTTCAGGCTCTCGCCAAAGCTGGGGCGGATGGCATAAAGGCAGCCGGGGTAGATGCCCAGCTTGTCCGGGTCGGCCTTGTTGGTATGCTCGTAGGGGCCAATGTCGAGTTCGGTGCAGTCGGCGGTCAGGCCGGTTTCAAAGTGCGCCGCGATGCGCGGGGCCAAATCCCGGCCCGTGGTGGTGGAGCCCAGCAGCATAATGTGCGGCGGCGGGTCGAAGGTATCCAGCAGGTCGGTGATGACCCGGCGATAGGGCAGGGTGCGGTAGTTTTCCAGCTCGGGGTGATCGGCCACGTAGACGATTTCCGCGCCGTATTCAATCATGCGCTGGGGCTCGTCGCCCAGCTTGTGGCCCAGCAGAATGCAGGAGAGGCGGCCTCCCAGCTTGTCGGCCAGCTGGCGACCGGCGCCCAGAAGCTCCAGGGTAACCGGCTGCACCTTGCCGTTGGCCTGCTCGGCAACCACCATGACTTCTTTGTTGCTGGGGGTGGAGATTTCCCGCTTGGCCAGCGCGTCGAGATCGACCGCCGGGGCTTGGGGCGCGGCATTGGCCGCAGGCTGGGGATTATCGGCGGCCTGGGGCTGGCCGGCCTTTGCGTCTTTCTCTTCGCTCATACCCTTGCGAATTCCTTGAGGTTGGTATTCTGCAACACGTCTTTAACCATGTCATCGATGGGCGCGCCCTGGCGAACCACGCAGCTACCGCCAATCTCGGCCACCTTGTCGGTCTTGGCCACGATGGTGGGAGAGCCTTTCAGGCCGCACAGCACCGGATCCGCGCCGACATCATCCAGGGTCACGGTTTTAATGACCTTGTTCTTCTCTTCCTCATTGCGAAGAAGCTCCTGCACGCGGCGGGCGCCGCGGATGCTCTTGTACTTCAGGGGGTGATAGGAGTTGGCCACGGTAATGAGGGCGGGCATTTCCATGCGCACCCACTGATAGCCGCCCTCAATCACGCGACGAGCGACCACCTTGCCGTCCTCAACGCGGAAATCCTCGCAATAGGTGGTTTGGGGCAGGTTCAGGCGCTCGGCAATCTGCGGGCCCACCTGCGCGGTATCGCCATCGGTGGTTTGCAAGCCACAGAAAATCAGCTGCGGCTGGCCCAGGCTTTGCACCACCTTATGCAGGGCGTAGGCCGTCGCCAGCGTATCGGAGGCCGCAAGGCGCCGATCGGAAAGCAGGTAGCCGGCATCGGCCCCATGCTCAATGGCTTCCATCAGGATTTCAACGGCGGGCGGGGGGCCCATGGAGATGGCGGTCACACGGCCACCGTATTTTTCCTTGGTGTGCAGCGCCGCCTGCAATGCATAGCGGTCAAAGGGGTTCAGCATCCGCTTGGCTTTCGCCCGGTCAATGGTTCCGTCGGGATTGATGCCTGCCTTTGCGGACTGGTCGGGGACTTGCTTGATCAGGACGTAAATATCGTTGATTTGGGTCATTGTTCCGCTCGATGGTGAGGTTCCATTACACAAGACAGCGGGGAATCCAGTCTATCGTAGGTTAGCGTATCAGCAAGGAAAATAAAGGTCAATGTTTGCGTACCAATATCAATACCGGGTGCCAGCCGCTTACGGCAAGCTTGACAGGTGAGGGTTTCCCGCGAGAAGGGGCGGATCCACGCCCCGGGCGGGCGTGGTACACTGCCCAAAGAATAGTGGATCAAAATCCCCGGAAATACCAGATGCCCCCCATTCTTCCCCAATTTCGCAAGCCAGCCGCCGGGATACGGATCGTACTCCTGGCAATTTTGCTTCTGGGAGTGTTTCTGAGGCTTATGCTGATTCCATATGGCCTGCCCCTGCTGCTACATGAGGATGAACCCATATACTACGACCACGCCCTGCGCTTTGGGCTGGGGGAATGGGCCCTGGATTACTTCAAGAAGCCCAGCTTTTTCCTGTATTTTTATGCCGCGTTCTACTGGCTTGCTTATCTTTTCAGCCCGTTTTTAAGCTGGAAGGGTTATGTGGATGCCTTCTGGCAGGATCCTACCCTGGTAGCCATCGTGGGGCGAACCGTCAGCGTGGTTCTGGCCATGGGCAGCATCGGTTTGCTGTACCGGCTGGGCGCACGGGTGTTTTCGCCCGCCGTGGGACTGGCAGCCGCCTTTTTCCTAGCCGTGGACACCACCCACCTACGCATCTCGGCCATTGTCATTTCGGATATCCCCTCGCTGTTCTGCATTTTGCTGAGCGCGTGGCTGGCACTGGACGTGTACGAGCGGGGCTCAAGAAGGGATTATTTTCTGTGTGCGGCGGCCATTGCGCTGACCGTTTCGTTTAAGTACAACGTGTTTACGGGTGTTTTTCTGCCCGTTGCCCATTTTTTCAGGCACGGCCAGGGAAAACCGCTCAAGGACTACCCGTGGAAATTGGCCCTGAAGGATTCCAGGCTGTGGTTATCTCTTCCGCTGGTGCCCGTCGTCTTTTTAGCCCTGAACCCGATGATTTTTAAGAATTTCCTGACGTTTTACCAACACCTGGACGTGGAGCGCCGCCACATGCTGTACCGAAACACGGGCGCTACCAGGGAAGGGGTTCAACTGATGGCCTCTTTTGGCAAAATTTTTGGGAAAATCGCTCCCCGGGCCGTGGGATGGCCCCTCTATGCGCTCGGCCTAACCGGCCTGGCCCTGGAAATCCGCCGCCGGCGGGCAGCAGCATGCATTCTTTTCAGCTTTCCCCTTTTGTTTCTGCTGGTGGTCTGCCAGTTTCAACTGGTCAACGCCAAGTATCTGCTGCCGGTGTACCCATTTCTGTATCTTGCAGCCGCCGCTTTTCTGGAAATGCTGGCCTTCAGGCTGGCTGGGCGCTTTTGCTGGAAGGACTCCGCCGCCGGCTGGATTTTTTTCGCCCTGGTGGCAGGGACGGCCTTCCCCACCATGGCCGAGAGCCTAGAACATGTCCAGGTTTTCACCCAGCCGGACACCCGCAATATCGCCTGGGAAGCCCTCCGGGAAACGGCCCGTCCCGGTGACCGCTTTTTTTCGGAACCGGACACCGTGCCGCTCGATCCGCACCACTACCGCTCATCCGTCACCACCGGGGACTGGCAAGGGGATCATTTCCGCATTGTGCCCCATGCAGGCGGGCAAATGGACACCATTCAGATTGCCGACATCCGCCCCCGGTATATTTTAATGGAACTGAAAGGCAAACGCCGGAATGGGATCTATAAAATGCAGTATGGCCAGGACTATTACGACTATGTGCAGCAACACTACCGCTGGCGCAAGCTGTTTGCCACCCATCCATTGTCGCTGAACGAGGACAGCCTGATGGCCATCCAGCAGACGCAGGGTTTTGCCGCCCTGACGGAAAGCATCAAGGGACATGAGGCCGGCAAGCGTCGGTATCCGGGGCCGTTAATGCTGCTTCTGGAACGCGCCGATTAAAACGACCAGAGCACCGGCACCAGTATTGCAACCGGGTGGGTGCCTTACCTTCCGGGTTTAACGACTGGACACCTGCACCGAACGCTCTTTCAGGATGGCGTTGGCCAGATCGCGCGACAGCAGCACCGCCCCATCCCGGCGCAAGTGGCTGCCGTCGTAAGAGGGATAGCGCTCCAGTGGGAAGTCAAGCCAGGTACCGCCAGCCGCTTCAAACCGGCGGCGAAATGCCGGCTGGTCAAACCCGCTCATGGCCGATTCCAGCTGATGCATGGCCCGGGTAGTGGGAGGCTGGAAGCCGTAAACCCGGATGCCGGAAGCCGTGAGCTTTCGCACGAAGGCGAGAAGCTCGTCCTCCACCCGCCGCGAGACTTTCTGCTCGCTCCAGTTTTTGCGATATTCATCCAGGGCGTCATTGGGATCTTCGGGTAGCTTGTAAGAGGCCACCCAGCCGTCTTCGTGATAGTGCTGAAAGTATCCCTGGCGGCGATTTTTAAGCGCGTTGCGAAGCTCACGGTAGTTGTAAGGCTCAAAGGGCTTTAAAATATCGCCGAACCACAGGTTGGCATACTGCTCCAGGCGGTTGTCATGCAGGCGGGCCAGAAAGCTGTTGTCGCGTTCCGCCGATTTTTCGGTCAGGGAATTGGGCGTAATGCCCATCACCAGGATTTTTTGTGGGCTGTCCGGATCAAAAAGCCGGGGCAGGCGCTCCAGGTAATGCTTGCCAAAACCGCAGGCGCTGAAACCGAAGTTGGCGATACGATACCCCCCAAAGACACGGCGCATTTCCCCCGGAGAGAGGCCACGATAAGTCCGGGAATCGCCCGCCAGGACCACGTCGAATTCTTTTTCCCACAGCATTTTGCGGGTCCAGAAGCTGGCCGGAGAGAGCCCCGTTTCAGGGGAAGAAGGCCGCACCCAGGCCAGCAAGCCAATCAGCAAAAGGGCAATGAGCAGGGTCAGGTGGGAACGGCTCATAAAACCTCAGAATTGAAAGTAGATGAAAGCCCCGCCGGGGCCGCGCGAGTAAACGGATAACACCAGCATCAGCACCACAGCGGCAGCTTCGGCATAGGCCAGCCAGCGGGTTCGGCTCCAGTCCAGGCGATGGAGCCCCAGATAAAAGAACAGTTCAATACCAATGGCCAGCAGGAGGAAGGGGATGGCCGTCTTGCGGTAAGCCATCAGGGGTTCCAGCGACCCGTGGGAGAAATTGAGCATTTCCCCCACAATGCCCGTCGCCTGCGCCCAGGAGGTCGCCCTGAAAAATACCCAGGCAATCCACACCTGCCCCAGAACCAGCAAGGCCCCCAGATGTACCCCGCCCGGAATGGCCGCAAGGCGCCTGGGCCAGTCAGTCAGGCGCTCCACTGCCAAATAGAGGGCATGCAGGCCGCCCCAGGCCACAAACGTCCATGCCGCCCCGTGCCAGAAGCCGGAAATGAGCATGGTGGCCGACATAGCCAGGATGCCCGCGTACAAGCCGCCCCGCGATCCGCCCAGGGGAATGTAAACGTAGTCGCGAAACCAGGTGGAGAGCGAGATATGCCAGCGCCGCCAGAAATCCCGGAAACTGGTGGCGGTATAGGGGTGATCGAAATTCAGGGGGAGCTGATAACCCATCCACCGCGCCAGGCCGCGCGCAATATCGCTGTAGCCGCTGAAGTCGCAGTAGATTTGGAAGGCGAACATACCCATAATCACCCACCAGTAAGGCATGGAGGGCTCTATGCCCGCGCTCCCAAACGCCGTATTCACCGCCGGGGCCAGGTTATCGGCCAGCGCAACCTTCTTGAAAAAGCCAAAAGCCACCAGCCGAAGGGCTTCCCATCGCCCGGCCTCGTCAGGCTTTCGCCATGTCTCAAGCTGGGGCAGCAAATCGGCGGCCCGGATGATGGGGCCGGCAATCAGGTGCGGGAACAGCGACAGGAAAGCGAAATAATGCAGCAGGTTACGGGTAGGTTTCAGTTCCCCTTTGTAGACTTCGATGACGTAACTCATGGATTCGAAGGTATAAAAGCTGATGCCCAGGGGCAAAAGCATCGGCGCCACCTCGAAATGAACCTCCAGGCCCAGCATGGAGGCCAGCGAGCTGGTGTTTTCCAGGAAAAATCCGAGGTACTTGAACAGGAACAGTACCCCCAGGTTGGCGCCCAACGAGCCAAACAGGAACCCCTTGCGGAAGCGAGGGAAGCGTTGAATGCCCAGCGCGCCCAGGAAATCGAGCAGGCCGATGGCCATCAGCAGGAAAAGAAAGCGCCAGTCCCACCAGCCGTAGAAAATGAACGAGGCAATGCTGAGAAACGCCCACCGACGGTTCGACCGCTGCCGAAACAACGGCCACAGCAAGTAGAAAACCGCCGCGAAAACCAGAAATACAAATGAGTTGAAGAGCATTGCCTGTAGCCACGCCTTGCTTGGCGATAGTATATCAAAAGCCTGCCGGGGGCCGGGAGGATGTTAACGAACCTTGAAGAGGGGTTCCAGCGGCTGGGTGTGCAGGTATTTCGACAGCGAGCGGTTTTCGGTCACGTCCTGGAGCATCGGCAGGATTTCCCCGTAGGCCCCCAGCAGGCGCTCGATATCGGCATCGCTGTGCGCGTAGCTGATGTTGTGGGTGCCGATGGTCAGAATGCCGCGGCGGTACATTTCTTGCAGGTAGAGGGTTTTCAGCTGCCAGGCGGTATAAGCCGGGCTATCCTGGATGAGAAAGAACGACCAGCTGGGATGTCCGGCCACGGAGAGAAAGCTTTCCAGCCCATGTTGGCCAATCAGCGCCCGCAGCCCGTCGATGAGTTTGCGGCCCTGGCGATGGATGGTTTCCAGCACCGGCTCGCGCTCCAGCTTCTCCATCACGGCCAGCGATGCGGCCAGCGAAAGCGTTTCCCCACCAAACGTGAACGAGAAAAAGATTTCTTCCATCAGCCGCATCACGTCGGCGCGGCCCGCTATCACGGCAATGGGGTAGCCGTTGGCCATACCCTTGCCGAAGGTGGCCAAATCCGGCGTGATGCCGAACAACTGTTGCGCGCCGCCCCTGGAAAAACGGAAGCCAGTAATGGTTTCATCAAACACCAGCAGCGCGCCATGCTGCCTGCACAGGGTCTGTACTTCCCCCAGAAAGCCGTCCTTCGGCTCCGTGGTATTCATCGGCTCCAGAATTACGGCGGCAATCTGGTCGGGATACTCCCGGAAGAGACGATGCAGCGAGTCAATATCGTTGTACATGAACGTGTGGGTCAAGTCCCGCACCGCCTGCGGCACCCCTCGATGTCGCGCCGTCGAACCGATATACCAATCCTGCCATCCATGGTAACCGCAAACCGCCACGTGGTCGCGACCCGTATAGGCGCGGGCCAGCCGAATGGCGCCCGAGGTGGCGTCCGAGCCGTTCTTGCCAAAGCGAACCATCTCCGCACAAGGCACCATGGCGGTCATTTTTTCGGCCACCAACACCTCCACGGGATGCGGCAGGGAGAAGATGGTTCCCTCCTCAAGCTGGCGCTGCACGGCGTCTTTGACGTCGGGATCGTTGTAGCCCAAGGAAATGGAAAGCAGGCTGTTGACAAAATCCACGTACTCGTTGCCGTCCACGTCCCACACCCGGCTGCCCTGGCCGCGCTGGATGAAATACGGCGAGACGCCCCGGGGATACTGCGTCAGGCTCTTGCTGAAAGTCTGGCTACCCAGCGGGATGGTCTGGAGCGCCCGCGCCAGCCAAGCTTCGGAGCCGTGGTAACGGGCGCTTAGTTCGGCATCAAGGGTCTGGGCGGTGGATTCCAAGGGGGCCTCCTTTGTGGGGACGCTTCAGCGGGGCCAGAGGGCGGGATTCACAACCCGCTCGTCGGCACAGGCGAACCGACTAAAATCATACCGCCCAATCCGCTGAAATGCATCCAGAATCTCCCGCAACTGGGCCCGGGAGCAAACACCCACCAGGGCCACATCAATTTCAGGAAGTCCGGCGGCAAAGCTTAGCGCGGCTTGCAGGGGGGGGATCGTTTCCCGGGCAAGCCAGGCAGCGTAGGCATCCAAGGCGTCGCCCATCCAGGCAGGCGCTTCGGAGGGGTTCAGCAACACGCCCTGGAGAAACAACGAACGCGCGTGTATTTCCACACCCAGCGACTTGAGACGCGCCAGGTGACCGCTGTGAATCAGGCGCTGATCCAGCAGGTTGATGGGAAGCTGGACGATATCCGGGGTGAAAATCTGCAAGACCCGGTCAATCTGGGCTCCGGTATAAACAGACACCCCGATTTTCTCCACCTGTCCATTGTCCCTGGCACCATAAAGCGCATCCAGCAGCCTGTCCCCACCATCAGAAAAGAGATCATCCACCTGATGCAGTAGCCAGCCATAGACGGCGGCGTGGTTCAACCGCTGCAGCGATTGTGCCAGGGTGGTTTCCATCGCCTCTACCTGTACAGAGGTAATCGCGGCAGTGTTGAAGGAAGGCGTCTTGGTGACAATCCGGAACGGTGCGCCCGAAGGGATGGCCTGGCCAAGCACAGACTCGCTTTCACCGTATTGCGCGGCGGTATCCAGCAGATCGATCCCCGCCTGGGCGGCCAACCGCAAAATTTCCCCCACTTCATCCGGTGGAACCTGGCCTTGTGGGTTGGTAATGCCGTAATCCAGGCCGAACTGTACGGTTCCCAGGCCAAGCTTCATTGGAGCGCCCGGGCCAGTGCGGATACTACCTCATCCTGCTCCGTCTCGGTGAGGTCGTAGTATAGGGGCAGGGTAATGGCCTGCGCATAATAAGCCTCTGACTGGGGGAAATCGCCGGGTTTGAATCCAAGGGTCCGGTAATAGGGCTGGGTATGCACCGGGATGTAATGCACGTTAACGCCAATCCCCGCCGCGCGGAGGGCTTCAAAAACCTCCCGGCGGCTCTTGCCTGCCTCGGGGGAGATTTTAACCACATACAAATGCCAGGCGGATTCCGTTTTGGGGTGCTGCCAGGGGCGAACCACCGGCAAATCCTTGAGCAAATCGTCATAACGGGCGGCCAGTTCCCGGCGACGCAGGACGAAGGCATCCAGCCGACCCATCTGGCTATGGCCCAGCGCGGCCTGAATATCCGTCAGGCGGTAGTTATAGCCCAGCTCCAGCTGTTCGTAGTACCAGGGGCCTTCATCCTTATGCTGCAAAAGCGGGGCATTTCGCGTGATTCCGTGAGTTCGAAGCCGAATTAGGGCCTCATAGAGGTCTTCCCGGTTGGTCAGAACCATTCCACCCTCGCCCGTGGTAATGATTTTAACCGGGTGATAGCTGAGCACCGCCATATCGGAGTAACGGCAACAGCCAATCGGTTCACCATCATAGCGCCCCCCAATGGCATGGGCAGCGTCTTCCAACACGGTAAAGCCGTATTGCTCGGCCAGATCCTGGATTGCGATCATATCGCAGGACTGCCCGGCAAAGTGTACGGGCACCACAACGCGGGGCCGCTTTTGCGGCGGGGTAGTTTCCAGCTTGAGGTGGAGGGCGTCCAGGCTGATAGTGTAGGTTTGAGGGTCAATGTCCACGAAATCGACATTCGCCCCGCAATACAGGGCGCAGTTGGCGGAAGCCACAAACGTGTTGGGCACGGTCCAAAGCCACTCCCCGGCTTTCAGCCCGGCAGCCAGACAGGCAATATGCAAACCCGCCGTGGCATTACTGACTGCCACCGCGTATTTCACTCCGCAGTAGGCAGCCACCGATTTCTCGAAACGCTCGATAGCCGGCCCCTGGGTGATGAAATCGGAGCGCAGCACATCGACAACCGCCTGGATATCCGCCTCGCTGATATTCTGCCTTCCGTAGGGAATCACCGCGCGGGCCCTACACTTCGATCATCTGGCGCAGTTGCTCGGGGGAGAGGAAATCCGGGTTTTTCTCAGAGCTGTATTCAAAGCCCTGCGGCACGTCGGAACCCTCCTCGCCCAGCTTGTTCACCTGGTAGTTGTGCGGCGACTCCAGCGTGGGCTTGATCACAAAATGGTCCTTGAACTCCAGGGTCAGGTGGGAATCATCCGCCGGGCACATAATCTCATGGAGCTTTTCTCCCGGGCGAATACCCACCACGGTGTGCGGATAGCCGGGGAAGAGCGCTTCGGCCAGGTCGGTAATGCGCATTGAGGGGATTTTGGGCACGAAGATTTCGCCGCCATGCATTCGCTCAAAGCTTTTCAGCACAAACTCCACCCCCTGGGGCAGGGTGATCCAGAAGCGGGTCATGCGGGGATCGGTAATGGGCAATTCCTTGGCACCCGATGCCACAAGCTTTTTAAAGAATGGAATAACCGAACCTCTGGAGCCAACCACGTTTCCGTAGCGAACAACCGAAAAGCGGGTCTTGCGCAAGCCAACCAAAGTATTGCCCGCGGTAAACAGCTTGTCGGACACCAGTTTGGTGGCCCCATACAGGTTGACCGGGTTGGCGGCCTTGTCGGTGGACAGGGCGATGACTTTCTCCACCCCGCAGTCGATGGAGGCATTGATGATGTTTTCGGCACCGTGCACGTTGGTTTTTACGCATTCGATGGGGTTGTATTCGGCGGCGGGAACCTGTTTCAGCGCGGCGGCATGAATGACGTAGTTCACCCCGTCCAGCGCACGACGCAGCCGCTCGGCGTCCCGCACATCGCCCAGGAAGAAACGCATTGCCGGATGCTGGAATTCCGGCTTCTGCTGCATCTCAAACTGCTTGTATTCGTCGCGGGAAAAGACGATAACCTTGCGGGGCTTGTACCGTTCCAGGATCGTCCGGATGGCCTGGTTCCCAAACGAGCCGGTGCCGCCGGTAACCAGGATAATTTTGTCGTCAAACACAGATATTGCCTTTGCTTGGAGGGAATGGGGCTGTAGGTGCGCCTGACTCGTCACAGGCAAAAATCAGGATACACAAAAACCGCCGGATTGCGAAATCGCTGACCAATCAGGATCCCACCGCCGGTTCCTATTATAATAGGGGTCGTCGGAATTTAAAGTAAAGAGTGGCTTGTCGCTGTGATTGAGGTTCTTTTTCGGGTCGACGCCTCCGTTTCCATTGGAACCGGGCACGTTATGCGCTGCCTCACGCTGGCGGAAGCCTTGCGGGCACGGGGCACAACCTGTACGTTCCTGTGCGCGGAACTACCCGGCCACATGAACGGCTGGATAGGCGAAAAAGGCTTTGAGGTGCTAACCCTGGCTGAAGATAGCGCTTTCAGCCCTTCGAGCGCAATCGATCGGCTTGAGGGCAAGTGCTTTGACTGGCTGGTGGTAGACCATTACGGGCTAAATGCAGAATGGGAAAGCGCCATGCGCCCATCCGCGCAAAGGGTTCTGGTAGTGGACGATCTGGCAAATCGTCATCACGATTGTGAGCTGCTGCTCGATCAGAACTACTTTCCCTCGCCTGTAGGACGCTATAACCATTTAACCCCCGCCCATTGCAGCCTGCTGGCCGGCCCTGGCTATGCGCTATTGCGGCCTGACTTTGCCCTGGCGGGCGGGGATACTACCCGGCGCGAAAATGAACGCGTGCTGGTGTTTTTCGGTGGAAGCGATCCGGCGGGGGCCACTCTTAAAGCTCTGGAGGCCCTACGCGGGCTGAAGCGACCCACCTTGGCCGTGGATGTGGTAGTGGGCAACAGCAATCCCCAAAAGACAGTCGTGCAGGCGCTGTGCCGGGAACTGGGGGCCAGCTTCCACTGCCAGGTTGACAACATGGCGGAATTGATGGGCCGGGCCACCCTCTCGGTCGGCGCCGGTGGCACGGCCACGTGGGAGCGGCTCAGCGCGGGCCTGCCCGCCATCGTGCTCACCATTGCGGACAACCAGGTGGAAATCACCCGCAACCTGGCCCACGACGGCTATCTGCTCTACCTGGGAAGCCACGAGGAGGTCAACGAGGCAACGATCGCCCGGCAAATCGAGGCCCTGCTGGACAATCCCGCGTTGCGAGCGTTTCTGTCCCGCCACGGGAGGGAACTGGTAGACGGGCAGGGCGCAAACCGGGTAGCCCGAATACTTTGCCAGCCGCCATTAACCCTTCGACAGGCGGAACCTTCTGACTGCGAGCAGGTCTTCACCTGGCGAAACGATGAAAGCAACCGTCGCTTCGCCCTGGATCCCGCCGAAATCGACTGGGAAACCCACGCCGCATGGTTCAATCGCACCTTGGCCAACCCGCACCGGGTCTTGCTCATCGGGGAGTCAAAAGGCGAGCCGGTCGGCGTGCTGCGCTACGACTTGGATGGCGAAGGCGCCGTGGTCTCGGTGTATCTGGTTCCGGGCACCCACGGACGGGGTTTTGGCACGGCCTTGCTGGAAGAAGGAAGCCGCTGGCTGCAAAAAAACTGCCCCGGGATTCGTTACATTGACGCCACTATTTTGGACGGCAACCAGGCCTCGCTCAAAGCCTTTCGGAAAGCCGGATACCGCCCCCATTCGCACGCTTTCCGCAAGTGGCTGTCGCCAGCCCCGGCATGCGCTACAATAGAGCCACCGTATTGCCCCACCCCAACGGAAAGCCCGCGATGAAGCCCTTCAGCATTCAAAACCGCCCCATCGGGCCAGAGCATCCGCCCTTTATCATTGCCGAGATGTCCGGCAACCACAACCAGTCGCTGGAACGGGCCCTGGCCATTGTGGAAGCCGCCGCCGCCGCGGGTGCGGACGCCCTCAAAATCCAGACCTACACCGCGGACACCATGACCATTGACAAGGGCGAGGGCGAATTCTTCATTGAGAACCCGGAAAGCCTGTGGAAGGGCGAATCGCTGTATGCACTGTACCAGAAAGCCCACACCCCTTGGGATTGGCATGAGCCTATCTTCAAGCGCTGCCGGGAACTAGGCCTGATCGGCTTCAGCTCGCCTTTTGATCCCACCGCCGTGGATTTTCTGGAATCGCTGGACGCCCCCCTGTACAAAATCGCCTCGTTTGAGCTGGTGGATCTCCCCCTCATCCGCAAGGTGGCTGCCACCGGCAAACCGCTGATTATGTCCACCGGCATGGCCACGGTGGCGGAAATCCAGGAAGCCGTCCAGGCCGCCCGGGAAGCGGGTTGCGAACATCTCATAATGCTGAAATGCACCAGCAGCTACCCGGCGGATCCCGCCGAAAGCAACCTGCGTACCATCCCGCATCTTTCCCAGCTTTTTGACGTGCCGGTGGGTCTTTCCGACCATACCCTGGGCATCGGTGCCGCCGTGGCCGCCACCGCGCTGGGAGCAGTCGCCATTGAAAAGCATTTTACCCTGTGCCGGGCCGATGGCGGGGTTGATTCCGCCTTCTCGCTGGAGCCCGCCGAGCTGAAACAGCTGGTCGAGGCAACCCGCACCGCGCATGCCGCCCTGGGACGGGTGCATTACGGCCTGACCGGCAAAGAGAGGCAGAACCGTGTTTTTCGGCGGTCAATCTACGTGACGGAAAGCATGCAAGCCGGCGAGACCTTTACCGAGAGGAACGTGCGGATTATTCGCCCCGGCTACGGGCTGCCTCCCAAGTTTTACACCGATGTCATCGGCAAAAAAGCCAGCCGCCCCATCTCTCGCGGCACCGCCCTTAACTGGGAACTGATTGACTAGCCGCCTGGCAAGCGTCCAGGTAGCGCCGGGCCGTCACCCGGATATCCAGCTCCCGCACGGCGCGTTCTCGGGCCAGGTGCTGATATTCTGCCAGGCGATCGAGCAGGCAAAGCGCCTCGTCGACATACTGCCCGGCATTCACCCTGGGCAGGGCCTTGAAATCGTACAGGTCCTGGTAGTCGAAGGCGATCTCCTCCTTCACCAGGCGACCGGCCTCCCCGGTGAGTTCGGGGATGCCGCCAAAATCGACGCCCAGCACCGGCAACCCGCAGGCCAGGGCCTCCACGATGACGTTGGGGCAAAAGTCCCAGAAGGAAAGCCCCAGCACGAAATCGCAACGGCCATAAAGCTCGAACAGGTGGTCATAGGGCAGCTTTCCGTAAAACGTCACCACGTCCGGCCCAAGCCCTTCAGCCTGCATCACCTGTTGGGCATAGGGAATGGACAGGCCGTCATCCCCCCCCGCCACATGCAGGTGCCACCGGCGGGCAGCGTCGCGGCGTTTCAACTCGGCAATAATACGCATCGCCTCATGCAGGCGTTTATGCGGTCGGTAGGAATGCGAAATCAGGATGTTCACAAGGCGATCATCCCGAATGCGGGGCGAGGGCGGGGCGAACTGGCGGGTGTCCACCCCGTTGAAAATCACCGCGCCCGGCGGGGTAGGGGTAATGAACTTCCAGGTGGCCTGCCGGGAGAATTCCGACTGGTAGACAATTTCATCGGCCAGGGCCAGGTTCCGCACGATGGGGCGGTTGCGCTTGCGGTTCCCGCGGCGGCTAAGCCAGTCGTCCACCCCCGGCAGCGGCACGGGCAGCAGACGATGCCGGTAGCTGTAAACCCCATCCACCCGAATTACCTTGCGGACAGCGGCATTTTGCATGATGGCCTCCGGCATGGGGGCATAGCACAGCTGAATCCAGGCGTCGGGATGCGCGGCGTCGAAATGGCCGCTTTCCTCCAGGGCGGTGCGCAGGCGGGTGAGAAAAATGCCCGGCCCCCCGGTGGGGTTGGCCTCAAATCCGATTTTGAATGGAGACATAACAGTAGTACTATAACAAAATTGGTAGCCCCATCCGTGATCCGCAACAGGAATCCCCATGAGCCCTCCGCCAATCCAGGCACCCGTCGTTTCCGTCCTGATGACCGCCCGCAACGAGGCGGCCTTCCTGCCCCAGGCCCTGGACAGCCTGCTGGCCCAAAGCTATCCCCACTTTGAGGCGGTAGTGGTAAACGACGGCTCCACGGATGGAACCGGCGCGATACTCGACGCCTATGCCGCCCGGGACAACCGGATTCGCCCCTTACACCAAGAGCAGGCGGGGCGGGCAGCCAGCCTGAACCGGGCCTGGCAGGCATCTGCCGGGTTGCTGCTGGCCATCATGGACGCCGACGACCTGTGCATGCCCACCCGGCTGGAAAAACAGGTCGCCTTCCTGGAGTCTCATCCCGAGCTGGGGCTGGTGGCCAGCTATTACGCACAGGTGGACAGCCGCAACCAGCCCTTGAAAACCGTCAAAAGCCTGCCCTCGGACCCGGCGGCGCTGAAGAATCTGCTGCTCACGGATAACCCCATCTGCCACGGCACGGTCATGATGCGCCGCCCGGTGCTGGAATCAGCGGGTGGCTACCGGGAATCCTTCCCCGCCGCCGTGGACTACGAGCTGTACCTGCGGGTGCTGGATCGGTATCAAATGGGCATTATCCCCGAAGTACTGTACCAATACCGCGTTCATGGGCATTCCATGTCGTCAGGGCGGCTGGTACAGCTGCAAATGAAAAGCCTGGCCCAGATGCTCTACCATCAGCGGGCCGAAACCGGCAGCGACAGCCTGGAAAAACTCCCCTTACGAGAGCAGCAGGCTTTCATCAGCCGCTTTATGGAAGAGGACATCCGCCGCAACCGCAAGAAGTACAGCCTGCAACTGTTTGAGCTGGGCCGGAAATACTACACCCTGGGCGACAACGAGGCCGCCATCAAGCTGTTTGGCGACGCCTTCCGCATGAACCGGAACAATTTCCGCGCGTTCCGCTACCTTACCCGGGCATCCTTCCGCAAACTGGTCAATTAATAAACCTTTGCGCAAAGCCAATTGCGGTTGGCGAACGCCCGGTTTTCCACTACACTGTTGCAAAACCCTGGAGGTGAAGCGAACGTGAAACTGGTGAAATCCATCCAAAAACGGGCCCTGAAGCTGAAAACGCTGCTGACCGACCCGGAGACCAGCCAGCTGACCGAAGAGCAGCTTATCCGGCTGACCCAGCGGAATCCCAACATGGATCACCAGGCGGATCGCTGCCGCGAGCTGGCCGACTTCTACGGCCTGAGCGAGGAAGATTGCCGCCGGATCGAGAGCATCGACAACAAGCAGGCGCTCATTGACATTTTCAAGAACTTCACCACCGATAGCGGCCTGCTGGAGGACTACCAGCGCGCCCAGCGCCTGTACGTGGGACGCCTGATGCTGGCCATCAACCGGGTGCCCGCCGCTTTCCGGCTGATTAAATACCTGAACACCCAGTTCCCTCCGGCGGAGAGAAAGCGCACCACCGTGATTGACTACGGCTGCGGGGTGGCGGATTATGGCCTGTCCTTTGCCAGCCAGGGCTACCAGGTAAAGCTGGTGGACATTGAAGGCGGCAACCTGGACTTTGCCCGCTGGCGCTTTGCCCAGCGCGGCATCGCGGTGGATGTGCTGCCGGTGACCGAGGCGAACCTGTACCCGCGCCTTGAAAAGGCTGACATCGTGATTGCCGGCGAGGTACTGGAGCACGTGCGCGAGCCCATGCGGGTTATCCAGAACATGTATGACGCGCTGCCGGTGGGCGGCTTCTTCTGGACTTCCTGCTACCCGATGAAAGAGAACGAAATCCGGGGCGATCATTTGCAGGAGGCCGCCGACGTGCGGCTGGAGTGCAAACGCTTCCTGGAAACCCAGTACCAGCAGATTACAACCTTCCCCATGCCCGGGTATCTGTTCCGCAAACTGAAACCCTAGGCATCCGTTACCTCCCCAACCGGATCACCCAGTCCCATGAAGCTTCGCCGCTACAAATGGTTTCTCAAAGGCTTCCTGCCCCGGTGGTACAAGCTGAAACACCGCTGGAAGCTCTGGTGGTTCGAGGAGCATGGCAACGTGCGCTGGGGCAAGACCACCTATATTTCCGGCAAGGCCACGCTGTCGGCCCGCTCACCGGGGAGTATCGAGCTTGGCGAGGACACCCACATTGGCGATTACGTGCAGTTGCTTGCCAAGGGCGGCCCCATCCGCATCGGGCGGAGGGTTTCGATACACCACTTTTCGGTCATCTGTGGCAACGGTGGCCTGACCATCGGCGACAACACCGCCATCGCCTACGGGGTGGTCATTATCCCCGCCAACCACATCTTCGCCGACCCGGATCGGCCCATCAAAGACCAGGGCCTCTCGGAACTGGGCGTGGAAATTGGCCGAGACGTGTGGATTGGCAGCCACGTGACTATTCTGGACGGCGTAAAAGTAGGCGACGGGGCGGTGATTGCTGCCGGCGCCGTGGTGAACAAGGACGTTCCCCCCTATGCCGTGGTGGGCGGGGTGCCCGCACGCATCCTGAACTACCGCAAGGAGCCCGCTGCGGCGGAAACCGTGTGAACGCCATGACCCGATACCTTTTTTACGACGGAGACTGCGGCATCTGCCAGAAATTCGTGGACACCATCGCCCCGTTGCGGGCCACCAGGCGGGTCAAGGTGGAGCCCTACCAGGGGTTGGACGAGGCGTTCAAGCAGGCCCATAAACTGTCCGACGCCAGCTTTGAGAAGGGCATGTACTTTCTGGATACCGAAACCGGCCAGGTCAGCCACGGGGCGCTCGCCTTCAACCGGTTTTTCCTGCAATTTCCCCCCTACCGGTACTTCATCTGGCTGCTTTATATTATTCCCGTTTTCCTGCTGGCCGAAGTGCTGGTTTACAACCTGGTGGCCCGCAACCGGGCGGCCATCTCCCAGCGGCTGGGGCTGACAGCCTGCAAAATTCGGTAAAGTCGACAGAGTGACGGAACGCTATGAACAAATTCCTGGACAAGCTGATTAAAACCAGCGCCAACCCGTATTGGCTGGCAATTTACCGGATCGGCTTCGGGCTGTTCCTGATTTACTACTGGATCAAGTTCGCCGAAGTGATGCCCCTGGTCTGGTATGGGCACTCCGAACGCACGGTGGCCTTTATCAACGTGGTCCGGCACCTTTGGCTGGTGGCCATTTTCGTCTGGACGCTGGGCATCGGCGGGCGGGTCACCAGTGTCATCCAGCACGTGCTGCTGATGCTTACTCTGGGCAAGGGACGCACGCTGGGCCTGTCGGCGCAGGAAGACCTGCTCATGCTCATCTCCTTCTGGTCCATGTTCCTGAAACTGGACGGCGTATGGTCGCTGGAAGCCTGGCTGCGCAAGCGCAAATCGCCCGAGGCACCCGTGCCATTACAGCCCGTCTGGCCCGTGTTCATGCTGGGCTTTAACGCCGGCTTGCTGTTCTTCTCGGCGGGCGTGTTCAAATGGCTGGATCCGCTGTGGCAGCAAGGCAACGGATTTTACTACTTCTACATGCAGCCGTGGATAAAACAGGACTGGACAAGCCCCATGCTCGATCAACGCTGGCTCATGGTGCTGATCAACCACGCCACCATCGTGCTGGAAGTGGGCCTGCTGGTCTTCCTGTTCGAACGTCTTCGATGGGTTGCCGCGCTGGCCACGTTCGTGTTTTTCGGCGGGCTCATCTTTCCGGCCTCCCTGGGGCTTATCGGCTTTGTGGGCCAGTTCTACGGAATACTATTCTTAAGCATGACCAAGCTGCCCGGCTTCCTGGAAAAACGCCTGCCTCCGCAATTGCACTACAATCCGGTCACCGTTCCGGCCAACCCCCGCCTGGAAAAAGCGGTGGCGCCGCTGCTGGTGTTTTTCATGGTGTTGTCGCTCTATTCTTTCAGCAAGCCCATGCTGAAGCGGCTGGTTCTGCCCCCAAGCGTGGTCGAATCGGCCCTGTGGAAAAACACCGCCGATCACCCGCTGCTGGAAAAGCTGACCTTTTACACCGTGCGTGAGCTGAGCGGCGAACTGTTCACCAAAGTGCACATCATTGGTGGGGTGGCCTACCGGCTGCAAAGCAAGCTGGACGACGGCACCCTCCTGGAACCGTTTGCCATGTTCAAACCGGACAAAACCTGCTATCCGGGCATGCATTACTATCCACGCTTCCCCGGCATTGTGGCCTACCGGGTGGCCAACTTTTACCACAAGCTGAGCATCAAGCCGGGCTACATGCTGACCTCCGGGGACAAGCGGCAGCTGCGGGGGCTGGTGAACCTGGAATACTCCCACCTGACCCCGGAGCAAAAACAGCGGCTGCGCGAAATCACCGTGCTGGTCAGCGCCATCCCCATGCCGCTGGATTACGAGGGCAACGTGCGTCCCTGGGAAAAAGAGCCCTGGGTTCCGCTTTATACCTGCAGTACTTCCAATCAAAAGCTCATGCTGGATGAAGAACACTGTCGCTGGTCCGGCATCCGGCCCCGCCCGGTCAACCGGCAATCCCGGGTGCCCGGCCTGGCCAACTACTTTTAGCGGGGAACGCTCAACCGGCCATCATGCCGGGCGCTTTGGGAAGTCGGGCCGGATGCCCCGAAAAGGTGCCCCGCGGCCTGATGCAGGAACTCCGCAAGGCGCTGGCCGTTGCGCTCGGCATCGAAATCCTTCAGCGGGTAATATTCATGCGAAAGCACACCCCGGCCCATGCGGCTTTGTAGCTTGCCCACGGCGCGCTCCAGGGTGTCATGCGCCAGCTGGTAATTCAGGATGTGCTCCAGCCGGAAAGTGTCGTTAAACTGGAAAACGCCCGGCAGGGTCATATACCAGGTCTGGCCAAACAGCAGCACGTTCTTGCCGCCAGTAATGGCCTCCCAGCCCACGGTGCCGGCAATGGTGGCTACAAACTGCGAATGCCGGATCAACTCGTAAGTGCTCATGGTGGTGGGGGTCAGCCTGAGGTTGGGAATGGCCCGCAGGCGGTCGAAATAATTCTCGTCCCGCATAAACTCGGTTTGCAGCAGGTGGTCTTTGGCATAAATGTAGAAATCGTCCGGCAGCAGGCGGGACAGGCGCTCCAGCGCCAGTACCTGGTCGCAGTACAGGCCGCCCAGCGTGGAGGTGGACAGTTCAGGTTGCAGGTGCAGCGGGAAGTAGACGAATTTTTGCGAAAGATCGATGTGGGGATCGATCATGGCGTTCAGGTTGCGCTTGAACTTGCGGTACTCGGCCAGCTTCTGGAAGGCGGTCAGCTTGCCCTGGCTGAAGTCCCGGATGGCCTGCCATACGGAATAGCGGTACTCCGGGATGTTCAGGTGGTAGGGAATGAATTTTTCATGCTTTTTCTCCAGGGTCACTTCCGGGTAGGGCAGCACCTCGGGCACGTCGGCGAAGCGGCCATAGTCGTCCATGTCGAAGCAGTACCAGAAGCGGTCCTCGAAAAACGAGGGGCATAAAATGAGGATCTTGAGCCCCATAGCCCGGGCAACTTCGTAGAGGATGGTATCCGGCCCGTAGTGCGGCGGGCGGTTCAGCACCACCAGCTGGATGCCCTCGCTTTTCAGCAGGTGGTAGAAGTAGTTGATTTGCCGGTTGAACAGGTTCAGGTACTCGTAAATGTTGTGCTGGTTCATGCGGTTGAAGGTGTTGGTGCGATCGAGGTAGGCGTAGTAGTTGCGGAAGACCGTCTCGTAGACCGCCTCATCGCAAAGCTCGGGCGATTCGTACTTGAACCGCATGGTCATGAAGTCTTTGCGCGAGTGCGTGCATTCCTTGTCGGAGCCGATCCACACCCGCACGTCGCACACGCCCCCCTCGCGCAGGTAGCGCACGGTGGGCGAATACTCCTTGGTGAAACCCCAGAGCAAGGTGTTGATCATGGCCGCACCCTCACCCCGCCAGGCCCGCCGAGGTTTTCAGGCGCTCCAGAAAGCCCGGCTCCTCGTGGCGGAACTGCAAGTGATACAGCTTGTGGTACATGCCCTTTTTCTCCAGAAGCTCGTCGTGGCTGCCGGTTTCGATGACCTGCCCGTCGGAAAGCACCATGATGCGGTCCGCATAGCGCACCGTGGACAGCCGGTGGGCGATGACGATGACCGTGCGGTTTTCCATCAGGCGCTTGGTGGCCTCCTGGATGAGGGCCTCGGATTCGTTGTCGAGTGCGCTGGTGGCCTCATCCAGCACCAGCACCGGGCTGCGCTTCAGGAAGGCCCGGGCCAGGGCAATCCGCTGCTTCTGCCCGCCGGAGACCATGCCGCCCCGCTCGCCCACCTTGGTATCCAGCCCATCGGCCAGCGAATCGATCCAGTCGCCCAGGCAGGCGTCCCGGGCAGCCTGCTCGATTTCCTCGTCGGTGGCATCCAGGCGGCCCAGGCGGATGTTTTCGCGGATGGTCGCGTCAAACAGCAGGGTTTCCTGTGAAACCAACCCGATCAGGCGGCGCAGCGACTTGACGGACACCGTTTTCAAATCGAGCCCGTTGAGCAAAATTTCGCCTTCCGTGGGATCCATAAAGCGGGAGACCATGTCGGCGAGGGTGGTTTTGCCGCCGCCGCTGGCGCCCACCAGGGCCAGCACCTCGCCCTGTTTCAGAGAGAAATTGATGTCCTTCAGCACCGGCTTGCCGGGCTTGTACTCGAACCACACGTTGCGGAATTCCAGCGACTCGAAGTCCGGCACCTGAACGCCTTCGCTGGATTCCACCATGCCGGGCTCGGTGTCCAGCAGCTCGAAAACCCGCTCCGCCGGGGCCATAATGCGCTGCACCTGGCTGAAGATGCCGCCGATGGTTTTCACCGGCTTGTACAGCATCACCAGCGCCAGCAGGAAGGAGGTGAAGTCGCCGATGCTCATGTGCCCGTCCCGCACCTGGTACAGGCCCAGGATGAAGATGGTGCAGAAGCCGGTGGCGGCAATCAGCTGCATCAGCGGGCGCAGCAGCATGCCGGCCTTGGCCGAGGACAGCAGGCTGGAGAAGTAATCCACCTGCGTCTTCTCGAAACGCTTCTTCTGGTAGCCGTTCAGCTGGAAGCTTTTGATTTCTTTCACTCCCAGGATGTACTCGCTGAAGATGTTCACCATGCGGGCGGCCACCTCGCGCAGCTGGTGATCCAGCCGGCGGATGCGCTGCGAGATGAAATACAGCGGAATGCAGATCATCGAGATAATGGCGATGGAAATAAAGGCGAACTGCCAGTTGCGGTAAAACAGCACCCCGGCCAGGAACAGGAAGCTGAACACCTGGATGGAGAAATCCTGCAAATTGGAGACGATGGCCTGTTGCAGGCGGTTGCAGTCGGTGTAGAAGCGGGTGAAGATTTCGCCCGTGTTGCGGGACTTGAAGAAGGCCAGATCCAGCGTAATCAGCTTGTTGAACAGGTCCTGCTGGATGTCCCGGCTGATGCTGTAGCTGAGATAGCTGGAGGTGTAGCCGTTGATGTACTCGAAAACGCCTTGCAGCACCATGGCCGTAAACACCAGGGCCGGCACGGCCAGCAGGATCATGTAGTCCTGCTCCTTTAAAAGCCTGTCCAGCAAGGGGCCGGCGGCAAAAGCCATCACCCCGTTCAGGGAGGAGGCCGGGATGGAAGACAACACCGAGATGAAAAACCGCTTTCGGTGAGGCTTCATGTATGCTATGAGCCTGAGATAGTGCTCTTTGTCTTTTTTCAAGTCCATCGGTTCAGTGGCCCGGGGTCGGTTGGCGGCGTGCGGGGATTGCCTAGCATTTTACTACAGTAATGGAAGCAAACCCAGACAATCTATACAATTGTTTCCGTTCAGGAAACCGGTGCGGGGGCGGGCTTCAGGCCCTCGGCGTCGTAATCGGCGGAGAACAGCATGGCCGCCTCCAGCTGGGCCGAGGAGGTGTACAGGCGCTGACCCACTTTCAGCCGGGGCCTGACATCGGTGCCCGCTTCATCGCGGATATCCCGGACGATCAGCCCGCCGCCCCGGACGCCCACAAAGACCGCATCGCCGTGGATGCGGTAGATCATGCCCGCCATAAAAGGGTGGAAGTCCCCTTCGGAGGCATCCAGCTGGCAGTCCTTCAGGAACAGGCGCTGCCCATCGAGAAAAGTGGAGGCGCCGGGGTAGGGGTTGTCGAAAGCGCAGATGAAGCGCTCGATTTCCGGGCCGCTCCAGCGCCAGTCGATGAGCCCTTGCGACTTGGTATGCAGGCGGGGGTAATACTGGCTAAAGTTTTCCTGTAAGTACGCCAGCTCAAAGGATTTCCCGGCACGGATATCGGCCACGAATTCCCGGTAAAGCACCAGTTGCTCCTCGCGGTAGACCTCGAAGAAATCCGCCGGAATGCGCGCCGATTGCGGAATGATGAACTCCCGGGTCTTGATGATGGGGGCGGAATCGTACACCCCGGGCACCATTTCCTCGTTAATCAGCTGGATATTCCAGCAGCCGATGCGATGCCCTCGCAGGATCTGCCAGGTAAAGTGCGCCCCGCCACGATACTGGGGCAGGCGGATGATCATGAAATCAAACAGCTTGCCGTCGAACGCCTCGATGGTGTCGCGATTGAAGGTGTAGGCTTCGCCCAAGCCAATGCCCATAGCCTTGCCGTCAGCGGTCAGGGCGGCCAGTTGCGGGTTTCCGTTTACGTCACTAGCCCGGTGACACGGAATGCCGGCTTGCAGAAGAACCTGCTCCAGGGTATTGCCGTCGGAATCCACGGCCTCTTCCAGGTGACGAGGAACGGCAAACACCGTAGGGGCAAGGCCCAGGCGGATGCTTTCCTCGGCAAAGGCCAGCATGGCGGGGCCGCCGCCAAACAATATCACTTTCTCAACCGCGCCGATGGTCATGGTGGTCATGGGGTCGCCTCCAGGGAAGTCTGAATGGTGGAATTCTGTTGCGCAGCGGCGGCATCCGCGGCCAGCGATTGGTCATAGCCCTCGTTGCGGCGGAAGCGGCTGTTCCGGTTGCCCAGGGCGGGGTTGGCATCCAGGAAGGCCAGCACGTCCCGCATCCCGAAATCCGGCTTTTGGGGATACAGGTGCTCAAAAACAGCCGTGACCAGGTCGAAATCCTCGGGCTCGTCCACCGTCCAGCGCAGTTGGGAGAGGTTTTCCGGCTGGCTGAAATGCCCAATAGCGAAGTTTTCCGGGTGCTGGTAGATGAAGGGGGTCACATGCTCCCGCTGGGAAGGCAGTTTGGCCTCGCGCCATGCACTTTCGAGAGCCGCAAAGCGCATCACCTCCACATCCAGGCCGTCGGGAAAAGTGGGCTCCAGCGCGTTGCTGGTGTAGTCTTTGCCACTTTCCAGGTGGAAGGCGATGGCGGCGTCAATCACCGCCGGATCGGCCAGGGGGCAATCCCCGGTGAGCCGCACCACATGGATGGGCCGGTACGGCAGGGCGGCCTGGTAGAAGCGATCCAGCACGTCGTCCAGGCTGCCACGAAAGCAGGCCACGCCCTTGGCTTCAGCCATCCGGGCGATGGGATCGTCGGTGGCATCGGTACTGGTGGCCACAACCAGCCGATCGATTTGCCGAACCCGCAGAATGCGCTCAATCTGACGGTAGAGCATTGGCTCGCCCAGGATGGGCCGCATGACTTTGCCGGGCAGGCGACGCGACGAAAACCGGGCTTGCAGGACGGCGACAATCGGGCTGGATTCGCTCATATGCCTTACGCGTCCCGTAGTTTTTCCACCAGGATCTCGTCCACCAGCTCGCCCTGGCTCAGGCGGTGCTTCTCCATGCGCCCTACCTCGCGATAGCCGGCTTTCATGAATGCCTTATACGAGCCGGGGTTGTTGGCGTAGATACCCGCAATCAGCTTGTTGAGGCTCAACTCGCGGAAAGCGAACGCGGTGGCCAGCGCGATGGCCTCGGTGCCGTAGCCCTGGCCCCAGGCCTTGGGCTCGCCAATCAGCAGGCCCACATCGCCGTAGCGGTGAATCCAGTTCACGCCGCCCACCTTGATGTTGCCGATGTGCTCGCCGGTATCGTTCAGGAAAATGCCGAACATGTAATCATGGCTGCTGGCGTTCATGGCGGCCACGTAAGACTTGACACTTTCCAAGGTCTGGGCCGACCAACGGTTTTCCAGGTATCGGTTCACTACGGGGTTCATCAGCCAGGCCACGTAGGCCTCGGTGACGTCCTCCGGGGAGAGCAGCCGCAGGTGGATTCGCTCCGTGCGCCAGGCGGCCATGGCGTCGCCACCGGTTTTCAGATCAAGCATCGCGTACCGGGACCTTTCTTCCTGTCAGATAGGACTTGATGCGGACAATATCGTAATCCCGCAGGGAAACCATCTTGCCCAGGGCGCAGGCGTCGCAATCGGCCTGGCGGAAGAGCTCCACCAGGTGATCGTAGTTGCCCGCCCCGCCCGAAGCGATGAGCGGCACGTTCACCCGGCTACGCAATGCGCGGTACATACCGATATCGAAGCCTTGCAGCGTGCCTTCGCGGTCGATGGCGGTCACCATCAGCTCGCCGATGCCCGCCGCCACCAGCGTATCGATGACCGCATCGAAGGGCTGGTCAATCTTGCGGGTGCCGGAGAGCACGTAGACCTCGTAGCGGCCATCCGGGGCGCGACGCACGTCCACGGAGGCCAGCACCGCCTGGGCGCCGAACTCGGCGGCCAGCTCCTTCACCAGGGCGGGATTGAGCACCGCCTGGGTGTTCAGGATAATCTTGTCCGCCCCGGCGTTAAAGCAGGCCTGGGCGTCCTTTACCGAGCGAATGCCGCCGCCCACGGCGATAGGCAGTTTGCAGGAGTCAATCATCCGCTGGATGAGGGCGGTATCGATGAGCCGATCCTGGCGGGACGCCTCGACATCCACGATGGCGATTTCGTCCGCGCCCTGGGCATCGAAAATCATGCCTTGCGAAACGGGATCGCCCACGTCCTTGAAGTCGCCAAAACAGGTGCCTTTCACCAGCCGGGCGCCCTTCAGCAGAAAGAGCGGAAAGATGCGCTTGGTCAGTACCGCGCCGGCCACGCTCATGACAGGCTCTCCATGAAGTTGCGGATAATGCGCAAACCATCGCCCTGGCTTTTTTCCGGGTGGAACTGCACCCCCAGGATATTGCCCCGGCGCACGGCGGAGACCACTTGAAGCGGGCCATACTGCGTGATGGCCAGGATATCGTCGGGGTTGCGCGGGATAAAGTGGTAGCTGTGCATAAAATAGAACGAACCGTAGCGGATACCCTGAAACAGGGCCGTTTCGCGCGGCACGGCCTGGTTCCAGCCGATGTGCGGCACCCGCAGGTTGTCGCCCTCGATTTTGACCACATCACCGGAAATGAAGCCCAGGCCGGCATGTTCGCCGTCCTCCAGGCTGCGATCGGCCATCAGTTGCATGCCGAGGCAAATACCCATGAGGGGCTTATGGTGTTCCAGCACCTGGGTTTTCAGGGCATCCACCATGCCCATGTCCTCCAGCCGCTTAATGGCGGCGGCAAAGTTGCCCACGCCGGCCAGCACCAGCACGTCGGCTTCGGCCAGCTCGCGGGGATCGCTCATCAGCCGCACCGGATGGCGGTAAAACTCGAACGCGCTGGCCACGGAACCCACATTGCCCAGCCCGGAATTGATGATGCCCACCACCCGGGTGCGACTACATGCGCCGGGCATTTCCGCCTGGGCGGAAACGGCGGTGTTGACCGTCACGCTCATCGGCTGGCCTCCCGGGGCGGCAGGGCGGGTTCGATGGTGACCAGGCCCTTTTCCTCGAACTTGCGCACATACTCCAGCACGTTAAAGTAGTTTTGGTCGTATTTTTCGGCAATGTCCAGAATGGTGGTGCGCCCGTCAAAATGGCGGGTAATGCAGTTCATCAGGTAGTTCCAGCGGTGCTGCTCCTCGGGCACCATCGGGTTGATGCTGGGATCGCCCGGCGAGACGTACAAATCGTACTTGGGATTGCTGAGGCACACCAGCCCGTCAAAGTGGCGGTGCATCACGGCGTTGGTTTCCAGGATTTCCAGGTAGCCCAGCACCGCGTTGGTGGCCTCCTCCAGCATTTCCTCGTGGATGATGTCGTCGGTGTCCATGCTGGAGTGGTATTCGAGGTACGGCCAGCGGGAAAGCGAGATACAGGGAATCTCGTAGCCGGGGGCTTCCCACACGGTCTCGTCGTTGCCGATGATCTTGCGGAAGCGATCGCTGTGATAGTCGGCGTGGTGATAGCGCATGTAGTTGTGCACGGCCCGATCCAGATCGCTGGTGCCGGTAAACGACTCCTGGAAGGCGAAACGGTTCTTGTTGCCCAGCATTTCAAGGAACATGCCGTATTTGAACTTGCCAATCTGCTCCGGCGTCAGGCTATGCAGGTAAAACACCGTGCCGATGTGCTCGGCGGTCACAATAAGCCGGTAGCTGTAGCGGCGCTTGGGCTTTTCGGCCAGTCGACGCAGCACTTCCACACCCACTACCACGCCGGCGATATCATCATTGGCCTGGCCGGTATGGCAATTGTGGCTGTTAAGGATAATGGTCTCCTCGGATTCGCCTGGCAGGTAGTAGTCAAGCACCTTGAGGGTGCCGTCCTCAAACACGGTCTGCAGGTTGACCTCGTATTCCGCGTCATCCTCAATGGTTTTGAAGAAGTTGTGGGTCACGCTCATCCCCCAGGTACGCCGCCAGGGTTTATAGTAGTAGTCGCAGTGGTAAATCAGCGCATTGGGGAAGTTGGGATGGTAACAGAGGTGCTCTTTCAGCTCCCGGCCACTGACTTTGCCGTTGAAAGAATCGGCATAGCCCACCACGCCCAGGGGGCTTTGCATGCCGTCGTAAATCAGCTCGCCGTCCTTCCAGATTTCGGCTTTCACGGGTTTCCACTTCTGCGGAACCACCCAGCCGTTGAATTCCAAGCCCGAAGGGTATTCATGCACCTGGAAAGGCAACTCCTGGCACAGCACCGCGTTGCCCCAATCGGTTTCCTCGGAGACGGGCGCCCAGCGAAACCCGTAAATCTTCCGGAGCAGCTCCAGCATGGAGGTACGGGTGGCGGACTTGGCTTGCGTTTGGGTGGGGGACATGGAAATTCCTCTATCGACGGGTTTCAGTTTCAGACTTCCAGCGGGAGCGCGCCGCCGCAGCCGTTGCTATGGCAGGTACCGCAACCGGCATCGGCGGGATCCCGGAACCACAGATCCTGATCCGGCAGGGCCTCGCCCTCGGGGATGGTGGCGGGGTCGATGGGCTGGGCCGGGGCAATGACGTGCTGCAGGATGATTTCGTTGAACTCCGCCTCGCTCAGGCCGGTATATTCCAGGAATACCGAAAGGCTTTTGGGCTTGCGGTGCTCCAGTTGCTCGATGTGGCGCATGGCTTCGTCGCGATCCATGCGCCCATGGCGGATATCCAGCGAGGTAAGATGCGTGATGCGGGAGAAACCCCGCTTGAGGTACTTGGCATAATCGCGCACGCCCTGGAACATGCACTCGATCTTCTCGTAAGTAGGCCCGGGGAAGCCGCTTTCGATTTCATCCAGCTCCCAGCCCAGCTCCTGGCGGATGATTTCCACCTGCTTTTTCACGTCCCAGGGGATGAACTTGCCCAGCGGGATGCTCTTAACGCCGGCCTCCTCCAGCTCCTGGCGGCTGGGATAGATGTAAGGCTGCAGCTTGCGGACGTCCTCGCCGATGAAGCCGGCCATATCGACGGCCCGAATGCCTTGCACGATGCGGCGGTTGAACTTCCACTCGTCGGTGTCTTCCAGGTCCTCGAACTTGAAGTAGCCTTCGTACTCGCCGCCACCTTCGCCCCAGATGACCAGCGGCACCTTCAGCTTGACGGCCATCTGCATGGGATAGGCAAACACACCGTTGTGGCAGTGCCAACAGAAGTCGCCACGCCGGATGAGGGCCTCCACCATCATTTTTTTAACCACCTGCCAGTCGGGCGTCATGGTGATCATGTCCACGCCCAGGCGGCGGATGACCCGGGTGCGGTTGGCCAGCATCTTGGGGCGGTAGAATCCGTGGTCGAAGGACACCACCAGAGGGCGCAGGCCGTACTTTTTGACAATGGCATACAGCGTATAAGTAGAGTCTTTCCCGCCACTAAAGGGCAGAATGCAATCGTAATCGGCTTTTTTTGCCTTCACATCCTCGAAGATGGCCAGAAGCTGACGCTCGCGAGCCTCCCAGTCAATCTTGTGCTGCTTGGTGCTCCAGTTGTTGCAAACGTTGCAAACCCCGTTCTCGTCCAGGTAAATGGTTTCCCACGTCAGTGGGACGGTACAGCGGCTGCAGCGCTCCAGTTCCTGCATGCAAGGGTCTCCGGGGTCTTTGGGAATGCCAGAAATTGTAACTGAAAAACAGGCGTTTGTATAACGGTCCCGTATGCGACCGGGGAGGGCAGCGGGCGCGTCCGTGGCAAGGCTCGCCCAAAGGCCGGCGACAGCAAGCTGCTGGGAATTCCGCCTGAAAAAAAGGCTGGCCTGCATGCCGCCTTCACAGTATAGTAGGCCACGTGCCACTGGCAAGGAGTACAGCATGACCACCACCTATGACTTCCAGAAGGAATGGACCCGGGAGTACCTGTCTTACAAAGACCTCACCTACCCCGCGGAATACGTCATTCGCATGTTCAAGGGGGCCTACCCCCGGCTCAACCTGCGCGATCTGGGCTACGAGGGCAAGAAGATCTGCGATATCGGCTGCGGCGACGGGGTGAACCTGCACTTCCTCAGCACGCTAGGCTTCGATATTTACGGCGTGGAAGTAAGCGAGCCCATCGTGGAAAAGGCCCGCCAGAACCTGGCTATGCTGGGCGCCCCCAAGTTCGACCTGCAAGTGGGCACCAACGACACAACACCCTTTGCGGACAACACCTTCGACTTCCTGCTGTCCTGGAATTCCTGCTACTACCTGGGCGCCGACCGAAACTTCGATCGCCACGTGGCGGAATTCGCCCGCATCACCAAGCCGGGCGGCCACCTGGTCATGTCCATCCCCAAGAAGACCTGCTTCATCTACCAGGGCAGCGAAACGCTGAAGCCCGGCTACCAGATCATCAAGAACGACCCCTTCAACGTGCGCAACGGCGAAGTGCTGCGCATGTTCGAGGACGAGGCGGACATTGAGCGCACCTTCGCCAGCCACTTTGGGGAGTTCACCTTCGGCTCCGTGCATGACGAGTGCTTCGGCTACGATTACCACTGGCACCTGGTGGTCTGCCGGAAAAAATAGCCCCGTTTAAAAACGTTACACGTCCCGAATCTCTCGCCTGGCGGGTCTCGGGCTTGCCGCGGGGATGCTTGCGGACACTTCGGGACAAACGGGGTGGGCTTGTAGTACCATTGGGGGGAATTCCCCAGACCCAGCAACCAGCAGGCGGAACCGATGCCTCCCATCCAGATTCTCGATACCACCCTTCGTGACGGCAGTTACGCCGTCAACTTCTCGTTTACCACCTCTGATACGGCGGTCATCTGCAAGGAGCTGGAGGCTGCGGGCGTGGAATGGATCGAAATCGGCCACGGGGTCGGTTTCAACGGCAGCAACATGGGGCATGGCGAGGCCATCCACACCGATGAGGAATACATCATGGCCGCTGCCGGGGCCATAGAGAAGGCCCAGTGGGGTATGTTCTGCATTCCGGGCATCGCCCGCCTGGAAGACCTGGACATGGCCGCGCAATACGGCATGAAATTCATCCGCGTGGGAACCGACGTGACCCGCGTGGAAAGCTCGCGCCCCTTCATTGAGAAGGCCAAGGGTTACGGCATGACCGTGATGGCCAACTACATGAAGTCGTATGCCATGGCGCCCAAGGACTTTGCCAAGCAGGTCAAGCTGTCGGAGTCTTATGGCGTGGACGGCGTGTACATCGTGGATTCATCGGGGGGCATGTTCCCGCACCAGATTGAAGCCTATTTCAACGCCATCCGCGAGGTGAGCGAGCTGAAGGTGGGCTTCCACGGCCATGACAACTTAGGGCTTGCCGTATCGAACGCCCTGTACGCCGCAGATCTTGGCATCGAGCTGATTGACACCTCCCTGCAAGGGCTGGGCCGCAGCGCCGGCAATGCCTCCACCGAGCTGGTGGTGGCCGCGCTCCTCAAAAAAGGCGTTCCCCTGAACATCAACCTGCTCAAGGTGATGGAAATCGGCAAGAAGTTCATCAAGCCCCTGGTCAAGCTGAAGGGCAAGGAATCCCTGGATATCGTCGCCGGCTTTGCGGACTTCCACTCCAGCTACATGCACCACATCCAGAAATTTTCGGCCAAATACCGCGTCAGCCCGGAGCTGCTCATCATCGAGCTATGCAAGGTGGACAAGGTGGACGTCAAACCCGATGTACTGGAGGCCATTGCCCAGCGGCTGGAGAAGAATCCCGACCTGTATCTCGGCGAATACAATTTTGGCAGTTACATAGGCAAGGAACAGGATGCCCTCTCCTCCTTCAAAGAACCCACTTACACCGCCCAGCCTTGAAGGGCTGCTGGAACGGCGCTGGGATGCCGACTTTATTATTGACCCGAGCCGCCCGGCACCACTGACCACGGCTGAATTTTTCCACCGGGTGGAGGTGTGCAGCCGCATCCTGCGGGAAGCGGGATTGAAACCGGATGCCCGGCTGGCCGTCATCCTGCCCAACAGCCTGCTAATGCCGGTTTTGTATTTCGCCTGCGTGCTGAACGGCTGGACCTACGTGCCCATCGATCCCCAAAAGGGCGAGCAAGGCATTGCCGACATCATGTCGCTGTTTGAAGCCGACGCCATGGTGGAAAGCGTGGGCGTTTGCGGCAATGCGCCCCGCATCAATCCCCAGCGGCTGCTGGCCGCCCTGGACGAACCCGCCCAGACGCTCCCCTGGCAAGATTTCAGGCAAACCTGGCTGGCCGCCGACCTCGATCGGGTCAGCCTTATCACCTTCACGTCGGGCTCCACCGGCCTGCCCAAGGGGGTCTGTCATAGTTTCTCGAACCTGGCGGGCTCGGCACTGGCCTTCAACGCCTTTTTCGACTTCCAGCCCAGCCATCGGTTCTACCACAACCTGCCCATGAGCTACATGGCAGGCATCCTCAACCTGATGCTGCTGCCGTTTCTGGCCGGCAGCCAGGTCATCCTGGGCGAGCGGTTCAGCATTGGTGGGGTCAGCCGATTCTGGGAGCAGCCTATTCGCTACGGGGCCAACGCCTTCTGGTTCAATCCCACCATCGTTTCGTTGCTGCTGAAGCTGGATCGGGGGGAAGCGGGGGTGAATTACGCCAGCCAAACCCCGATTGTGGGCTGCGTGGGCACCGCCCCCCTTAGCGAAGCCCAGAAGCAACGCTTCGAAGCCCGCTACAACCTGCCGCTCTACGAGAGCTACGGGCTTTCCGAAACCCTGTTCAACGCCTCCAATGCTCCCCTGCACCCGCATGCGGAAAACAGCGTGGGCCGCCTGCTGCCCGGCGTGAACATGAGGCTGGATGAGGACGGCGAAATCCTGCTGGACGTGCCCTGGATGTTCAAGGGCTACCTGAACCACCAGACGGAAACATACTTCTCGGAGGGCCGCTACCGCTCAGGCGACCTGGGACGGCTGGATGAGCAAGGGCGGCTGTTCATCACCGGGCGCAAGAAAGACCTCATCATCCGGGGCGGGGTCAACCTCAGCCCCCGCCGCATTGAGGACTTCGTGCTTTCCAGCGGACTGTTCAGCGATGAACTGGTGGTTTACGGCCTGCCGGACGAGGTGATGGGCGAAAAAACCGCCTGCGCCTACGTAAGCGGAAGCCTGGACGACCCACGCCATTTCGAGAAGCGGCTGAACCTGGCCCTGACCCAGCAACTGGGCGCCGACTATAAGATTGATGTTTTTATGCCCATGGAAAGCCTGCCCAAGAACAGCAACGGGAAGATTGACAAGCCAGCCTTGCAAGCCCTAAGCCGGCAATCAGCCCTGCCATGATCATCAAGGCGGATCACGTCGCCTGGAGCGCGACGGACATCGACGCAGAGAAAGAGCACTTCCGGGCGCTGGGCTACCGCGAGGTTTTCCATGAGCGCGACAAGGCGAATGCCGCCATGAAAGCGCCGCTTTTGCAGAATTTTCAGCCCTTGCATGCAGCCTGCCTGATGGAAAAGCCGGGCAGCTACCCCGTTGAGCTGCTGGATCATGGCCACGTCGGTTCGCAATCGGGATTTCTGCAAGGGCTCTTTGAAACCGACGCCGCCTTGCCGGCCTTTGCGCCCCTCAACGCGCATGGCCGCGTTGTGGCCACAGCCCCCGATTTTCGCCTGGACACCCTGGCCTGCGCCAGCCCCAAGCCGGAAGAATCCGTGGCCTTTTGGCGGCTGCTGGGTTTCCAGCCCACCGAACCCAGGTACCCCAATTTTCCGGGCACCTGGCTGAGCCTGCAAACCCCCTTGCAGGCCACGCCCCTGTACCTGCTTATCGAGCCCGCCGACGAGGCCCCGGCCCGGCCTCCCCGCCTGGATGACGGCGGCTTCCCCTGCCTGGCCCTGGTCAGTACCTCCATCGAGGGAGAAAAGAAAAAACTGGCGGCGGCGGGCTTTGCCGTGACCGGGAACGCCTCGCTGGTGATGGACGGCAAGCAGGTGACCTTTTGCTTTGCCGTCGGCCCCTGCGGGGAACTTGCGGAAATCATCCATGTTAAGGCTATAATGCCTTAAAGCTGAAGAAACGGAGCGCCCCATGACGAGTTTATCCCCGGCACTGGATCCCCGACTGCAATTCCCGGGCCCCGACGGCCCCCGGGAGATCATCGACCTCACCTATGACCTGGAAGCCGGCATGCCTACCTTCACGGCCCCCTGGCATCCCAAGGTGGAAGTCACCCAGATGGGCCGCATCGACGTGGAGCAGCGCAACACCCACGCCTTCACCCTGGGCACCCACACCGGCACCCACATCGACGCCCCGCTGCACTTCATCCGCGACGGCAAGGGCATCGAGCAGATTTCCCTGCACAAGCTGATGGGCCCGGTCATCCTGGTGGATTGCACCTTTTTGAAGGAAAACGAGGCCGTCACCCTGGACTTCCTGAAGTCCATCCGGGTGGGCCCTCGCATGATCTTCAAGTTCGGCTGGGAAAAGAATTGGAAAACCCCGAAATTCTTCCAGGACTGGCCCTTTTTCACCAACGAGGCCGCCGAGTACCTGGTGGAAAACGGCCTGCAGCTCATCGGGCTGGACACCCCCTCGCCGGACGACAGCCGCATTCCCTTCAAAAGCGAGCACGATTCGCAGGTGCACAAGATTTTCCTGCAAAAAGAAGTGGTCATTTTGGAGTACGTGGCCAACCTGGACGCCGTGAAAGACTTTGAAGGCTGGCAGGTGATTGTGATGCCCCTCAAGCTGAAAGGCCTGGACGGCGCGCCGTCGCGGGTCTGCCTGGTACGCTAGGGGCGTGGCGCATGGAGACCGAAGTGCTGAACATGGCCGATCCCACCGAAATCCGTGACTGGCTTGCCGACTGGTTTTTGAACAACACCAGCGTGGAGGCCGCCGATCTGGCGAACGCGGCGCAAACCAACTATTTCGAGGCGGGCTGGATGGATTCGTTCTCGTTCATCCAGTTCATTTCCGACATCGAGGAGCGTTTTGGCGTGTCGTTTTCCAACGAGGAATTCCAGAACCGCGAGTTCGCCACTCTGGGGGGGCTGGCCGGCATCATCGCCAAACGGTTGGGCGCATGAGCCATCACTACTCGCGCAACGACGTGGTTGAAGCCCTCCGCCGCCTGGGCATCCGGGAGGGGGATACGGTATTCTCCCACAACAACGTCGGATTCCTGGGACGCATGGCAGAGGCCGGCCAACCCGCCGATTACTACGCGCAGTTCAAGGCGGCGTTTCTGGAAGTGCTGGGCGAGTCCGGCACGCTGGTAATGCCCACCTTCTCCTACAGTTTTTGCAAGCAGCAGGTGTTTGACGTGCAGCAAACACCGGGGGTTTGCGGCTTTCTTTCAGAAGCCCTGCGCCAGGATCCTGAAGCCGTGCGCTCGCATGACGCGAACTTTTCCGTGGCGGCGCTGGGCGCCCGCGCCCACCAGCTGACCCGGGACGTGCCGGATCACTCCTTCGGCCCCGATTCCTTCTGGGAGCGGTTTTTGCACGCCGGCGGCAAGTTCTGCAACCTGAATTTCGACGCCGGATCGACCTTTATCCATTACGTGGAAAAACGGCTGAACGTGCCCTACCGCTACGACAAGGCGTTTACGGGCACGCTCATCGATCGCAGCCAGCCCCGGGAGCGGACGTTTTATCATTTCGTGTACGACCTGGATCAGCCCGGCCATGGGCCCGAGTTCACCGAGTTCGACAGCCTGGCCAAAACGCGGGGCATTGCCCGCGCCCACAACCTGGGCAAGGGCCAGGTGCTGGTGCTGGGCGCCGAAGACACCTTCGCGCTCATTGAGGCGGAGCTGAAAACCAACCCCACGTTGCTGATTGCGGACAAAAAGCTGAAAGCGGGAGTATAAGGCATGCAATTGTACGATTACCGGCTAAATGTGGACGGCATCGACCAGGAACTCATCGGGCTGATGCGGGAACTCTTTCCCATTTGCCGCAGCATCACCGGAAACGGCCTGCGCGAGAGCCTGAAAATCATCCAGCGCCACATTCCGCTGGAACTGCACGAGGTGCCCACCGGCACCCAGGTATTGGACTGGACGGTACCCAGGGAATGGAACATACGCGACGCCTGGATTAAAGGCCCCGATGGCCAGAAAATCGTGGACTTCCGGCAATGCAACGTGCACGTAATGAGCTACAGCACGCCGGTGCACCAAAAAATGCCGCTTGAAGAATTGAAGGCCCACCTGTACACCCTGCCGGATTACCCGGACTGGGTGCCCTACCTGACCACGTATTACAGCCCGCGGTGGGGCTTTTGCGTGTCGCACCGGCAGTTCGAATCGCTGCCGCCCGGCGAATACGAGGTGATGATTGACGCCTCGCTGGAGGACGGTGCCCTCACCTACGGCGAGCTGTACCTGCCCGGCGAAAGCGAGGAGGAGATCCTGTTTTCCACCTACCTTTGCCATCCTTCCATGTGCAACGACAACCTGAGCGGCCCCGTGGTGCAGACCTTCCTGGCCCGCCAGCTGATGCAGCAGGAAAAACGGCGCTATTCCTACCGTTTCCTGTTCATCCCGGAGACCATCGGCGCCATCACCTGGCTGGCCCGCAACGAAGACCGGGTGGAAAAAATCCGCTACGGCATGATCCTGACCTGCTGCGGGGATGCGGGCCTGTCGACCTACAAGAAAACCCGGGACGGCAACACCTTCCTGGATCGCGCCGTGGAAAAGGTGCTGCTCGACTCCGGCGAGCCGTACAAGACGATGGATTTCAGCCTGGGCAGCGACGAGCGGCAATTCTCCTCGCCCGGCTTCAACATGGCCGTGGGCACGCTGATGCGCACCCCCTACGCCGAGTTTCCCCAGTACCACACCGCCGCCGACAACCTGGATCTGATGAGCCCCGAGGCGCTGGCCAATACCCTGATGAAGCACCTGAACGTGGTTTACCTACTGGAAAACAACCGCAAGTATTACGCGGTCGTGCAGAAGGGCGAGCCCCAACTGGGTCGCCGGGGGCTCTACACCACCCTGGGCGGGCAAAAGGACGGCGGCGGCATCGACAACTTCGCGCTTTTCTGGCTGCTGAACCTGAGCGATGGCCGGCATGACGCCTTTGACGTGGCCTGCCGCTCCAAAATCGATTTCGGCAAGGTCAAGCGGGCCGCCGATTTGCTGGTGCAGGCAGAGCTGCTTTACGAGATTGGGGAGGCCGAAACCGCCCCCAACCTGGCCGGCCAGACTGTTTAAAACCCGCTATTCAAAAATCACGTGGACCTGATCGTCGGCGAACGTTTTGCCGAAGTTTTCCCGGATGGTGCGCAGGATGTCCGGCTTATGCACCTCCCCAGCAAAGATCAGCAGCGTCTCGCTGCCGACGATGTGCTCGGACGCTTCCACCGGCAGGAATACCGGGGTCTCGCCCAGAAAGTCTTTTTTGCCGGGGCTGGAGTCCACCACCCGCACACCATCGGGCAGGCTGAAGCCGTTCAGGAAAAATTGCAGGTTGGCGTTGGCTCCCCACAGGGTGACCCGCTTGCCCGCTTCGCAAAGCGCCTGCACGCGGGCCTGGTAATCCCGGAGCTTGGAGAAATAGCGATCAATCCGCGACAGCCCGGCCTGGAACGAGGCGCGGTTGGCCTCGTACTCGTTGGGAAATTCCGCGGCCACCGCCTGCGGATGCTTGACATAGACCACCGCAAACCCGAAGCCCCGGCTACAGGCCTCAACGGAGCCTTCCCGCAGCTCGAAGCCATGGCGGGCGGCAATACGGGAAAAGCTGTTCAGGGAGAAATGGTTGACATGCTCATGAAAGATGAGGGCGGAGATATCGTCACGGTACAAGGCGATTTCAGGGATCTCGATCACCATCACGCCGCCCGGCTTGACGATGCGGGCGCAATCAGCCACGAAGCGGTCCACGTCCGGCACGTGCTCCAGCACGAAATAGCTGGCCACCATGTCGGCGGTACCGTCCGCCACGCCGGTCAGACTATCCAGGTTGGAATCGACCTCCTGGTTCACTTCCATGGTGATGACCCGGGAAAACAGCGCTTCGAGCCGTTCGTGGAAAAGGGTGCGGATATTGGAGCCGATCTCCAGGAAGGTTTCGGCGCCGGGCCGGGCATGACGCTCCACCAGGTCCAGGCGTTTCCGCACGTCGTAATCCAGGCTCTGGGCGGTGACGTAGGAATAGCTGTCTTCGTAGTAGGCGCGCAGATCCTCGGCGGACGGGCATGGCGAGACAAAGGCGAAGCCGCAGCCGGTACAAATCACGTGCCGCATTTCAAACTGCCAGGCCGAATTGCGCGTCCGGGCCGTAAAGCGGTGCTCCCACAGCGCTTCAAGGAAATTGCCGCCGCAGCATTCGCAGGCGCGCTGTTCATAGCGGAATCGGCGGATGGACGGCTGCAGGTCGAGTTTCACGGCAATGCCTTGCGGGTTGGGGAATCACGTGGCCCTTATTGTATAGTACATGGGTGTGAAAGTCATGGCCGGAACATCGATATGGACATCCCAGGCGGACTCGGAAACATCGGCATCGGCACCGATATCGAGGCGGTTTCCCGCTTTGAGAAGGATCGCGTGCGGGACGCCCGCTTTCTGAAACGGGTTTATACCGAACGGGAGCTGGAATACTGCTTCCGGCACAAGTTCGCGGCGCAGCATCTGGCCGCCCGCTTCTGCGCCAAGGAGGCCTGCATCAAGGCACTGGGCTGTATCACCAACCGCTCCATCGATCTCAACCACATCGAAATCGTCCCCGACGAGGATGGCTGCCCGCAGGTGGTGCTGCATTCCCCGCATTTCGCCGACTTCGAGGTAAAAGTGAGCATGTCGCACGGGGCCGATCAGGCGATGGCCGTGGCCCTGGCGGCCCGGCGGGTTTCCGCGCGCTAGCCGTACAGATTCCAGAGCGCCGGATTGATGTATTTTTCCTCGCTGACGGCAAAGCGGGAGAAATCGCAGTCGGTGGCCCGCAGGGCGTAGGCGTCCAGGATCTCTTGCAAGTGCCGGGCGGAGCTAACGCCCACCAGGGCATAGTCCACTTCGGGAATGCCCGCGATAAAGCTGATGGCGGCTTCCATAGGCGTCAGACCCTCGGCCACCAGGTAGTTGTGGTAATCCTGCAGTCGCTTGCGGATGGGCCAGAACCAGGGATGGGGGTGGGTCGGCTCCAACAGGACGCCTTGCAGGAAAATGGAACGGGCATGCACTTCCACGCCCTCGCTTTTAAGGGTTTGCAGCCAGCACCCTTGCAGCAGGCGCTGATCGAAGATGTTGAGCGGCAGCTGCACGATATCCGGCACAAACACCCGCAGGACGCGATCGATTTCGGCGGCATGGCTGACCGAAACCCCGATTTTATCGATCAATCCCTGCTGCTGGAGGCCCTGCATGCGCTTCAACAAGCGTTTGCCAGGCTCCGCCAGCAAGTCGGCGGGATGCTGGAACAGTACCCCGTACAAGCGCTGCACCCGCAGGGTTTCCAGGGTATGACGCATGGCATGTTCCATCTGTTCCGCCTGCCGGGAGGCAATCTCGCCCGCCTCAAACACGGGCACCCGGCTGAGCAGTTGGAATTCAGGGAATTCCGGCATGCACTGCCCGATGAATTCCTGGCTGCGTCCCGCCTGGGCGGAGGTATCCACCAGGCGTAAACCGGCATTGCGGGCCAATTCCAGAATGCGGCGAATTTCCTCCTGGGTGACCCTGGCTTCGGCAGTGCAAGCCCCGCCGCCTTCGTATCCAAACTGCACGGTGCCCAGGCCAAGCTTCATGCGTTCCCCCTTTTTACCGCTTTTCTCCTGCTTCTATTTTAAACCACTCCGCGCATTAAACACATACCCCGGCCTTCCGGTCACCCGCACAGGCTGCCCACCGGCTCCCCCTGGGGGCGGGGGTTTTGCGCGGCACCGGACTCGAAAGCCCGCAAGGCCTGCTCAACATGGGGAAAAATAGAGTCCCGAAGGCGCTTTTGACTGTCGGCGCAAAACCGCAGCAATGCCTGGGCGTTGTTCCGGGCCACCGTGCGGGATTCGCTGAGGGCCTGGTAGGTTCGGTTGTAGTCGCCCAGCTCGTAAAACAGGAAATAGGGCAGCAGGGGATCCTCGCCCAGCAGCTCCAGAATGCGCTTGTTGGCCAGAATCACGCGTCGGGCCAGATCGGGGGCGTCCAGGGACAGGCTCCCCTCCAGGCGTTCCAGCACGGCCAGAAAATTTTCCATGTGCTGATTGAGCTTTCGCACGCCCTGGTGAAGCAGGGCGCGACGCTCGGCTTGCCGGGGATGGCTGCGGGGAAAATCGACCGACTCCTCCGTCCGCCAGGACTCAAACTGTCCCAGGAAGCTTTCCAGCGGGCGATTCTGGTAACCGTTGATTTGCGCCCCGCCGGTGGAGGCGTTGTAAAATTCCACCTGGGGATGGTTCAGGGCCGTTTCCTCAAACTGGCTGATAAAGCGCAGGAATGATCCCGTGCTCAGCAATTCTTCCCCGTTCTGGCCCATCGCCGTCACCGCCCTTTGATCCGGGAAATAGTCGAACCCGGCCTGGTGCTTCAGGGTAATCATGCCCGCTTCGTTCACCTGGCAGCCCACGTTTCCGGCATAGACCCGGTTGCCGGGATAGGCGAGATCCTGGCCGGTCAGCACCACCGGGTTGCATCCCATCAGCAGGGCAAGCTGCAAGGCAACAATAGACACCGATCCCCCACCCGGCAGGGAGGGTTGCGGTTCCTTCAGGCTGGAGTCCAGCCACTGGCAAAACTGGATGTTGTTGGTGGTCGGCAGGTAAATAATACTTTTGGCGGGCAGCCGGTAGCACACGTTCTGGGCCAGGAAGCCCACGATAAAATTGGTTTGCCGTATTACTTCCTCCGGCACGCCGGCCAGCAGGCGATCAAGCTCGATGGCGTCGTAAAGCACCACGAAATCGGGGATGATGCCATGCTTCCAAAGTTCCCGAAGGCCGCTGTTGACCGTAATCAGCACCACGCAATCGCGCAGCTGGCGCAGGGGAACAATGGCGGCATCCAGGGAGGGGCCGGTGCTGGCAATCACCGCCGGCTTGCCGGCAAAGCGTTCCTTCAACACGTCCGCGGCCAGCACGCCATCAAAGCAGGGCAGGTTCTGGAAAAAAGATTCCACCCACAGCAGGTGGTATTGCTTCATGGTGCCGTAATCGCTCAGGCGATCCTGGATGACCTCCACAAATTCCTCCAGCACCATGGGCAATTCCTGCTTAAAGCAGTGCGCGTATGCCGGCAGCAACAGGAAATCCACATGATCGCGATGGCAATCCACATGGTGGCGGAGCCAGGCCATCAGTTTTTTTCGGCAGCCAAACACCCACACCCGGCCAGATTGCAGGTAGCTGGAAAGATCGACATGCTCAAACACAAAGCGCAACAAGGAAAGGTTCGGCTCATAAACCACAATTTTGCCCTGGCTGGCCGTATGCGCGGCATCCAGCAGGTAGCCCAACCCCATTCCCAGAATGACGTGAATCTTATCGAGCCCCGGTTTGCATTGGGCTTCCACCACCTGGCGGGCTTCCTCCTGGGCACCGGAAACGGCATGCAGGCAAAGCCCCTCCGCCTCAATGGTGTAATCCCCCGCCTCGGTGGCATAAAGGGGATAGTCGACCAGGGGCTCCTCTCGCAACGCCTGAATTAAGGGAGCTGAAAACTCCCCATGCCGTTGCAGGGCTTTCAGGTTCGATTCAAAATACATCGCAAACTTCCCTGAATTTCGGCGGTAATTTCAGTATAGAGGGCTGCGCCCCGGCCAACCTCCCACAATCAATGGAGCCCGAACAGCCCAGGCAACCCAGGCCGCCTTCAGGCCAAAACCCAAAATCGACCCCTACAGCTTGTCCGCAACCAGGGCGTAATGGGCCGCGGCGGTGCGGATATCAAACCGCTCCTCGGCAGCCTCCCGGGCCGAGCGACGCCAGGCATCCCCCGCCGAACAGAGTTTCATGACGGCATTGGCGTAGTCCGCCGCCGAAATGGCCGGCATGCGCCTGAAATCGTGGTGGGCATGCCAGGTGAAGGGAATGGGCTCCTCAACCAGGATGCCGCCATCTCGGCCCAACAGCTCACGCAGGCCCCCATGTCTCACACCCGCCACGGGCAGGCCGCAGGCCATCGCCTCAATCACCGTGTTGGGGCAGGTATCCCAATAGGACAGGTTCAGCAGGATATCGGCGGCGCGGTAATAATCGGGCATGCTTTCGGCGGGCACCGGGCCCAGGAAGGTATAGTCGATGTTTTCCTCCAGCTTCTCGCCGGCGGCCACCTGGCGGGCATAATCAAAGGCGCCAGCCACGTCTTCACCCAGGATAAACAAGTGGTAGGGGGGTTTGGAATCGAAAAACTTCAGCTGGGCCAGCACCCGCATGGCTTCATGCAGACGGTGGGCCGGTCGAAACCGGTGGGTCACCAGGATTTTCACCGTGTCTGGCGAACCCAACCGAGCGCGGGTGCCCTCCGGGGTGAACACATCGAGCGGCACGGCATTGAAAATCAGCTTGCCGGGATCGGTTTCCCGCACGAAGTGCTGAACCAGGCGGCGCCCGAACTCGCTCTGGTAAACCAGGTCGTCGGCATGCCCCAGATTCTCAATCATCCGGGCATTCTTTCGGCGATTGGTGCGGCGGGATTCGAAGTTATCCAGGAACGGCACCGGAATCACCACGCCCTTATCGAAATAAAAGTGCCTGGCGCAGTGGGGAGCATCCATGCGCAGGACGACCCGGGTTTTTCCCTGCCCGCGGCGTTCGGCCACCCAGGACGGCAGGGCACTCAGGGCAGGTTGCACCCAGATATCGGGCGCATCGGCGTCAAATCGATCCATAGCCCGCAGCGCATCCCGAAGCCGGGAGAGAAACAAGCCCGTCCCACCCTCATAATCCGTCGCAAAACCAATTTTGGCTCCCACCGATAGCGTCCCGTCCCAAGACTCGTCTGTCTATTGTATGAGAATCCCGCCCGGAAACAAACCACGGCGCCAAAGCCCACGGGCGGGGCAATCACGCCGAAGCCGGCCATCATGCTGCGCGGAAGGCTAGTAGACTTCGACCAGCCACCGGTGCTCGGCCTTCAGCTTGGCCAGAAAGTCGGCCCAGTTGATGCCCTGCTGCGCGGCAGCCTTTTCGAGGCCCTCCATCACGCCGGGCTCCATGCCCTTTAGCCCGCACATGTAGATGTAGGTTTTGGGGTCTTGCAATAGCGTGAAAAGAGTTTCGGCGTATTCCTGCAACCGGTGCTGTACGTACATGCGGCCCCCTTCGGCGTTTTTCTGCTCGCGGCTGAAGGCCGTGACCAGGTGGAAGGTGTCATGCCACTCGTATTCGGCGTATTCATCGTGGTAGAGAAAGTCCTTCTGGGTCTGGGCCCCAAAAAATAGCCATACCTGGCCTTTTTCGGACGCCCTGCGGTTGTAGCGAACCTTAAGGAAGGCCCGGAAGGGGGCAATGCCCGTGCCGGTAGCAATCATGATGAGGTTGGCGTCCGGCACGTTAGGCAGGACGAAATGCTTACCCACCGGGCCGGTCATGCGCACCTTGTCGCCGGGCTTCAGATCGCACAAGTAGTTGGAGCAAACCCCCTTGTAGACGGTGCCGGTGGCCTCGTCCACGGTGATGGCCCGCTTCACGCAGATGCTGACCGTCTTGCCCTGGCCATCGTCACCGTAATGGGGCGAGGCGATGGAATAGAGCCGCAGCTTGTGGGGACGCCCGTTTTCATCCACGCCCGGGGGCAGGATACCGATGCTTTGCCCGTCCACGTAGCGCATATCGCTGCCCGCAATGTCCAGCACGATGTGGGACACCTCGTTGGGCGAATCCTCGGCGGTCAGGCGGTGATGGGACAACACCTCGGACTCCAGCGGCGCGTTGACCTTGTAAATATTGGAAGGAATGTCGTCGACGGTGTGGGCGGGAGTGCTCATGGCGGGGTTCCTCTTAAAAACGCGATGCTTTTACCATCATATGACAGATTGCGGGCTAGAGATACGACTCAAAGGAGTATCTCATGGCGCTCACCACGTTGAGCGCGGTCACGATGCCCACTATTTTGCCGGCCTCGTCCCGCACGAACACCCGGTGAATCTGGAACTTGTCCATCAGCTCCACGGCATCGTCAATGGGGTCGTCGGCCTTGACCGCCACGGGGGGACGCGAGTTCATGATGTCGCGCGCCTTGATCTCACTGGGCTTGCGCCCCTGCTGCACCAGCGCCAGGAAACGCTCCGAGGCGACATCCGTGCGAGAGATGACACCCACGTAAATCCCGTCAACGTTCACCACCGGCGCCCCGCTCACCTGCTCCTGCTCAAAACGCTGGGTCATTTCCAGGATGGACAAATCCTCGGGAATCACGACACAGGGCGTCATGATATCGGCTACCCGGCTTCTGGACATTGGTTACTCCTCCCCTTTCCTTTACAGCATTCTAGCAAAAAACAACCGTGCGGGCACCCTCAACCGGCTAGCCCCGGCTGGCCCAAGCTTGGCGCAAAGGGGCTAGTTGGGGCGCTTGCAGATGCGCTGAATGGCATCCGCAATTTGAGGCGCGACGGACAACTGGGTAACACGCCCGGTTTGCTTGACCGAGCGACGCAGCGGAATGGAGTTGGTCACCACCACTTCCGCAAAAACGGAGTCCTTGAGGTTTTTGGGTGCCGGGTTGGAGAACACCCCGTGCGAAGCCACGGCGATTACCTTACGGGCCCCGGCTTCCATCAACAGGCGGGCGGATTCGCTGATGGTGCCCGCCGTATCGATCATGTCATCCAGGATAATGGCCACCTTGCCCTCGATATCCCCGCCAATAATGTTGAGCGCCTTGGCCTCCCCGTTGCTACGCCTTTTTTCAACCACGACGTAGGGCAGGTTGAGTTTTTCGGCAAAACCGCGCGCCCGCACCAGGCCACCGGCATCCGGGCTGACGATTACCGCATCCGAAAGATCGTTTTCCCCGATATAGCGGGCCAGAACGTCCCGGGCCGTCAGGTGGGTGACAGGGATGTCGAAAAAGCCTTCCTGAATCTGGTTGTGCAGGTCCATTACCACCACCCGATCGGCGCCCGCAGCCTTCACCAGCTTGGCCACCAGCTTGGAGGAAATAGATTCCCGCAACCCGTCTGTGCGCCGGTCTTGTCGGGCATAGCCGTAGTATGGAATCACTGCCGTGATGGATTTGGCATCATCCTGCCGGGCGGCGTCAATCATTACCAACAGCTCCATCAGGTTATCGTTGACCGGGGCATGGGTAGGTTGCACCAGGAACACGTCGCAGCCTTGCACGCTTTCATCAAGACGCACGTAGGTTTCGCTGCTTTTCTGGTTGTAAATGGTAAGCGGGCTAAGCGAAATCCCGAGCGCCGCGGCAATTTCACGAGAAAGGTTGGGATTGGCCCGCCCGCTGAAGATCTTCACCCGGCCAGGATCGACCAGGGGACGTTCCGGGGCAACGATTTTCGCGGCAAACCGGGGGATAAAGCAATCCCGCGCCTCCACCCGGCCACCCCGCAGCGGGTGGGCTTGCGGCGCTGAAACGGGTAGAACCGGTGAATGCGCTCCAAACTTGACCGGCAGGAGGTTAAGCATTGGTCGTTCCTTCCACATTGCAATACAACTTTTCAGACCGGATAAAGGCGTCCACGCCTTCGGGCACCAGGGCGGCAACGGACTGCCCCGCCGCCACGGCCTGACGAACCTGGGTGGACGACACCGTGACCTCGGGCATGTTGATTTTCTTGCGGCTCAGCTGCATGCGCTGGCCGTCCAGCGTCATCGTCGCCGGAACGCGCACACCGTTGCGGGGCGCCACGATAAATTGCAGGTGCTTCAGCAGGTACAGGGGATCATGCCAGCCCTTCAAGCCTTTCAGGGCATCCACGCCAATAATGAACGGCAGCCGCCTGCGGGGATCGGTGCGCTTGAGGGCCTGAACCGTGTTGGCGGAATAGGACGGGGCGGGCAGACGGCTTTCGATGTCGGAAACATCCAGCATGGGATAGCCTTTGATGGCGCGACGAATCATCTCGTAACGCTGGGCAAAGGATGGCATGTGCACGGCATCCTTGTGCGGCGCCGAAAACACCGGCACAAAGACCACCTTGTCGAAGCGGAACTGGCGGATGGCTTCCAGCACCACCTGGATATGGCCGTTGTGAATGGGGTTGAAGGTGCCGAAGTAATAGGCGATATTTTTCGGCTGCGGCTGCGGTGGGCGCCGGCGACCGAACAATGGGGAAGGTGTTTGGAAAAGGGAATTCAGCAAAGGGAACCTGCCGGTGTGAACAATCTCCAATCTGATGACGACAACACCGCTGAATAAAAAATCTTGCCTGCACATCAATTCTTTTTTTTCAGGCCGGTTTAATTGGCATGCCCTTGGCGCATGTTTTTGCGTTAATACTTTGAAACCCGATTCAATCGGAGAGAAGATGCCCGTATCCATCCATGCCTTCCGCCATCAGGGGCCCAGTCGCACCAACCGGCCCGAAACCATTGCCGCCACAAAATTTTCCGGCGGCGCGCACCAGGCTGGCGATAGGCTGGCCCTGCATTTTGGCGGCGTGCTGGATCGATCCGACAACCCCCTGCTCAACCCGCGGCTGTCCCTGGAAGCCTTCAAGGCGGAAGTGGCCGCCCAGCTCTCCCAACCCGGGGCCAAAACCGAAACCGTGGCCCACCTTACCGAGGTGCTGGACAAATACCTGCAAGGTGTCTGGACGGAGGAAACCCAGCCCGGCAAGCAGGCGCTGGTGCTGCAAACCCTGAAAACCCTCAACGGGCACCGAGGCCAGGGCAATATTGTCATGGCCCAAATCGACTCCACACCGGGTGATCTGGAAGGCAACGCCCGCAAAATCCTGGCCTATATGGATGCCGCCGAAAAAATCGGTGCGGATACCATCGTGTTCCCGGAGCTGGCGCTCATCGGCTACCCGGTGCGGGACATCATCGGGCGCCATCCGGGCCTGGTACAGGAAAACCTGAAGTGGCTGCAGGAAATTGCCCGCCACAGCCGCCGCACCCGGGTCATCGTCGGCTTCGTGGAGCCCCGCCAGGCCAAGCCCTGGACGCATCCGGTCGGCAAAAAGTATTTCAACGCCGCCGCCATTATGGCCAACGGCCAGCTGCTGGGCGTTGTGCGCAAATCGCTGCTGCCCACCTACAACGAATTCAACGAGGATCGCCAGTTCACCTCCTCGCCTTATGCCGGGATGCATCCCGCCAAGTCCCTGGGCCTGGCCCGCTGGGGATACCAGACCCAGGCGGCCTCCGGGCGAACCGCAGCCATCCACGGCAAGCAGGCGGGCATTACCATTTGCGAGGACATCTGGAACGACGACGACTTCTTCGATCAAAACCTCTACGTACGGGATCCCTACAAGGAAGTGGCGGAAAATCCCTACGGGCGGCCAGATTATATGGTCAACCTTTCCGCCTCGCCTAGCCGGGCAAGAAAAGAGCAGCTCAAAAACAACATGCTCTCCCATATGGCAGGCAAATACGGCATCCCGCTGGTGTACGTAAACCGGGTAGGCGCCGTGGACGAGCACTCCTTCGACGGATCCAGCCGGGTATATGATGCCCGGGGCAAGCTCATTGCCCGTTCCAAAAGCTTTGAGGAGCAGTTCCAGGTGGTGAACCCGCTGACCGGCGAGGGAAAAATCTATCCCCTGCCACCCGGTTTGGAAGAAACCCTCCGGCCCGTCGGCGGGCGGCAACGCGCCGATAAAACCTTCGATCCCTATGACACTTCCGATTTGGGCCGCACCTATGAGACCCTCATCCAGGGCATCCGGGGATATTTCCAGAAAACCGGGCACCAGAAGGCGGTGCTGGGCCTATCCGGCGGGCTGGATTCTACGGTGTGCGCCGTGCTGCTGGCAGACGCCCTGGGCCCTGAAAACGTGCTGGGCATCAGCATGCCATCGAAGATTACCGGCAAGGCCAGCCGCAACGACGCCGCCGAGCTGGCCAAGAGGCTGGGCATCCATTACAAGGAAAGCCGTATTGCGGGCATGGTATCCCTCATTGCCCGCGCGCTGGAAAAACTCTACGGCCTGCTGCCGCCAGCCTGGGGCGAGCGCATCCGCAATTCAACCACCATCGGCAACCTGCAGGCCCGACTGCGGGCGGTCATACTGTGGTCGGCCAGCAACGAGTACCGCAAGGTGCTGCCCATTGCCACTTCCGACAAGTCGGAGCTGTACATGGGCTATGCCAGCGTGAACGGCGACATGAGCGGCGGCTTTGCCCCCATTGCCGACGTGACCAAGACCAAGCTGTTTGCCCTGGCCCGCTGGATGAACGAAAACCGCCCGCAAAAAAACGCCATCCCCCAAAGCGTGATTGAAAAACGCCCCGGCGCGGAACTGGAAATAGACCCCGCCACCGGCAAAGTCAAACTGGCGGAAGACGATTTGCCGCACGAAGAATTCCGCGACGAGGTCATCCACCGCATCGAAACCCGCGGCCAGAGCTACGAGGAAATGCTGGCCGAGCCCTTCTATTACGAGCAGAAAACCGGCATGGACATCGAAACCAAGCGCAAGCTGCTGGATAACTTCTTTAGCCGCATGTCCAAAGCCGTCTTCAAGTGGACGCTGCTGCCACCCGGCATCATCGTGGACAGCCAGTCCATCATGAAGGCCGACTACCAGATTCCCATCACCGCCCGCGTCAACTGGCGCGGCCATTCCCGCGAACAGATCGCCGCCATCCTGAACGAGGTCACCCGGAAATGATTGCAGCCGACCCTTTGAAACCCGCTTTGCAGCCCCCTGTAAGCCGTCCCGCCTTCGGCCAGACCGCCGCCAGCCTGCCGGTACGTCCCATGCGCTTCGGCGCGGAGGGCGAATACCCGCAAAAGCCCGGCGTCATTGAAAGCCGCTGGATTCGCCGGTTCATCTCGCAAATCCTGCTGCCCTTCCTGCAAAAGCTGCAGGATTATCTGCTGTCCGCGCTGGGTTTTCCCGTACCCCGACGGGTTCCGTTGCAGATGCAGACCGATGCCTACACGGCCTTTGGCGAGTGGGTAGTGTCCAAGGATTCAAAGGATCGCAGCATTTACCACATTACGGCCCGCAAAGTCCCGGAATGGGTGAACGAACCCTGGATGCAAGACGCCCTGAAGGGCATGAAGCAGAAAAAAGAGGACTTCCGCTTTGTGTTCTACGGGCTGGAGAACCAGATTGTGGACATCCTGGGCCGCGGGCCTGTGACCAAGGAATCCAACGACGAGACCGACCGGGTAATGCAGACCGCGCGCCCCGGCGCCCAGCCCTTCAAGTGGATGCGCGAGACCTGGAGGCGGGTGGTGGAGGAAAACGACGGCATCCTGCCGGTGAAAATCGAGGCCCCCGCCGAAGGCACCGCCTTCTTCCCGGGCGAGCCCGTCATCAAGATTTCGGCGAAGGACGGCTATGGCGATCTGGCCAACCACCTGGAAACCAAGCTGCTGCAGGTGGGCCGGGGCATCGAGATGGCCACGGCGGGCATGTACTGGCTGGAATACAACAAGCAACTGGTGCGCCAGTGCATGGGCCGCAACGAAAACCTGAGCGAGGACCAGATTACGATGCTGGCTGGCATGCAGACGGTCAACTTCGGCGATCGCTCCGGCACCAGTGAACAAGACAGCATGAACCTGGGCATGGCCTTTGGCCTGAGCCATCCCATTACCTCCACCATGTCCTCGCTGTACCGGGCCTGGAAGGACTCCGGCGAAAATCCCGCGCTCTACGCCAGCATGTACTCGCTGGCCCACCGCATCGTGCAAAGCTACCGCAACGAGGCCGACGCCTACAAGGCGCTGTTCGAGATTGCCAAGACCGGCAACGGGTCGTATGTTTCCGACTGCTACGATTCGGAAAAAGCCCTGTTCAACCACCTGCTGCCGCTGGCCCGCGAAGCCCAGAAGACCGGCGGCAAGGTTTTCGTGAGGCCGGACAGCGGGGACGCGCTCAGCCAGATTCTGCAAGTGCTGAAGGCCGCCGTGGCCGAGGGCGACAAGCAGCTTCAGGCCGGCCAGCCCAACACCTGGTACACCGAAGTCACCACCCGCAGCGGCAAAAAGCTGAAACGCATGACCCACATGCTGGTCATCGAGGCCGACGGCGTGAATTTTGGCAAGATCAAGGAAATCAACGACGCCCTGATGAAAGAGGGCTTCTCGCCGCCCCACTGCGTGGCCTACGGCATTGGCGGCGCGCTGGTGAAGCTGCCCTCGCGGGACAACATCTCGTTTGCCCAGAAGCTGGGTTCGGTGGGCGTGGGCGAAAACGCCCGGGGGGTCATGAAGGCGCCCAAGCCCGACCCCAAGGCCAAGGATCACAACCCGCGCGGCAAGTGGTCTATCCCGGTGCCGCCGGAAGACATCAAGCTGGTGCGCAACGGTACCGAGGCGTCGGTGCGCGCCACCAACGAACCGGGCGAGGATCTCTACGTGACCTATTACGACGGCACCCGCCCCGGCAGGCCGCCCTACTTCCGCGAGGCGGACTACCGTAAAAAGCAGGCCAAGGCCCGCGAGGACTTCGGCAGCGTAAAAGCCCCCGCCGAGCTGCTGAGCCCGGCCATCAAAAAGCTCCAGGACGAGCTGGTGAGAGAGATCCACGGCGACCTGAACGCCGTGGCGTGACCTTCTATTGTTGATGTTGATGAGGAGTGATAAACCCATGATTCCGCAAACGTTACCCCCCAAACCGCATTTCGCGGTCACCCGCCCGCACCGCGGCCCGCAGTTTGGCGCGCTGGCCTGGACGCCGGATCGCGGCGAACAGTTGAAAGAGGCGGTGAAAAAGGGCGAAGTCATGTTCTGGGACGTAGATACCCAGAAGGGCTTTATGTGGCCGATTTTCATCAAGCGGGTCGGCGACGCCATGAAACGCATCGGCCTGCAGGTGCCCGGTGCGGAAGCCATTACCGGCACCCTGAAAAAGCTCACCGCGCTTGCCCAGCAATACGGCATCCCCATGATTGCCACCATGGACACCCATGACAAGAAAGACCCGGAATTCGCCATTTTCGAGGCCATTTCCGACGAGCACTGCGTGTACGGCCATGAAGACTGGGAAAAAATCCCGGAAACCGTGCCCGCCGGTGTGAACAAGCAGCGCCACATTGTGGTCTCCCCGCGCACCAAGGACGTTCCCACCCCCGATGACCTGCGCGCCCTGTTTGCCGACGGCAACCAGGTTGTGCTGCAAAAGAACACCATCAACTTCCTGGAGCGCCGGGTTGGCAAGACGCCGGAAACCAAGCGGTTCGTCACCAACGGCAAGGCCGTGGACCTGCTGGAAAACCTCAAGCAGCTGGGCATCAAAATTGCCGTGGTGTACGGCGTGGCCACCGATTTTTGCGTGCAGGGCGCCGTTTCCAGCCTGAAGAAGATGGGCTTCCAGCCGATCGTGGTGGAGGACGCCATCAAGGAAATCAACGGCGGCGAAAAAGCCCTGCACGATCCGCAAAACCCGATTTATGCCGACGTGCCGGTCATTCAATCCGGCGAGCTGGAAAAAATCCTGAAGGCCGCCAAAGAAGACGCCAAACATGGCGAGGACAGCGATCAACCCACTTTGACCTGGGAAAAAATCCTGAAGGCCGCCAAAGAAGACGCCAAACCGCAAACCTGGCAGCTGGCTGGCTTTCCCAGCCAGGCCGAGCATGAACAATACCTGCAATGGAAAGAGGATGAAAACCTGAACGAGATTGGCCAGCCGGCGGGTACGCCGCACGTAGGCTTCCTGGTGCCGCCCATGATGAAACTCTACGACGTGCTGGTAGAAAAGCATCCCGCCAAGCCCTGGCTGAGCCACAAAAGCCCGCTCCTGGCCTAAGCCGCAACCCGAACGCAAAGCAAAAGGCAACCCCATTGCGCGGGTTGCCCTTTGCGTTTTGTGCGGGCCACATCAGGCGGGCTGGGGATTGAGCGTCACCTGCTTCAGGGCGGTGAATTCGTTGTAATCGCGGATGTAATCGTCCGGGTCGTAATAGTCGGAGGCGAACACCAGCAGCAAGGCGTCAGGAGAGTACTTGTACTGAACGCCCCAGACCATGGGCGGAATGTGTAACCCCTTTTCCACGCTGTCCAGCACGTACTCGCGGCGCTTTTCGCCGTCATCGGTAATCACGTTGCAGCTGCCCCGGATGCAGACCAGGAACTGGTGGCACACCTTGTGGGCATGCTCGCCGCGAATCTTGAAGTTGGGCACGTCGTACACCAGGAAGTATCGCTTGGGCGTAAAGGGGATGTGCCGCTCGAATTCACCGAAAGACAAATTGCCGCGCAGGTCTTTCACCAGCGGCAATTCCTGGAGCGCCGTCCAGCCCTCGGGCGGGGAGACGCCAGCGGGGGGCCCGCCGCCGTCCTGGGAGGCGGCATCCTCCACCACCATGTCGGTATTCACGTAACGCACAATGCGGGCCGGATTGCCCACCACCACGGTATTGGCCGGCACGGACTGGGTGACCACGGCGCCGGCGCCCACCATGGCATTCTCCCCAATTTCGATTCCGGGCAAAATAGTCGCGTTTGCCCCAATCGAGGCCCCCTTGCGCACCACGGTGCGAGAAAAGCGCTCCGGGTAGACTTTGCTGCGCGGGAACTTGTCGTTGGTAAACGTGGCGTTGGGCCCCACGAACACGCCGTCCTCCAGCGTCACGCCATCCCACAGCTGCACGCCGCATTTCACGGTGACTTCATCGCCCAGCACCACGTCGTTCTCAATAAAGGTATGATCGCAAATGTTGCAGTTTTTCCCGATGCGCGCGCCCGGCAGGATATGGGCAAACGCCCACACCCGCGTGCCTTCGCCCACATGCGGGGATTCACACAGACTTTGAGGATGCTGATAAAACGTCACCGGACAAGGCTCCCGTAAATTCACGCGCTTGCGAAACCACTCCCAGCGGACGCCCCTTGGTGTTCTCGTATGCCCGCCAGACGTAGACTCCTATAATACCAAGGCCCAAGGCATTGAGCCCCCAGAAAAAACAAATCACAATCATGGTCATGGCATAGCCGGGCACCGGGATGTCCCCGGCCAGTTTGGCCACCACCGTGAGCAACGCCAGCACCGTGGCCGCCAGGATGCTGAGCATGCCCGCCCCAAAAAGGCACAGAATGGGCAAATCGGTGAAAGAAAAGATGCTGTCGGTCATGTAACGCAGCTTTTTTTTGAGCGTCCAGGCACTTTTGCCCTGCTGGCGGGCTTCCCGGTGATAGGCAATGGCCTTGCGCCGGAAGCCCAGCCACAACACCTGACCCACCAGCGAGCTGTTGGCCTCTTCCAGGCGCACCAGGTTGTCGCGCACGGTGCGATTACAGCCGAAAATATCGAAGCCGCCCGAGGGCATCTCCTTTTGCACCAGACGGCGGTAGAGGCCCCAAAACAGCCGGGCGTTGAGGGCGGTCAGGAGGGGATCCTGGCGGCTTTCGCGGGTGCCAATGACCACGTCCACGGGCTCGTTTTGCAGACTATTGAAAATATCCAGCACCAGGGAAGGCGGCTCCTGCAGGTCGGCGGCCATCACGGCGAAATACTCGCCCCCCGCCTGGGCCAGCCCCGTGCGGATAGCCTGGAAGGCACCAAAATTCTTGGAATGGGAAAGCAGCAGGCTGGCGAAGGCCCGGGAGGGCAGCTCGCGCTCCAGTACCTGCAGGCTGGCATCCGGGCTTCCATCCACCACAAACACCACTTGCAGCTGAGAATCCAGCTTTCGATCCAGATCCTCCAGCACCGAAAGCAGCTCGGGCAGCGAGCCTTCGTTACGGTAAACCGGGATCACTAGCGAGTAAGGGCGGGACGGCATGCGGGTTTCCAACTGTTGCAGGCGGCAATGACCCGATCAATTTCCTCCCCGGTCAGATAGGGGTGGATGGGCAGGCTGAGCTCAAAGTCGGCGAAACGGCGGGCATTTTCCAGTGAACCCAGCACCCGCGGGGTCTCACCTCCGCTGCGCAAGGCGGGCTGGTCGGGAATCAGCCGGGGGTAATGGACGGCGGAAAGCACGTCTTGGGCTTTCAGGTGGGCCATCAGGCCGTCCCGTTCGTCGCGGGCGAGAATTGGGAACAAATGCCAGACGGATTCGGAACCCGTCGGCGCTTCAGGCAGGTCAATCGCCTCATTGGCGATTTCCGCGCGGTAGCGGGCGGCAATCTCGCGGCGGCGCGCCGTCCATTCAGGCAGGCGGGGCAGCATCGCGCTGCGCAGCAAGGCCGCCTGCAACTCGTCCAGGCGACTGTTCAGGCCCAATTCGCCGTGCACGTACTTTTCGGTCTGGCCATAGTCCCGCAGGCAGCGGGCTTTCTCGTAAAGCCCGGCATCATCGGTCAACAAGGCACCACCATCACCCATGGCGCCCAGGTTCTTGGTGGGATAAAAGCTGGTGGCCGCCACCTGTCCCACGGTACCCACCGGACACCCATTCCAGCGGGCGCCGATGGCTTGCGCGCAGTCTTCCACAATGCGCAGGCCGTACTTTGCCTTGAGAGCATCCAGCCGATCCAGTGACATACTGTGCCCGTACAGGTGCACGGGCACCATAAACCGGATTTTCCCGGAGGCCAGCACCTCCTCGGCCTGGTTCAAATCTAGCAGGCCATGCGCGTCGGTATCCACGAAGACCGGCACGCCCCCGGCCCGGAGTATCGCCAGCGTGGTAGCAAAAGCCGACAGCGGTGTAGTCAGGACTTTTTCGCCCGGCTGTAAGCCCAGCGCCCGCAGGCCGATTTCGATGGCGTCCAGCCCGTTGGCCACTCCCACCGCGTGCGAAAGCCCCCAGGCCCCCGCCAGGGCCTGCTCAAAGCCGGAGACCTCGGATCCCAGCACGTACCAACCGCTTTCGCCCACGCGACGAACCGCAGCCTCGACGTCGGGGCCGATGTCCTCCCACTGTTTCTTGAAGTTGTTCAGCAAAATTGTTTCGGGCATGCTCAAAATCCGCCGTGTTGCGCGCCACAGGCCCGTATCCTAACACAAAGGCAGCGGCTTAAAAACGGCCCGCCTAAGTGCTATGCTCTTGCCAGCCCTCTGCCCCAAAGGAAGCGATTGCGCGTTGATGACGGAATTTTTCGAAAGCATCCAGGCCACCGCCGTATTGATGGCGTTATCGCTGGTGGCGTTCGGCTATTTCGGCATTCAACTGGTGGATGACATCAAGCGACAGGGAAAAGCCGGCCCAGCCCTGCCCATCATCCTGGCCATCGGGCTTTTACTCCGGATTGCCTGGTGCGAATGGAGCCGCCCTGAACCGCTAAGCGATTTCAAGGCCTACTGGGATTACGCCCTTGCCTTTCACCACGGGGATTTTTCCTTCGATACCATCATTCGCCACCCGGGGCCGGCGGTGCTGTTCTACTTCGCCACCCTGGCGCTGGGCCCGCACCTTGAAAGCGCCTGGATGCTCAACCTGTTTTTCACCGCCATCCTTATTCTGACCGTCTTCGACCTGGGTCGCCGACTGAGCAGTCCCCGGGGCGGTCTGCTGGCAGCGGGCATCACCGCGCTGCTACCCCAGCTGATTGCTTACACGGCCATTACCGGCTCGGAAATCATGGCCGTGGCCTTTTCAATGTTGTTTTTATGGGCATTCATGTGGCTGTGGCAAAACGAAAAGCGGCACCCTGCCCTCTGGATCGCCCTGGGCTTTCTGCTGTATGGCACTTTGCTCATCCGTATCAGCAACATCCTGTACCTGGGACTGATCCCGCTGATGTGGCTGCTGTTCGATCGCGCCAGAATATGGCAATGGATGCTTCCCTTCGTAATGCTGGCCGGCACCACCGGGGTTTTGCTTTTCAGCTGGATGTTTCATCAGTATCTGGTGACGGAAGGGGCGGGCTTCAAACTGTTTTACGGCTCCGAGCTGGGCTTTGCCTGCGCCGTGGAAAGCCGGGACGGCGGCTACAAGAACCCTTCGGACTGGTCATTCTACCCCAAGGTGGCCCGCTATTACGAAGGACGCACCATTGCCGAGCAAATCAAGGGCTATGAGCTGACCGGCGTGGAGGCCCGGCGAATCATCATGGCCAATCCGGCCCGTTACCTGATGAACGGCTATTACCGCATGAAGCGGGTACTGAACACCGCCCAGACCGGGATACGCTGGAGCGAAAAAGGCTCCGTGCGGCTGCAGGCCACCCGGGGCAAGCTCATCAAGCGGCTGGCAGAAGTCTCCAACATCAGCTGGAAAATTATCCTGTATGGTTCTCCCTTGGCCCTGCTACTGTATAGACAGCCTAAAACGCCCGACGCCCGAAGGATTCTTACGTTTTTGCTCCTGTATTTCGCAAGCTGGTACGCCTTCAACCTGGTTATGGCGCTTAGCAACGAGCGTTACGGCGTGCAGGCCATGCCGTATGTCATTTGCCTGTTCGCGGGTGGGGCGAAAATGGCCTGGCAAAGCCTGCGCGATCGCGTTCAGGGCGGGCCCCATGGCGAACCCGTCGGCTAGGTTGCCTGGGATTCCGCCGCCTCACCGTCGGATTCATTGGCCTTGTTGGCAAAATAATTGTCGATAAAGGCATTGCCCACCATGCCCACGCCGGCCCCGGGATGGGTATCAATCCAGGGGATACCGCCGTTCACCAGCAGCGGGCCAAAGGCCACCGCACGATTGATACCCTTTTCGGACCCGCCCACACCCACCAGGGAGAGATCGGCGGTGAGGCTGCCGGCGGCAATCAACGTCTGGCAGACCTGCTCCACGCCCGGCACCGTGCCACTGAGAATCAGCCAGGGGATTCCCCCGGCATAAATCAGCATGCTGCCCACCTGGTTCTGGGTGTCGCTGGGCTTGATAAAATCGGGCTGTTCCTTGGTGCGGCGGGTCAGGTACCTGAGCAGGTGAATGGTTTGTTCCTTCACCTTAACGCTGCTTTGCACCGGATGCTGGGCAATAAAACGGACGCCTTGGGCCACTTTGCCCACCATGCGCACATGGTCCTGGGCCACGAAAGTCGCCATGCCGGCCATTTGGCGACCCCACTCCCGCAACAAGGCCGCCGAGGAAGCATCGGCATTGGGCCCCAGCAAGCGCTTCAGGGCCTGGGGGCTATACAGCGGACGGATATCGAATTCGCGGGGTTTTTCGCCCTTTTTTAAACGGTATTCGTTTTGCACCATGTTGCCAAAGCCGTTAATCAACAGGGCCGAAGCGGTAAGAAAAGCGATTCGCACCGGCACCGCAGGGTCAAACATTAGCACGGTCGCCATACCCATCCCCCAAAGCCCGCCCAGCACCATGCTGGGCTGTTTTTTCTCGTGCCCGGCAGCCACCACGTTCACTTTTCCGGCCAGCATGCCCACCGAGCCCAGAACCCAGCCCAGTCGCACCATCAGATCGCGGATATCGGCCAGGTTTTCGCGGGCAAGGTCTTCCTGCGGGCTGGTGGCAGGGATGGGAGCCTCCACGCTGCGCACAATGGCCTGCTGCTGGCCATTCACAGCGGCATTCACCGACGGCGCAACGGCGTGTCCCGGCAGGAAGGCGGAAGCTATCAGCAACAGACCGCCCAGCAGGTTGGAAAAGGGGGCCACCCACAGGGCACCGTTCCACAGCTGCTTAAGGGTCGTCTTTTTACGCTTGGGCTGAAGGGGTGCCGTATCGCCAGAGGTCCCAAAGCGCGGGGACGTTTGCCAGGGCGGGGGCGCATAGCCGGAAAATCCTGTGTGATGGGGATAAAACAAAGTATGCATAATAAATCCGCTTGCCCGCAATACCCTCTTCAAGCATGTGACCGTGCGGGCATTGCTGCAATAAACACGAAGCCCCCTCGCGGATTGCCCTTCCGAAACATAACTGATTAAGTCACTATATTTGATCTCGTCCTGAAACAAATATCGCGGGAATGATCATCCAACCAATCGCAGTCAAAAGCCGGGCTAAATTCACCCTGCACGGGAATTAGCGACAACTATATTTATTTAACAAAGAAAATATAAGCATGGTAACAATCAAAAATAATCATTGACTCATCCGCAATTTAAAAGTTTGATGCTGCTGAAATTTTCTTGGGTTCATCCAATTTTTTTACTTTCCGCTTTATTGGTCAGTTAATTTAGGGACAGGGGCGAAAAATATGTTTATCACCGATCAAGGGGTTTCCTCTCGCGTGATTCCGGCGCGCAAACCGGATAAAAGCCTTCCGGCCAGCCGGCAGGCAATTCACGAAAAGGCACCGAAAACCAACGGCGACGGCGACCAGCTGACGCTGCGCTTCTCCGGCACGCCCGCCACGCCACAATTTGGCGCAAACTGGAAAAAACCCGGCCCCAAACAAAAGCTGGCCATGCTCATTCTAGCCCTGATAACCGGCACCGGGGGCGTGGTTACCACTTTCAACCGTGCCCAGTCCGTCACGGGCAGCGGAAACAACGTATGCGCCACGGTCAACAACAACCCGCAATACGGCGGCTCCATTAGTCCCGAGCAGCGGGTGACAAACCTGATCAACATGGGCACAGCCGCATGGGGCAATGGGCGCGATCTTCAGCGGGTAGACTGGAATGCCGTCTATGTGATGCTGGGCATTTCCGATGACACTGTTCAGCAAGTGCCTCGCTTTTTGGAGATCCAGCCCATCCGGCGGGGAATCCTTGAGGCCGCCTTCAACCACCCCTCCGAAGTTCCCCTCTACGTGCTGCAGGAAGCCATTTACACCTCGGGCATCCTGGGACGCAACACCACCGATGCCGCGCTGAAAGCGCAAATTACCGACAGCCTGCTGCCGTTTACCAACCACGTGCTGCTGGTCATCCCCAGCAACGACCCGAACCGCGACCCGGAAATGCGCTTCGTCACGCCGGAGGAAGCCGAAGATTACAAGAAAGATCACTATCAGGCGGTGATTGTGGATATAGGGCCCTATGCCCGGGCTGCCCTGGCCAGAACCGGCGACACCCGCGCGGCAGCCCTGCTTAGCACCGACCTGCAAACGGCGCTGGATGAGATGCGGGCGGCGGGCACCAACTACACCGCCGCTGCCGAAGCCAAGCAAACCGCCATAATGACACTTGAAATCCTGGGCGAGCTGCCCGAGGGCCAATCCATCGGGCAGGCGGCAAACATCGCCCTGTCATTGGTCTTTACCAACCCCAACGCCAGCTCTCCCCAACTGGTAGACCTGGAGAACAGCCAACAGCGGGAATTAGCCGCCGCGGCCATCAACCTGCTGGCCAAGCGCGGACATCCCAAGGCGGAAACCGCAATTCGCCAGTGGTATCAAAACTACGACAGCAGCTTCTCCACCAATACCAGCGACCTGCTGATGGTAGAAGCCCTGGCCCTGCACGTCCAGCGTAACCCCGAAGACTACAACTTCCTGAAGCAGGTAATGGCAACCCACGGTTCCGCCATCGGGGAGGCGCTCTACGGCGTGTTCAGCTCCACCTCGATGTACGAAATCGGCCCGCTAAGAAACGCCCACAAGGCCTTGGTGCCGGTACTGGAGGCCCACCGCGACGACATTCGCGCCTACGTGGTGGATTTGCTGGAAGGCCGCGCCCCCATGATTCCCAACGCGGAAATGAACCAGGACTCCGCCCGCCGGGCCGCCCGCACGCTGGCCCTGTTCATGATGGCCTCCGACAGCACCGGCCAGTACGCGGACTATTTGCGCGGCATTGCCCGCCGCGATGAGCCCGGGCGCCCCATCGCCATTGCCGGCCTGGGCAACCATCGGGACGAGGCCTCCATTGAAACCCTGATGGAAATTGCGGTGGGCCCGGGAGAAGCCACCCGGGACGAGCGCGCGACCGCCATGGAAGCGGTGTTGCGAATTATCGGCCCCTCGCGCATCCCGCTGGAACACCTGGAACAGGCCCAGCAGCAAAGCATGTTCTCGCCCGCCTTCCTGGAGGAATTCTTTGGCGGATATATGTCGCGCATGAGCCCTGATGGCGAGCTGATTCTGCCGGAAGGCCACATGAACTGGAGCACCCGCGTCAACGAAAAACTGGCCCGCTGGGTGGAAAACGAGAATGCCGCCCGCCAGGCCACCCGGGATCGGGGCGGCGTCGCGCCGGAGGTGACCGCCGAGGAAATCACGGAGCAGTTGCATGCCATCATCCAGGCGGAGGTGCCGGACGTGGACAACGCGCAGTTCCGCCAGCTGGCCGCGGATCCGGACTTCACACGCAACTACCTGATGCCGATGATCTCCTACCTGACCACCAGCAAGCGGGCCATGGACCTGAACTTGGCCTACCCCATGATGGCCCTGCTGCAGGCATCCGGCAGCCCGCTGGCAGCGGAAGTGTTCGCCGACATTGCCACCAACCCCGAGGAATACGGCCCGGACTTGAGCCGCATGTTCATGGACGGCCCCATGTTGCAGGCGGAATTGCCGGAAATCCTGAAGATCGACTCCTTGGAAGCGCTCGGCGCCACCGCCAGCCCCTCCAGCCCGCTGACCGACCTGTTGCACCTGGCCCAGATGGATCCCAGCCTGCCCATTCAGCGCGCCGCCCTGACCGGCTTGCTTTACCTGGGACAGCGCATGAACGACGGCAGCCCGGTCAGCGATACCGACCGCGCGGCCATGCAAGGGCACATCAATCGCATTTTCCAGGATATGGAACGGACGGAGCAGGGCTTCACCACCAAGCACCAGTCCCGCCGGGTGCAAGACGTGCTGCGCTACGAGTTTGCCCTGGCCATCGACGCCCTGGGCGGTCGGGATCAGTTGCTGCAACTGGCCAACCGCGAGTGGCAGGCCAACCCCTTGTCGCCCGTGGCCCGCTCTTACGTGCATGCCATGATGGCCCACGGCCTGACGCCCGAAGCAGCCCAGCAAAAGGGCTACGACCCCAACCTGGTCAACTATTTCGCCGAGGAGGCCTACTGGCTGGGCGAGCTGAACACCTTGTGCGATAACGTGCAGGGCGGCCAGCATGCCAACTTTGACGTTGGCTTTGCCCACAACGGCTTTGACGGGCCCTACCAGTACCCCTACAACCAGCCGATGCGCCTGGTCTACCCGGCGGATATGGAATACGGAAAAACCGAGAACTGGGAAGAGGTGCACTCATCCGCCACCGCCAGCCTGGTTTCCCGCATCGCCAACAACCCGCAAATCCTGACCTTCCACGTTAACGGCGATGTGGAATACGATCCCTGGCGCGGAGACGCTCACCAAGACGCCTTTTTGGCCTACATCGAACAGCTGGTGCAGGAGCAGGCCGAAGGCGAGACCAACGTCATCACCGCCAACTACTCCATCGGCTACAAAAACCTCATCTACTACCTGCAAGGTTACCGCGAACAAATGGCCGACGTCATTTCCGCCTACATGCAGGCCCTTGGGCAAACCGGGGTGACCAACGTGGTGTCGGCGGGCAATGCCCAGGGCGGCACCTTCGACCAGCGCTTCGATCCCATTGGCGAGCAGAACGGCCTGGGCAGCCGGGTAAACAACCAGATGGAAGTCACCAAGCCCAACAGCACCCTGCTGATTGCGGCCGTGGACGGCCTGTCCCGCTGGCTGGCGGAATTCTCCAGCATGCCCAACCCGCTGCGGCTGGAGGAAGCGCTGGAAATGTTCGGCGCCCCCGGTTACCGCGTGCCGCTGGCCGCTTACGGGGAGGCGGACGGAACCTCCTTCTCCGCGCCCAACATCTCCGGCATCATCCACCGCGAGGGCATGATCCGCGCCGCCCTGGGGCTTCCGCCTCTCACCGCCGAGCAGCGCAGGCTGGCCCTCATCAATGCCTCCCAGCCGCTGCCCAACCGGCAGCCTTGGGAAACCGGGCGCTACGTGGATCCGGTGGCCTACTTCCGGGAAATCATCAAGCCGGTGCCCACCGAACCCCAAAGCCAGGAGGATCGCAACCGACTGACCCGCATCAACCAATGGGTCGCAGGCCACTAAGACCCACCCCGACAAAAACCAGCCGGACAGCGGGTTTAAAAGCACCTCGAATCGGCGTATATTATAGGCATGATGAACATCGGGGTTTCCGCAAAGAATTGGCTGCGCCGGGCCGGGGTGATGGTCTCGCTGGCCCTTGCGCTGGGTGTTTGCACCGCCCGGGCTGACAACTTGTCTCAATTCGAGCAGCGGTTCTTCCTGCAAAGCTTTGAGAATGAGCCCCGCCAGCAGCGCGTGGAGCGTCTGGAGCAACAGGTCTTCGGCCAGATCCAGACCGGCAGCCTGACCGAACGGGAAAACCATCTGCTGGGCTCCCTTCAGGCCGCCCAGGGCAAACTTCCCGTCCCGGGCGAAAAACCCGTCCAGGCCGACGAGCCCGAAATCCCTACCTATACACCACCCCCACAGCCCGCCAGGCGGCCCGATGCCACCAACTACCCCACGGTCGTGGCCCTGGAGCAACGGGTGCTGGGCCAGGCGTTTTCTCACGAGGACATCAGCCAGCGGTTGAACCGTCTGGAAATGCGGGCCTTCAACCGGACTTTCGAGGACAAGGCGCTCATTGACCGGGTTGATCAACTGCTTTCCAGGTATCCTGACGCCCAGAGCCAGGCGCCCGCCGTTGCCGCAGCCGAAACCTACACCCAAACCCCGCCCGGATCCGACTGGACGCCCCGCCCGGAAGAATCCACCAGTCTGGCCGGCAGCAGCCGGGACGTGTATATCAAGATTGACGAGCTGGAACGCTCGGTGTTTGGCCAGTCCTACCCGAGCCACCTGGTGACCGAACGTCTGGACGCGCTGGAAGACCAGGTGCTGGGCCGCCGTTACCCGGGGCAATCCATTGATGGCCGCGTGGATCGGCTGCTGAAGAACTTCAGGGTGGAGACCGCATCCGGCTACCAGACGCGGCCCGGCGTGAAGTCGCGGCCCGGCTTCCGCAACCCGGATGGCAGCTATTCCAGCAGCCTGGGCGGCTCTTATACGCCCTCCGGCAGCCGCCCCCCGCAGAACATCCAAATTGGCGGGGGCTTTTACAGTCAAAGCAGCACCCGGTTCAGCCCCGAGCTGATTGAAATGCTCCCCCCGGACGCCCGGGCGGCCGTCACCGGCCAAAGCGGCAGTTTCGCGGCCCAGGGGCCGGGGACGGTGATTATCCAGGAGCAGGGCGGGTACCCGGGCTTCCAGACCTATGGGGGCAGCGGCACGGTACAATACCGCAGCTACTACAGCGCCCCCGGCTACAGCCAGAGCGTGAAGCAATCCACCACGGTCATCGGGCCGGACGGCTCCCAGACCATCTACATGAACCCGCAGGCCCTGCCCCCGGGCGCATACACGGGCAATCCCGCCACCCTGCAATCGCTCAACGACCTGGAAATAAAAATGTACGGCAAAGTCACCAACGATCCCTTCCCCGTCAGGCTGGCGCGGCTGGAAAGCAGCCTGATGGGCCAATCCTATGCCGGATATACCGATGAGCAGCGCGTGGCCAACCTACAAAAAGCCTACCAGTACCAATCCCTTAGCCGCGTCTTGGGGAACACCGGCGGGCAGGAAGGCTCGTCGCCCAAACTAGGCATCCCGCTTCCCCCGGGAACGCCGGGGCCCAGCCTAGCTCCCAGGCGCTGAAGAGGCCTTTCCCAGGACTTCGAGCCGATTGGCCAGCCCGACAAGCTGATCCGGCTGGTGCGCCGCGGTCACGGTGATTCGCAAACGAGCCGTGCCGGGCGGCACGGTGGGCGGGCGGATGCTTTGCACATAGAAACCCTGCTCCAGCAGGACATTGCTGAGCGACACCGTGCGGGCAATATCGCCAATCACCACGGGCACAATGGGCGTCTGCCCGGCAGCCGGCACCGGCACGTTTTTTTCGTCGCAGTGCGTGAGAAACCGGCGCAGGTTCTCCCACAGGCGGTTGCGCGGGCGGGGATCGGTGCGGATGATTTCGAGCGCCTTCAGCGCGGAGCCCACCGCCGCGGGCGGCAGGCCGGTAGAAAAAATGAATCCCCGGGCCCGGTTGACCAGTACATCCCGCATAATCCAGGAGCAGGCCACAAACGCGCCCGCCCCGCCCATGGCCTTGCTGAAGGTGCCCATCTGCAAGGTCACCCGGTCGGAAACGCCAAACTGCTCGCACAAACCGCTGGACTTTTCCCCGAACAACCCGGTCGCATGGGCCTCGTCCACCAGGGTAAAGGCGTTGTAACGTTCCGCCAATTCGGTAAGCAGCCGCAAGTCGGGGTAATCGCCATCCATGGAAAACACGCTATCGGTCACGATCCATTTGCGGGCCTCGGGCGGGGCCTTTTTCAGCTTGTCTTCCAGGTGACCGTAATCCAGGTGGCGATACCGCGTCCACCGGGCGCCAGAAAGCAGCACCCCGTCCATCAGGCTGGCATGGTTAAGCCGGTCGCAAAACACGTAATCGCCCGGCTCAAGCACCGCCTGCAAAATGGCTACGTTGGCCTGGTAGCCGCTGTTGAACACCAACGCGGCCTGGGTGCCCTTAAAGGCTGCCAGCTCGGCTTCCAGCTGCATGACCAGCCGGTTTGTGCCGGCTATCAGGCGGGAGGATCCCACCCCCGTGCCGTAGCGCTTGATGGCCTCGATGGCGGCATGCTTGAGGCGTTCATCGTGCGACAGGCCCAAGTAATCGTTGCTGCTGAAGTTGACGGCAGGCTCGCCCTCCACCAGGCAGCGGGTGCCGTTCAGCAGTTCCACGTTGCGCATCCTGCGGATGTGGCCGCTGTCCGACAAGGCCTGTAAAGCATCCAGGTAGGTGTGTTCGTCCATACCTTGAGCATAGCAGAAATATCGGGGCCCGCGCGACGGACGGGCTATTCCATCTTGAGGTGCACCAGCTTGAGGCTTTCGCCGGACACATCCACCGCATTGGCCCCCTGCACGGCGACCGGTTCCTCCGCCGGCGCCTCGGCGGCAGGCTCATCGGGCTTGGCAAAGCCGGTTTTGTCCATCAGCTCCATCAGGTGGTAGTTGAAAATGCTTTCCACCAGGACGGGATCCTTGTTGAAAAAGCGCGGATCGCCCGCAGCGCGCTCCAGGGCGTTCATGGCGATGATCATTTTCATGGCCACCTCGTAGCGCAGCACATCGTTCATAAGATAAAGGTAATTGAAGGCCTGGTGCACGGTGGGATCCTGGTCGTACCAGCGTTTTTTGCTCTTGGACTTGAGCAGCCCCATCACCTTGTCGCTGCCCATGTTCTTGACCCCCTCCTTGCGCTCGGTGACGGCATGCATGGGGGTGGCCTCGATAATAACTCGGGCAATCAGCACCTGGTGCCGCTCGGGCAGTTTTTCCATCATGCGCACGGCCTGGGAGAGCTCCGGCACGCGATCGTACCAGCGGGTAAAGCCGACTTTCTTGCCGATCATCATGGGGCCGGAATCCTCGCAAATAAAATCCAGACTGTTCATCGGCGGATTTCGGCGAAAATTTAAAATTCCGTTGCCTCCATGGCCTGATTGGCCGTCGGGGGCTGCCCCGCCAGGCTTTCCCCCGAAACCGGAAAATAAAGTTTTTTTACAAAGCGCCCGCCGCCCCGAAACGTCCACTAAAGTTTATGGCCGGATACGCCGATAACAAAGCCAAGCATTGATTTCGTCATGGAGCACAAAAGGAAGAAATGCCGTGAAAATGGGACGCCGCATTCGCACCAGGGCCCGCCGGGGTTACACCCTGATTGAACTCGCCATCGTGATAGGGGTGATCGGCATTCTGGCCGCCGCAGCCTTTACCGTCATCCGCAACCCGGAATCCCGGGACGCCGATTTGCTGATGGCCGCCCACGCCTCGCTGCAAAACATCGTTTCCCAGGCCTCCACCCGCCAAGACAGGCCGCCGTCCTACATTATGTCCACCATGAACGCCACCACGGTCAACGCGCTCAACGACACGCTGAGCCGCAACAACTCCGAACTCTCGGTCACCGGCGGCGGTGGATCCGTCCGTGTGACCATTAACTCGACCGGTCGCTGGGCCAACTTCCAGGTGGTGAACGGCAAGGTCAACATGACCGCTACCGGTGGCGGTACAGGCTTTACGCAATACAGCATTGGCGCCGACGGCAACCTGCGCCACAACTAACAGACAAAGAGAGACACGCCCTATGAAATTCACGCCGATTCCAGCCATCAAGACCCGCGGGGTGACGCTCATTGAGATTGCCCTATGTATGATGATCCTCTCCATCCTGAGCGTGGCGGTCAGCAACCTGGTGCTGAGCGGCGTGCAATCGCAAATGAACCAGCGCATTGACGAGAACCTGCAACTGGTGGCCATGAACATCGTGGAGGACATCCGCCTGGATCTGCGCCACTCGGCGGCCACCACGGTACTGGGAGGCGGCAACACCCTGCGCATCGTGCGCCATGACGGCAGCATCGTTACCTACCAGCTGACCGGCGCCAATAACTTTCAGCGCACGGACACCGGCACCGGCCTCACCAAAACCTACAACGACCCGACCATGTACACCACCCCGCCCCTCCAGGTGCGCTGCGTCAACAACGCCGGAGCCAACTCGGCATGCTTCCAGGCCCAGCAAATGAACAACGACGCCACGCCCCAGCCCCGCGAAATCCTGCTGCAAGGCCTGCGGGTGGAAGCCGCCGTACCCTCCAACACGGTGGTGGAGCAAAACTTCGGCGCCCCCAACTTTACGGTGCGCAACTTCTCCTTCGACGTGATGAGCGCCACCGAATTCCAGTAGTTCTTCAGCGCACCCGGGATTTGATAGTGCGCTCAATCAGGCGCTTGGCGTCGCGCTCGGCAATGTCGGCCCGCTTGTCGTGAAGTTTCTTGCCCTTGCACAGGCCCAATTCCACCTTCACCCAGCAGCGCTCGAAAAACACCTTGGTGGGAATCAGGGTCAGGCCTTGTTCTTTTACCTTGCCCAACAGCTTTTTGATTTCCTGGCGGGTCAGCAGCAGCTTTCGCACCCGGTCGGGGGTGTGGTTGTAGTGCGTCCCCTGCTCGTAGGGACTGACATGCATGCCGTAGAGCCAGACCTCGCCCTTTTCAATACGGGCATGGCTGTCGGCCAGGGAGACCTTGCCGGCCCGGATGGACTTGATCTCGGTGCCCGTCAGCACGATGCCCGCCTTGTAAGTTTCCAGCACGTGATACTCGTGGTAGGCCTTTTTGTTGTTCACTACCACCGGGCTCTTGCGTTGGGCTGACTTGGCTTTGCTGGTCATGGTCTAATCGAGCGCCCCACGGGGCTCCCTGCCTCTCCTGGATACGCCCTTTGCCGGACGCCTTATAATATGGGTACACAACAGACAATGCTGGTGAGAATCATAGCACAATGATTAAAATCAGGGCGTTACGGCCAAGCGACATGAAGCAGGTGCTGGGCCTGCTGAAACGCTACAGCGAAGAGGAAAGCGAATACGCCGTCCTCCAGAAGTGGCAGCAGATGTACATTCCCATGAACCGCATCAGCCTGCTGCTGCCGCTTAACATGCAATTCATGCCGGCTATCTTCGTGGCCGTTTCCCGGGACAAGGTGCTGGGGCTCATCTGGATGAGCCGCGACGGCCAGCACGCCCGCCGCTGGAAGATCGACCAGCTCATCATGGACCCTGACGCCTTCTCCTACGACGTGGGCACCCAGCTGGTGAACTACGTCATCAACCGCTACGGGGGCGAAGGGGTGCAAACCTTCCTGGCCTATGTGGACCAGCACTATACCTCCGGGCTTGGGCTGCTGAAATCCTGCGGCTTCCGGCGATGCAGCCGGGTGCATTACTTCAGCCACGGCACGCCCAGCAGCCTGGAATTGCCCTCCCCTTCGGTTAACGGCCTGCGGGAAAGCACCAACGCCGACAGCGCCAACCTGAAAACGCTTTACAATGACACCCTGCCGCCCGAAGCCCGCATTTGCCTGGAAAAAAACTGGCGTGATTTTCACAAGCCCCTGACCCAAGGCATGTCGGACAGGATGAAAGGGCTGTTTTCCAAGCGGTGGGTGGTAGAAGACGTGGTGCATGAACAACTCACCGCCTCCGTGCTGATTTCCACGGTGGACTTCCAGAACTTCTACCTGAACCTCATGGTCAGCCCCGGTTATGACGACCTGTACCAGGAAATCCTGGCCTTCGCCACCGGGCAGGTGCTTCAGAACACGGCCAGCGCCCGCATCCACCTGGAAGTTTACGAGTTTTGCAAAATCGGGGTGGAAACCCTTGAAAAGCTAGGCTTCCACCGTAACGGAATCGCCGAGATGCTGGTAAAAGACTACTGGATCCCCATTGAGGACAAGGGAACCCGCCTGCAATCGCCCATCCTGCTGTTTTCGGGAAAAACCTCCCCGGCGGTCAACATGCGCCGCGACTGACACGTTGTCACCTTGTCGGGGTTTATATGAGTACGAAAGTATTCATCACCTTTCCCTGCGAGGAGAACTTATGACGTCCGTGCGTTTTTCCGGCCTGCACCTGGTCAACATGTCGCTCATCCCCCAGGCGCAGCGTGAACAATTCATCAACGAGGTTCGCAACGCCACCCGCCCCGATCCCAAGCGGGGAAAAGAGGCCACCATCGAGCAGGACGGCGACCTGCTGCTGATTAACACCCGGCCCCAACCCCAAGGCTGGCGCAAATTAGTCGCCTGGATGGAAAGCGAGGAGTCCCGCAAGTTGAAACAGCGGGGCGAAAGAAGCCTGGACCGGGGCATCGCCTCGTTGCTAAGGACTTGGTACCTGCGGGTTCTGGAAGCAGGCTTTGGCGGCAAGATGCCCGACTCTCCCAATCCCAGCCCGCTTTTCACGCTCCGGGTTTCCGGGCGGGGTGAGCGGGAAGTGGACGGCAGCCTGGGCATTTCGCCGGAGATTGCCAGTCGGTTCACCCAGGGTCTGCTGCCGGACGGCCTGCACATTCCCGAAGCCGCCAAGGGGCGGCCCGGCTGGGTCACATTCAAGATCCATCCCCGGTTCTCCCTGTCGGCCAGCGAATCCCAGACCTTGCCGACGGGCGAACTCCAGAACGTATTCAAGCGCCTGGACAATATGAACATTGTCCGGGTTGAAAAAATGCTGCCGGCCCCCGGCGATCCAAAGCCCCAGCCGGTTCGGCCTCCCCGCCCGGTGCCGGCGCCCTTGCCCCCCTTGCCGCTGGTTCAGCCAAGCGCAAGCTGGTTTGAAGAGGAGCCGGATCCGCTGATGGGCTTCGGGCCCCCCACGCCTCCCCAGGTAATCACACCTTTCCCTGAAGCCGAAAAGCCCGACTTTCCCATAAAACGAAGCAAACGCAACCACCGGGACGACGGCTTGCCGGTAATAAAGCCGGTGTACGTGCGCCGGCATGAGGCCTTCCGCCCGAACCGGAACCGGCAGAAGCACTAGCCCTGGACAATCAGCGCCCGAAGCTGGGCAAAGCAGGCTTCCAGATCGTCGTTCACCAGCACGTGATCGAAGCGATCCCGCAGGGTCATTTCGTGGCGGGAAATCTTCAGCCGGTTGCGGATGTTGTCCTCGCTCTCGGTGCCGCGTCCGCGCAGGCGGCTTTCCAGCGCCTCCATGCTGGGCGGGGCGATGAAAATGAGCCGGGCCTCGGGGTATTGGGCCTTTACCATCAGGGCGCCCTGGGTTTCAATTTCCATCAGCACGCTGTGGCCGCTGTCGAGTTGTTGCAGCACGTAGCCCCTGGGCGTGCCGTAAAAGTTGCCGTTGTACTCGGCCCATTCCAGCAACTGGTCGCCGGCGGCAATCATGGCCTCGAATTCAGGGCGGGTCTTGAAAAAGTAGTTGACGCCGTCAATCTCGCCGGGCCGCATACCGCGACTGGTCGCGGAGATGGAAATCCGCAGGTTGGGGTCGCTTTCCAGCAGGCGCTGGCACAATGTGCCCTTGCCCACGCCGGAAGGGCCGGTAATCACGTAGATCTTGCCCGTCATGGTGCTCTCATTACTCGCTGACCTTCATTATAATAGTTATGTTAACGTGGAGCACCCACCCAGCATATGAGCCAGCCCCAGCCAGCCGAACCGGCCACCGCCCAGCGGGTAGGCACCGTCTTTATCGTGGATGACGAAATGATGGTGACCTCCAGCCTGAAAACCATGCTGGGCCTGGAAACCCGCCACCGCATCCACACCTACAACAGCCCGCTGGAGGCCCTGGAAGCCCTGGACAGCCTGCGCCCGGACGTGGTGATCTCCGACTTCTCCATGCCCGGTATGGACGGCATTTCATTCCTGCGCGAAGTGAAAAAACGCCTGCCGGAAAGTACCCTCATCCTGCTGACCGGCTACGCCGACAAGGAAAGCGCCATTGAGGCCATCAATACCATCGGCATCTATCGCTACATTGAGAAGCCCTGGGATAACGAGGAGCTGAAAATCAGCATCAACAACGGCCTGGAGCGCGCCCACCTGACCAGCGACCTGCGCCAGAGCATTGCCGACCTGAAAGAAGCCCAGGCCCAGCTGGAGAACACCAACCGGCAACTGGAAGCCCTGGTGGAAGCCCGCACCCAGGATTTGAAAGTCACCTACGACAAGCTGCAATCCATTGTGCAGAATACCGCCGACGGCATCATTACCCTGGATGCCGACCTGGAGCTCACTTCGGTAAACCCCACCGCGGAACGCTGGCTGATATCGGCGGAGGAAGGCATCCGGCACCTGCTGGGGCAGTCCATCGCCCGCTTCCTGAAGCCCGAGGGCGGCGGGGACATCGGCAAGCTATTTGAAGGCGACCGCCCCCACACCGTTCGGGAAGTCTGCATAGGCGAACAACCCGTGGAAGCAAGCATTGCCCCCCTGCCGGACAACGAGGGCTACGTGCTGGTGCTGCGGGACATCACCCAGCGCAAGGAAATTGAGCGGCTAAGGGACGATTTCGTCTCCACCCTCACCCACGACCTGCGTACCCCGCTGCTGGCGGCTATCCAAACCCTGAGCTTCTTTGCCGACGGCACCCTGGGCGAGCTGAACGACCGCCAGAAGCAGATGATTGAGATGCTCATACAGAGCAACCGGGAGATGCTGGGCCTGGTCAACGTGCTGCTGGAGGTGTACAAGTACGAATCGGGCCGCCAGACGCTGATTTTTGACCAGGTTAACCTGGTGGAACTGGTGGGCAACATTGCGCAAGAGCTGGCCGCGCTGGCGCACAACCGGGAGCAGACCCTGCAAACCGACTTTGAAGCCGATCTTCCCGCCGTGCGGGGCGACAAGCAAGAGCTGCGCCGGGTGTTCGTGAACCTCATCGGCAACGCCATCAACTACACGCCCAAGGGGGGCCATATCAAAGTGGCGCTGGGCATGGAAAACCACCGGGTGCGGGCCTGCGTCTCGGATAACGGACGGGGCATACCGGCCAACGATATCCCGCAGCTATTCCAGCGGTTTTCGCAAGGCACCAGCAAGCAACGCTCCTCGGGCTCGGGGCTTGGGCTGTACCTCAGCCGGCAAATCGTGGAAGCCCACCGCGGACAAATCTGGGTGGACAGCGTGGAGGGCGAGGGCAGCCGCTTTTACGTGGAGCTGCCGACCTGGGGCGAGCCGAAATAGCGGGGGACGTAAATTTTGGGAAACCCGACGGGCGGGCTGAATGGGGCCGGGGCGGGCGCAATGGGGGCAGGCTGCTTGGGAAACAGTCGTCTGGCCAGCCGTTGGCCGCCTTCAAACCCAGCCACCAGCAACAGGCCGCTCAGGGCAATGCGCGGCGCCTTGAAGCCCCAGGGCTGGCGTCGATGCTTGCGCAACACGTCGTGCAACAGCTTCAGGGAAAGGGCCGCTATCGACCAGAAGGTCAGCTGGTGGACGAGCATGCGTTTTTTGGAATCCGGCTTGGTTTCCCAGTCCACGTGCTTTTTGACGATATAGGCCACCGGCAGCGCCATACCCGCAACGGCCAGCGCGGTTTGGGGCCGCACGGGAAGGCGATGTGCAAGGTTCGTGCCGGTTCTCATGGCCTGAAAGATTACCACAAACAAGACCGCCCCAAGGGGAGCCGCCGGCGTTCCGACCAGGGGGTCGATTACTTAATGCAATATTGTTGCATTTAATGCTGGATTCCGATAGAATCGGAGGAATCCGCCGCAAGCGGAATCTTGTTTTTAACCAGGAGACATCCCCCCATGATGGAAACCAAACTCCCCGCGCTTGCCGCCGTGCATTTCGGACAGAAGCAGTCCGTACGTGACCACCAGCGGCAAGCCGCCGTCAAGGCGTCGGGCGAAGAGGCCAAACAACCGTCCTTGCAGGACACCTTTGTGCGCTTTGGATGCGGCAGCTGCGGCTAAAATTTGACCCAACCCAACGTACTCGGAAACGCCGTGCCTGAAGCACGGCTTTTTTATTTGCAAGGGCGGGGCGAGCAAAAAATAACCAAAAAAAAGACCTCTCGTCTTTCATAGAGGTCGATCCATTTTTTGGTTGGGAGTGAGGGGGAAAGTGAGTGTTTTTGTAGGGATGTTAGTGTGTTACTAACTTTTGATAGTACTATACCAAGTAAAAAACGGAAGGCAAGGGTTTGTGTAAGAAATACGTGATCAGACTTAACACATCGTTACAATAGCTGGGTTTGTTGATGGGATGGGCCATGTTCCGCCCAAAAAAAAGACCTCTTTTCAGAGGTCGATCCAATTTTTAGGTTGGGAGTGAGGGGGAAAGTGAAAGATTTTTGAGTTAGTACTAACTGCAATCGGTATTTGATTGCTTCGATGATAGTAGAGTATCGCTTTAAAATTTCGGTGCAAGAGATTTTGGCCCCGGGTTTTACATTTATTTACAATAAGTGTGCAAATTACACTAATCGCGCCGTGAAATCGTTTTCAGGATTTCCAAAGGATAGCCTTGACTTCGTGTAAGGTTCACCCCGTTGACAACTTTAAAATCATTTACCAAAGCCGCATTGACCGCCCTGCCTGCTAAGTGTGTCCACGACAGGGGTTCCGGCCCCACTGGCACGGGCCGGGCTGGCCAGCGGACGGGTCGGCCCCAGGCCTTGCCTGAACGAAGGGAGGTGCGATCCATGGCGTCTTGTAGTAAAACAGAAGGAACACATGGCACACCAAGCAAAGGCGGAACCATCATGGACTTCAAGGGCAAAACCATCGCACTGGGTGTTTCGGGAGGCATTGCCGCCTACAAGGCATGCGATCTCATCCGGGAGCTCTACCGGCAGCAGACCGAACAGGTGGTGTGCCTGATGACACCCGCCGCCGAGGCCTTCATCACCCCGCTCACCCTGAACGCCCTCAGCCGGCAGCCCGTTTACACCTCGGAACTCTCGGTGGACGCCCACGGGGTGCCCATCCACGTGCGGATGGCCCAGCAGGCCGATGCGCTGCTGATTATGCCCGCCACCGCCGACATCATCGCCAAATTGGCCCACGGACAGGCCAACGACCTGCTCACCACCACGGCCATCACGTTTACGGGCAAGCCCGTGGTGCTGGTGCCGGCCATGAACACCCGCATGTGGGAGCACCCCCTGACCCGCGAGAACCTGGACAAGCTGCGCGGCCTACCCCATGTCTCGGTGGTGGCGCCCTGCTCCGGCAGCCTAGCCTGCGGCGAAACGGGAGACGGGCACATTGCCGATACCGAAAGCATCCTGCAAGCCCTTTACAAGGCCGTGCATCCCCAGCAGGACATTTTCGCCGGGGTGCGCGCCGTGGTGACCGCGGGCGGCACCGACGAGCCCATCGATCCGGTGCGGGTCATCTCCAACCGCAGCTCTGGAAAGATGGGCCTGGCCCTGGCCGACGAGCTTTGCGCCATGGGGGCCGATGTGACCCTCATTACCACCCGTCCTCCCGCCCCCCGGCCCTATCAAATCGTCGCCGTTCGCACCGCCGGGGAAATAAAGCAAGCCCTGGACGAGCGTTTCGATCGCACCGACCTGCTGCTGATGGCCGCCGCCATCTCGGATTTCGCGGTAGAAGACCCGGCTTCGCAAAAGATTAAAAAAGACCAGCTGAAAGGGGAGCCCCGCATCAACCTGGTCACCAACCCGGATATCCTGGCCGAATTAGGGCAAAGGAAACGTCCCGGGCAGGTGCTGGTGGGCTTTGCCGCCGAGTCGCAAGACCTTCTGGCCAACGCCGTGGAAAAACTGCGCAAGAAAAACCTGGATGCCATCGTGGCTAACGACATTAGCCGCGCCGAAATCGGCTTTGGGGCCGATGAAAACGAAGTGACGCTGCTGTTTCCCGGCGAGGAGCCCTGTCCCATCGCCCGAGCCCACAAATCGGAGATTGCCCGCCAACTGCTGCTGAAGCTTTACCAGCACAACCTGGCCAAAAAGCCCGAGCTGGCCGCGGGACGGTGAAAATCCGGGCAGACCGCGACCGCTCTCTGGTGGAGTTCATCTTTGGGCAGCTGGAACGGTTGCCGGCATTGCGTTTTCGGCGCATGTTTGGCGCCTACGGCATTTACAGCGCAGATCGTTTCTTTGCCATCGTCAGCGACGGCCGGCTTTACTTTCGCACCGACGAGCAGAGACGCGCCCTCTATCTAAAGGCCGGCATGGAGCCTTTGAAGGACGATGCCGGGAAGGTCATCCTGAAAAACTACTACCAGGTGCCGGTGGAAATCATTGAGGACGCCTCCCAACTCGAAAGGTGGGCCCAAGCCGCCCTGGCCTTGCCGAAAACCCGGCGTTCATAGGGAGATTTTCTCTATCCGATCCTTAAAAACAGCCGTCAAAAACCATCAAGGGCGATTTTTCGTAAAATTGCTTCACAAAACCCTCAAGTTTTGGCCCAAAACGCCGTAGACATCCTCGATCACTTTCTAGAGGAACATTCAGGGGTTGGCATTTCGCCCTTAATCAGGACAGAGAGGACTATGACGGATGAGTTCACCTTTGCGTGACCGTCTGAACCGGGCCGTGGATATGCGGGCCCAGTTGAAGCCGGTCCAGGAAATCGAAGCAGGAATGTTGCATGAAACAATCACGCTGGACACCGAGGTTCACCCCTGGCGTCGCCTGACGGCCCGCCTGGTGGATATCGCCATCTACGGGGCGCTGACCCTGCCAATGCTGGGGCCGGCCTTGTGGTTGAGCGTCATGTTTACCGGCAGCGGCCAGTGGATGCCGGCTGCCGTCACGGTGGTGTCGGCCCTGCTGCTGGCCTGCGGGTTGATATTGGCCCTGGAAGGCTTTCTGACCAGCTATTGGGGCAAAACCCTGGGCAAGCAGTTGTTTCACCTGCAGGTGGCCAATCGGGCCGGCGAACGGCTGGGGTATCTTGAGGCCCTAGGGCGCACGGCAAAAGTGGGAGGCTTTATAGTGCTAGCCGTGATACTTTCGCCCGTGCTGCTTGCCGGCCCAGCACTCTGCATCTGGCAATACACGGTTTTGAAGAAGACGGGCTACACGCTATGGGATGCCGCCCAGCATACCCGGGTCGGCATCCCACCCGTCAGGGATTTCTAGAGGCGGACGCACGGGGACTCTCCTTCCCGCGACGTGCGTAACGCCCATGAAAAATGGCCGCCGGGGTTTCCTGGCGGCCATTTCGGGTTTTTTAAAAAAATTACGTCCTAACGCACCGGCGCCTCGGAAGGCATTTGCACGTCCACAAAGACCGGCTCCACTTTCTCGGGAATCAGGCCAATGCCCTGGCCACGCCACAACAGCAGCTTGACGGCCTTGCGAATTTCCACGTCCGCATCCAGGGTCATCTCGTTGACGTACATGCCGACGAATTCATCGGTCAGCTTGTCATCCAGGCCTCGGGAGAACTGCTTGGCGTACTCCAGCGCCTCTTGGCGGTGGGCCAGGCCATATTCGATGCTGCGTTTCAGCACACGGCCAATTTTCTGGATGAGCTCTTCGCCCAGATCCAGCCGGATGGCGTTGCCGCCCAGGGGCAGGGTCAGGTTGGTTTCCTCAAACCACCACTCGCCCAGGTCGACCACTTTTTCAAACCCTTCGCGGCGGTAGGTCAGCTGGCCCTCGTGGATGATGAGGCCCGCCTCGTATTCGCCGGCGGCGACCTTTTCCATAATCTGATCGAAGGGCACCACCTCGGTTTTCAGGGAAGGCTCCCAGATTTTGAGCGCCAGGAAGGCGGTGGTCAGCTCGCCCGGAACGGCCACGGTCACGTTTTTCAGCTCATCGCGGGTCATCTTGCGCTTGGCAATGACCACCGGGCCGTATTTATCGCCAATGCTGGAACCCACGTTCAGCAGGGCGTACTTGTCGTAAATTCTGGCATAGGCATGGTAGGAGATGGCGGTCAGCTCGTAGGTACCCTTCATGGCTTCCCGGTTCAGAGTTTCGATGTCGGTCAGGTGGTGGGTGAAGGTGAGCCCTTCGGTATCCACGCGGTCCTTGGCCAGGGCCCAGAACATGAAAGCGTCGTCGGAATCCGGGCTGTGCGCCACGCGGATGACGTCGGGAATGGATGCGTTGGTCATGGTGATCGTCCCTGCTTGATTGCGTGAGACCACCATACACCAAAGCGCGCGGCTCAGGCAACTTCGGTGAGTCCCGCTTCCGGCTCCTCCACCAGGGCCAGCAGGCCGTCGGGATCGTCCGGCATCCGGCCATCCGGCTGAAAGGCAGCCTGCTGGGATGTGGGCCTCGGTATCAGGGTTTCCGGCAGTGGCGGGCGACAATACACCAGCCTGCATGGCTCCAGCACGGTTTGGCGGACGTATTCCGCAGTGTGGGGAAAACACTTCAGGAAGTACGCGGCATCGGCCCCCACGCCCAACAGGGCGGTGAACGCATTGGCGAAAGCCTCGCTGCGTCCCGCCGCCGAACGATACTGTATGGAATACTGCTGCTTTCGGCGATCGTGGCGGCTAAGCGCCCGGACATCCCGAAACCATGCCTTCTTAAACGCCTTTCGGCGGGAGAGATACCCCCAGCTGGCGTCCAGGGCATGGCCAATCTCATGGAACAGCACGTAATCCACCCGCGCGGCGTCCTCCCATCGGTTGGAATGCACGTTGATGTATTTTTCAGCCAGCACCACCTGCTGGTTCACGCTATAACACATGCCGTCCAGGTAGTTCATGGTGGCCCAGGGAACCCAGCCGCGCGGCTTGTGGTATTTCAACTCCCGAAACTCCCCCAGCACGTGCCACACCAGCGTGATACGCCATCCCTTGCGAGCCAGCTCCTGCAACACGAACAACGGCAAGCGGGAGAGGGCCCCCGCCACCGTCTGCGCAAAGGCCTGGCTGACCCGCGGACGGGACACCAAGAAAAAAGCCGGCATGTACTGAAACGGGATCATCCGTGGACTCCGCTTGCTGGTGAAAGCGTATCCATGGTTTCGGCAAATGCGGGGTTAAATTAAGGCCCGTTGCCTCAGCAGATATTCCAGCCAGGGGGGCTTCATCCCGAAGGCCCGGTAAAAGCCGTACTGGTAAAGGTAGGCTTCGTCCTCCAGGCGGTTGTCGTCCGGGGCGTAGAGCACTTTCAGGGTGAGCAACTGCCAGCCGCGCTCGGCCATGGTCTTGGCGAAGTTCTGCCGGGTATGGCGGTACTCATGTACCAGGATGGCAGCCTTATCCAGGTCGGACTCCTCCCAAAACCCTGGCGCCAGCAGCAGATAAGGCACCACCGGCGACTGGAAGGCCAACGTGCCGGCATAGGCCGGATGATCCAGGGGAATACGGAAGTTGTAGACAATGCGCTTGCGATCGTGCAGGTCAATCAGCCAGCCCGCGATTTCGGGGTTGGCCAGCTCCAGCAGGCGCACCGTACCCTGCAAGCCTTCCCAGTATAAATCCCCGTCCAGCGCATCGGCCCGGCTGCCAAAGCCCTGGGTCAGGTTGCCGCTCATCAGGATGAGCGTTTGCGCCCGCCCGGTATCCACCGCTTGAAAGTCGGCCAGCCGGTCCGGGCCCAGGGCGGAGTCGATGAACCGGCACAGCCCGATGACCGCCAGCAGCAACAGGATAAACCGCAGCAGTATTTTCCCCAGCAAATGAATACGGGCTTTCAAGCTACACCTTCGTCAGTTCCTGCCGGGATGAGAGCGCGGCCTCCGAGGCGGCCCGGGCTTCCGGCAGCACCTTGGGCCTGAAGCCGGGGCTGGCGAAGGTAAGCAGGCTGCGCTCTTTTTTGAAGCTGTGAATAAAGCTGCAGGCGTCAATGCATTCCCCGCAGTTGAAGCAGCCGTCAAACTGGCCCACCTTCAGGTGATCGGGATGACGGGGGTCGATATCAACGGGGCACACCTGCTGGCAGACGGTGCAGCTCTTGCAGTCGGCGGTTTGATCACCGGTAAAGGCGATTTCCATGGGTCGCCAGCGGCTGTTCTCGTGGTAGGCAGAAACTGATTGGGCCAAGCCATACGGGCAGCAGGTGCGACAGAAGTTATGCCCGGTGTAAAGCAGGAACAGCCCAATAAGCGTAAAGAGCCCATTACCAAAAACCAGCGCGATATGCGGCTTGCCGGATGCATATTGCCGGGCCACCCAGTCCGGCGGAACAATATAAAAGCACAACAACACGGCCAGCCCAAAAGTCAGCGGGATGGCAATGGCCGGAGAGAGCATGGCCAGCCAGTTTTCAAGGCTCGGGCCGCGGTTGAGCAGCAGCTTCATCCAGCGGGGCTTGGGTTCCAGGCCCACCATGGCCCGCAAGGGGCGGGTCCATTCGGTCAGCGTATTGTGCGGGCAAACCCAGCCGCAAAACAGCCGGCCCCAGATAAACGACACCACCGCAATCACCAGCACGGCGCCGTAAAACACGATGGGAATCCACATCAGCGTCTCCCAGGCAAAGTCGTAGGCCCGGCCCATAAACAGCATGTGCCCGCCAATCATGTCCACGCGGAACACATCCAGCAGCGGCCCCAGAAACACCAGCACCCAGAAAGCCGGCTGGGTGGCCCTGCCGCGCAGCACGTGCATGGGGTATCGCAGGGGATTGTTCGATCGCTTCATAGCCACATCCTACCCGGAACCCGCCCGCCGGGCAAAGGGCAGGGCAATCGCCAGGCTTCAGCAACGTTTACATTGAAATCCCAGCAATGGGCCATAGGGTTAAGTAAGGGGTTTCATAACGCATGCCAGGAATTCCCATCCAGCCGTCCGCCCACAGGCCGCTGCCACCGCTTCGGTTTGGGGCCAGCCGAAAGCAGAAGCTGGCCCGCTACGAAGCCGGCCTGCCCGGGCATCTTGCCCGCCTGCACCCTCAGGATCAGGCCGAGCCGCAGGACATCTTTCGCAAAGTGGTACGCGAAACCACCCATCCCGCCACCGAAATCGTCACCAAGCAGCCGGGGCAGAACGTCTGGTTCAGCGTGCGCAACCCGCTGGCCATGGTGAACCGGTTCGACCCCACCAGCGGCAAGGAAAAGCCCCAGGGCCTGTTCAACAACGACATGCAGCACCTCGATCACTTCCTCATCAAGGCGCCCCGCAACGGCAAGCTGGTGGCGGAAAAATTCACCGACCTCACCGCGCCGGACAGGGCGGGATTCGAGATTGAATACGCCGTGGAAGGCCAGCCACATCTGGGTATTACCCGCCGACAAACCATCGACCCCCAAGGCACCCTGCACGAGGAGCTAACCTTCCACAACCGGGGGCAGTCGGCGGCGAGCTTCGACGTGGAAATGGGCAGCCAGGCTCGCGACATCTTCCAGGCCCGCTCGCCGGGAGCGAAAAAGCTCTACACCCACATCCGGCATGGCATCCGCCAGGATGGAAACGACATCGAGCTGGAGGCCCGGCACTTTCCGCAAAACGAAGATGCCCGCCACCCGGGGCAAGAGGTAAATACCATCCGCACCCGGTTCACGCCGCTGGGCGATTTCCAGAGCTTCCAGCCCGTAGCGGGAAGCGAACACACCATGCTCAACCTGCGGGTATCCGTGCCCCCGGGTGGCACCGTTCGCAGCGGGGTGACAATCTCCACCGCCAGCGACCGCTTTGGCCAGGCCCTCTATATGCCGGAAATCTACCGGAAAACCTGGGACTCGCTGGAAACCGCCCTGGATGTCGAGGCCACCGACCGCGCCATGCGCCACCTGCCCCGCATGTGGCAGACCTCCTTCAAGGATTTGCGGGCCCTGACCATCCCGGTGCAGTGCGGCAGCGCCACGTTTTTCCCGGCAGCGGCGGGCATTCCCAACTTCCTGGCCCTGTTTGGGCGGGATTCCCTCATTACCGCCCTGCAAACCTTACAGATGAACAGCATGCTGGCCCGGGATACCCTGGCCGCGCTGGCCTACTACCAGGGCAAGAAAAACGACCCCTTTACCGAGGAAGAACCCGGCAAGATTCTGCACGAGCTGCGGCTGGGCGAAACCACCCGCCTGGGCATCTCGCCGCACAAGCCTTACTACGGCACCATCGACGCCACGCCACTGTTTGCCATCCTGTTCGACGAATACTTCAAGCGAACCTCGGATCCCACCCTGATGCGGGTGCTGTGGCCCAACTTCGAAGCCGCCCTGCACTGGATAGATAGCCATATCATTGACGATCCGGCCAACCCGCTCTATGGTTTCCTCGCCCAGCGGGACATTACCACCACGGATGAAAAGAACGTGCGGGGAGCCCAGGGGCTGAAAAACATCGGCTGGAAGGATTCCGACGGCTCCACCCGACACCTGGCCGAAGATCGGCACGGCAACATCCTGGACAAGGGGGCCGACGGCTGCATTCGGGATCGGCACAACCGGGTGCTGGTCGATGAAAAAGGCCAACTGACCGATGCCGGAAAGAAAGCCGGGCTCAAACTGACTTATGCCAAGTACCCGCTGGCCCTGGCCGAGGTACAAGCATACGTGTACGGGGCCTGGCAGGCGGCAGAGAACATGTACGCCAGGCAGGCGGAAGCGTCGGCCAAGCCGCATGAGCGCGAGGCCCTGATGCAACAGTCCCGCGCGTATGGCCGCAAGGCGCAAGCGCTGCGCCAGCGCTTCAACGAGAAATTCTGGATGCCCCACGAGAATTTCATTGCCATGGCGCTGCAATCCGATGGGCGGCAGCTCACTTCGGTCACCTCGAATGGCGCGCAAGCCCTGATGACCGGAATCGTGGATGACGACAAGGCCGCAAAGATGGCCAGGCGCCTGATGCAACCCGACATGGCAAGCGGCTGGGGCATTCGCACCCTGAGCGCCTATTCGTTTGCCTACGATCCCTTCGCCTACCACAACGGCACCATCTGGCCGCATGACAACGCCCTGATTGTGAAGGGGCTGGCCCGTTACGGCTTCAAGGACACCGCCAGCGCGCTGGGCAGCCAGGTGCTGCGGGCCGGCGGGAAATTCCGCAACGGGCGCTTGCCGGAACTCTATACCGGCATGCCCCGGGAAAAAGGCGACCGCAGCATTCCCGTCTACCCCAATACCTGCATCCCCCAGGCGTGGGCCGCCGGCACCGCGCCGCTTATCGTGTCCTCCCTGCTGGGGCTTCGGGTGGATGAGGCCGCTCGGGCAATTTACCTGGACCATCCCGTCCTGCCCGAAGGTGTGCGGGCCATGAAGCTGACCCTGGGCGTCCGTCCCGCAACCTTGCCCCGGTATTCCGAGGGCGATGCCCGGGACATTGAGCACCTGAACCGCCCCCAGGCGGACGCCGACGGCATGCTGCCGGGCGAACAGGCCACCTTGCTGATTGAGCGCCAGGGTGATCGGTCGGTGCGGGTCACAAAAATCGCCGGGTCACCCCATATTCAGGTTCACGTCAACGCGGGACAGCATTTCCCACAGGCCGGCTGATCGGTTCGACCATCGGCCAGCCCACCTTTAGCCAGTTGTCGAATACTATTTTGCGCTGGCCCTGCCTATGATTGAAAGGCAGTCGGCTCCCGTGCATCGAGGGGATTTCCGCTGTGGGCTGCACGGGGGAAGCCACCGACCAGTGCCGGTAGAAAGGACACAGGCAGATGCGAATCGCCCAGATTGCGCCGCTATGGGAGCTGGTTCCCCCCGCCGCTTACGGGGGAACGGAGCTGGTGGTCTCGCTGCTGACCGACGGGCTGGTTGAACGGGGACACGAAGTGACGCTGTTTGCGGCAGGCGGGTCAACGACCGGGGCCCGGCTGGTGGAATGCGCGCCCGCCGCCCTGCGGGCCATGGAGGAGCAGATCAAGCTGGACAAAACCCACTGCACGATCATGGGCTACGAGTCGCTGATGTTGCAGGAAGTGTTTGAGCAGGCGCAGCGCTTTGACATCATCCACAACCACGTGGGCTTCCAGGTGCTTCCCTATGCGGCGATGAGCCGGGTGCCGGTGGTGACCACGCTGCACAACGCCCTGTCTCCCGAGGTGGTTCGAAAGCTGTATGAACGAAACCGCCACCTGCCCTATATTTCCATCAGCAACTACCAGCGTCAACTCTGGCCTGAGCTGAACTACGCGGCCACCATCTACCACGGCATCGATCTCCGCCGCTTTCGGCCCGACTACAACCCGACGGGAAAAGACTACCTGGCCTTCCTGGGGCGGCTCTCCCCCGAAAAAGGCCCCGACATCGCCATCGAGGTTGCCCGACGGCTGGGCATGCGGTTGATCATGGCCGGCAAGATTGACCGGGTGGATCGCCGCTATTTCGACCGTGAACTGGCCCACCAGGTGGATGGCCGGCAGGTTTGCTACATTGGCGAGCTGAACCATGCCCGCAAGGTCGATTTACTGCGCAACGCCGCGGCCACGCTTTGCCCGGTGCGCTGGCCGGAACCCTTCGGCCTGGTGATGATCGAGTCGATGGCCTGCGGCACGCCGGTCTTCGCCCTGCGGGACGGCTCCATCCCGGAGGTCATCGATCACGGCTTCAGCGGGTACGTGGCCGATTCCGTGGAGGAGCTGGTGGGGGCCACCGCCCGCTGGCAGGAATTCGACCGCGCCCTGGTGCGCCGAACCGCCGAGCGACGCTTTTGTAAGGAACGCATGACCACCGATCACGAGCGGCTGTACGCCAGCCTGCTCGACTGCCGGCAAATGCCCACCCCGCTGACCCCCAGCCGAATCGCCTACGCGCACCAGAATTACACGGACATGATCGATCCGGCGGCGGATCGCCGCGCGGAAGCCATGGACACCATGAAGGAGTATCTTTCGGGCCCCTAGGGTAAACCAAACGGAGATGAGGCGATGCTGATCAGCCAGCCTGAGAACTTTATATCGCGCAACCGTACCATCAAGCACAACCATTTGTACATGGTGGACGACTTCCAGGGCAACATCCCCTGCCACAACGTGTCGGGCATGGGGCTCTACCACCTGGATACCCGCTTCCTGAGCGGCTTCGAAATCCGCCTGCACGGCACGGATCCCATCCCCCTGCTGTCATCCACCGAGATGGGCTACTTCTCCACCATCGTATACACCAACGCCCCAATCCACACCGCTAGCGAGGAAGGCCGGGAGTTCATCGCCCCGGCGGAAACCATCCAGCTGAAGCGGGAAACGGTGCTGTACGGCGCGCAATTCGACCGCTTCTGGCTGACCAGCTACAACGCCGACCCCCTGCGCATCGAAGTCAGCTTCCGGCTGAACGCCGACTTCCGGGACATGTTCGATATCCGGGGCATCGTGGACGTAGACACCGGGCAGCACCAGCCGCCCGCCTGGGTAGAAGGGGACGGGCACTCCGCCCTGGTGTTCGCATACAAAGACCGCACCGGGCTGCGGTTGGAAACCCGGGTGAAATTCGTGGATATCTTACCGGAAGTGGATCTGGCCGGGGAGCATCCCACCGTCACCTTCAGCCAGATCGTCCGACCCCGCGAGCCAGTGTGCTTCAACATGGAAATCCAGACCGTTTTTGGCGAGGAGCCCAAAAATGCCGGCAGGCTGCAAACCCAGGCCAAAAACATGGACGAATCGCTCTCGGTGCTGAACTTCAAGGCCCGTCAGCGGCAAGCCGACATGGCCCACTACCATTCGGATAACCAGGACTTCAATGAAATGATGCAGCGCAACGAAAAAGACCTTCGTATGCTGCTGACCCACACCGACGAGGGCAGCTACCTGGCCGCCGGGATTCCCTGGTACGTGGCCCTGTTTGGGCGGGACAGCCTGATCACCTCGCGCTTTTGCCTGCCGGTCAGCACCGACATTGCCCGCGACACGCTCAAAATACTGGCGCTCTATCAGGGCAAGGAAGACAATCCGCACCGGGACGAGGAGCCCGGCAAGATTTTGCACGAACTGCGGGTAGGCGAGCTGGCCCGCATGGGGGAAATCCCCCATACACCCTACTACGGCAGCGTAGATGCCACGCCCCTGTTTATTATCCTGCTGTACGAATACTTCCAGTGGACTGCCGACCTGGAAACCCTGTGCGAACTGTGGCCCAACGCCCTGGCCGCCATGGGCTGGATCGACCGCAACATGGCCCGTCACCCCAAGGGGTACAGCACCTACTTTTGCCGGGCCGAGCGGGGCATCTACCAGCAAGGCTGGAAAGACTCCTGGGACAGCGTGATGGACGAAAACGGGGTGGTGGCCAAACCACCCATTGCCCTGTCGGAGGTGCAGGGGTACGTGTACCTGGCCAAGCGCCGCATGGCCGCCCTGGCAGACTTCCTGGGAGACAAGGGGCTGCGCCAGCGTCTTCGGCGGGAATGCGTGGATTTGCGACGCCGGTTCGCCCGGGACTTCTGGGTGCCCTCGCTGGATTACTTCGCCATCGCGCTGGACGAACACGGCAAGCAGTGCCGGGTCATCAGCTCCAACCCCGGCCACTGCCTGGAAACCGGCCTGTTGTACGAGCACCAGGCCGAAAAGGTCATCCAGCGGCTGATGTCGCCGGAAATGTTCAGCGGGTGGGGCATCCGCACACTCAGCGCAAATGCCCTGGCCTACAACCCCATGAGCTACCACAACGGCTCGGTCTGGCCGCACGACAACGCCATGGTGGCCCGGGGCATGGCCGCCTACGGACGATCGGATCTGGTGGAGCAGGTTTTCAGCGGGCTGTTCGCCTCGGCCCGCCACATGTACTACAAGCGCCTGCCGGAACTGTTTTGCGGCTTCCGCCGGGAAGAGGGCAAGGAGGGTGATCCGCCGGTGCGCTACGCGGTGGCCTGTTCGCCCCAAGCCTGGGCGGCGGCCTCCATGTACTCGCTGGTGCAATCCATGCTGAACCTCAACGTGAACGCCCAGAAAAAAATACTCTCCATCAAATCACCCTGCCTGCCCGTGGGCATCAACCACCTGAACATCGAGCACCTGCGCGTGGGCCAGGCCACGGTGGACCTGGAATTCCGCCGGGCCGAGCGCGGGGTCATGGTGCATGTCAAAAACCGCCACGGCGACCTCAACATCATCGTGGAGGTGTAACCCCCAAAAATTGCGATCCGGCCAAAAGATAAGCCTTTGACCGGATCAATGCTATTCGGTTATCGCCGGCCCGGGATGCGGACCGGACTACAGGATGCGTTCTCTTTACTCTCTACCGATTACCCGTTTGTTGCTTACAGAGTTATTTATCGGCGGGCTTTTTTAAAACTTTAGGGTCGCTTCGGCTTTTCAGAAAAAATTCCCGCCCTGTTTCGAATGGCCAAAAACAAGCGCCTAGGGCGTTTCAGCGGTTTCATCCTCTTCCACGTGCACCAGCACATCGGCGACCTTGCCTTCAAAAGCCCGCTCCAGGGCCGATTCCACCTGGTACGAAATCTGGTGCGCCTCCCGGATGGTAAGCGTCGGCTCCACCTGGATATGCAGGTCGATAAAGACATGATCCGGCATGCCCCGGCTGCGGATTTTGTGGCAGCCCCGCACGCCCGGCACTTCCGCCACGATGGCCCGCACCTCCTCGGGATCCACCCGGGCCTCGTCCACCAGAATGCCCAGGTGCTCCACGATGATTTCGTAACCGACCTTGAAGATGATGACCGTAATGATCATGGCCATCACCGTATCCAGCCACAGCCAGCCCATCTGGACTATCGCCAGGGAGAACAGCACCGAGAAGGAAACCAGGATATCGGAGTAGGTGTGCTTGGAATCGGTCAGCAGCAGCTGGTTGTTCAGCTCGCGGCCCTTTTTGGTTTCGTACCAGATGACAAACAGGTTGCAGGCCAGGCCAAACAGCTTGACCAGGTAGCTGACGGGCGTCACCTCGGGCAGGTTGCCGTCGTTGGCCATAAAGCGGTGGAAGGCCTCCCCGGCGATATGAAAGCAGGTCATGAAGATGAAAAACGAGATGAGCATGGCGCCCATGGCCTCGAACTTTCGATGGCCATAGGGATGCCCGGAGTCCGCCGGCTGGATGGCCACGCTTAGCGCCGCAATGCCGATGACGTTGCTCCCGGCGTCCAGCAGGGAGTGGAAGCCGTCCGCCGTCAGGCTGAGGGTATGGGTGTAATAGCCCCAGCCCATCTCGCTGCCGGAGACCAGCAGGTTGAGCAGCAGGGTCAGGATAAAGACCCTGCGGGCCTCTTTGTAGGTCTGGATGGGCGTTTCGGCAACCATAAACACATCCCGCCGTTGGCACTTCTCCATCATACGTCAAAGCGGGGCGAAGGGCAGCGAAGAGCCGGTTGCGAAAAAAAATTTCGCCCCCCGTGAAACTTTTTGATGAGCCCGCAGGTATTGGAATTGTCTGAAAGGAAAGCCGGCATGCAAACCGGGCATTAAAGGAGCGAAGCGATGAGGCATTTTGGCATTCTGGTCGTGGCAATGGTGTTTTTGATGGCGGGCATGCCCGATGCCCAGGCCGCCCCCCAGGGCCGTTGCGCCAACGTACACCAGCACAAGCAGGAGCAACGCATTCGTCAGGGCGTAAAAAGCGGGGAGCTGACACGCAACGAGGCCCTACGCCTGCAACATGGCGAGCGCAAGCTGAACCGGCAGGAACGGGCCTTCCGGGCCGACGGGCACGTAACCCGGCAGGAGCGCCTGAAGCTGATGGCCAGCAAAGACCGCCTGAACCGCCAAATCTATCTTCAGAAACACGATCGCCAGGATCGCGACTAACCCAATCCTTTCCACACGTTTTTATTGGCAATCACACAAGCAACGCGCCGGCACCCACCTTCACGGGGCCGGCCTTTCTTTTTTTGGCGGGCGGCCCGGCACATCAGGCGGAGGTACTGACCCGGTTGCCGGCATCCTGCCACAACTTGCCCCAGGCGGCGACTTCCGAGGGATGATCCAGCAGCCAGCGGGCGATCATCTTTTTCTCATCCTCCCGGTAGCCAAACAGGTCGCTGTTGAACACCAGTTCGGTCAGGGCCTTGATAAAATCAGCCTCCCGCAGCCAGGCAGACTTCACGTTCATCACGTGGTTCACCGGGTCGGCGTATAGCACCGGGTCATTGTACTCGCTCTTCTTGCCGTCGTTAATGCTCCAGTCGTAGTTGATGGCCTGCTCAAACTCGCTGGCCCGGTAGACGGGCAGGGCCAGCAGGTCGTAGAACTTGCGAATAACCTGCTTTTTGAGCAGATCGATGCGGGCCTTGTCCTGGGCGGTCTGGCTAACGATAGCCACGCCCACGTTGTCGACGTTCAACTGTTGCACCAGTTGCCCCATGGATATCACGCCCAGGTGCTGGAGAGCGGCGGAAACCGGAATGTAGCCCCGCTCCTTCAGATCTTCCAGGGCTTGCGGATCGGCCATGCCGCCAACCGTAAACAGGCCGGGGGGAAGTTGGAAGGGCATATCCTTGGTGCCCTTCCGGGTCAGGGATCCCAGACGCTGGCACAAGAGGGTCAGCAACTTCTGGCGGTTTTCAGTGACGCGGGAGCCAGCGCCCACCCGGTTGAACATATCCAGCAACCCGGTACCGGCATCCTGCACGAACCAGTCTTTTTTCATCAGCTCAATGGCCTGTCCGGCTTCTTTGGCCGACATTTTGCCTATAATCTGCTCCAGGCAATCCAGCACCTGGTATTCCTGGAAGCCCAGGCGATCCCGGCTCTCCTCGCTCAGCAGCTTTTTGTTGGTCCAGATGTGGATGCCGTCCATGGCGCGCCAGCCCCGGTTGAAGCCGGAAACCTCGCGCCGCTGGCCGGCGTGGTAGAAGTGGGCTTCCTCGTCCTCGCCAATCAGCTTGAAGCCGCCCAGCTCGTTTTCGTAGGTGGGGTTCTGGAAATCGGGGTTGCCGGCATGGTAGAACAGCCCGCGCCCGTGGCGAAACTTGTCGGCCAGGGAGCCTTCGGTGGTCACGAACTCGAATTCGTTGCCCTGGATGGGCTTGTCCAGCAGGGTCAGCTTGGCGTGCAGCCCGCGCAAGCCACGATCGCCGTCCAGCACATGCTCGTCGCCGGGCTTTTGCAGGTAGTATTCCAGCTGCCACTCGCCGGAGCGGTGGATGACTTTCTCCACGCCATGATCCCGCAACAGGCAGAGCGCCACATCCTTGGCCCCGGCCCCAAAGCCGCCGGTATTGGTTTCGGCATCGGCGGCACTGTCCCGCTTTCCGGTTGCCCCCACGCCCAACAGCTTGTCCGGGTCGTAGGTGGCCGAAGCGGATACCTTGACGCGGTACTTGCCGCCCCGCTCGCTGCTCACTTCGATGCGGGTGTCGTCCAGGGTTTGCCCCTGTCCGTCGTAAAAGTTTTGCAGGGCGTCCCGGGTGATCTTGGTTTGACTCCAGCTAAGCGCGGTGCTTTCCAGAATGTGCAGGTACTCTCCCTTGCCGTAGCGCTGCAACAGGGGGTGCTGGGGAGTCAGCGTGTGACGGGCCTTGCGCACCCCGGTGGAGGGACGTTTGAACGCCGGGTAGTCGACTTTCGTAGGCAAAGGCTGGGCCAGCAGTTCCTCCATGGTTTTGTCCGCCTGGGTGATTTTCACCTGGAACAGGCCCAGCTGACCGAGGAGCTTGCGAAGCTGGGTCAGCAGCCTGGGCAGCAAGGTCATCACGCGGGCCACCAGGCGGTTGATGAAGCTGGTCTGGGGCTTCTCGGCATAGCTTCCGGCAAAGCGCGGAACCGATGCCAAGGGCTGGGCATCCGGGCTGATGGTTCCGGCAAAGCAAACCGGGCTTTGCCGGAAGGCGCGCTGCAGCTGCTGATTTAAAAGGTCGCTTTGAATGGTGCTCATGGGGGATGGCTCCTGGGAATGGCAGGCGGCGGAAAAGGTGACGCGCAAAAATGGCTGCCAGGGGGTTACTTTCGCCAAGGGGTGTCAATGCGATAACGCCCCTGCAGGAAAAAAGTTGCCCCGCACGCCACGCAATATTTAAAACGGGCCGGCCTTGCTAGAATAAGAAGAGCATCCTCCCCTGAAACTTCGGATAGGCTCAGTCATGTCTGCGCAGGTCGTGGTGACACTGGCGGAAAAGATTCGCCGCAACCTCAACCAGAAGAACGCCTCCGCCCTGAGGCGGCTGTTGGCGCGGCACAACTTTGCCGACGTCGCCGAAGTCATGGAAAACAACCTCTCCCGGGAGGAAGCCGTCGCCTGCTTCCAGTACCTGAACATCGGCCAGGCCGCCCAGGTGCTGGCCAGCATCAACGAAGACCTCCAGTTCGCCTGCCTGTCCTCATTGCCCACCGTCATGGGCAGCCGAATCCTGCGGATGATGCCCACCGACGACGCCGTGGACATTTTGCAGGAGCTGGACACTTCCCAGAGCCGCAAGATTCTTGAGGAAATGCCCTTCGACACCGACACCCGCATGCTGCAACACCTGCTGCTGGAGCAACCGGACACCGCCGCGGGCCTCATGTCGCCGGATTTCGTCCAGATTTCGGTGGAGGCCACCGTGGGCGAAGCCATGAGCCTGATCCGGCGGGCGGAAGAGAAGGACTTCATCTACTACGTGTACCTGGTAGATGCGGAAAACCATCTGGTGGGCGTGGTCAGCCTGAAAAAACTCATCCTGCATGATGAGTCCGTGCCGCTGAACCGCATTGCGGAATTCGACATCAAGGCGCTTCTGGTAACCTACGACCAGGAATTCGCCGCCAACGTGTTCCGAAAATACTACAACCTGCTGGCCATGCCGGTTGTGGATCCCGAAAACGTGTTGCGCGGCGTGATTACCCTGGACGACATCGTAGACGTCATCGAGGAGGAAACCAGCGAGGACATCTACCGGGCCTCGGGTATCAACATTGAGGAGATGGACGAGCGTGGCCTGCTGGTGGGCTCGGTGGCCGGCGCCTTCAAGGCCCGCTTTCCCTGGCTGTCCATCACCATGGTGGGACAGCTCATCGGTTCCACCATTATCGCCCATTTCTCGGGAACCGTTTCGGCGGCGGCCATTGCCATCGCCTTTATGCCCACCCTCACCGGGCTATCCGGCAACATGGGCACCCAAAGCGATACTATTACGGTGCGTGGCCTTAGTCAGGGCCTGATTAACGACGAAAACTTCCGGGAAAAACTGCTGCGGGAGTTTAAAGTAGCCCTGTTGACCGGCCTGTTCTTTGCCGCCTGCGTGGGTTTTGTCTCGTATATGCTTTACCACATCCTGCCGCTCAGCCTGCTGCTGTTCTGCTGGATTATCATTTCGCTGTGCACCTCGGCAGTGCTGGGCATGACCATTCCCTACGCGGTCAAACGCTTTTTCAAGGTGGATCCCGCCGGCATGGGTGGCCCCTTCATCACCACGCTCAGCGACATCCTGACCTTTTTGATCTACCTGTCGGTGGTCTCCTGGCTGATCCAGGTGGGTATCCGGCTACACAACTAGCATGCAGTCGCCGTAGCTGAAAAACCGGTAGCGCTCTTCCAGCGCCGCCTGGTAGGCTCGGGCCAGATGCTCCCGGGAGGAAAAGGCGCTGACCAGCATCAGCAGGGTGGACTTGGGCAAGTGAAAGTTGGTGAGCAGGACGTCGATAACCTGAAACCGGAAGCCCGGGTAGATAAAAAGCCGGCTCCAGTCGGAGCCCGCCTGGATGCGGCCCGGAGAGCATGCGGCGCTTTCCAGGGTTTTGCACACCGTGGTGCCGATGGCCACCACCCGCCCCCCCCGGGCTTTGGCGGCTTGCACGGCCTCCACGGTCTGTGGGGGGACGGTGTAGTATTCGGGATCCATGCGGTGCTCGGCGATGTCCTCCACCTCCACGGTGCGAAAAGTGCCCGCGCTGACGGCCAGCGTGACTTCGGCAATTTCCACGCCCTTGGCCTTCAGGCGCTCCAGTACCTGCGGGGTAAAATGCAAGCCCGCCGTAGGGGCCGCCTGGGCGCCAGGAACCCGGGAGAATACCGTCTGGTAACGGTCTTTATCGCTTTCCTCGGCCTCCCGGCGCAGGTAGGGAGGAATGGGCATGCGCCCCACCCGCTCCATCAGTGTGGGAACGTCGCCATGCTCGGCGGGATGGATTTTTACCTGGCAGCAGCCGCGCTCGCCAACTTCCAGCACTTCCATCACCGCGTCGGTGCCGGGAAGCTCCACGATGGTACCCCCGCCCAGCTTGCGGGCCGGCTTCATCAGGGCCGACCACACCGTCTCATCGCCCGACGAGGGATGCAGCAGCAGCACTTCCACCCGCCCGGTGAAGCCCCGGCGGTTGCCGTAAAAGCGCGCGGGCAACACCTTGGTGTTGTTCAGCACCACCAGATCGCCCGCCTGCAGGTATTCCGGCAGCTCGTAAAAATGCCCATGCGACAAGGCCCCGCCCTGGCGTTCCATAATGAGCATGCGGGACTGATCGCGCCTGTCCAGCGGGTAACGGGCAATCAGATCCTCGGGCAGCGGGTAGTCGTAATCCTCCAGCCGCAGGCCGGTGCGCCCGGGCTCGAACAATCCGCTGCCTGACAAGGTGTGCTGGGTCATTAGCCGAACTTTAGCCGGGTCAACGTGGCATGACCGTCAATCACCAGGTTGCCCCCGGTCACTTTCAGGCTTTCGCCCTGGATGACCATGGCATTTTTGCCCAGCTTTTTGAAGTCGATCATCTCGTTCAGCCGGTCCTCAAACACGTCGGCCACGTTCACGGGCAGGGGAATCTGGGTGCCGTTGGACATCAGGGTCAGGTTGCTCAGCCTCAGCTGGCCGGCCTGTAAGCCCAGGTTGCCGGTCATCTCCATGGGGATGGCCATGCCCTGGGCGAAAATGCCGTTGACGGTCAGCTTTAGCTTGTTGCCCGCCATCAGCTTGAGGTTGGGATTAGAGAAGGTCAAAAGGCGCATGCCGCCGGTCTTTTTCTCGATGGCCTTTTCGATTTTGCCCAGCGTCTTGGGGCTGGCGATGAAGCGGTTCAGGTTGCCCTCGGAAATCACCACGTTTACCGCCGCGCTGACCGGCTGGTTCAGCAGGAAGGTACGGTTGTTCAGCAGCTCCATGGTGTTGAAGGAGAAGGCCGGCGCGTTGATGGAGAGCTTGTTCACCGGCAGGTTGTCGAAATCGCCGTCCAGCACGTCGGCCTTTAGCCCTTGCAGGGTGCCGTTGCGAAAGTCGATGCCCTGCCCAGTGAGAGTGATGCGGCCCACGGAGTAGTCGGCAAAGCGCCCCTTGACGATATCGAGGGTCACGGATTGGGCGCTGCTGTCGGGCAAGTCGATGGCCACGGAGCCCGCACCCATGACGGGGGCCATGGTCTGGGCAGGAGAGCCCATGGGGGCGGCTATCAGGATGGCGGCGAGCAGCAGGGGGATGGCGTGTCGTGTCATAAGCGAATCCTTTCGGTTCGGGTGAAGGGAGGGTCGGATGCTTCAGCCCGGCGGGGCCAGGCCTAAAGACTTGAGGAAGTCGGGATCCTTGCGCCAGTTTTCCCGAACCTTCACGTTGAGGGCCAGGAACACCTTGTTTTCCACCATTTTTTCGATGTCGTGGCGGGCCTGCATACCGATGGTCTTGATCATCAGGGCGTCTTTGCCGATGATAATGCCCTTTTGCGACTTCTGATCCACGTACAGGGTGGCTTCAATGCGGGTAATGGAAGGATCGGTTTCGTCAAAGCGCTCAATGCCCACCGCCACACTGTGGGGAATTTCCTCCCGGGTGTTCAGCAATACTTTTTCCCGGATGATCTCGGCGGTAATCTCGCGCATGCGCTGGTCGGTCACGGCATCCTCGGGGTAATACCTGGGCCCGGCGGGCAGCTTGCGCACGATCATGTCGACCAGATCCTTCAGGTTCCGGCCCGTTTTGGCGGAAACGGTCATCATGCGGAAATTCTCATAATCATTGAATAAGTCGCCGTAGAGCTTGCGGTGTTCCTCCAGCCGGGTTGCGCGGTTTTTCATGAGATCGGCCTTGTTCAGCACCAGCAGCACAAACTTTCCCGTTTCACGGATTTTTTCGGCCACCCACTGATCGCCCTTGCCGGGGGGCTGGTCGGCTTCCACCACCAGCACGAAGAGATCCGCTTCGCCAAGGGCGGCCAGGCTTTCATCGGTCAGAAAGTTGCCCAGCTTGTCCAAGGGCTTGGAGAAGCCAGGGGTATCCAGAAAAACGGCCTGCCCCTTGGGAGTGGTGACGACCCCCTTGATGCGATGGCGCGTGGTTTGGGCCACCGGGCTGGTGATGGCAATTTTCTGCCCCACCAGCTGGTTGAGCAGGGTGGATTTGCCGACGTTGGGACGGCCCAGAATGGCGACAAACCCGGATCGAAACATGCGAGGTTCCTTCAGCTTCCTTAAAAAAGGGATTAAGACGGGTGGCAGCGGGGTACTGTACGGGAGAATCCTTGGAGTTCAGACTGGCAATTTATAATAGTCGCAACTTGATTTTCAAGCGGCAATTCAATCGCGAGTGCAAGCCAAAGGAGTGAACCGCGGTGTACAGACCATCTGCGGCTCTTCGGGAAAAGGACGCTTCCGACGAGCCCAACCTGTTTGAAAAACTGGTAAATTCATTGTTTTTGCTGGGCTATTTTACCCTGTTGCCGGTGGCCCTGGTCATCCTGCTCAACTGGGCCGCTTACGCCCTTGCCTCCACCACGTTTTACCAGGACTTCTGGATGATGCCCAGCCTGCTGGTGCTGGCCACCTTTCTGGGCGGGGCGCTGATAAGGCAGAAGATGGAAGAGGAAGAGGGGGGCATGGGGCTGTTTTTCCTGGGCCTGATGGGCCTGATGGTATTCGCATGGCTCACCTGGCTGGATATCAACGGCTCGGGCGACATGTATTCCCGCTACATGCCCAAACTGCTGAAGCCCAGCATGGCCGACTACGTCTTCGCCATCCCGGGCATTGGGCTGGTGGGAATGCTGTTTTACAAGTACTTCACCCTCAAAACATACAGTTGATGTCGGATGTCGGAAGTGCCCGCGCTGCGGTATAATCGAATCTGTTATACCGGTGGCGAGGTGGCTTGATTTATGTCCGAACAACCCGAACAGCATCCCGGCGAAGAGGGGCAAGCCCAGGATCGGATTCACTATACCGAATTCCCGGGCGGGTTCGACCAGGTGGTGCTGGAAGAAAGCTTCGTGCTGAACCTGAAAACCACCATGAGCTTCGTGGAATTCCCCATGGAATTCGCCGTCAACCAGAAGTATCCCTACTACACCGCCCCGCCGGAAGACAGCGAGTACGAATACACCTACCGCCGCGGACGCATCTTCTTCCCCAACATGGAGCAGATTCGCTGGACCAGCCGCATTCAGCCCTACATCGACCCGGCCTCCGGCAGTGTGGACTACGGCGCCATCGACTACTTTTACCGGGTCGGGGACTGGTACTACCTGGCCGGGTACTGGGGCGAGCTGGAAATCCAGAGCGGGCCGCCGTTGCTGGAGATTGACGAGGTGCTGCAAAAGCAGCGCCAACCGGAGCAGGCTGGCCAACAACAAGGATGAACACCCGCTTTGACGTGCTGGTTGCCGGTGACGAGGTGGAAAGCCTTCTGACCGCCGTGTCGGCTGCCAGGGCCGGCGCCTCGGTGGCCGTCATCAGGCGAAGCACGGGCAGGCTAGGGGGGCTTTCTGTACGGGGCGGGCTCAGCTATATGGACATCACCCCCGAGTTCGCCACGGGCCTCTTCGGTGAGTTCCTGAAACGCGTCGGCGTGGTACGGGTGGCCCTCAATCCGCCACGGGCCGATGCCGTGCTGCACGAAATGCTGAGGGAGGCCGGCATTACACTGTTTAGCGGGGTGGAAGCCGTGGTGGAAACCGATGAGGAAGGTTATCCCGCCGTGGTGAACTGTCACACCGCGGACGAGGAGTTTCAACTGGAGCCCACCGTGGTCATTGACGCCACCCCCGATGCCGACCTGACGCGCCCGCTGGGCGTGCCATACATGATGGGACTGGGCGAAATCCTGGGCCCGGAGGAAAACTTTCTGGGCATTTCGCCGGTTTTTCGAATCAGCGGCGTGGATTACCGGGCACTTCAGGCCTTTGAAGAAGCCCTGCGGCAAAAGCCGGAGGCCAAAACGTTGCTGGAAACGGCCCTTAAGTACCACACCCCGGAGCGCCGGCAGGAATACCTGACCCGCCCCACCTATGCCCCGGATGATATGGACTACCTGGACATCCTGAACCCGCTCATCGGCATCGATTTCTACCGCTGGAGGCATGGGCGGGTGGATGATTATGCCGACGCGGCCATTTTCATTGACGGGGCCAACATCTCCCGCCTGGAGGACGGCAGCCTGGGCTTTAATGGGCTGGTGGCGCGCCCCCAAAAGCTGGACCTGCACTTTGATGACCTGCTGGCGCTCTCGCAGGGCGGGCCTATTCCCGGGGGGTTGATGGAGGAGATGGCCGCCTTCGAGCGGTACCTGCGGGAGGCAGGCGGCTTTGAGCGGGCCAGCGTGATTCCACCCCAGGAGATGTACGTGCGCCAAACCCTGAACTTGCTGTCCCGCAAACCCATGACCGCCATCGATACCATTCGGGGCGGTGTGGAACCGGGGCTGGCGGTGGCCACCTTCAGCTACTGGCTGGATCTGCGCGGCACCCAGCTGTGGCGCAAATTCCCGGGGGAGGAACTTCCCAAGCCGGTCTTTAACATCGGGCTGGAAGTCGCCCTGCCCGGCTTTCCCCACCTGGAAAACCTGGGTTTCGTCAGCCGTTCGGCGGGCTATTCCCCGCTGGGGCAGGGCACCGGGCGCATCGTCCAGCATGACGCCCTGCTGGGGGAGGGGCTGGGTATTGCCGCCGCCCTGGCCTCGCAAACCGACACCCCCCTGTCGGAATACGCCCAGAAGCGCATTGGCGAAGTGCAGGCGGTCTTGAAACACCGCTACGGGGAAGCATGGCAGATTGCTGGGCGTCCCACCGCGGATGAGGCAGCCATCGCCGCCAGCCGCCTTCTGCAAGAAGACGCCGCCATCACCGCCCGCATGCAGTCACAAATCTTAATGGCCGGCGGCTCCGCCTGACCACAAGCCGGGGCTTCTGGTAAAATCAGGACATTGCAAGTCATAGGGAAAAGAGGCATTATGAGCACCCAAACCGAATCGGGACCGACCCAGAGCGGAATCCAGCTGGAGAGCGTGCAGTTGAAGCGCCAGGTCACCGTGAAAACGCTGGTAACCGACAAGTTTCGGGAGCGCGCCCAAGGCGAGCTCAACAACGAGCTGAAGCTCATCGACACCCAGCTGCAGCAACTGGAGGCGCAGTACCAGCACTCCCTGCAACAGCTGGAAAAAGTGGCCCAGCAAGGCCAAAACGTGCAGAAGCAACTGCAACAACTGAACCAGGAAGCCCAGCAGCGTCGCAGCCAGCTGGCCTCGTTGAAAATGCAGGTATCCCAGGAGCTTGGAAACCTGGACAAGGTTGAAAACGGGCAGTTCGTAGTGACCGGCCTGCTGGAAAGCTTTGTGGATATTCGCCCCGGCGACAACATCTATGAAAAAATGATGAACGCCGAGATGATTGTGGAAGACGGAGTCGTCAAAAGCATCCGCGGGATGTAGCCATGACCGGCGAAAGGGTTCGGATCGGGAAAATCGTGGGCTGTCATGGCCTTCGAGGCGACCTGAAGGTTCGGCCTGCCAGCGATGAGCCCTCCTGGATTGGCCAACTAAAGCATGTCTACCTGGTTGACGAGGCCAAACCAGTGGCTGCCGGGGAATGCATGCCGGTTGCCGCCAGCAAGAAGCAGGGCAACCTGGTATTGATTCGATTCAAGGGCCTGGACAGCCGCACAAAAGCTGAACCCCTGGTGGGGCAGCTGCTCTATGCCGATTTCGACGCGCTCCCCGCGCCGGAAGAAGGCGAGTACTGGGCCCATGAGGTGATTGGATTGGCTGTCCTGGACCGCAATACCCGCCGTCCCATCGGGTTGGTTCAGGATCTGCTGTCTTCGGGCGGCTCGGACTTCCTGGAAATTCGTGTTGAGGCGACCGGCGAAACCGCCGTGATTCCCTTTATCGACCCCTTCTTCCCGGAAGTAGATCCCAAGAACGGCTTCGTGGCAGTCGATCTGCTGGCCGACTTCCTGGCCTCCCCGCCCGAAGCCGTCACGGACACCCGGCTGCGGGAATAGCACGACCCTCTGCGCGCAAAGCAGACGCTCCCCGAAAGACCCTCCCCCTATGAAATTCAGCATTTTAACCCTGTTTCCCGATATCATCCAGGCCTACGCTTCCGCCAGCATCATCGGGCGGGCACAAGAGGCCGGCGTGGTGGCGGTGGAGGCGGTGAACATCCGCGACTTCAGCACCGATCCGCACCGCAAGGTCGATGAGTCGCCCTATGGCGGGGGCAGCGGCATGGTACTGGCCTGCCAGCCGGTAGATGACGCCTTCCAAAGCCTGCTGCCGCTGGAGGAGCCTTCCCGGGTGCTGCTGACCTCGCCCGCCGGGCGAGTGTTCAACCACGGTTTTGCCCGCGAGCTGACCGACTGCAGGCAGGTAGTGATTCTGTGCGGGCATTATGAAGGGTTTGACGAACGCCTGATGACCCTCATCCCGGGCATCGAGGAAGTCAGCCTGGGAGATTTCGTGCTGACCGGGGGCGAGCTTCCCGCCCTGTGCATCGTGGATGCCGTAACCCGGCTGATTCCGGGGGCGGTCCAAAAGTTCAGCTCGGTCGAGGCCGACTCCTTTTACAACGGGCTGCTGGATTATCCCCACTACACCCGCCCGGCGGAGTACAAAGGACTGAAAGTGCCAGACGTGCTGCTTTCCGGCAACCATGCCGAAATCGAGAAGTGGCGCAAGCAGCAGGCCATGGAAAAAACCCGCCGGCTGCGTCCCGACCTGCTTCGCTGAGTGCCCAATTTGCAGAGGGGTTGCCTTTATAGTAGCCTGATGGCTACTGGTTTACCTGTAGTTTCCTCGTGGAGCGGCTTCTGCAACAAGGGGAGGAATTATGCACATTACCTTCAGTTCTCTACCGGCTCCGGTCATAAACAACGTGCCCGGAATGCCCAAGGCGACCCTTAAACAACGTTCCCCGCTATTTTTTGGCGCGATAGATACCGGGCTGCAGCGCAGTTTAACGGCCCTGGCAACTGAGACGTTCCCTCAACTGCGGGACGGGTTGCTGGGGAAAGCGACCGCGATAAAAAAGGGAGAAACGCCTCCCTTGCTACCGGAAGCCAGCCCGGCAACCGCCAAAAACGGCGAGCCCCTAGCCGATACCCTCATCATCACCACGCCCTCCAACAATCATTACCGTTTACGTGCGGTACCCTCCGGAAAATTCACCAAAACCCCCACCAGCAGCCGATACACAACCAAGTACACCCTTTACGAAATGGAACGGGTGTACCCCGAGGCAGACAGCCTGATTGGCCAGCTGCACAAATGGGTACAACCGAAAAAATTTCCCGTCTTCCAAATATGCGCCTATAAATTTTCGACGACCGTCGAACACTGGATACGCCCCAGCGATCCCCGCGCAACCGCCCATTATGGCTCCCCGCAGCCTCATGAAAGCGGCTTCAGGCTTTCTGGGGAGATTCCCGAAATCGGGCCTTTCGACCTGGGTTCATCGGGTGACTGGAACGCCGGCCACATAAATACCCAAATGCAGGCCGCCCTGGGTGAATTGTTTGAGGCGGGCCAACAAGTCATTCAGGCCCGTGAGCAAGCAAAGCCGGGCGTGAGCGTGAAACTCTAAGCCTCAGGCCTCGGGGTGAAACACCGTGCGCTTAAATGCCGCGAACCGCTCGATGACCTGGCGGGTGCTTTCCTTCACCATCAGCTTTTCGCCGTTGGTGAGGGTAATAATGGTATCGGGCGTGGCCTCCACGGTCATGATGAGATCAGGGTTGAGAAAATACACGCTGCCGTTCAGGCGGGTTAATTCAATCATGACGGCGTCCGCCCGGCCCTGGCATGCCCACTGCTTTCAATGGTGCGGGTCGAGCCTTCAACGCGGCTAAATTTGAGCTGGTCGGGATGATCGGGATCCACTTCCGTCAGAACGTGATCGCCGTCGCGAAACTCGCCTTTCAGCAGCAGTCCCGAAAGCGGGTTTTCGATGTACTTGCGAATCACACGCTTCAGGGGTCGCGCGCCATACACCGGATCGTACCCCAGGGTGCCCAGCATCTCCTTGGCATCGGCGGTCAGTTCGATGGTGATATTGCGCTGGGCCAGAATTTGCCGCAACTTGCCCAGCTGGATGTCGACAATTTGGCGCAAATCTTCCGGGCGCAATGCCTCGAAAAACACGATGTCATCAAGCCGGTTGATAAATTCCGGGCGGAAGTGCCCCCGTACCTGCTCCATCACCTTGTCCTGCACCTGCTCGTCGGTCATGCCGTCCACGGCGCCACGCACGCGGGCCTCTAATATAATGGGGCTGCCAATGTTGCTGGTCAGGATAATCACGGTGTTCTTGAAATCCACGGTGCGACCCTTGGCATCGGTCAGGCGGCCATCATCCATCATTTGCAGCAACACGTTGAATACGTCGGGGTGCGCTTTTTCCACTTCATCAAAAAGTACCACGCTGTAAGGTTTGCGGCGCACGGCCTCGGTCAGTTGGCCGCCTTCCTCGTAACCCACATAACCAGGCGGAGCACCAATTAAGCGGGCCACGGCATGTTTTTCCATGTACTCCGACATATCGATGCGCACCACGGCATTTTCATCGTTAAACAGGTATTCGGCCAGCGCCTTGGTCAGTTCCGTCTTGCCCACGCCGGTCGGCCCCAGGAACAAGAAGGTGCCAATGGGACGGTTGGGGTCTTTCAGCCCGGCCCGGGCTCGACGAACGGCCTCAGAAACCACCTCCACCGCGCGTTCCTGGCCAATCAGGCGCTGGTGCAGGAAGTCTTCCATACGCAGCAGTTTGTCAATCTCGCTTTCCACCAGCTTGGACACCGGAATGCCCGTCCAGCGGCTAATGACCTCGGCAATGTCTTCCTCATCAATCTCTTCTTTCAGCATGATGCCGCCCTCTTTTTTGCGGCCATCACCCAGCTTGCTTTCCTCCTCGGCCAGCTGGCGCTGGAGTTCCGGCAGGCGCCCGTATTTCAGCTCGGCGGCGCGGCCCAGGTCGGCGTCCCGCTCCGCCTGGTCAATTTCCACCTTGGTTTTTTCAATGTCTTCCTTCAGGCGCTGCACAATCTGGATTTCTTCCTTCTCCCGTTTCCAGCGGGTTTCCAGCTCCTCTTTTTGCCGGCGCAGGTCGGTAATCTCAAATTCCAGCTTGCCCAGGCGGTCGCGGGAGGCGTCGTCGGTCTCTTTTTTCAGGGCCTCCTGCTCGATTTCCAGCTGGATGAGCTGTCGGGAGATTTCATCCAGCTCTTGCGGCATGCTGTCAATTTCCATGCGGATTTTGGACGCCGCTTCGTCAATGAGATCGATGGCCTTATCCGGCAGGAAGCGGTCGCTGATGTAGCGGTGCGAAAGCGTTGCCGCCGCAATGATGGCGCTGTCCTTAATGCGCACCCCGTGGTGCACCTCGTAACGCTCCTTCAGGCCCCGCAGAATGCTGATGGTCTCCTCCACGGAGGGCTCATCCACCAGCACCGGCTGGAAGCGGCGCTCCAGGGCGGCGTCTTTTTCAATGTACTTGCGGTATTCGTTGATGGTAGTGGCCCCGATGCAGTGCAGCTCGCCCCGCGCCAGCAGCGGCTTGAGCAGGTTGCCGGCATCCATGGCCCCGTCGGTGGCACCCGCGCCCACCACGGTGTGCAATTCGTCGATAAACAGGATAATCTCGCCCTCGGCGGCCTGCACTTCCTTCAGCACGGCCTTCAGGCGTTCCTCAAACTCCCCGCGGTACTTGGCCCCGGCAATCAGGGCGCCCATATCGAGGGAAATCAGCTTGCGATTTTTCAGGCTTTCCGGCACGTCGCCGTTGACGATGCGCAGGGCAAGCCCTTCTACAATGGCGGTTTTGCCCACCCCGGGCTCGCCAATGAGCACCGGGTTATTCTTGGTGCGGCGGCTAAGCACCTGCACCACCCGGCGGATCTCCTCCTGCCGGCCAATCACCGGATCCAGCTTACCCTGGCGGGCCACCTCGGTGAGGTCGCGTCCGTATTTTTCAAGGGCCTGGTAGTTGTCTTCGGCATTCTGGCTGTCTACCTTTTTGGAACCCCGGATGTCCTTTAAAATCGCGTAGATATTGTTGCGGGTAATGTTTTGCCGGCGCAGGATTTCGCTGGCATCCCCGCCTACTTCCAGCATGGCGATGAGCAGGTGTTCGGTGCTGATGAACTGATCCTTTAGCCGCTGGGCCTCGTCATCGGCCATATCGAACAGCTTGGAAAGCCGGGGCGTCACATACACCTGCCCGTTTTCCATGGCGCTGACGCTAGCCCGGGGGCGCTTGGCTAGCACGGCTTCCACATCCCCACGCAGGGTGCGGGTATCCACGTCAAGCTTCTGGAAAATCTTGCGGGCCAGGCCCTTTTCATCCTCAAGCAGGGCCAGGAAGACGTGCTCAACATCCAGCTGGTTCTGCTCGTAACGCTTCAGGATGTCCTGGGCGGCAACAAAGGCCTCCTGGGCCTGGGTGGTCAAACGGTTCAGGTCAATCATCCGCGGATCCCCTGCTTTACAATGGCTCTCTGCACTTCGCCTGTCACGGGCTGTTTTTTTCGTTTTGTCAAGGGTGTGATTTTATTATGCCAGCCTTCCAGCCCCGTTCCGCAAATATTTATGATGAATTAATGTTTAAACTAATTGTTTAAAAAATTAAATGGTTATTGAATTTCTGGGTTCTCATTGACGCTTATCAAGGCATTTTCAGGGTATGCTTCCTATCTTTTTTACAAAACTTAACTTGATGACGATGACTGTTTAATGTATTTTATCAACGTTTGAATCATTGCGTATGGGATCCGCTGAAAAAGCAGTTCACAGGCGTCCCAGGCCATCCCGGTAGAGTGCGGAGGGACGGCACGGATGCAAGGCATTGGGGGAGAAGTGAAGCGGCTGGGTGCCGCAGGTAGCAAAAGGACATCAGGGTTTCATCAACTTCAGGCGGGATGCCGCAGGCTGCGACGTGTTCGCAAGGCCTGATTTTACAGTGTTTTTGGGATCACACCTCTATTGGGACAGCCAAGCAAGAATCTGTTGGGAGTACAAGAATGAGTCTGATACAACTGGTCAAACCGGCAAGCGTCGCACCGAAGTTTCAATCCGCCGGGCCGTCCGCGCCGCAACCCGCCCCGGAGCAACACGCCGCCCCGCCCGCGGCCCAGTCACTACCCGCCGTGCCCGGCAGCCTGGCCATGGTGTATTTTGCCGCCTCCGCCCGCTTGAAACAGGCCCAATCCATTGCCCGAACCTCCCTTACCGTGGAGCAGTTCAACCAGGAAAACGAAGTGCTGACCTGAGACCAGTACCTGAACAAGGTGTTCGAGCAGCCCCGCATTGCCCGGGACGCCTACCAGCGCCTTTACGACATGATTGCCGCGCAAGGCCGCAAGGAGGCCATCAGCGACGATGGCAGCCCCATGCGTACCGCCAGCGGTGATCGTGTTTACTCCTACAGCTTCTTTACCAACCCTGCCAACGGCGCCAATGCCATCAGCGGCATGGAACAACCCTTGCACCAGATGGTGCAGGCCCTCAAAGCCGCCGCCCAGGGCGGCGATACCCGCAACCGCTACTTCCGGCTGGACGGCCCGGTGGGCACGGCGAAATCCACCATCGTCACCGTGCTGAAACGCGGCCTGGAGAACTACAGTCGCACCAATGAGGGCGCGCTCTACGCCTTGCAGTGGAACAACATCCCCGAGGAAGTGGCCACCAGCAAAGACCTGCAACTCGACAAGAACCCCAAGACCGGCAAGTACTTTTACGTAGAACCCATGAACGACGACCCCCTGCGGGTGATTCCGGAAGCGTCGCGCGGCGAGTTCTTCAAGGAGCTGAACGCCGAGTTCACTCAGCAAACCGGCGGCAAGGCCCCCTACACGCTACAGATGAAGGGAGGGCTTTCCCCGGCCTCCAACCTGATTCGCGAAAAGCTGCTGGAATATTACTCCGAGCAAATTAAGCAGGGCAAGATCAAGCTGGAAAAAGGCCAAACCTTGATGGATCTGGTCTTTAAGCACGTGGAAGCCCGCCGACTGATTCTGGATGAAACCAAGCGCGTGGGCATTGGCAACTACATGCCCAAGGACGCCAAGAACCAGGATTCCACCGAATTAAACGGGGATATCGACTACTCCAAGCTGCCCATGTACGGCAACCCCAACCACCCGCTGGTGCAGGCCTATCGCGGCGAATTCAACATTGCCAACCGGGGGATCATGGACTTTGAGGAAATGCTGAAGCTGCAGCGGGAATTCCTCTACGACATTTTGACCGCCAGCCAGGAACGGCTGGTGAAACCCAAAAACGGGACGCTGCTGCCCATCGACATGCTCATCATCGGCAAAACTAACATGGAAGAGCTGGATGAAAAACTGCAAGACGAAAAGATGAAAGCCTTCTTCAACCGGGCTAAATCCTTCCGGGTGCCCTACCTGCTGGAACCCAAAAAGGAAGCCAGCATCTACGACAAGGGCTTTATGCGCCTGGCCCGGGAGCAGGGCAAGGTGGTGGCCCCCTACGCCGTGGATGTGGCCGCCAAATGGGCGATTCTGACCCGCATCGACCCGCAGATTACCCAGAGCGAAACCATCCGCGACGGCAAGGGCATGTACGGGGTCTCCCCGCGCTTCCTGCAAAACGTCTTCGATGACGTGCTGGTGCACTCGCAAAGCGAGGAAGGCGGCAGCATTTCACCGTTCACCGTGGTACGGGTCATCCGCGAACAGCTGAACAAGGACGACTTCCAGGATCGCAAGAACTGGCAGCGCTACCACCAGCTGCTGCAACTGGCCATTAAAGATCTGACCCAGAACATCCAGAACGACGTGATGAAAACCTTCCTGAACGATACCGACCTGATGCGCAGCTACTACCACAAGTACGTCAAAAACCTGCAGCGCTGGCAGAAAGATCCCGATTCGGCGGACGAGAAATTCCTGCGCCGCGTGGAAACCAAGATGAAGGCCCCGGTTGCCAACACCGCCGTGCGCGAGTACCGCGACAACCTGCTGGTCAAGCTGAACACGCTGGATGACACCGCCATCTCGCTGGATTTGCTGGAGGAGGATGCCAACCTGAAGCAGGCGCTGGCCGACATGATGTTCGAGGACATGAAAAACCAGCTGGAAGACGCCCCGATGGCGCGCGTGATGGAAAACCTGAAAAAGATGTACACCGATGAAAACGGCCCGCGCTACACCGACGCCACCGCCCGGGAAGCCATCGAGCACCTGATCACCCCCGGCGGCATCCTGTAGAAAGGTAGGACGATGCAGGTACGGCCCTTCAGCCCGCAGGCGCCCAACTTCCGCAGCCTCCCGCCGGAGTCCCCGGCAAAAATCCGGACCGGGGATGCACCCAGCCAGGAATTATCCCGGGATTTCCCCCGTCCCGCCTTCGGCCTGCGGCCCCGGTTCGGCCTGAAGCTGGATCGCCCCGTGCTCATCAACCGGCTGGACCCACTGAACGCCCAGGGGCAGGGCATGGACAGCCTGGTGCGGCTGAACCAGCTGCGCAAGGACTTGACGGCCAGCGCCCGGGTGGCGGGCCTGGATCCGTATGAGGTCAGCGTGTACGTGATGCCCGAGGACACCCACCTGCAAATGGCCGCCCGCAACGGCTACCTGGAGCGCTACCCGCACTGGTCGTGGGGGCAGGAATACTACAAGATGAAGATGCCGATTGTCATGCACGGCATCCGGGAAATCCGGGAAGTAGTGGTGAACAACGACCCGGTGCATGCCTATCTTTCGGACGCCACCCCCGATTACGCCCGGAAAATCCTGCTGATTCACGCCATCGCCCGCAGCGACTTCTACCGCAACAACCTGCACTTCAAACACACCGACCGTCGCAGCGTGGACATGATAGCCACCCACGCCCGGCGCATCAAGGACCTGGAGGCCGAATACGGCAAGGAGACGGTGGAGTCGTTCATCGACAAGGCCCACTCCATCCGCAACCTGATCGATACCTCCCGCCCGCCCCGCACCACGGATCGCGCCACCCCACCCTCGGCGCAAAACCCGGAGCGGGATGTGATGGCCTACATCATCCAGCATTCGCAAACGCTGGCCCCCTGGCAAAAGGACGTGCTGGAAATGATTCGCCAGGAAAGCTACGCCCAGGTGCCGGTGCAAAAAACCGCCGTGATGGCCGACGGCTGGGCCTGCCTGTGGAACGAGAAGCTGAACCTGCAAAACCCGTGGTTCTGGGACCTGGAGAATACCACCCGGGAGGCCGGCTGGACGGCCAGGCTCTTCAAGCTGAACCCGGTGAAGGTCAATTCCTACAAGCTGGGTTATACCATTTTCAAGGGGCTGGAAGACGCCCTGTACCTGAAGTACCAGGCAGAACCCGGACTGACGCCGCAGGAGATTGACCAGCGGGTGCGCAAAGACCTGCTGCGCATCCGCCAGACCGAACAGGACACCACCTTCATCAACAAGTACCTGACCAAGGACATGGTGGAAGCCTTGCTGATGTATACCTTCGACCCCAAAAAGCAGACCCCGGGAAGTTCCGGCGGTTACGGCATGGGCTGGACGCCTCGCAACCAGAGCAACCCGCAGGCAGTGGGCACCAAGCTCTACATCTCCAGCCAGGAGTACGAGGACATCAAGGAAAAGCTGATTGCCATGTACGTGAATGCCGGCCAGCCGGTCATCGAGATTGTGAACGGCAACTTCCGGGGTCACGGAGAGCTGTATCTGCGCCATATCTACGATAACGAGGACCTGAAGAAAGACTACGCCGACAAGACGCTCACCCGCGTGGCCCAGTTGTGGGGCCGGCGGGTGCACCTGGAAACCGTGGAGACCGACGGCGAAGGCCGCAAACGGGCCCTGCTGCTGACCTCCGACGGACGTTCCATTACCCGGCGCAACCTGTCGTAAAGGACGAGGCCCATGATCCATCTCATCCCCGGCATCTCCAAACCCCGCATCCCCGCGCCCCGCATGGCCGGACGCCCGGCAGGCGCCAGCGCGTTGGCGGGCGGCATCCCGGCCCTCAAACCCCTGGCCGCGGACACGGTGAAATTCGGCAACGGCCCCCAGACCACCGACCCGGATTTTGAGCGCTACTTCGAGATTTTGAAGGAACTGGCCCGCCAGGATTTACAGCAGTTCAAGTCTCCCGGCGAGTTTGAAGTAACCGAGGACGGGAAATCGGTGAAGATCCCCGGCGACTACATCGACACCCCGCGCTTTATGCGGGGCGGCAACGAAGGCGTGGGCCAGGGCGAGGGACAGCAGGGCGATCAGGTGGGCGAAGTGGGCCAGGACGGCCAGCCCCAGCCCGGCCAGGGACAGAAGGGGCAGGGCCCCGGGAAGAAAGGCCCGCCCCAACCCGGCGAAGGGGAGCCGGGCGATGGGGAAGAACCTGGTGAAGGCGAACAGGCCGGCCAGGGCTCCGGCGACCTGAAGCCGGACGACTGGATACCCAAGATCAGCCGGGCCGAGATTGCCCGCTGGATCGGCAAAGATCTGGAGCTGCCCAACTTCGAGCCCCGGGGCTCCAACAACATCCAGAAAACCGAGGTGGTGTGGGACAGCATCTCCCGCACCGGCACGCCGGGCAACATCCACCTGCGCCGGTCGTTCTTGGAGGCCATGAAGCGCCAGGCGGCCAGCGAGGGCACCACCTTCGATCCCCGCTTCGTGCAGTTCCAGAAAAAAGACTTCCGCTACCAGGACTACACCGAGCGGCCCTTCCCCAAGGAAAACGCGGTGATTATCTACATCCTGGACACTTCCGGATCGATGAGCGCCAAGCGCAAAAAAATGGCCCGCGACACCAACTTTTACCTCTCCACCTACATCCAGTACCAGTACGGCAAAATCAACGCCGAACTGCGCAAGGAGGTACCCAAGGACAACGACTTTGGCAACGGCGTGGCCGAGGAATTTATCATCCACGACGACAAGGCCGATATTACCAGCGAGGACAAATTTTACACCACCACCAAGAGCGGCGGCACCAAATTCACCCCCGCCTACGAAAAGGTGCGCGAGCTGATACAAACCAAGTACCCGCTGGACAAGTGGAACGTCTACGTTTTCCATTACACCGACGGGGATACCTTTGGCGATACCGACAACAACGACGCGGCTGGCATTTTAAAGGAACTGCTGGACCAGGGCCTGAACATGTTTGGCTACGTGCAGACCGAAGGCACCGCCAGCAGTTTTGAATCCACCCTGAAACGCCTGTTCGGGGAGAAAAACCGCTACGTGCGCCGGGCCAAACTCAACAGCGAATCGCCCGACGAGTACAAGAAAGCCATCACCCAGCTGCTGGGCAAAGAGCAGAATACCACCGAGACCCAGGGCATTACCCGCAAGCGATAAAAACCGGGCCAGGACAATTTCCCCGCCGGGATTTCGGCACAAAATGCCGATTTGCCCCTGTTGCAGGAAAATTGCACCATGGGTTGTTATTCTGATGGTCAGCCAACGGGGGGAATGTTAGAATAGAGTTTTAAGGGATTCAATGGCGTGATTGAAGTAAGGGACGTTGTTTACGAGTATCCGGGCAAGCGTGCGCTGAAGGGCGTATCCTTTCACCTTGAGCCCGGCAGCATTACGGCTTTGGTGGGGCCAAACGGCGCCGGCAAAACCACCCTGCTGCGTTGCCTGGCCGCGCTGGATGAGCCGTTTTCAGGCAGTGTCACCATTAACAATATCGATACCCTGGAAAACCCCAGGCTGATTCACCGCCAAATTGGTTACTTGTCAGACTTTTTCGGTCTCTACGACAACCTGACCGTCGAGCAATGCCTGACGTTCACGGCCCGCATCCACGAGATTCCCCGGGATGAAATCGGCGCCAAGGTGAAAGCGACCGCCCGGCGGCTGGAAATCGGGGACTATTTGAATGCCAAGGCGGGCACGCTTTCCAGGGGGCTGCGTCAACGCCTGGGCATTGCCCAGGCCATCATTCATGATCCCACCTTGCTGCTGCTGGATGAACCCGCCTCCGGGCTCGATCCCGAAGCCCGGTCCAGCCTGTCCAAACTGTTCCAATCGCTTCGGGAACAAGGCATGACGCTGATCGTGTCCTCACATATCCTGACCGAGCTTGAAGATTACTGCACCAGCATGCTGTTGCTGAGAGACGGACGCATTTTGGAACATTGCACCACCCGCCAAGCGCAGCAAGGCCCGTCCCAGGGCCAGCATCCGGTGGAAATCCGCGTGCTGCATGGCGCCGAGGGCTGTATCGACTTCCTGAAAAGCCGGGAAGGGGTTTCCGGGATAAAACAAGAGGGAGACACGATTTTTTGCGAGGTGACAGGCAACCCCGAAACCCTGTATGCCCTGCTGAAAGAGGGCCTGGAACAAGGCCTGCCCGTCTTCAGTTTTGCCGTCAGGCAAAACTGAAGACGGGCAGGATGTTTATATGAATTATGCCCGGGAAGAAGGCTGACATGCGGATGGTCAACAGCGAAATCCAGAAATACTACTGGCAGGGTTTTTCCCTGCAAAGACGCCTTGCCATGCCGCTGGTCATCCTGGCCATCGCTTTCATCATTTTTATTACCAACGAGTACCAGCCTTTCAGCGCGGTCAAATCCTTTGCCTATTACGGTTATTACATTGTGGTTTTCCTCTGGGGCGGCTACCAGGCAGCCCATGCCGTGGTAGAGGAAGTGAAGGAAAACACCTGGGACAACCAGCGGCTTTCCTCAATTTCGCCCTGGCAGCTGACCATCGGCAAGTTGCTGGGCAGCACCCTTTACACCTGGTACGGCGGCCTTATTCTGCTGGCACTGTATTACTTCGCCGCCAACATGGCGTTTTCGGAAGGGTATGGCAACTATGACGATCCGTCGTTGATGGCCTTCACCTTGCTGGGCAGTGGCCTCCTTTGCCAGGCGCTCGCCATGCTCACCAGCATGGTGCCTGTCAGCATGCGCTTAAGACGGGAGCAAATGCATGTTGCCGCCTACTTTATTTTGGGACTGGTGCTCTCCGGGCCCTTTCTCGTAATCGGTTCGGAATTTGCCAGGCAGACTTACCGCGGCTATGAGTCATTTAATGCAACGGTCAGCTGGATGGGCCTGAGCCTGCAATCGGATTATTTTTTCATGCTCACCCTGGTACTCGCCATTGCCTGGACCCTGGTGGCAATTTACCGGTTTATGCGGGATGCGCTCAAATTCCAGAATACCCCGGTCGTCTGGGGGGCTTTTGTCCTGTTCTACATGGTTTACATTGGCGGCCTGGCCAATCGGGCCGATATGCACTCGAATTTTGGCTTCTGGCAGTGGTTCTGGAATGGCTCCCTCTCGGTCGCTTTTGTACTTGCCGTTTGCGCAACCTATGTCAGCTTTTTTGCGGAAAACCTGAACATCACTCGTTATCGCGCCCTCTTTCATTATTGGCATCAGGCAAACCTGCACAAGATGGCCCACTGGATTCCGATGTGGGCGGTATCCTTTCTGCTGGCCGTCGTGGCCGGCGTGCTGGCCCTCTTTGACTTGACTTTCGGCTACCCGATGTTTGTCCTCTCCTGTCTGCTGTTTCTGGTGCGGGACGCATGCCTCTTCCATTACTTCACCCTGCAGCCCAGCGGGCGCTTACCCACGCTGGCCGCCTTGTTTTACCTGGGCATTTTGTACCTGCTTGTGCCCAACATCATTGCCGGTCTTGGCGTTCAGGGCTTGGGCTTTTGGTTCCACCCGGTAAGCGACGCCAATGCGTCCCTGCCGGCATTGTTGCCTGGCATCGTCCAGGCGCTGGTAGCCGTTTGGCTTGTGCGCATGCGTTACCAAAAAATAAACGCCGCCATGGAAGCAACGGCCTGAGAGCTTTATAGACTAATCAACCCTTCTTCCTGCGCGTCGGTGTCGAACTGGAAGTTGGCCGCCGGCAGGTGCTGCTCCAGTTGCTCGATGAGAAACAGCATGGCGTCGCGATCCCACACGAACAGCAGGTGCTTTTGCCCCACCTTGGGCTTGACGGTCAGGTTAAGCGAGGACACCTCGCTGAGGTCGGCCACCCGGCCCCGGTTGGTGAGCACATAGATGGGCTCGCGCGAGCCGCCCGCCTGGTACAGTGGCTTGGGCTGCACGATGGTTTCGTCGAAGCAAAATTCCATGGGCAGGCCGCGCTTTTCGTAATGCGCGCGCAGGGCTTCGTACACGGGGGTCAGTTCGCTGAAGGACTGGCCGCCAAAGCCGTATTTCACCAGATCCACAAACTTCATCAAGTTGTGCTTGAGCATGCGGTTGGCCAGATCCGACAAAAGCTTGTCCTGGGAATAGAGCGCCCACTTATTCAGGCTTTCCCACAGGTAGCAGTCATCCATGCGCAGGTATTGCTCGGTAGTCAGCTGCTTGCCGTCTTTCATCAATTGGTAAAGCTCCTCGGCGGGCTCACCGGTTTCCACGCCGTTTTCGCGCGCCCAGAAGAAGCGCTGCAGCACCTTCTTCAGCAGGGCCTCGGAGGCCTTATCCAGGGAGTGCAGGGCCATTTTGTAAGCCTGGTGGCGGCCAAACAGGTAATGCTCAATGGCCGGGATCACTTCCTCGCGAACCGCTAGAACCGGCTGTCCGTTGGGCAGGCTGGCCAGCTCCAGGTTGGTGATGATGCGCTCCGCCTCGATGCGGCCATACTGCACGCCCAGAAAGTGGCTGTCGCGTTGCAGGTAGTCCAGGCGATCCATATCCAGCTGGCTGGACACCAGCGCCGCCAGGTAATGCTTGGGGGCGCCATCGCCCATAAAGTTCAGCACGGCCTCGGGCAAATCGGAGCCAAAGCGTTTCCAGATGCGCTGAAGCTCCTTGTCCTCGGTGAGAATCTTGCGGTTCCAGTACTGATCATGCAGCAGGCCCTGATCTTTCAGGTCCAGGATATCCTCCAGCGTATGCGACAGCGGGGTGTGGCCGATATCATGAATCAGAATGCCCAGCAGCAGCAGCCGGCTGAGGGGAATATCGGTGCCCGGGTATGGGCTGGCCAGAAAGCGGCGGCTGACCGGGTTGCGGTCAAAGTGCTCGATGGCCTTCATCATCAGGTGGGCCGAGCCAATGCTGTGCACGAAGCGGGAGTGGGTGGCCCCGGGAAACACGAACTCCGCGAGACCCATCTGCCGGATGCGCCGCAGGCGCTGGAAAGCCCGGCTGTTGATGACCGTCAGCAGCAGGTTGTGGGTGGGATCGTTGCGATCGAAATGAATCAGGCCGTGGATGGGGTCTGCCACGCTGGTGCGGCTGGGGGGTCCGTTTTTATCGCTGGCCAAGGGAAACTCCTCTTTTCAATGGCCGGCTCCCCGGCCTGGACATAACCATTGTATCCGCCCGGGCCCAAACGTAAAACCATGCGCTATCACCACCTTCGAGTCCAGACACGATCACAAGCCTAGGGGTTTGCGCTTCCGGTGGTTCCACTGGTCTGCGTGTGCTCCGCTCTTTCCGCCGCTTCGACGTTCTTGTTAAAATCCCGCTTGACTTGCTTCATGGTGCTGTCCAGGTTGTTCCCCAAAAACATGACCGCACCGATGCAGACCGCCGCAATCAGGGCGCCGATAATGCCGTATTCTACCAACGTATTGCCGTTTTCAAATGGTCGCATACTTACCCCATTCTGGATTGGGGAACAGGCCCATGCTCACATAAGCCGGTGGTTTCGCCCAAACTGGCGGGCCGCCCGGGAGTCCTTTTTCAAAAGGTTCAGGTACTCCTGGCGAAGCTTCTCCCGCTCCTGGGCACGGTTCAGCTCCTGGAAGGAACGCACGGCCACGCCGGCCTGCGAGGCGGTCGCCTCGCTGCAATTAATGCAGAAACGCCCCCGGCGGTTCAGCTCAGACATCATCATGCCGCAGTTCAGGCAGTGGAACTTGAGGTAAATGCCCGCCGTACTCAGCCGGCCTTCCAGATAGAATCGCTCAATTTCCTCCACGGGGATGCCCACCTGGCCGGACAACACCTGGATGTCCATTCCGCCCTGCGGGGCACTGGCCTGCAAGGTGCGGTAAAGGGTTGTAAACTGCTCGTCTTCCCGCTTAATACATTCGGGGCAAAGATCGCTCAAGCGTTTTTGGAATAGTTTTGTGCATTTCTTGCAGTTGGCAAGGGCTCCGGACATTTCACCTTCCTCGACTTCACGGCAAACCAGGAAAGGGACGAGAAAAACTGCTCAGATCACCTCACTGGTTTTATCGGTTTTTCCGATAAAAACTTGAATTTCGGGCCAAAACCGGCGCCCAACGGAGGAAAATCCGAATGGCTATTTTCGGTAGCACCAAATCGGCTTCAGTTGTTTTTAAAGGGTGAACAACAGCACCATTCCATTGCAAGCAAGGCTATTATCTTGATTCCATCCTCCTCGCAGCGTCCATACCATGCCCAGGCCCCCGCTTTTGCCGGAGCGCTTCCCGGCAGCCGTGTTTCCGGGGTGCGATTTGGCGCAGGCCCCGCCAGTGCCGGGGAGCCGGTCAAAATTGGCCTGGTCAAAACCCTGCGGGTGCTGCACCAGTACCTTAAGGTGGCCGAAAACCAGCAGATCCTGAAGGGCTTGATCTTTCAGTACGGCATTCCGGCAGCCATCGGACTCAGCTTTTTTGCCCCGCCCCTGGGTTGGATCATCGGCGGTCTGGGCATTTTACCCAGCATCTACTTTGCCCGCAAAGGCGAAAAAATCATCAGCAAGCTGGTGGATGAAGGCAAGCTGGATCGTACCCACGGCCCGCTGGCCCGAATCACCAGCATCCACACCACCTACCAGAATGCCACGCCCGGTGATGGCCGCAAAATCATTGCCGAATACAACCGCCTGCTGGAAGAGCTGCTGGTTGATCACCCCAAGGTCAAAAATCTGGGCGCCATCCGGCGCAAGCTGCAACTGGCCGAAGAAGGCCGCCTGGCAGGCTTCCTGAACCACGTGTTCAACGTCAAGCTGCACTACTCCACGCGCTGGCAGGGCAAATTGCTGAAAAAAATCCAGGGCGTGTCTAACCACATCCCCATCAAGATTATCAAGCTGCCCCTGATTGCCCTCAGCGTGGTGTTCCAGGGCCTGCTGGTGCTGCTGAGCCACAAGAAAATGCTGAACGTCGGCGGTAACGCCTTGCGGCGGCTGGTTTAATCGTCCGGCTCCCAGGCTGCGAAACAGGCCGGAAGCGTATGCTCCCGGCCCGTGGGCATTTTATGGAAAGGCGATCACCTACACCGAGGTGTTGGCGTTGATGTCGGAAGCGGGAATGCTTCTGTAGCGCGCACCAAGCAGGGCGTTCTTGATGCCGCCCACAATGGTGGCGTCGCTTTTCAGATCCTTGGGTTTCAGTTCACGAACGGCCCGGTCGAAATCCGCCACATCCCCGGAGGTGGCAATAATGGCCGCCGCGTTGCCGTCATACGAAGCCATTCTGGACCGGAAGCGTCCGTCGGTGACTTTGCCCTTCAACGTATCGATGGCGCGCTGCACTTCTACCGTGCTGCCCTGGATGCCGTAGACGGCCCCAAAATAAATGCCAGACATGACAATGTCCTCCAATTTTTCTCGCTAAGGTGATGTAAAGGAATGAGGGAACAATACTGTGATCATGCATAGAAAAATGGCTCAAGGCCGGGATTTGCGGTTCCATTAACTTTTGTTGCGGGGCAATCCGCGCCCCTGGTGCTGTCAGCCGCCTTGCATGCGCCCTGCCCATACCCTCCCCGGCCCGGTTGGGATAAAATTCACCCAGGCAGTTGAACAGGCAGTCCTTTCCAATGCTGGTCGCCATTTCCACAATCGTGCTTCTCCTGATTGGCCTGGGCCTGGCCCAGCGCCACCAGCCCCGGGTGCATATGCCGCTGATGATCCTGGCCTTCGTGATGGATCTGGGCCTGGTGCTTTACATTGAGTGGAGCCGGCATGCGGTAGAAACGTTGGCCGAAGGGCTGAAAACGCCCTTTAGCCACCAGTTCCTGCTGTTCCATGTGTCGGTCTCCGCCCTAACCCTGCTGCTTTACGTGGCGCTGATTGCCAGCGGCGCCAGCCTGTTTCGGGGCAGGGCCCTTTCCCGCCCCGTACACCGGGGGTTGGCCTTCGCGTTTATTGCCTGCCGCCTGACCAACTACGTCACCAGCTTCTGGATGGCTTAGCGGCTGTACAACCGGGCACTTTTGGGCTAGACTCATGGCCCGGCTCGAAGATTCAACGAAGGGGGAAACACCGGAATGAACGTGCTGCCCGCCCATTTTTCCGTCCATTTTTCCGCCGCGCGGCCAGCCGTGGCGCGCAAGGCTGCATTGACGCCCGCTGGCCCGGACGCGTTCCGGGCAGCCGCCCCCCGGTTCGGGGCAGAGCCGGTTTTGACGCCCCTGTCCAGGCTGTCCGAGGGGGAGCGCGAAGCCGTGTGGGCCATGGGTGAACGCTATAAAGCCTTTCTGGGACAATCGGTGTGCGCCCCCTTTACGGCCAAAACCATTATTGAGGAAGCCGAAAAGCGCGGCTTCCGACCATTGCCCAGCAACCCGGACTTTCATGCCCGCCCGGGCGACAAGTTCTACGTGAACAACGATTACGAATCGGTGGCCCTGATTGTGATTGGGCGGAACAATCCAACCACCAGCGGCTTCAACATTGTGGGCGCTCACATGGACAGCCCCCAGCTAGAGCTGAAACCCAAGCCCCTACGGGAAGCCGAAGGCATTGCCCGCCTGGCCACCAAGACCCGGGGCGGTGGCATCTGGACGCACTGGTTCAATCGCCCCCTGGGCATTGCCGGACGCATCTACGAATCCACCCCCGACCAGGACGGCAAGCCAACCCTGGACGGCCTGACCCGCTACCCGGCCCAAAGACAAACCTTTTTCCGCCTGGACAAGCCCTCCCTTACCATTGCCAGCGAGCCTATCCACTTCAACCGGGACATCAACAAGGCGCGCGAAATCAAGCCGGAGGAAGACATGACGCCCATCGCCGGCATTGAGAGCGGGGCCGACGGCAGCGGGGTGGGTGAGCACGTGCAGGCCCTGCTGCGCGGCAAGGGGCTGGATCTGGCCCGGGCCGAGCGGGCCGAGATGTTCCTGTATCCCGCCACCCCCCCGGAAGATACCGGCATGGACGGCAGCATGGTGATAGGTGCCGGCCAGGACGACAAGCTGATGTGCTTTGCCGCCATGGATGCCTTGTTTCACGCCGCCGAGCAGGGGCCTCCCACCAAAACCAGCATTGCCGCCTTCTTTGACAACGAGGAAGTCGGCAGCCTGGATCGCGGGGGCGCACGCAGCCGCTGGCTAGAGACCGTGGCCGCCGACATCCTGCGGGTCAAAAACCGCCGCAACGGCGACCTGGTGCTGGATCGGGAGCGGGCCCTTTCCAGAAGCATTATTTTCTCCGCCGATGTGGCCCATGGGTTCCTGCCCCACCAGGCCAGGTACCACGACCGGCAAAATGCCGCCCGCATCGGCTTTGGGCCGGCCCTCAAGGCGGACTCCGACGGCCACTACGCCACCACCGCCAAAGGCATGGCCATCGCGGAAGACATCGCCCGCCGGGCCGGGGTACCCATCCAGACCATGAGCACCAACCAGGACGTCTCCTGCGGCACCACCATCGGGCCCATGATCGGCGCCAACACCAACGCGCTGACCATCGATATCGGCGCGCCCATCTTCAGCATGCACTCCCCGGGCGAGATTTCCTCCAAGGTGGACGTGTACTTCACCCAAAAGCTGTTTGCCGCCTTTTTCCGCAATACCTGACCGCCGGGGAAGCTAGGAGCCCATCTTGACCAGCCGGTCGAAGGCGGCCTTGTCCAGCGGCATGACCGACAGGCGGGACTGCCGGATGAGCGGGATCTCGGCCAGCGCCGGCTCCGCCTTGATGGCTTCGAGAGGCACCGGCGTTTTGAGGCGCTTGACCGGCTTGATGTCCACCACCACCCAGTCGCCCTTGGGGTTGTCCTTGGGGTCGGGGTAGTGCTCGCGGGTCACCTCGGCAATGCCGGCCACCGCTTTTTCGGTCACGCTGTGGTAGATGAGCACCGCATCGCCCTTTTTCATGGCCTTCAGGTTGTTGCGGGCCTGGAAGTTGCGCACCCCGTCCCACACGGTCTTGCCGTCGCGCTCCAGGTCGGCGAAGGAAAACTCGCCGGGTTCGGTCTTCATCAGCCAGTAGTTGGTCATGGGGAATCCCTTTCTCATGCCGTTACCGGCTATTGTACCCAAACGTGATATGATGACGCTTGGGATTTATAGTCGCAGATTAGAGTCGTGCCGCAAACGCTTACCCTCTGCTATGTTGCAGACGCAACCAATATTCATGTCCAGCGCCTGGTAGGGTTTTTCGTCGAGCGCGGGCATACCGTGTACTGCCTGAGCGACAAGGGCGGGCACATTGACGGGGCCAACGTCATCAAGCTGCCCAACCGGGACGACCTGGTGGCCGGCCACAAGAATCCCCGCAAGACGGCAGTCATCCGGGCCCGGGGAAAGGCCATTCGCAAGGTGCTCAAGGACGTGAAGCCAGACGTGCTGCACGCCATTTTTGCCTACCAGCGGGGATGGTCGGCGGCCTATACCGGCTATGAGCCCCTGGTGGTCAGCCTGTTGGGTTCCGATATCTACCTGCCCCAGCGAAACTACCGGCATGCCTTCCAGCTGTGGCGCGATCACCTGCTGAACGTGCTTACCCTGAAGCTGAGCGATATGATTACCGCCGTCTCCGACGACCTGTACCGCCTGGCCAACCGCATGACGCTTGGCATCATTCCGGTGGAACTGATTCCCATCGGTACCGATCCCAGGCTATTCCAGCCCGGGCTGGACACCACCCCGCTGCGGGAGCGGCTGCGGATTCCGGAAGACGCTTTCGTGGTGCTGAGCCCCCGCCAGATGACGCCTCACTACAACCAGGAAACCATCCTGCAAAGCATCCCGCGCGTGCTGGAAGAGGTGCCCAACGCCGTGTTCATTATGAAGGACACCTTTCGCAACTCCCAGGAGCGGGAAGAATACGTGGCGTCCCTGAAACAGCTGGCCGAAACCCTGGGCGTGGCCCATGCCGTGCGCTGGGTGGAGGAAGTACCCATGGAAGCGCTGCCCCTGTACTACAACCTCAGCAACGTGGTGGTTTCCGTGCCCAGCACGGACGGCATGCCGGTAACGCTGTTCGAGGCGATGGCCTGCCAGAAGCCGGTCATCGTGGGGGATCTGTCCTCGTACAACGAAGTGGTCATTCACGGGCAGACCGGACTGCGGGTGCCCATCCGCAACCCGCAGGTGCTGGGGCGGGCCATCATCAAGATTTGCAAGAACCCGGCCCTGGCGCAGCGCATGGTGGAGGAATCGCAGGTTGTCCTGCACCAGTATGGCATCTTCAGCGAGCAGATGCTGCGCCTGGAACGCTACTACCGGGGCCTGAAAGACCAGCAGATTCCCATCCACCACTCCATCCGCCGCACGGTCACCCGCCTGTTCCTCAAGCTGATGGTGGCGCTGACCTGATTGGCTGGCCCCAAACCGGCATTTCCTAGTAAGATAGTCTTAGTCTCGTTTCGGGAGCAGGAGAGAGAGAGCCTATTATGAGCGAAAAAACCAAAGTTCCGGCATCCAAAGACCTGTTACAGCCCATCTTTTGCGATCACGTCCGCATGAGTGTGGGGCCCAACGGCATTATCTACTTCGATTTCCGCACCATGGTGCCGGACTATTCCGAGCTGGAGAGCAACCCGGGCACCATGCTCGAAATCGAGTTCAACGAAAAGCAGATTCCGCCCCACACCCGGATTGCCATGCCCATGAACGCGGCCATCGCCTTCCGCCAGGTGCTGATGAACTCCATCCAGGTTGCCCCGCCCCCCGAGGCTGCCGAAGCAGCGCCCCAATAACCGGGCAGCCTGCCGACGGGCTACTTCCTGACCATCTCAAACAGCAACACCGCTGCGGCGGCGGCCACGTTGAGGGAGTCCACCGTTCCGTGCATGGGGATGCGCACCAGGAAGTCGCAGTTCTTGCGGACGAGATCCGCCAGGCCCTTGTCCTCGCTGCCCATAATCAGCACCATGGGCATTTTGTAGTCTTGCAGGTAATAATCGACCGCCTTGGAATCCGCCGCCGCCCCGGCAATCCAGAAGCCGGCCTCCTTTAGCTGGGCAATGGCGTTGTTCAAATTGGAAACCACGGCAATATTCACGGTTTCTTCCGCGCCCGAGGCCGTTTTAGATACCGCCGGGCCGAAGCCCGCACTGTGGTGCTTGGGAATGATCACCCCGTCAATGCCGGCGGCGTCCACCACCCGCAGAATGGCCCCAAAGTTGCGGGGATCGGTCACCCCGTCCAGCATCAGCAAGCGGGGATGCTGGCCCGCCGCCATTTTTTCCTTGCAGTGGGCCATAAGATCCGGCAGGCTGAACAGCGGCTTGGGCGCCACGGAGGCCACCACGCCCTGGTGCGTCACCGGCTCCTCGCCCTTGGGCTCGTTGCCCCGGATCATCTGGTCCAGCTTTTGCCGGGGCACGGACTGCACCGGGATGCGGTGGCTGCGGGCGGCCTCTTGAATGGCCTGCAGGCGCTTGTCGGGCTTCAGGCCCTCGGCCATGAAAATCTTGTAGACGTGCTCGGGGTTGCGCTCAAGCACCGCTTTCACGCTGTTTTTGCCGTAGACGAGCCGGGCGGAGGCCATGGTTGAACCTTTCGGTTGAACGCTTACCGCCCGATTGTACCAGCTTCAGAGACCCCGGTCGCGATCGGGGCCGGCGGCCTGCTGCTGTTCGCGACGCAGTTTTTTCTGGCGCAGCCGCTCCTGCTTTTCGCGCTCCCGGCGCACGGAGGCCGCCTCCGGGGGCGGGGGCACGTAGGTGGCCAGCAGGCCGTTGGCCGCCACCGCCACGGGCTGATCCTGCAAGGACACCAGCTCGGTGCGTTCGGCATCCACATCATAGCGCCAGACGCCCAGGAACTTCTTTTCGTTCTTGTCGTAGGCCCAGGCCTTCAGCAGCACCGCGGCATCGCTGCCCACGTCCCAGCCCAGGGGCTGGATGTCCCAGGAGAGCTTCTCGATATTGGGCAAGTTGCCCACGTTCATCCAGTAGTGCTTGATGACCCGGCTGACCTCGGGATAGATGGTGACGGTGCCGCGGTAGCGGTCGTACACCAGAATGTCGGAGGTGCGCAGCCCCACGTGCAACACCCCGCTGCGTTGCTTAAACAGCAGCTTCTGACCGCTAACCGACCAGTCCACCACGGTCAGGGTCCGGAAATCGTAGGGCGCTACTTTGTCGAAACCCACGCTGACCAGTTGCTGGCGGTGCTTGTAGGTTTTAACCGGATCGAACCGCGCGGCCTGGGCCTCGGGCGGCGGAGGCGGGGGCGCCTGCAGCTGTTCGCTGGGAAGCATCGGCACGTTTTCCGGGGGCATTTCCTCGACCGGAACCAGGAACAAACGGGACATAGTCTGGCGATCGTGCGGCATAAACAGCACTTCGGTATAGACAAAGGCGTCCTTGCCCGGGGAGACGACCGCATCGCTGCGCAGGAAGCGCCGGGCCTCCAGCCCCCACAGGTTCATCTCCCGCGGAAAGGTGTTGTAAGGCTCAAAGCGCATATGGCCCTGGGTGTTCACCATGCTGTCCACGGACAGGGGTGACTGGCTTTGCGGGTAAGCCGTAACCGGCAGCGTATTGGCCTGCACCGGGGGGGCCGGGTTCACCTGGATCACCACCGGGGGCTCCGCCTTCCGCTTGGCCGTGGCGGGTGCCAGCAGGCAGACGGCTGCCGCCACCACGATGCCACAGGTTATCCAAAGGTGCTTCATATTGATATTGTGTCACGATCCGCCGGAATCGCACTCGATCAGATGCGGGAAACTCCGTTGGCCGCGCTTTGTAACGAAATCATAATATATGGCAATTTTATATCCTTGGTATTTTTTATTGAGATATACACCATATCTCCACCCCTCAACACACTGACTTTCCGGTTCACCCAAAGTTTAACCCCCTCCCCCCTCCCAGGGTTCATCACTCATCCCATTCATCCCATTGTTCCTCCCCCGACCAAGGATTTGATCCATGTCCGTATCGTTCACAAGTTTCGGCACCGTTCCCGGCCTCACCGCCGGATCCGGCGTGGTCAGGCCACAAAGCGTCAATATCGACAGCGGCTTCAGCACCGGCAACATCTTCGACGGACGGGGCAACGATTTCCTGGATCCCGACAACCTGGCAGGCAGCGTAACCAGCTTTTCCGGCAGCATTCGCCCGGTTCGCTCCAACACCCTGACCGCTCGGCTGGTGGGCAGCAACTTTTTCGGCAAACATCCCGACGCGGCGGACATCCTGAGCGGAACCAACGGCCTGCTCAACCGAATCAACAGCCCCAGCTTCGGCGCCGGCCTCATCATCACCCCGCCGGTGGTGGCAGACGGCAGCGGCAACCTCATCCCGAACCTGGGCGCCAACCCGGATCCCACCAAGATCACGCTGTTCACCAACTTTTTCAGCCAGAACGTCAACCCGTTCAACTCGGTCTTCGATCCCCGCAACTTCAATCCCCTGCAATGGCAAAATCCCAGCGCCGCCAACATCCTGCTCGGCTCCATGAACGCCAGCGCCACGGTGCTGAACGGCGGCAATATCTTCCCGCCCTTCAACCCGTTCCCCAGCCAGGGTGCCATCAACTTTCCGTTCAACCCGTTCGGGGGCGGCATGATTGGCGGAACACCCGCCATACCCGCCGTGGCCTTCCCCGTGCCTGTTCCCGTACCGGTCGTCCCCGTGGCGCCGGGGGTTCCGGTCAGGCAGACCCCGCCCTCCAACCCCCTGTACCAGATGCTATCCCTGATGAATGACATCACCGGCTCGATGAGCCAGTTGCTTCGCCAATGGCTGCCTGCCACAGGCAACAGCGGCAACAGCGGCACCGCCGGTTCCACCTATTATCCGCCAGGATATCCAAACCAGCTTTAAGGAGAGAGGAACCTTAATTAAAACGAGAGATGAGATACCGGCGATTGCGAAATCGCCGTTTTTTTTTGCCCGGTTTATCATGGACGGTATGCTGCCCACCGTACCCTCCGAAGACAAACCGGAAGCCCGCAGGTTTAACGCCCGCGACTGCCTGCAGCGCACGCTGGACGGCCACCCCCTGCCCGCCGGGGACGCCGCCCGCCTGTTGGCGCTGACCGCCCAGGACGACTTGCGTCGCTTGCAAGAGGCGGCCCACGAGCTGCGCCAACGCCAGTGCAGCAACGAGGTGCCTTTTGCGGTGCAGCAAAGCATTATTCTGACCAACCAGTGCGAGCTGGAAAACGTCCTGTACGACTATGCCCGCCCTGCCGGCGCCCGGGGCGCCTTCACGCTGACCATCGATGACATTGACGAAAGGCTGGAGCTGGCCGCCGCCCGCAACGCGGACCAGATCTTCCTGACCCAGGGCGGTTTCTGGTCGGAGCTAACCCTGCCCGGCCTGGAAAGCGCCACCCTGCTGAAATCCCTGGGCCGGCTGCTGGAGCACATCCGGGAGCGCCGCCCGGAGACCCCGCTCATCGGGTTTTCGCCGGATGAAATCGAGTTTTTGCGCATTGTGTCCGACCGCAGCCCGCGCTACGTGATGGAGTTCCTGAAGGACAAGGGGCTGCGCATGCTGGGCGGCCTGCATACCTACGTGCTGGATGACACGGTTCGGCGCCGAATTTCTCCCCGGCTGGCCCCGGCCAAAACCTGGAAGGACATCGTGGCGCAAGCCGCGACGCTGAAGCTTCCGGTGATTGCCGCCCTGGGGTACGGGCATTTTGAAACCTCAAAGCAGCGCATTGAGCACCTGGAACAGTTGGCCACGCTGCAACGCAGGCAGCCCGGGGCTTTTTCACGTCTGGTGCCGGAGCCGCTGGCCCGCCCGGTGGAAGTCCATGGCCTCAAGCCCCCGGATTTGGCGGAACGGCGAAAAGTGCAGGCCCTCTGCCGCCTGTTTGCGGGGGATGCCCTGCCCGTGCAGCAAACCACCTGGGCCCTGCATGCCGGCGCCGCCGGGGAAGCCCAGGAATTGCTGGCCTGGGGAGCCAGCGACATGGGGCCCAGCGATGCGCTAAGCTGGCCCGCGTTTTTGAATGGCAGCCACGAATCCGCCAGCATGGGCGCCGGGGAGCTGCAGGGCCTGATTTCGGAGAGCGGCCACACTGCCAGGCGGCAACCGTTCACCTTTGGCTTATAATAGGCGAACGTTTTTACCGAGTTCGGAGTCCCCAACGCATGAGTCCTACGCGCAACCGCATTTCCGATAAAGCCAGCCTGTTCACCGAGTCCGTGATTCGGATGATGAGCCAGATGGCCAAAAAGTACGAGGCCATCAACCTGGCCCAGGGCTTTCCCGATTTCCCCTGCCCGGAGGAGCTTAAAAAAGCCGCCACCGAGGCCATTTACGACGACATCAACCAGTACGCCGTGACCTGGGGCGATCCCCAGTTCCGGCAAGCCATCGCCGAAAAATCCGGCGCCTACCTGGGCATCGACATCAACCCGGATACCGACATTACCGTCACCTGCGGGGCCACCGAGGCGATGGCCGCCACCATGCTGGCCACCATCAACCCGGGCGACGAAGTCATCGTGTTTGAGCCCTACTACGAAAACTACGGCCCGGACGCCATTATTGCCGGGGCCGTGCCGCGCTACGTCACCCTGCACCCGCCGGAATGGCGCTTCGATCCGGACGAGCTGGCCCGGGCCTTCAACGAAAAAACCCGCGCCATCATCATCAACACCCCCCACAACCCCACCGGCAAGGTCTTCAGCCGCGAAGAGCTGGAAATGATTGCCGCCCTGTGCCAGAAGTGGAACGTGCTGGCCTTTACCGACGAAATCTACGAGCACATCCTGTACGACGGGGTGAAGCACGTGGCCATGGCCTCGCTGCCCGGGATGAAAGACCTGACCGTCACCATCAACGGCCTGTCCAAGACCTACAGCGTGACCGGCTGGCGGGTGGGCACCATTATCGCGCCGGAAGACCTGACCAACGCCATCCGCAAGATGCACGACTTCCTGACCGTGGGCGCCCCCGCCCCGCTGCAACGGGCCGGCATTGCCGCCATGCAGCTGCCCCAGCGCTACTACGACGAGCTGTCCGCCAGCTACACCGAAAAACGCAATACCATGCTGACCATCCTGGACGAGGTGGGCATCAAATACTTCCGCCCGCAAGGCGCCTACTACGTGTTCAGCGATGTTTCCAGCTTCGGCTACCGCACCGACGTGGAGTTCACCCACTTCCTGGTGAAAGACGTGGGCGTGGCCGTGGTACCGGGGTCGAGCTTCTTCAGCCGCCCGGAGCTGGGGCACAAGTTCATCCGCTTCTGCTTCAGCAAGAAGCCGGAAACCCTGCACGCCGCCCGGGTGCGCCTGCAAAAACTGCGCGAGACCGTGCGCCTGGCCTAGACGCGCCGAACGCTACAAAAAAGGGAGCCTTGCACATGGCTCCCTTTTGAGGGTTGGATATCACGCCTTCAGCGGATTTCAACCGCCGCCTCCTCGGCGGGCAGGCCGGCCTTGATGCGGGCAGCCCGCAGCTCCAGCTCGCGCTGAGCCACTTCAATTTCCAGCAGGCGCATTTCTTTTTCCACCCGGCGCTCCAGGGGGCTGTGGTCGGTAATCTCCCGGTTCAGCTGCCGCACTTCATCGGCCAGCTGGTTTTTCAGGCGCTTGATGGCCTCCAGCGGATCGAGAGCAGGGTCGATGTTGAGATCCAGCTTGCGGCTGAGAAGGTGCTTTTGCCGCTGGATGCGGAAGAGATCGAGCGCCGCGGTGCCCACCAGGCCGGCGGCCACCAGCAAGATTACGGTGCGCACCGCGCTGTGCAGTTTTTTATCGGAGCCGATAGCCAGCAGAATGAGGCCCGCCGTGCCCTTCAGGCCGGCTTTTTGGGCGGGCGTCACGTTGGCCCAGTGCTGACGGGCATCGCCCAGCCGGGTGCGGGCCACGTCCAGCGCCGTGCTGGCGTTCATCACCGCAGCCATTTTATCCCCGTCCCCCGAACGGCCGGAAAACTTGGCGGTTTGGCCCGACTGGCTGCATCCAAACCCGGTTACGGCTGAAATCACTGTTCCTTCTCCTCTTCGATTTGAAACCCTTGAAAAACTCCCCCCGGGGCCTTCCGCCCGATTTATGGATGCATTTTGCCATAAAAACATTCATATAGGAACCGCTTGCATCGGTTTGTTGCATAATGGGGGCATGCGATCCGCCATGATTCATCCGCTGGCCAAACGCCTGGCCCGTACCTGCAACAGTCTGCATGCCGCGGGACTGTCCCCGGCGCGTTCCGGCAATGTAAGCGCCCGGGACGGCAACCTGCTGTGGATTACGCCCAAGGGCTACAGCATGAAAGAGGTGATGCCCGAACGCCTGGTAATGATCTGGCCGGGCAACCGTGTGGTTAGCGACGCCGGGCTGGAACCGTCCTCGGAGCTGCCCATGCACCAGGCCATTTATGAGGCCCATCCCGGAGTACGCGCGGTGGTGCACACCCATGCCCCGCATGCCACCGCCCTGGCTGTGGCCCACCAAGACTTGACGGAACCACTAATGTCGGAGATCCTTCAAACCATTGGAGAGGTGCCGCTGGTGGCTTTTCAAGCGCCCGGCAGCCCGGAACTGGGCGAGGCCGTGGCCACGGCCCTGAAGGGGCACCAGGCCGTACTGCTGGCCAACCATGGGGTGGTTGCCGTGGGAGGCAGTCTTGAAGAGGCTTATTACAATCTGGAGCTGGTGGAAAATTACGCGCGCATCAGCATTTTGTCCCGATCGCTGGGCGCTCATGCCTTGACCATGGAACAAATTGGCATCATGGCCGCGCTGCAACCCCCATCCTGAAGTCGATGAGAGGAGGAACCCCTTGGCAAACGATCCGCAACCCCGTCAATACGTGGAGCGCCGGGAGTACCCGGGCCAGCTGATTGGCCAATCCGTGGCCCTGTGGCTTCTGGTGGCGCTGGTGTTCTTCCTGAACGTGCAGATTATGCAGCTTTCCGGCCAAATGAGACAGCTGCAAGGCGATCAACAGAATACCAGCCTGGTACCCACCGGCCCGGCCCCGGACAGTGCTATGAAAACCAC
>CAYMIG010000001.1:95629-112108 GCA_964390635.1 uncultured Vampirovibrionales bacterium | reverse complement strand
TTGCCGGGATAAAACACCGCGCGGGCCGCCATCGCCAGCTCCGGCACGTCGCCGGCCAACTCGATTTTCAGCGGTGGGTGGGCATACTGGTCTCCGGCAATGGAGAGCGCGCTGCAAAATAGCCCATACTGGCCGTTCTGGTTAATCAGTTGCACCAGGCCGCGCTCCAGGCATTCGCGATAGCCATCCTCATCCAGCAAATAAGCCAGTGCGCCGAATACTTGAAGGGCAATACCGTTGGCACTGGAGCTGGGGCTGTCTTCCGCAGGCTTGCGCTTGATTTTAAGCAGGGCCAGCGCGCCGGCTTCTTCCTGACGGGTATCGAAGAAGCCGCCCTGGCGGGAATCCTCGAAGTGGGCGATCATGAGATTGGCCATGCCCCGGGCATCTTCCAGGTAGCGCCCGTTGCCGGTGGCGTAATACCCCTTTAAGCAGGCCAGCGCCAGCCAGGCATAGTCCTCCAGAAAGCCGTCCACGCCGGTGGTATGGTACACCCGCTGACCGGCCCGGTAGAACTCATCGAGCATGCGGTTCAGGCTGCGCTCGGCAAAATCGCGCATATCGGGATTTCCCAGCAAATCCGCCGCCTCAAACCAGGCCGCAATCTGCATGCCGTTCCAATTCACGTACAGGGTCTCGTCGATAAAGGGCATGGGGCGTTGGCGGCGCTTTTCCAGCATCTTGGCCTTCCCCGATTCCAGCAGGCGCTCCACCTCCGCCACGGGCAGGGAAAGCTCATGCGCGATATCAGTTACGGAACGGCTGACGTAAAGCACGTTGCGACCGGCGGCATGGTGCATGTCGCCCCGGTCATGAATGTCGTAGTAGCGGCGAACCACCTGGGCCTCCTCGGGCGACAGAATGTCCGCCACCTCCTGCGGGCTCCAGGTGAAGTGATCGCCGTCGTCCTCCAGGTTGATGTCGGCATCCTGGGTAGCATAGAATCCGCCGCGCTTCGAATCGGACAGCCACTCGCCCACCCAGGCGGCGATGCCTTCGGCGATTTCCTTGTACAGCGGGATACCGGTCAGCCGGTAGGCCTGGGCGTAAACCTTCAGCGCCTCGGCGTTGTCGTAGGCCATCTTCTCGAAATGCGGCACATGCCAGTGATCATCGACCGAGTAGCGATGGAAACCGCCCGCAATCTGGTCGTAGATACCTCCCCGGGCCATATGGGCCAGCGTTTTTTCAATCATTTCCCGCACCTCGGGGCTGGGGTTGCGGTGTTCACGCAGAATCAGGGCTTCCAGCGCGCTGAAATGGGGAAACTTGGGCTGGCTGCCGAAGCCGCCGTGGGTAGCATCAAACATCCGGCGGGCGGACTCCAGCACGATATTGCTGAACTGGTTGGCCAGGGCCTTGACTTCCTCCGGGTTGTAGCGAATGTCGCCGCGCGCCTCCAGCAGGGCTTCTTGCTCCATGCGGCGGATGTTTTCATCGGTCAGCGTTTCGTTGCCGCCAAAAAACTCCTGCTTTTTCTCGTGGTAGAGCTGGTACACCTGGTTCAGCAGGTTTTTCATGGCCTGGGGCGGAAAATAGGTGCCGCCATAAATCAGCCGTCCGTCGTGGGTGAGGAAGGCAGTCAGCGGCCAGCCGCCCTGGCCGGTCAGGGACTGCACCACCTGCTGGTAGCGGGCATCCACGTCGGGACGCTGATCGCGATCGACCTTGACGGCAATGTAATGCTGGTTGACGAGCGCGGCAATCTCGTCATTTTCGTAGGATTCCCGGTCGATGACGTGGCACCAGTGGCACCACACCGCGCCTATATCCAGCAGGATGGGTTTGTCCTGCGACTTGGCCAGGGCAAAGGCCTCTTCACCGAACTCGTGCCAGTCGATCGGCTGATGCGCTGCGCTGCGCAGATAGGCACTGCTGGAACTTGCAAGTCGGTTGGCCATGGTCGTCTCCCCCGATACATTCATTCTTCCAGTTTTATCACACTCACCGGGCAGGCCGCTGCGGCATCGCGACACTCGGCCTCATGGCCCGGCACGCCGGCGTTATCCGCCACCGCCGTATCCAGCACGGTAAACACCTCGGGGCAAAGCGACTCGCACACCCCGCAGGCAATGCAGCCTTCCACGATTCGGACGAACATGGCGGCAGGCTCCCCGGACTAGACGGGGGCGGAGACTTTTTCGCCCCGGTTCACCTCGCGCAACACCTCCACCAGCCGAGTGGCAATATTGCGGAAGTTGGCCGCCTGCTCGCTATCCGGCGCGTAGACCACCACGGGCAAGCCCTGATCGGCCTTGGCCCGCTGCTCGGCCACCAGCGGAAGCTCGCCCAGGAAGGGCACATCCAGCTTCTCGGCGGCATCGCGCCCGCCGCCGTGACCAAAAATCTCGTACCGCCCGCCATGCTCGCAGACGAAATAGCTCATGTTCTCCACAATGCCCAGCAGCGGGATGTTTTGGCCCTTGAACATGCTGAGCGCCTTGCGGGAATCGTGCAGGGCCACTTCCTGCGGGGTGGTCACCACCACCGCGCCGGAGAGTTCGGCGGCCTGCATAATGGTCAGTTGGGCGTCCCCGGTGCCGGGCGGCAGATCCACCAGCAGGAAATCCAGCTCGCCCCAGTCGAAGTCGGTCAGAAACTGGCGGATGGCCCGGTCCAGCATAGGGCCACGCCACACCACAGGCTGATCCTCCTGCACAAAGTATGACATACTGACCACTTTGACGCCGTGGTTTTCGGGCGGCATGGGCTTTTCGGTCTCGGCGTTCACCGGAATGTGCGGCTTGCCGCGCAGGCCCATCATGATGGGCACGTTGGGGCCGTAGATGTCGGCATCCACGATGCCCACGTGGTAACCCAGCTGGGTCAGGGCGCAGGCCAGGTTCACCGAGACGGAGGTTTTGCCCACCCCGCCCTTGCCGCTGGAAATAGCGATAATATTTTTGACGTTGGGCAGCAGTTGCTTGGGGGATACCGGCGCGGTGGGGCGATCGGCGGGCCGCTGGAAGGGCGGGGTCTTGGGCGGGGTCTTAAGCGAAATGCCCACGGTTGCCAGCTTTACCCCCGGCAATTGCTGGATGGCGGCCCGCGCATCGGCCAGCAGTTGTTCGCGGTGCTCGTAGTCCGTGCTGGGCAGGATGAGATCCACCTTTACGTTGCCATCACACACGGCCAGGCCGTCCACCATGGCCAAATCCACCACGTTGTTGCCGCGACCGGGGTCGTTCACGGCTTTCAGGGCTTGCAGGACGCTCTCGTTGTTCAGCTCGCTCATAATGCGCTTCCTTTTCAGTTCGGTTCAAACTCGCGGGGGCCGTCCCATTCGGCCATGCCGGCCATCAGGTGCCCGATATCGGCAAATCCGTGGTGGTGCAGGTAATGGCTGGCGTCAAAGCTGCGCACGCCATGCTCGCAGACCACGGCGGTCTTTTTGCCGGGATCCAGGGAGCCCAGGCGCTCCAGCAGCTCGTGGATGGGCAGTAACCGGGCGCCGGGGATATGGCCCAGCCCGTAATACTCCTCGGGAGTCCGCACATCCAGCAGTTGCAGGTCGGGGTGATCCGCCATCCACTGCCGCAGGTCGCTATTCTGGAGGTTTCGCACGGCCATTACGCCATTCCCTGTGGTTTCCGGTCTGCAAACAGGGTAACACAAAAGCGCCGGCAACCGGCCCCCGATAGGATTTTCTTAAGGATTGCGGCGACCCCGGCCCGAATCAGCCATCCGCCTCGTAGAACCAGCGTTCCATCGTGGCAAAGGTTTCCCGCGCACTGTCAATCACCGCGTCATGCCGATCGGCCAGTTCGGGATCCTCCAACACCTTCACGAACGCCTGCCACATGCTGCCGATTTCATCGCCATATCTGCTGTAGAAGGCCGCACCGCGCTCCGGGGCCACGCCCAAAGCCTCCACCAGATGTTTGGCCATCATCTGCCCGCCCAGGGTGGAGCCTTCCAGCACGTACAGGCAGCCCACGACCCGGGCCCAGTCGTCGATGGCCGGGGTATAGGGGCATTCCGGCAGGGCGTCGATTTCCGCGGGCGACATGCCCAGGGCCCGCAAATCGGCATCCAGCCAGGGCAGCTTGCGGCGGCGCCCAAAGTCGGTAATTTTGGAATTCAGGGTGTCATACAGGACGCCGGGCGTATCGAGACAACGCTCGATGGGAGCGTAGTAACCATAGAAACGCGCCAGCAGCAGCTTATATCCCTCCAGGGTGGCCGCCCGCTCGGATACCCGAATAGCCCCCTCGATGGATTCGTGCTGGGGGCGGGTTTCGGCGCGCAGGGCCTCGCGCAGGGAGGGCCGGGAAACGGTGGTATCCGTCATCGGCCTACACCCAGGCTTGCTTCTGGATCATGATGCAGGCGTCGTGCACCACTTCCATACCGCCGGAGCGGGCTTTCTCAATGGCCTCCTCCGATTCGGAGCCCGGCTGGAACCACACCCGGCGGATACCGGCGTCCAGGCAGTCCTGGATGACCTGCAAGGCTACCGGCGGGGGCACCACCAGGTTTACCACGTCGGGCGTGACCGGCAGGTCTTTCACGGAGGGGTAGCACGGGTCGCCTTCCACCTGCTCGACGCGGGGATTGACGGCATACACCTCGTAGCCCGCGTTTTTCAGGTCGCGGTAAATCTTGTTGCCGTACTTGCTGGTGTCGTTGGAGGCGCCCACCACCACCCAGCGGCGATACCGGGGAAACTCGGCAATATAGTTGCTCATAAAAAACGCCTTTCTTTTTTTACGTTGCGAAGGAAACCTATCTTAGCGGAAACCGCCCCCTACAAAACCAGCCGCATGCGGTAGTGGGGAATGCCCGCGTCCATAAACTCGTCGCCCTCGGCCACGAAGCCCAGCTTTTCGTAAAACGGGATGACCGGGGTCTGGGCATCCAGGATAGCCTGGTCAAACCCCTCCGCGCGGCAGGCGTTCAGGATGGCCTGCATAAGGCGATCGCCCAGCTTCTGGCCCCGGTGGCTTTTTTTTACCGCAATACGGCCAATCTTGGCCACGGGACGCATCTGGCAGCCTTCTTGATAGGGTAGCATGCGGCCCACCGCCACCGGCTGACCGGAGGCTTCCTCCAGAAGCAGCCAGTGCAGGGCTTCGGCATCGTGATCATCCAGTTCTTCCTCGGGCGGCACACGCTGCTCGTCCACGAACACTTCCATTCGCAACGCCATGGCCAGCCGGAAGGCGTCCGGGTCTTCCGCCTGCCGGAATTGCCGCATCATCAGGGGTTGGGTGTCGGATTGCATGAAGATGTGACCTTTGGTTTAAAATTCGCTAAGATCGTATCGGGTTTACCCGGTCATCGCAAGAACCGGGCCGTTCATAGAGAGAGGCTGACACAACCGGATGTCCCTTCCTTTATATATTCTCAAACGCTTGCTGGCAGCCATTCCCACGCTGCTGGTGGTGTCCATGATCGGCTTTTTCCTGATGCGATTCAACTTTACGGTGGGGCCCATCGACATTCCGACCGGCGGCGGGCAGGCCATCCACGTGATGGACAAGTACGTCATCAAAAACCCCATCGATCCCCTGGGCAACCTGAAGAATAACCCGGCCATCACCGCCTCGGCGCTCAAGCAGGAACGCGAACGCCTGGGGCTGGATCAGCCCATGCACGTGCAATACTGGCGCTGGCTTTCCAGCGTGCTGCAGTTTCACCCGGAAGCCCTGATGCGCGGCAACCCGGCGGGCTTCTTCACCCCCAATTTCGGCAAGACCTTCCAGGGCGAGGAGGTCACCCAGTTGATTACGGAGCGGGCCGGCAACACACTGGTGCTGAACCTGATTGTCATTCTGCTGACCTGGATTATCGCCATACCGCTGGGCGTGTTTGCCGCCCTGCATTGGCGATCGCAGACCGACCGGCTGATGACCGCACTGGCAGCCATCGGGATGTCGTTCCCTTCCTTCGTGCTGGCCCTCATCCTGGCCATCTGGGCCGTGCAGAACGGCTGGCCTCCCTACGGCGGGCTGCACGGCGACAACTACGCCGCGCTGGATTTCTTTTCCAAAATCGCCGACCGGGCCCAGTACCTGATATTGCCGGTAAGCATCCTGACGGTCTCCGGGCTGGCCGGCCTGCAACGGCAGATGCGCGGCAACCTGCTGGACGTGCTGGAGGCCGAATACGTGCGCGCCGCCCGGGCCAAGGGCCTGCCGGAAAGCACCGTGATCCGCAAGCATGCCCTGCGCAACGCGGTCAACCCGCTGATTACCATGATGGGCCTGGAGTTTTCGGCCCTGCTGGGGGGCTCCATCCTGATTGAAACCGTGCTGGCCTACCCCGGGCTGGGGCAGCTGACTTATAAGGCGGCCCTGGAAACCGACACCAACCTGGTGATGGCCTCCCTGATGATGTCGGTGGTCATGCTGGTGCTGGGCAACCTGCTCAGCGACATCCTGCTGAAAATCGTCGACCCCCGAATCGAGCTGGAGTAACGCCATGGCCAAAACAACCGCCAAAACGCTGCAGCCCGGGGCAATGAAAGAGGTCATCCAGAAGATCCGCAAAGATCGGGCGGCCATGACGGCAGCCATCGTGCTGATAGCGCTCTACATCAGCGTGGCCTTCGCCGATTTCCTGGCGCCCTACAGCGAGCAGTGGAGCAACCGGGCCCTGTCCAAGGCCCCGCCCTCGGTGGTATACCTGCTGGATGAAAACGGGGGGCCCAGCTGGCCCTACGTGCTGGGGCTGAAACGCTCGTTTGACCGCAGCACGTTCTCGGTATCTTACGAGCCGGAGCTGGACAAAAAATACTACCTGAAGTTTTTCACCCGGGGCGAACCCTACCGCCTGTTCGGGCTGATTCCGGGCGACATTCACCTGTTCGGGGTGGAAGCCCCCGGGCAAATCAACCTGCTGGGCACGGACATCAACGGGCGGGACATTTTCTCGCGCATGCTCTTTGGCGGACAAATCTCGCTGACCATTGGCTTTCTGAGCCTGTTCATCGTCTTCCCGGTGGGCATGATCTACGGCGGCATCGCCGGATATTTTGGAGGATGGGTGGATGACCTGATGATGCGCTTTGCCGAGATCATCATGTCCATTCCCACGCTGTACCTGCTCATCAGCCTGGCGGCTATCCTGCCTCCCGGCCTGCCCAGCACGGAACGCTTCGCCATGGTGGTGGTCATCCTGGCCTTTGTCGGCTGGGCCTCGCTTAGCCGCATTGTGCGCGGCATGGTGCTCTCCTACAAGACCCAGGAATACGTGGAAGCCGCCCGCGCCATCGGGCTGGGGCCCTTCCGCATCATCATCAAGCACATCCTCCCCCAGACGGCCAGCTTCATTTTGGTGGCGCTAACCCTCAGCGTGCCGGGCTACATTCTGGCGGAATCCGCCCTCAGCTTTCTGGGTCTGGGCATCCAGCAGCCGGATGCCAGCTGGGGCAACATGCTGCAGGAGGCGCAGGAGATTACCAACATCATGGGCCGCCCCCTCATGCTGGCCCCGGGCTTCATGATCTTCCTGGCCGTGCTGGCCTTCAACGTGATTGGGGATGCCGTGCGCGACATCCTAGATCCCAAGGCCGTCAGCCGCCGGTAATCAGCAGCCGCAACCGCCTGCAATCTTCAAGGTCATGCGGTCTTTGCCCCGGATCAGCTTGAGGGTGGCCCGGGGATAGCCCACGCCCCCTTCCCCTTCCTTGCCATAACCGTAGTAAAGATACACGTGGATGTCGCCCGCCCGGTACACGGCGCGGGGGTAATCCTGCTGCACGGGGGTCAACAGGACGTCTTTCCCATCCAGGTTCATCCAGGCCCCATCAGGGGAATCCTTGAAAATCTGCCGGGCATCCGGCGGGGCGTTGCGCAGGGTAAAGGCGCAGCCGACATCGTTCAAATCCTCGCTCAGCGGCCCCACGACCACAAAGGGAGCTTGCCTGGCATCCGCCGCCATGGCCGGCATCAACAGCAGACACAACCACAGGGCATTCGCCTGAAGGTTACGGATGTTAAACCGGATCATGGACACCCCCTTTTTTGCATCAGTGAATATAAGGCTCCAGAATTTCTAGCAGCCGCTCTGCCGGGATCCCTTTCCGAATATCCGTGTCCAGCGCGTGTTCATTCGTCTCCAGATAGAATACCGGCCGGAGATCCGGGCTGACCAGTTGCATGGCCATCGGCAAACCCAGCGTGGAAGGGTAGCCGGGCAGGCGGTTTGCCAATTGCGCCGGAAACCGTGGGGCCTGGTGCTGGTTCTCGTCCCGGAACAATTCCCGGCAACGCTCATAGGTCTCCTCGGAAACCTCTCCCCAGACACCCCAGCCAAACTGGTTTTGGCGACCGGCAACCGGCACGTAAAGCACACCTCGAATAAAAAACCGGTTGCCGTCAATAATACCGGCCTCATCGTTAAAGACGCTGCGCGCCGGGCGTTCGGGCTCCGTCAGGTCGACCCAGGCATCGGGGCGCCGGAAGCCGAAATCCATCTCCTCAATGTCATGCGTCTCACCGCAACAGCGGCATTGGACAGGCTGGCCCATCGTCTTATCCCAGGCTAAAAAAAGAAAAGTGGCGGAAGTGACAGGACTCGAACCTGCAACCCCTTGCGGGGCGACCGCTTTCGAGGCGGCTCCCTAACCATTCGGATCACTTCCACGGGTTAGCGGGTATGTGGCGAACGCCTCCAGGGGCATCGCGTTGTCTACCCGATATTATACCCAAACCAAAGCCATGCACGGCGGGCATGTGGGGGAAGAAAAAAGAAGCCGCCCGGTCAGAACAGAAGGGGGCGGCGGTATTTGCTTTGGGGGAAGAGGGCCCTTGCGGGCCTTCGAGTGCTGTCATTCCGAATGAAGTTTCTTCTTACCTGTTTTCCTCTAACTCGTATCCTTTGTCACCTTAAATTCATGCTTTAGTCCCGGGCGTCCAGGCTGGTGGCCTCGAATAGATTGCTGATGCGATCGGCCAGCTCGGCGCTGTCCAGCTCCTTGGAGAAGCGGTTCAGGTTCTGGGCGGTCTGGAAGCAGTGGGCCGCTTCCAGGCGATGGTTCAGCAAGCTGTGGGCCCGGCCCATGTTGTACCAGGCCAGCGCGTAGTTCTCGTTCAGGTCGATGGCCTGCTGGAACAGCTCGATGGCGCGGGGCACCTGGCCCAGGGCATCCAGGTGGATGACCCCCAGGTTGTTCAGCGGAATTTCGTAGTTGGCATCCAGGCGGATGGCCGACTCGTAATGGCCCACGGCGGCCCCGATATCGCCTTCCATCCAGCACAGGTAGCCAATGTTGGAATGCAGGCGCGGATTTTTGGGGGCAATGGCAAGGGCCTTGCCATAAATCAGCTTGGCATTGGCGTAGTCTTCCTTCTGGAAGTACAGCAAGCCCAGTTGCAGGTAGTTTTCCACGTCGGAAGGATCCAGCAGGCGGGCCAGCTCGTAATAGCTGATGGCGGCATCCACGTTCTGCAAGGTATCGGCCTGGATGGCGGCCATGCTCTGGGCTACCAGGGCCTGCCAGGGCTTTTCGGTGCCCAGGTTCAGGGCGCTTTCGTATTCGGCCAGGGCTTCGCGGTGCATGCCGGCATGGTAATAGGCATTGGCCAGGTGACAGTGCACATGCGGATCGTTGGGCTTGATTTTGAGCAACTGGCGGTAATTGTCGGCCATGGCATGGAATTCTTCCTTCTGCTCAAGCACACGGCCCTGGTAATAATAGGCATCCGGCCTTCCGGGATGGCGAGCGATGGCCTTGTCAAACCAGTAGCGGGCCTTATCCAGCTCGTTGCGTTCCCGGTAGATATCGCCAATGGCGATCATCAGGCTTTCCATGCCGGGATATTGCTGGTAGATGGCAAGGTAGCGTTGCAGGGCGGCTTCTTTGTTGCCGTACTCCTCGCTGAGCCAGGCCAGCAGGCTTTGTGGAAGCACGTGCAGCAGGCGGGTCCAGCCAATGCCTTGCCGGTCGAAGGGCAACAGCAGCAGCCCCGTGAGCAGGGAGTAGGCCGCCAGCCCCAGCATCAGCAGGGCGTCGGGCAGGTTACGCTCCGGCAGGCCGGCCATTTCCCGCAAGGTTTGGCCCATGTTCAGCCGGGCCCGGGCACCCCGAAACCCGCCCTGCCGGATAGCCCGGGACAGGCCGCGCACGGCCTCGCGGTAGTCGCCCCGGTAATAGGCCACCAGGCCCAGTGTGTACCAGGCATGTTCCAGGGACTGGCCATCTGCTTGCGTCATCTGGATTACTTTGCGGGCATAATGCTCAGCGCGGGCATGGTTACCCTGGCGCAAAAAGACCTGTCCCATCCGCGACAAGGCGGCATGGGAATCGGGTTTCTCCTCAAGGGCGCACGAATACTGGTTGAGGGCCTCCTCCAGCAGGTTGGCCTGCTCCCCCATATCAAGATGGCGCCGGAACAACCTGTCCCCCTCCGACAGGTACGCCTCATACTTCGATGCGGCGTTTCCTTCCTCTTTCAATCGAATCACCTTGATTGCCATATCGTTCCTCTACACCTCTATGCTGTGCATATCGGCGCTTCGGAAACGAACTTTCGGATTGAACCCCCAAAGCGTTACATATTTTTACCTACTCCCGGGCTGAAAACGTCCAAAACCCTGCCGCGACAAGCCATCCAGGAGCCCCGACATGGCCTGCAACACCCAGGCCCGCCAGTGCCGGGCAGTTTCCGGCTAAACGCTGACCGCCCTCCGATGCCCCCTTCCCAATATATAGAAGAAGGGAACATGGCCCTTCCTAAAGAAATATTACAAAGATGATATACCTAAGCAATAAACTTTCGCGCCAATTTTTTATTTGAGTATATCTCATCGACATCTCATTCAACACGATCTGATATCTCATTTCCGTAGCGATAGACCAAAGGAGCACCGCAATGTTGAACCTCGGACCTCTTTCTTTTAACAACGTACAAGGCAACGGCATCGGCAACCGCCGCGTGCAACAGGATACCGGCCTGCAAAGCCTGCTGGGCCTGGCCGGCAACAGCCAGGGCAATACCGAGCCCTTCTCCCTGCCCGGCGGCTTCCCCGGCAGAACCCAGGGTCAGCCCTTTATGCTGATGATGCTGTTCAGCATTCTGTCCCACGTACTGCAAATGCTGTCCCAGCTTGGCGGCGGCTACCAGCCTCCACAACCTCCCCCGCCCCCGGTGTACCCCCCGGTTGAACCCCCGGTGTACCCGCCCCCGCCGGTAGAACCTCCCCCGGTTGAGCCCCCGGTCTACCCGCCCCCGCCGGTAGAACCTCCCCCGGTTGAGCCCCCGGTGTACCCGCCCCCGCCGGAAAAACCGAAGGCCCTGGGTTCGGCTGGCCTGTTCGGCGATCCCCAGTTCCAGGTCTTCACCCCCAACCTGACCCTGCCTGATGCCCTGAAGAGCCCGTTTGCCTCCGGCATCGGCAACGGCCAGACCGTCACCCTCATCAACGATCCCGACAAGGGCGGCCTGAAGGTGGACGTGACCGGCATCCAGGTGGATCCGCGCAACGCCAAGTCCACCGGCGTAGGCGAAGCCGTCATCAAGGCCGGCACCGACACGGTGGTCTTCAAGAACAACGGCGACCTGGTGATCAACGGCGTGAAAAAAGGCAACATCAAGGACGGCGGCTTCATCGCCCCCATCACCCTGGCCAACGGCTCGGTGGTTTCCACCAGCAACGAGATCGACGGTGCAGGCGGCGTGCGGGCCGAGCGGTTCGTCATCTCCAACGGCGAGTACAAGATCACCGCGGCGCTTCGCAGCCCGCACCCCGACTCCAAGAACTTCCTGGATATGAACTTCGAGGAGCTGGTGAACAACGCCGCCGACAACGCCTCGGGTTACCAAACCAGCGTCCCTGGCCTGACCGGCAAGTTCGGTATCGTGGACCTGCTGAAGCTGGAACCGCAAACCGCTTAACTACTCACCCACATTTTCCAGTCAGTCTATCCTACATTTCGGGAGCCCACCGGGCTCCCTTTCCCTTTTGGGGCAGATTCAAACCTTGGCTATATCACCCCGCCCCGCCGAAGCATCAAAAAGGATGCGATTGTGGATAGCGCCAACCTGAACCCCGTTTTGTTGAGACGGGCGGTTTCATCGGCAGTCCAGGAACGGCGACCGGCATGCATCCGCTGCGCCTGCAAGATGTCATCAACCTGCTTCAGCATGTGCGGCAGCGTGCCATAGGCAGGAATACGGTGGCGACCAATACGGTAGACACTTTGAGCATCTATATAGTGGCGATACCATTGCCGCAACGCATCCGGATTGCGCTCTACCCGCCTGACAAGCATTGAGCCCCCCATACAACGCAACATTTCTATTCTAAGCAATAAAAACCATAAGCTCGCCAATTTTGCCCCCATACCCCAAACAAAAAAGGTGCCAATGAAGGCACCTGAAAGAACATTTTAGGGGAGAGGACATATCGAGTATCCAATTTATATATCGCATATATCCAGGAAAAACTGAACCCTTTGGGGCGGCATTGAAACAATTCATCACAATCGGGCCCGGGATTGGGGGGCCCCGGGCTATTTTCGCAAGGCTTCCCGGTAAAGCAGGGTGAAGGCAAACGTTCCCAGGGGCAACAACAACGAAACCACCACGGTCATCAGCAGCATTCCGGTAATGTCCGCCGCCAGGCCGGGGATATCCCGGGTGATGGTCTCGGTCAGCATGGCCATCTGCGGCGGGGGCGGCGCCCAATCCAGGTAGCGGGCCACCAGCCACTGGTTGGTTGCGTTCAGGGGACTATCGGCATGCAGCAAACGAACCAACCCCCACAAAGGCAAGGGAACGGCATAATTGGTCACCAGGTAGAGCATCACTTGCAGCGCCGTGGCCTGCCAGAACACCGGCCACACCAGACGGGCGCTGCGCCGGAAGATCGCCAGCGGGTTGGGGCCAATCGGCTCAAAGGCCGCCACCTGGAAAATCAGGCTAAGGAAGATGAGGCCCACCAGGGTCAACAGGCCTGCCACCGCGCTAAGTCCCAGGCCGGCCACGGTCATCACCACCTGCATGCTCAAATCCATGCGGGCCCCCAGCGTTTGAAACAACCAGAAGGGTACCACGGCCACCAGCGGCAACAGGCAGTAGGCCACCAGCAACAGGGCGTAGGCGTTGGCCCGGGCTCCCACCCGGTTGAAGGCGGCCTTGAAATCGACGGGGCGGTTTTCGATGGCTTCCGCCGCGTTCAGGTTCAGGGAGGCCCAGTACACCATGTAGTGCCAGAATCCCCGGCAGAACAAGCCCATCGTCACCAGGCAGATGAGCCCCACCGAGCCGAACGCCATCACCGGGTGACGGTTCACGAACATGGGATCCCGGGCCACCATCTGGTCAATCACCTGGAAATTGAAATATAGGCAGGCGTACCCGCCCAGGTAAATCAGGGCAACCGGCGCCAGAAGCCGCCGGGTAAAAGCCAGCCCATGCCGTTGGTAAAGGCGCAGGGTTTCCGCCAGCAGTTGCCCGAAAGGCATCGGGCCTGCAAGGGTTTCGGCCTGTTGTGCCGCAAGGGCGGGTTCGGTCATTCGGCAGCCCACAATCCACGCATTTCACTTTTCATTATAGCGGTCGCAAGCGGGCGGAGGGGGGGCTTTTCTCCTCCGGGCGGAGGAGGAATAGACGCACCAAGAACGCTGGCCTGAAAAGGCCGAATCGCTTGTTACAGAGGGCATATGGGCCATTCAAGCCGAAAACCGGGCCGTCCTCCCCCCGGTGGAGTTTTTTTGGCGGAATATCAAGTTTGGCATGGGGGGGCACGATAAGCCCCTTGTAGGCCAGCAGGTAGCCGGAGGTTATCTGCAAGGACTGCAAGTGGAAAAACAACAACTTGGCGTTCCCTCCAGTGGCAACCTGAGCGGTTTACCGCGATGCGCGCAACTGGTTTGCGAGACTGCGGAAAGGATTCCACGGATCGCAAGTAAAGGGGGACAGTGATGAAAAAGGAGATTTCAAAATGCCTCTCATTATCAACACCAACGTTACTTCGTTGAATGCTCAGCGTCACTTGGGTGTCAACACGAACGCGTTGAGCAAGACCATGGAGAAACTGGCTTCCGGTTATCGTATTAACCGCGCCGGTGACGATGCCGCCGGTCTGCAGTTGAGCGAAAACCTGCGTGCCCAGATCCGTGGACAGAAGAAGGCCCTTGATAACGCCCAGGATGGCCTGAACGTGCTGAACATCGCCGATGGCGCCCTGCAAACCATCGAAGATAACCTTCAGCGCATTCGCGAACTGACCGTTCAAGGTGCCAACGACACCTATGCGACCGCCCAGCGGACCGCCATCCAGAACGAAGTCGTGCAGTTGCTGGCCGATATTGACCGTATCGCCAACTCCACCTCGTTCAACGGTGTCAGCCTGCTGTCCAACGCCGCCCCGGCCAACTTTATCCTTCAAGTCGGCGCCAACAACGTGGTTGCCAACGACACGATCGATATTGCCGCGGCGATGGGCGACTCCCGGGCCACCACCCTGGGTGTGGCGTCCTGGAACGGCGTGACCTTAACCACCGCGCTCAACAGCGGCAACGCCTTCCGCAACTTCCTGACGGAGGTGGACGCTGCAATGACCGCGGTGAACACCAAACGGGGTAACCTTGGTGCCTACGTGAACCGGTTGGAAGGTACCGCCAACAACCTGATGATCGGTATCGAAAACCTGTCCTCGTCCGAATCTCGCATCCGCAACGTGGATGTGGCCGCCGAAAGCGCGAACCTGGTGCGCAACCAGATTCTGCAACAGGCTGCCAACACCGTCCTGGCGCAGGCCAACCAGTCTCCCAGCCTGGCCCTGCAACTGCTCCAGAGCTAGCCATCCACCTGATACCATCACCACAAGTTCGTTTTTCCACTCCCGAAAGAGGCCCGCAAGGGCCTCTTTCACTTGGGAAGGAACCCTCGTGATGTACCCGCCGGTATATTTCAAAATGTAAACAGTATATCCAAATTATCTAAAGTTTTAACCAGGGAGACCGACACGTGTGACGAGGTAGACCCAATTAAACGGGTCAAGTTAGTCACACGGAACACGGAGCTTTTCCCATTGCCCGGTGTGGGAGTGGGTGACCTGCTTGTGCCGGAAAACGGATTTCCGGAGCGAAAGGGAATAGAGGGTTCCGAAAGAGATAGGAGATCATCAATATGCCATTGGTAGTCAACACGAACGTCACATCGCTGAATGCCCAGCGATACCTGGCCAATAACACCAACGCCCTGTCCAAGACCATGGAGAAGCTGTCCTCCGGGTATCGCATCAACCGCGCCGCCGACGATGCCGCCGGCCTGACCTTGAGCGAAAACCTGCGCGCCCAGATCCGCGGCTCCCAGAAAGCCCTGGCCAACGTGCAAGACGGCATCAACGTGCTGAACATCGCCGACGGCGCCATGGCCCAGATCACCGAAAACCTGCAACGGATGCGTGAACTGGCCGTGCAAGCCGCCAACGACACCTACGATACCGCACAACGCACCGCCATGCAGTCCGAGTACGACCAGCTGGCCCTGGACATCACCCGCATTTCCGATGCCACCGAGTTCAACGGCGTCAGCCTGCTGAACGGTACCGCCCCGGCCACGGCCCTCACCCTGCAAATCGGCCCCAACAACACCGCCGGCGTGGATACCCTGAACGTGGGTGGTCTGGGCGTATTTGCGGACATTGACGCCACCACGCTGGGCGTGGGAGCGGGCAACCTGTCCACCAACGCCAACGCCAACACCGCCATCGGCAACCTCGATACCGCCATCGGTACGGTCAACACCCGGCGGGGCTTGGTGGGCGCGGTTACCAACCGCCTGGAAGGCGCCGCCAACAACCTGATGATCGGTATCGAGAACCTGTCCTCGTCCGAATCCCGCATTCGCAACGTGGATGTGGCCGCCGAAAGCGCCACCCTGGTTCGCAACCAGATTCTGCAGCAAGCCTCCGCCGCGATGCTGGCGCAAGCCAACCAATCGCCCGGCCTGGCCCTGCAACTCATCGGTGGGGGTTAAACCAACCCATTCCCCGCCGACTTTCGGTCACAAAAGGCTCGCAGAAATGCGGGCCTTTTTATTTTCCGTAGCCGCCCGGGCAGGCAAAATCCGCATCCTGCCTTTCAATCCGCCTCCTCCAAACCACCCAGAAACATTCGATTGTAACAAAATTTTAACCTTTACTTGGAGGATATTAAAGTTTTTATATCATCCGTCGATATGAGGGATGCCACTCCTCCAAAGGGTGGGCAGACGATCACACGAAGAACAAATGGAGCACTTAGCCCGTGAGCCTCCAAACCTCGCGGGAACCCTGGTATGCGCGCCGGTAACGGAGTTCCGGTCGGGCCAGGGCGGACAATAACGAGTTCCCACACGGATAAGGAGATCAAACCTATGCCTCTCGTCGTCAATACGAACGTCACGTCGCTGAACGCCCAGCGATACCTGGCGAACAACACTAACGCCCTGGCCAAGTCGATGGAAAAACTGGCCTCGGGGTTCCGCATCAACCGCGCCGCCGACGATGCCGCCGGCCTGCAGTTGAGCGAAAACCTGCGCGCCC
>CAYMIG010000001.1:0-95529 GCA_964390635.1 uncultured Vampirovibrionales bacterium | reverse complement strand
CCACCCTGGTTCGCAACCAGATTCTGCAGCAAGCCTCCGCCGCGATGCTGGCGCAGGCCAACCAGGCACCCGGCCTGGCTCTGCAACTGCTGCAAGGTTAAACCGTGCAATAAACGAAACATTCAGGTTTCGATTCAAGGGTCGCCCACCAGCGACCCTTTTCTTTTGGAACCGGATTAAGGATCCGGCCCCCAACCACCGATATCAGATCAACAGCCGATGGAATAGATGCGCATGCCGCTTAGCCTGTTTCCAAAAACTTACGAATATTGCTGGGAATGGGTTCTGGAAGCCCCGCCGGAAGCCCTCTGGCCGCTGGTGGCCGACACCAACCGCTTCAACCGGGATGCCAGCCTGCCCGTCGTCACCGACGCCCTCACAAGGGATGCCAGCCTGACCCGGGCCATGTCGTTCGTGCACCTGGGCATCCGGGTTTCATGGCGGGAAGAACCCTTTGAGTGGGTGGCCAACCGCTACTTTTCCATTGTGCGCCATTTCACGGAGGGGCCGCTCAGGGAGGCGCGCGGGCGGGTGACGCTGGAACCCGGCCCCGGCGGCAAGGGAACCCGCATTCGATACCAAGCCTGGCTGCAACCGGCCAACCCCCTGGGCCACCTGGCCATTCCCGTGCAAATCGGCCTGTTGACCCGGCAAAAGACCGCGCAACTGGTGCGGCATTACGATCGGCTGGCCAGGCTGGATGAGAGTGCCCGCCTGCACGGAGCCCCCAATGCCGGCACGTTTCCGCCCGGCGGCCTAGAGCGTCTGGACGCCATGGCACGGGAGCTTGCCGAAAACACCGGCTCTGCCTGGGTAAAAAATTTGCGCGCCATCATTCGCGAGGGCGACGACTTCGCCGTGCGTCGCCTGCGGCCCTACCTGCTGGCGGACACCTGGGGCGCCCCCCGCCGGGAAGTGCTGAAACTGTGCCTGGAAGCTACCCGCGCGGGTCTGCTAGACCTGGGCTGGAACCTGCTTTGCCCGCTGTGCCGGGGCACCCGCGCCCCCAAAGCCCAGCTCCGGGAGGTTTCCGCCAACGCGCATTGCCCCAGCTGCAACATCGATTTCTCGGTGGACTTTGACCGCTCGGTGGAGGTGACTTTCAGGCCCAACCCCGCCATCCGTGCAGTGCCGGAGCTGGAATACTGCACCGGCTCACCTCAACGCACCGCCCATGTATGGGTTCAGCAAATCGTGGAGCCCGGCATGGACAAAACCCTGACGGTTTCGCTGCCCCCCGGACGCTACCGGATTCGGGACGAAGGCAACGCCCCCGGCATCGAGCTGACCGTGCAACCGGGACAGGCCGGCCAGAAGCGGGCCGCCATCTGGAACCAGGGCTGGCAGCTTTTGCAGCAGGGCCCGGAAGCCGCCTGGGACACCGAAACCATGCTGCGCATAGAAAACCCGGGAACCGCCAGGCACCTGTTCATACTGGAAACGCTGGACTGGGACGAGCAGGCGGCCACCGCAGCCGAAGTGACCAGCCTGCAAACCTTCCGGGATCTGTTTTCCAGCGAGGCCCTGCGCCCGGAAGAGCAGGTTTCGGTCGGGCGGCTCACCCTGGTGTTCACCGACCTGAAGGATTCTACGGCACTGTATAGGCAAATTGGGGATGCCCCGGCCTTTGGCAGCGTCATGAGCCATTTCGACGTGCTGCGGAAATGCATTGTGGCCGAAGACGGGGCGATCGTCAAAACCATGGGCGATGCGGTGATGGCCGTCTTTACCAGACCGGCGTCGGCGGTGCGCAGCATGCTGAAGGCGCAGGCCATTCTGGCCCAAACGCCCATCCACCAGCAGGTCTTCCACCTGAAGGTAGGCATCCACCAGGGGCCCTGCATTGCGGTCAACCTGAACGAGCGGCTGGACTACTTCGGCTCCACCGTCAACATTGCCGCCCGGCTGCAAGGCCTATCGGAAGGGGACGACATGGTCATCTCCCCCGAGGTGTTCTCCGACCCCGACGTGCACGCCCTGCTGGCCGGCGAGCGCCTGGACACCGAAACCCTGGAATGCACCCTGAAGGGCTTTGGCGAACAGCGGTTCAATCTCATCCGGCTGAAACACTCCCTGGCGGGCATGGCCGCAACCTCCCCCGCGCCGACCGCCCGGCCCCAGGCAAGCCCAGGCCCTGGCAATTCCGGTCAATAAATTGTTTTTATTATTAATGACCAGTAAAGCGCAGTTTTCAGGAGAGAGGTTGCCGGTTTTACGGTCAAGCCGACACGGCGGTTTCCTCATGCACCGCCCCTCCGGTTGTGGATCTCATCTTGAGCGGTGATGCACCCACCGCGGATACCGGTTCAGCAGCGGTATCATCTGTTGAGAAGCCCGACGGGCGGCCCACCGCCAAAATCGCAATCTCGACCCGGGCGGTCTTGCACCGCGCTGGTCTTCCCCAACAACCGTGCTTTCCCGGCGGGTCCCAACCCTGCCGGGAAAGTCTGCGGTTTTCGCCCTGGCTTGGGCTATGATAGAAGGATGCAACAGCACGAGGCGGTCAATTACCAGGACATCACCCGGGCGGCGGAACGCCTGCGGGGCCATGCCGTGGAAACCCCGCTGCTGGAATCGGATCGCCTGAACGCGCAACTGGGATGCCGTCTGCTGCTGAAGGCCGAGGCCCTGCAACGCGGGGGATCGTTCAAGTTCCGGGGAGCCTTCAACGCCATCCGGGCCCTGGTGGAAAGTAGCCCCGCCCAGGCCGCCCGCGGGGTGGTTGCCTATTCCTCCGGCAACCATGCCCAGGCCGTCTCCCTGGCGGCCCGGCTGAACGGCCTGCCCGCCGTCATCGTGATGCCGGAAGACGCTCCCGTCGTGAAGCTGGAAAACACCCGCGCCTGCGGGGCGGAAGTGGTGACTTATGACCGCTACCGGGAATCGCGGGAGTCCATCGCCGAAAAGATTGCCGCCGATCGAGGCTTAACGCTGATTCCCCCCTTTGATCATCCTGATGTGATTGCCGGGCAAGGCACAACAGGCCTGGAAATTTCCCGGCAATGCCAGCAACTGGGCATTGCCCCCGACCTGCTGCTGGCCCCATGCAGCGGCGGGGGGCTGGTAGCGGGCATTGCGCTGGCAATAGCCGCGCACTTCCCGGCATGCCGCATTATGGCCGTGGAACCCGAGGGCTATGACGACACCCGGCTCTCGTTGAGCCGGGGCGAACGGGTGACGGTGGATCCGCCCGCGCCCACGCTGTGCGATTCGCTGGCCTTGACCCAGCCGGGCCGGCTGACCTTTGAAATCAACCGGCACATGCTGGCGGATGCCCTGAGCGTAAGCGATCCGGAAGCCCTGGCCGGCATGGCCGCCGCGCTGAAAATGTTCAAGCTGGTGTTGGAGCCGGGCGGCGCGGTGGCATTGGCGGCAGTCCTGCGCGATAAAACGCCAATCCGGGGCAAGACCTTGGTGGTAGTGGGCTCCGGGGGGAACGTGGACCCGGACGTATTGGCGCAAGCGGTGGCCCTGGCCGGCAGCGAAGAGGCCAGCCACTCGGCGCGTCCCCGGGAGCGGTTGAAAAGGCTGCGGGACGAGCGCAGCAGCTAGTCAGGACTTTTTGCTGTCCTGCCGGGCGGGGGGAGTGCCTTCCTCCTGCAGCACCACCACCTTGTTGCGGGTCTCCTTGGCTTTGTACAGGGCTCTGTCGGCAAACTCAATGAGGTCTTTACCCTCCCGGTGGGCCGGATCCAGCTCGGCAACCCCAAAGGTGCAGGTCAGGCTGAACTGCTCGCCGTTTTCAGCCACAAAGACCATTTTCTGGAACTCGGCGCGAATGCGCTCCAGCAGCACCTCCACGTCCTTGGCCTCGGTGTGCGGAAAGTAGAAACAAAACTCGTCCCCACCGAAGCGACCCACCATGTCCTGCTGCCGAATCTGCTTTTTCACCAGCGAGGCAAAGGAGATGAGAACATTATCGCCAGTCAGGTGGCCATAAATATCGTTAATCTCCTTGAACTTGTCGAGATCGCCCATGCTCAGGCTGAGCGGGTAGTGGTAGCGCTTGGCGGAATTGATTTCCACCTCCAGCTGCTGCATAAAATACTGGCGGTTGTAAAGCCCGGTGAGGGCGTCGTGGGTGGCTTCGTACAGCAGACGCTCCTCGTCCAGCTTGCGATCGGTAATATCGCTAATCGAGCCGGCAATGCGGTTGGGCTTGCCGATGTCGTCATAGGCCGAAACCCCCCGGGTCAGCACCCAGCGCACGTCACCATCCTTGTGTAACATGCGGTATTCATATTCCAGCGAGGCGGCATAGCCTTCCAGGTGCTGGGCAATGTGATCACGCAGGCCGGGCAGGTCGTCGGGATGCACCAGGCCGAACCACTCATCGGCGGTGTTGCCGATTTCGTGGTCGAGATAGCCCAAAATCATTTTCCACCGGGCCGAGAAGTAGATTTCCCCGGTTTCCAGGTTCCAGTCCCACAGGCCGTCGTTGGTGCCCAGAGCGGCAAGGGCGTAACGGCGCTCGCTCTCCCGCAGCACTTTCTCCACCCGCAGACGCTCGGCAATCTCCCGGTTGGCAATCACATAAATGCTGATGAGGATGAGCCCAATAAAGCCGACCCCCAGCATGAACGACAGAATCATGTTGGCCGCCTTGGCGGAAGCCTGGTCGGTGCGCAGCCGCAGCAGCTTTTGCTCCTCGGCATGCATCTCGTCAAGCAGCACGTTGATTTGGATGCTGACTGCGTTGCCCTTGCTTTGCCGCAGCCAGAGGGAGGGATCTCCCAGGGTATGCGCCCGCTTGCGCTTCATCGCGGCTTCCAGGAAAACCACGCGGCTTTCCACCAGGGAGGCCAGCTTGCCCATACGTTCCTGTTGTTGGGGATTATCCTGGATCAGGGTGTCAAGGCGGGTAACGGACTGTTTCAGGTTCGCCAATGTGGCCCTGTAGGCGGTATAAGTAACCGGATCCCCAGTTATCAGGTAGCTGCGCTGGTTGGCAATGGTTTCATGAAGCTCGGCATCTACTTTATAGATACCCTCAATCACCTCATGGGTTTTGGAAATGGACTCAGTCAGGGTGAGGTATTCCGTCATGGTGCGGAACACCTGGAAAATCACCAGCAACAAAATAATCAAGACCAGCGAAAAACTGGCACCGATCTTCTGCTGGAGCGACCAGCTACGAATCCCATTATGTAGTCTCACAGCCTGAACCTCTGGAATTCATTATAGCAGCCTGTTTGCATTATGCCCGGCGCAACCCGGTAAAAAACCACCGGGCTTAAGCCTGGGAAGCGGCTATGGGTGACTGGAATTCCCAGGAAGGCTCTCACGCTTCTGTTTCTCGTCTTGGGCAAACTGAAAAAGATCCATCAGCTCTTTTTCACAGCGGTTGGCGACCATACGCTTTACGACAATACTGTAGCGACTCTCAAAGTCCTGGTTGTCGGTGGCCTGCTGCTTGTCCAGACCGGCCAGCACCTCCTGCACAATGCCGACCGCCGTGTCGTAATCGGCTCGACAATCGGCCAAAGCAACAGCCGGCAAGGTCAAACTGACAAGCGCAAGGGCCAGCAAGACCCTGACAGCAATGCAATTGAGAACTGAATCGAATCTGTCCACGGTATCCAGCCATCTTACCGTATTGGCAGGGGATGATGCAAAGAATATCTCCCCAGGGGACGCCTTTTGTAACGAAGCGGGGCACATGGGCTGTTTATCAGGGGAATCGCCCGCCAAAGGAAGGCGGCAACCCCTTAAACAAAGCCATTTTCCGGGGATCAAAGCCCTTGTCTTAAGGAAATATGGGCCATTTTGCCACACACCCCAATGGCGAAACGCATCCTCTGGCAATTAGCCGCCTGGGGCTGGTCGACAAATTTGTCTCTGCTATAATAATCCTCAGTTTGGCAACCGAATTCCCAGCAGGTATGACACCATGGACATGAAACCGGTTTACAGACCACCTTCTACCACGCTGCCGGGCGAACCTGCCGGCACCCAAAGCCAAAAGCCCGCCATGTCCAGGCCGTTTTCCAATCCAGGCGGGCCAATGTATAGCGCGGCCCAGCTTAATGCCTTTGCCCAGCAGCCTCAGCAGGTGTTTGTCAGCCAGGCCCGCCCCCAGCCGCAGGCCGCCCCGCTGCCCCAACAGGCCCAGCAGCAACAACCAATGCCTGCCCCTGGCGCCATGCCCGGCCAGCCCGGGCCTGCCCAGTTTGAGAAAACCGTGAGCCAGGTGCTGACCTTCTTCTTTGGCCACAAAAAAGACAAGACCGAGGAAAAAGAACGCCGTAACCGGGATGACTTCGCCAAGACCGGTCTGTTTGGCGAGGAGCGCAAAGTGGAAGAATCCGCGAAAAGCGACTTGGGCGGCGGCCAAAGCTAGGCTTGTCGCTATTCCGGGGTGCCATACAGCCTGAGATTATCCACCCAGGCGGTTCCAATGCCTTGCAGCACGAAATTCAGGCGAAGCGACTCGATTTTCTCGTCTTTCGAAACCATGTAGGGAGTTTCCAGCTCAACCCAGGCGGGATAACTAGCCGCATGCAGCGATTGGAGGCGGTTCTCTATCACTGCGGGTTCCCGGCCCTCTGCTTTAATGACCATTTGCAGATATGCCTGACCCCGAATATCCGAAGTAGAGACCATGGCCCGGCAAGCCAACCGCGCATTCCCCGTGCCAGGGTGCTTCAGCTCGTAAAGAGCAATCACATGCCGGCCCGGGGTATAGGCCACCACCTTGACCGAACCCTTTTTATCGCTGCTGAAAGCTGAATCCAGGGTGGTTTTGGCTGGAATCACCACCTCGATTTCCTGCCGGTTCTTGTGCGCCTTCTGGCCCATTTTGCCGGAGATCGCCTCCTGCTGCACCGCCATAGGCGGCAGGGCATCCAGGGGAAACGACTGGAGGAGCCGGGTGTTTTTGCCCAGCGGCGGGGCTTGTGAAAATTCGGCCAGCCGGGGATTTTTGGCCTGCCGGGACGGCGCCTTCGCCTGCTCGGGGGATTTTCCGCAACCGGCCAGTCCCGCAACCATCACCAGAGAAAGACAGCTAACCCAAAACCGTTTCATGGCAATCCTCCGTTCAAAACGTGCTCAGGCAGCTCGTGCCCGTTCATTTTGTACCGCATATAGGCGTCCAGCACCGCGTGGGCCTCGCCGTTCAGAATACGGCCATACCAGCCGTCCACCGCCAGGGTGAGTGTCTCGGCCAGCTCTGATGCGATGGTATCACATTGGGGGCCGGCGGGGAGCGGGATGGGCCAATGTTCCGCCAGGCTTACGGCCCGGTTGCCCGTGCACTCGGCATGGGCGGATACTCCGTCGTCGGGGCGCAGGTTGATGCCAATCCCCGTAATTACCGCCCGCAGACAGTTATCCCGAACGATGCTTTCCGTCAAAATACCGCCCAGCTTGCCGCCGGCAAGATAAATATCATTGATAGGCTTTAACTGAAAGCTCAAGCCGGTAAGCTCCGCCAAGGTTTCGGCACAAGCCACCCCTGCGGCCAGGGTAAAAACCGGAGTAAGCGGCGCAGCATGGCACGGCACCTGCATTGGATGCACAATACTGAGATACAAACCGCATCCAGGCGGTGAGACCCACACTCGCCCCCGGGTTCCCTTGCCCGCCGTCTGCCGGGAAGCCGTAATGGCCGTCAGCCCGGTTATTTTCCCGGAAGCCAGCAGGCGCTTGGCCTCCTCGTTGGTGGAATCCAGGCTGTCATAGGTCAGAAGCATCGGCTTCACTGGCCCTGCATGGGCTCTGCGGGCAGCATCAGGTCCAGCCCCTGGGTCAGGTCGTCGGTATTCTCCTTAAGCTTGCGGATAACCGCCGTTGCCTCCCACAGCTTGTCTCGATCGACGCCGGTTGGGAAGCCCCGCACCTCCAGCAGGGCCACCAGAGCTTCTGTTGAAAGGTTTCCTGGCGCACCGGGCGCATAAGGACATCCCCCCAGGCCGCCGGCGGAAGAATCGAAAATGCGAAGGCCCAGCGCCAGGGAAGCATCCACGTTTTCCAGGGCCAACCCATTGGTGTCGTGGAAGTGCATGGCCAGTTTTTCAACCGGAAGCCGCTGAAGCATGTGTTCCATGGTCTCATGGACATCCTGCGGGGTTGCCCGGCCAATGGTATCACCAATAGAAACTTCCTGAACACCCATTTCAAAAAGACTTTCAACAACCTGCGCCACTTTTTCCTTGCCAATCTTGTCTTCGAAGGGGCAGTAGAAGGCCGTGGAAACATAACCGCGAACCCACAACCCTTGGTGCCGGGCCCGTTCCACCACCGGGCGGAAATTCTCGATGGATTCCTGCACGCTCATGCGGATGTTGCGCAGGTTAAAGGTATCGGAGGCGGCGGTAAAAACGGCAATATGCCGGATTCCGGATTCCAAGGCCCGCTCCAGGCCCTTCATGTTGGGCACCAGGGCGGAGTACTCAACCCCCTCCCGCCGAGGCAAGCGGCTCACCACGTCCAGGGCGTCGGCAAGCTGGGGAATGGCCTTGGGACTGACGAACGAGGTGACCTCAATGTGCTTCAGGCCGGCATCGGCAAGCCGGGTAATAAAATCCACCTTCACGTCGGTGGGAATGATGGCCCGCTCGTTCTGTAACCCATCGCGCGGGCCCACTTCCACGATTTTGACCTGTTCCGCCATGCCTGGCCTCCCCATTTCGCTGTGCTTGTACTGTAAGATGGTCTAACTTTCGGGTTCCAGTCGCACCAACACGGCACCCATCTCTACCAGTTGGCCTTCCTGGCATTCAATGGCAGTCACCTTGGCCGGCCCAGAGGCCGAAAGCGTCATTTCCATCTTCATCGACTCCATGATCACCAGCGGCTGGTTGGCCTCCACGGTATCGCCCACCTGCACCGGGATTTTGAGGACGGTGCCCGGCATGGGCGCCTTGATATCCCCACTCAATGCGGCGCCGCCGGCGGCACCGCGACGGGATTCTGCCGTGACCAACTGCATCTGGTAGGTTTTGCCATCCACCCAGATGCTCAGAGTGTCCTGTTTCTGGGCCATGTAAAAGGGCAGGATGCGCCCTTGCAGGTTCAGCCAGCCTTCGCCGGGGCCAGTTACCACCAGGCTGCCTTCGTAAACAGTGTCATCCACCGTCACGGAGAAGTCGCTGCCCTTCAACTGGGCCTCCACGGTCGTGGGCTCGGCGGCCCCCGGGGCCTGCAAGGTTATTTTGGACATGACAACTGCCTCCAGGCGCCACCCTGCAGCCAGGGCGACGGGTCAACGGTTCCGTTTTCATGATTTGCCCCGTTTGCGGCGGCGCCCAACCGGGTCTTCACAATTTTTGACGAAAGGCCGCCCAGAATCCACACCGTCGCCGGGATGTCCCCGCGCTCCACGGCAATGGGATTCTCCTCCAGGAAATGGGTATGCACCCGCCCGGAATGGAAAACGGGATGATCGATAATAGCCCGCAGGAACTCCACGTTGTTGGCCACTCCCAGGATGACGTAATGCCGCAGCGCCCAGGACATTTTCTCCAGCGCGGCCTTGCGATCCTTGCCCCACACAATGAGTTTGCTGAGCATGGGGTCGTAATACACCGTGACTTCGCCATGTTCGCGCACGCCGTTATCTACCCGGATTCCCGGGCCCTGGGGCAGGCGGTATTTTTCCAGCCGCCCAATGCCCGGCATAAAGTTATTGGCGGGATCCTCGGCGTATACCCGGCATTCAATGGCATGCCCGTCCTGGAACAAGTCTTCCTGTCGGAAAGGCAAGGCCTCGCCGGAAGCCACCATCAGTTGAAGGCGCACCAAATCTTGATGCACGGTCAGCTCGGTCACCGGATGCTCCACCTGCAAGCGGGTATTCACCTCCAAAAAGTAGAAAGCACCGTCCTCGGCCAGGATGAATTCCACCGTACCGGCGTTGGTATAGCCCAGGGCCTTGGCCGCCTTCACCGCGGCCTCACCCATGCGCGCACGCAGCTCCGGGGTGAGGGCGGGCGAGGGGGTTTCCTCGATAATCTTCTGGTGGCGGCGCTGGATGGAACACTCCCGCTCGAAAAGATGGACGGCATTGCCGAAATTATCCCCGAAGATCTGGAATTCGATGTGCCGGGGGCGGGTAATGTACTTTTCAAGGAAGACACGGGCGTCCCCGAAGGCGCTTTTCGCCTCGCGGCCCGCCGCTTCTAGGGCCGCTTTCAGGTCTTCCGCCTTGTTAACCAGGCGCATTCCCTTGCCGCCACCGCCAGCCGCCGCCTTGACCAGCAGCGGATAGCCAATGCGCTCGGCCTCGCGGGCAATGGTGTCGTAGGGGGAGTCCAGATCGCCGGCCCAGCCGGGCACCACCGGCACACCGGCTTGCTCCATCACGTTCTTGGCGATGATTTTATCGCCCATGTCGCGAATCACCTCGGGTGTGGGGCCGATAAACACGATGCCTTCCCGCTGGCAGGCGCGGGCGAAATTTTCGTTCTCCGACAAAAAGCCGTAGCCGGGATGGATGGCCTCCACACCCCGTTCTTTAGCCAGTTGCAGGATTTTTTCGGCCTGCAAATAGGTTTCGCCCGGTGTTTTGCCAGGCAGGTGGATGGCTTCATCGGCCATGCGCACGTGCTCGGCCTGGGCATCGGGATCGGAATAAAGCGCCACCGCCGTGATACCCATTTCCCGCAGGGTTTGCATCACCCGGACGGCGATTTCACCACGATTGGCAACCAGAACCTTCTTGAACATGGCTAGCCCTTTCCCGCCGTGGCCGAGGCGCTCACCCAGGCAGGCGGGCGCTTTTCCAGAAAGGCTTTCATTCCCTCCTGCCCTTCGGCGGAAGCCCGGCGCTCGGCAATCATCTTGGTGGTGATGTCCACGGCATGCTCCCAGTCGAACAGCGAAACCTGCTCCAGAAGGGTCTTGCAGAAGGCCACCGCCTGCGGCCCGTTGGCCCGAATGGCCTCGATGATGGCGTTGATGGTTTCATCCAGTTCCATTTCGCCGGGCACCACCTCGTTGACCAGCCCAATGCGATGGGCCTCGGGCGCCTTGAAGCGCTCGGCGGTGAGGCAGTATCGGCGGGCGGCGGATAAACCGATTTTTCGAACCACAAAAGGCGAGATAACCGCGGGCAACAGGCCCAGCTTCACTTCGCTTAGCGAGAAGGAGGCGGATTCCACGGCAACCGCCATGTCGCAGGCAGCAATCAGGCCGACGCCGCCACCGAAAGCCGCGCCATGCACCCGGGCAATGACCGGCTTGGGACAATCATGGATGGCTTTGAGCATCATGGAGAGCGCATGGGCGTCTTGCACGTTCTCGTCAAACGTATAATCCACCATCTTTTTCATCCAGTTAAGATCGGCACCGGCGCAAAACGACTTGCCGGCGCCGGCCAGCACAATAGCCCGCATGGCATCGTTCCTTGCCAGAGCGGCAAAGCACTCATGCAGCTCCCGGATCATATCGTCGTTGAATGCATTGTGGAGATCGGACCGGTTTAAAGTGACACGGGCCACGGCATTCTCGATTTGAACCTCAAGAAATTCCGCCATCGCAGACACCTCGCTCGCAAACGTTTTTGAGCTTAGCAGGAAAACAACCGGGTTGAAACGGGCATGTCCCGCAGGACAATTTTCCGGTTTCCGGCCCTAGAAGCGGAACACGCCGTGGCGACGCTCGGGGAAGGGCGCGTTGAGGGACGCCGCAATGCCCAGGCCCAGCACCATGCGGGTGTCCACCGGGTCGATAATGCCGTCATCCCAAAGCCGGGCGGTGGAATAGTAGGCGCTGCTCTCGCGGGCGTACTTTTCCAGGGTGGGACGCTTGAATTCCTCTTCCTCCTCCGGGCTCATGGGAGGCTTCCCCAGGGCGGCCAGCTGGTCTTTTTTGACGGTCAGCAGCACGTTGGCGGCCTGCTCGCCGCCCATCACCGAAATGCGGGCGTTGGGCCACATCCACAACTGGCGCGGCCCATAGGCCCGGCCACACATGCCGTAGTTGCCGGCCCCGTAGGAGCCACCGATAATCACCGTGAACTTGGGCACGGCCGCGTTGGAGACGGCCATAACCATCTTGGCGCCATCGCGGGCAATGCCGCCCGCCTCAAATTGGCGACCCACCATAAAACCGGTAATATTCTGAAGGAACACCAGCGGGATGCCGCGCTGACTGCACAGCTCCACAAAATGCGCGCCCTTCATGGCGCTTTCGGAGAACAGCACCCCGTTGTTGGCCACGATACCCACCGGGTAACCCCAGATGTGGGCAAACCCGCACACCAGCGTGGTGCCGTAGAGGGCCTTGAACTCGTGGAAGCGACTGCCATCCACGATGCGGGCGATAATTTCCCGCACATCGTAGGGCTTGCGGATGTCTTTCTGGATGATGCCGTAAATCTCCCGGGGATCGTAGGCCGGATCTTCCACCGGGCGGGTATCCAGCCTGACCGCCTGGTGCCGGTTCAGGTTCTGCACGATGTTGCGGGTGATGGCAATGGCGTCCTCATCGTTGAGCGCGTAGTGATCGGTCACCCCGGAGGTGCGGCAGTGCACGTCGGCGCCGCCCAGCTCCTCGGCGGTGACTTCCTCGCCGGTAGCGGCCTTTACCAGCGGCGGCCCGCCCAGAAAGATAGTCCCCTGATTGCGCACGATGATGCTTTCATCGCACATGGCGGGCACATAGGCCCCGCCCGCCGTACAGGAACCCAGCACCGCCGCGATTTGGGGGATGCCCAGGGCGGACATGCGGGCCTGGTTGTAAAAGATGCGCCCGAAATGTTCCTTGTCGGGGAAGACCTCGTCCTGCATGGGCAGGAAGGCCCCGCCGGAGTCGACCAGGTAAATGCAGGGCAGGTGGTTTTCCTCGGCAATCTCCTGGGCCCGCAGGTGCTTTTTGACGGTCATGGGGAAGTAGGTGCCGCCCTTTACCGTGGCGTCGTTGGCCACGATCATGCACTCGGTGCCGTGAATGCGGCCAATGCCGGTCACCACCCCCGTGCCGGGCGCCTGGTTGTCGTACAGCTCGTGGGCGGCCAGGGTTCCGAATTCCAGAAACGGGGTATCCGCGTCAAGCAGCCGCTCAATGCGATCCCGCACAAAAAGTTTCCCGCGACTGGTATGGCGCTCAACCGCAGCCGAGCCGCCTCCCATCTTGACTTTTTCCACAAGATGGGTCAGAGCCAAGACTTGCTCTTCCATATGCGCCTTGTTTTCCTGGAAAACCGGGTCGCTCGTGTTGACCGAAGTTGCTAAAACGTCCATTATCCTGTTTTTTCTGCCTCACCTGACCGATTGATGGATTATCCACGCGGGGAACAGACACCCGTTTATTGCACCACAAATAGCATGCCGGGTAGCCCCCGGATCCCACCCGGGTAACAAAATTGTTACAAAAACCCTAATTGTAAAGAAATGTAAACACCAGATTTGGAATTTCCGGCAATGAATTTTGCCCTTGCGATTGAGAAATCGCATTTTTTGTCGCGCTTAAAGCTCATCTAGACCATGCGACTACTTTAAAACCACCCCGAGGGGATCTATAATGAAATAGAAGGTATACTTTTTGAAGTATATTGTAAGAACAAGGGATTCGGCTATCCTCAAAACCGAAGTCCGAAGGCTGTAATCCCATCCAGTGGCAGTAAAAATTCAAGAAGCAAGGAATGGTTTGATTCATTATGTACTTCGATGGGCACATAAACATTGAAGAAGAGGATCAGTGCTACACGTGCGAGTACTTCCTCAAGGGTGTGATGTGCCCTTTGCTGGAAGCATTGGCCGTCGGCGTGGCGCATCTGGAAGGTGACGTCCTGGTCAAGAACTGTGGATTCTATGTTCCCTTCAAACGCCACCTGCAAGTCATTGAAGGGGCCGGCCCCGCCGATGACGATGACGATGAGCCCAAGCTGCGCCGTGAAAGAAAACGGCACAAACGTTTTAACTGACAACCAAACTAACGAACGAAGCACCGGGAACCCTGGCGGGTTCCCGTTTTGCTAGTCAAGCGCGCCGCCGTCGCCCATGTCAATCTGGTGGTACAGGGCATTGAAGATGCGGTGGATGTCCGCCTCGCCCTTGGTCTTGATTTCCTTGTGCAAGCTTTTGTAGAACTCGCCCACGGTGATGTGACGATCCAGCTTGGCCAGCAGCTTTTCGCTGTTGGTTTTGTTCTCGGTGGCCAATACCCGGCTGATTCGCACCAGGGGCACATTGAAAAAGCTTTCCACGCAATCAGGATCGAAATGGGTGCCCGCGTCCCGCTTCATAATGGCCAGCACCTTCTCGAAAGCCATGCGGTTGCGGTAGTGCCGGCGGGAGGTGATGGCGTCAAACACGTCGGAGATGGCCAGAATTCGCCCTGAAAGGTGGATTTCGCTGCCTTTCAGGCCCCGGTGATAGCCGCTGCCGTCCATTTTCTCGTGGTGGGAGGCGGCAATCTCCGGCACCAGCTGCAAATGGCGCTCAAAGTGGACGTTTTTCAGGATTTCGTGGGTATAGTACACGTGTTTCTGAATGTGGCGGTACTCTTTCTCGGTCAGGCGGCCATCTTTTTTCAGGATGTCCTCGCGAATCCCGATTTTGCCGATATCATGCAGCAGCGAGGCATACTTAAGCGCCTCGATCTCGTCAACGTTCAGCTCCATTTCCTCGCCAATCAGCACCGAATAATCGGCCACCCGCTCGGAGTGGCCCGCCGTAATGGGGTCTCGGGCGTCAATCGTGCTGGAGAGGGTTTTGACAAAGCTGTCAAAGGAAACCTTCATTTCTTTGGCCAGGGTGGCGTTCTCGATGGCGACCCCCGCGTTGGTGGCAATGGCCGTCAGCAGGTCTTCATCCACCTTGGCAAAATGGCCGCGCTTCTTGTTGAGAACCTGGAACACCCCAATAATCTCCGCCTTGCGGTTTCGCATAGGCATGCACAAGATGTTGTGGGTGCGATAGCCGGTTTTCTTGTCGATTTCCTTGTTGAAACGGGGATCTTCGTAGGCGTTCTTGATGTTCAGCACTTCGCCGGTCTTGACCACGTAGCCGGCCAGGCCCAGGTGGGCCGGAAAGCGGATCTCCTCGGTGGTATCGAAGCCGGTAGCCACTTTCGACCACAACTCGTTGGTGTCTCGGTCGTAAATAAACACGGTACAGCGATCGGCGCCCAGGGCTTCCTCGGTTTCGCTTTTAATCAGGCTGAGCAGGTTGTCGAGATCGCGCTCGGCGGCCATAGCCTGGCCCACCCGCAACAGCGAGATGAGCGAGCGGTTGGCGGCGGTGGCCCCGGATGCGTCTACCTCCGCTTCCTCGTCCTGGGTCAGGGAGGAGAGCGCATCCATCAGGGTGGTGTCTTTTTCGAAAATGCGGTCGTGGTTGGCCCGCTTCTCGACAATCTCTTTCCACTTCTGCTCGTCCAGGCGAAAGATTTCGTCCTCAATGTGGCTGCTCAGAAAGCTGAGGGCGTTCTGCTCGGCCACCTTCAGGGCCTCCAGCATACTGGCCAGGGCCAGTTTCTGCTCGTTCAGGCTGAGATACATGCGGCCCAGCTCAAAGTAGGTCTTGGCCAGCTCGGCCACCTCACCTTCCTCCTTGAAGATGGCGATGACTTCGCTCATCTGCTCGATGGCGGCGGTGCCATTACCGGTGCGATGGTGCACACAGGCCAACAGGCGCCCGCCCATACCAAAACCCTTGGGATAGCCATACTTTTGAAAAAGGGGCAACACGTCGTTCACCAGCAGCTCTTGGCAGGCTTTCCAGTTCTGGCGGGTATAAAGCAGGTAGGCCTTGTAGAACTGGCTCATACCGTAAGGCACGCGCAGGGCCTTGCTCTGGCATTCCATCTCCACTTCGCCAATCAGGCGCTCGGCTTCCGGAATTTCATTCTGGTAAATGGCCAGACGGATGAGATCGTTCTTGATGCGGGCCGAGCGGTTGAGGTCGCCCAGCTCCACGGAGATGCCCAGGGCCTTGTTCAGGTGCTCGGCGGCCTTGTCGTACTCCTCCTTCAGCATAAACAGGCTGCCCAGCAGCTGGCAGGTGGTGGCCTGCTCATAGGTGCAGCCCAGCTTTTCTTTTATTTCCAGCGCGGCGGTCAGACACTGGGCCGCGCGGTAATAGTCGTTGGTACGCTCATAGTGCACGGCCAGGCTGTCCAGAATGCGGGCCGCCTCTTCGCCGTCGGGACGGCAAAAGGTTTTGGCGTACATAAAGTTCTTAACGGCCTCGCCGTATTGTTTTTCCCGGTACCGCATCAGGCCCTGGTAATGCAGCAGGCGCGCCCGCAGTTCGTTGATGCCGGGTTCGTGCATATGCACGTTAATCATTTTGAGCGCCTCGGTGAACAGGCGCGTGGACTTGGTGTAACCCTCGTTCTCGTCGTGGCAGTATTTCAGCCAGGCAAGCTCGATAAGGCACTGGATGGCCCCAATGAAGTGACGATGCTGGAGGTAGTAGCCGTAAGCGGTTTCAAAGCTGGTAATGGCCTTGGCATACTCGTGCTTAAAGTCGTACAGGAGGCCCGCCTCATAAAGCTGGTTGGCCTTTTCCAGGTCATCGGCCATGTCCGCCGGGGCCGAAACCGGGGGTTCAGCCTCTTTTTCCGGCTCAAACAGCGTTTCCAGATCCTCATCCGGGCTGCCAAAAGAGACCAAGCCCTGAATCGAATCGTAAAACGTCTGCTCGCCAAAAGGCGCAGGGTCGAATTTGTCCGGACCTTTCACCATTTCAGGCCTTACCAGCTCTTCATCCTTATTGGGCCTTCCTCCCCAGAGTTTACCTTCCATCTTACGGAACCAGAGTCCTTTCGGCTTCCATTAAGCGGAGGAAGTTTGGATATATATTATGTTTCGTAAAACATCTATCGGCCAAGTCCTTCGATCCCTTGAAATTTTTTGCCGCAGATCCACATAATGAGTATATTAAGCTAAGATAGAGAGTGTCAGACTGAAACGTAAGAGTCGTTTTCTGATTGGCTGAGCCTGTGGTAGAAGAGAAAAAATCCGATCCCGCCGCGCCGGACAAGGGGCAGCCTACTGTGCTGGTCATTCACCAGGATGTTTCGGTGGCAGACAGTTTCCGTGCCGCCCTGGGCAAGCACGGTTTCGTGGTGGATCACGCCGGTGACGGCAACGAGGGGCTCAACCGCATTTACAGCCTGATACCGGACGTTATCATTGCGGGCAGTTCCGTGCCGGAACTGAACGGGTACCAGATTTGCCGGCTGGTCAAGCACGATCCGATGCTGAAAAAAATCCCGGTGCTGCTGGTTTCCGACGTGGCCGAAAAGATGGATCGTTTTTGGGGCGTGAAGGCCGGCGCCGACGATTTGCTGTCGCGCGAGGAACTGCCGGCCAAACTGCTGAAAAAAATTCAAATGGTGCTCGAAATCTACGAGCGCATGGATATTTCCGAAAAAAACATTATTCGGGCCAGCCAACAGAAGTCCCCGCTGAACATCCGCACCCGGCTGAACCAGATTCTGGACATCTCGCTGGTGGAATCCACCCTGATGGTGGAGTTCCGCAGCCTGTCCGACCTGGTGCACGACACCACCCTGCTGAACTACATGCTGTTCAGCCTGATGGAAAGCATTATGGAATACGACGCGGCGACCATCTTTTACAACGACGACAACAAAGGCCCACGGGTGCTGACGTTCCATGTGCCGGACGGCAGGGCCCTCACCACGTTTCAGGTGGACGAGATGGCCCACCGCATGTTCGAAGCCCTTCGCCCCAACCTGTCTCCCCAGGCCGCGGAGATGCTGGAGACCGAAATCATCGGAAACAGCCACGACGAGGCCCCCATGGTGGCATACCAGACCCAGTACTTCCGGGAAATCCACGTGGAAGGCAAACTCATCGGGGCACTGGCCCTGTACTCGACCCAGCGGGTGGATTACCCGCGCATCTTCCCCGTACAGCTGGTGGAAAACGAACTGCGCCTGCTGATGAAGCTGCGCCACCTGTATTCGCAGGCCGAGATGCTGGCCATCACCGACAGCCTGACCGGACTTTTCAATCACCGCCACTTCATGATGACCCTGCAACGGGAATTCAAGTCCTCGCAACGTTACGAGCTGGATTTGTCGCTGGCCATCATCGGGGTGGACAACTTCAAGCAGCTGAACGACGAGTGGGGACACGCCTGCGGGGATGAAATCCTGCGCCACGTGGCTAAACTGGCCGAGCAAAGCTTCCGCAGCGTGGACATCGCGGCCCGCTTTGGCGGCAAGTACCTGGCGGTGGTCTTCCCCAAAACCCCGGCAGATCAAACCATTATTGCCCTGGAGCGCTTCCAGCGGCGGGTCAGCGAAAACCCGGTGCCCTGGCAGGATGCCCAGCTCAACCTGACCGTGAGCGTTGGCCTGGTGGCCATTTCTGCCGAGACCGAAAGCGCCTCGGCCCTCATCAAGCAGGCCGAGGAAGCCTTGCAGGCCGCCCGCCAAAAGGGCAGCAACCGCATTGAGATTTCCTCGTTCTGATATTAGAATGAGAGGGCCTGACCGGCGCGTACTGGTTTGTTAATTGGTCTTTTTTCAGGGCCCGGCGGAATTTAAAGTGACCTCCAAGGAAATACGCTACACCGACGACGTCAAGGAAAGCCTGGGATTGGCCAGGCGGATTGCCAAAAAGTCCACCGGCGGCATTATGCAAGACTGGCAGGTGCTTCAGGGCGTTTTGTTGACGCGTCGCAAGTTTAACCGGGTGGACAGTCTGCTGAATGCACTGCAAAGCCCGGCCCAAAGGCTTAGGCAAGAGCTGGAAAGCGCCGTGCAAAGTCTGAACGGCAAAGCCTCAACCAATACCACCGAGGAAGAATCACTGCGCCTCATCAGCCAGGCCGAGGCCATGGCGCAAAGCGAGACATCCGGCACCCCCAAACGCCCCACCGTGGAGGTGGAGCACCTGCTGAAGGCCCTGGCGCAATCGGAAGACCCGGTGGTGCAAAGCATCATGGCCGCGCACCAAATCACCCCGGAACGCGTGGACCAGGCCCTGGTCGATGTCAACCGCGCCCAGGGCCGCCACTCCCTGCTGTTTATCGGCAAGGAGCTGGCCGAGGTGATTGTGTTCGTGCTGTTCTTCCTGATCCTCATCAAGAGTTTCCTGGGCGAACTGCGGCTAATCCCCTCGGAGTCGATGGTGCCCCTGCTGAAGGTGGAAGATCGACTGGTGATTGAGCGCCTTTCCCGGCTGTATCGGCCCTACCAGCGTGGCGACGTGCTGGTGTTCTACCCCCCGCAGACCACGCTGAAAAACGATCCCTGGAGCCTGTTCCTGCGGGCCACCGGCTTTTCGGGCCTGATGTACAAGAAGGAAGACAACGTGGATGTGGCCTACATCAAGCGCCTGGTTGGTCTGCCCGGCGACACGGTGGATGTGCGCCGCGGGGAAGGCGTGTTTGTGAACGGCGAAAAGTTGGATGAGCCCTACGTGGCCGACATAGCCCGCTCCTGCACGCTGGAGCCCACCCCCGAGCCCCTGCTGGGCGTAATGCAGCAGGAACACCTGCCCTACCACAACGAGCAGCTTTGCGAACCCATCCGGGTGCCACCCGGCAAGTACTTCATGATGGGCGACAACCGCAACCAAAGCCTGGATAGCCGATACTGGGGATTTGCCGACCAGGATCGGGTCATCGGGCGGGCGGTCTTTCGCATCTGGCCTCCCAACCGCGTCGGCCCACTGCCACCCCCGCCCTACCAGGCGCATTAAGCGCCCCGCGCATCCCCCAGGCTGAGGTTGCAAAAAAGCCGCCCTCGCCTTATAGAATAAAGTATAATGGTCAATCGATAACCGAAAGGGGTTTCGCCATCAGTACACAGGATGAACAACCAATCGTACCGGGGATGATCGAGCTCTACGTGATGGGAATCGCCCTGGATACCCGTACCGGCACCCCCATCGTGGTTCTGAACGACCAGGACAACCGCCGCGCCTTGCCCATCTGGATTGGCACCGCCGAAGCCAGCGCCATCATCCGGCAGTTGGAAAACATCAAGTCGGCCCGCCCCATGACGCATGACCTGCTGTACAGCATTATTGAAACCACCGGCTACAGCATTACCAAGATTGAAATCAACGACATCAGCTCGGACACCTACTATGCCAGCGTGTACCTGACCCATACCGACGGGCATACGCATGTCATCGATTCCCGCCCCTCCGACGCCATCGCGCTGGCCCTGAAGGCGAAGATTCCCATTTTCGCCACCGCCAACGTGATTGCCGACGGTACCATCTCCACCGACCAGGAGCGCGACGAGCAAGAGGCGGCGGAATTCCGGGACTTCCTGACCAACCTGAAGGCGTCCGACTTCAAGTTCAACGGGGACATCGAATCCAACCAGTAGCGTCCCCGGCCCCTTGCGAAAAAGCGGCCACCGGGGTGACCGCTTTTTGATTGCCTTGTGGATGACGGGTGACGCTTCAGGCGTGCCCCAGGAAAGCGCCGTCATAAATCCAGCCCATGGCCTGGCCAAAACTGTTGGGCTCGCCATTCTGGCCGCCAATATGGCCTAGGATGCCGCCATGGCGGAAGTAATCGAAGGCCTGGCCAATAAAGTTCAGCTCGCCATCCTTTGCACCCACCCGGCCTAGCAGGCCGCCGGTACTGAAAAAGTTGGTGGCCTTGCCGTAAAAATTCAGGTTGGTATTCGCCATTTCGGTCATCGCCATATCCCCCATGCCGGTCCCTATCCCGGCCCCTTATTTATTTAAAAACTAAAAAAACAATTTTTGTGCGGGTGCCCCGAATGAACGCGCCACAGGTCATCGGGCTCTGCCAATAGCGGGAAGCGCGCCCTTTGGGGTAGAATCATGGCACCAAAAAGAGGCGTCGGCGTGGCCAGAGGCAGCGGCAAAAAATCGGGAGAGGCAGATGCGGGACAGCGCAAGCTGGACTTCAGCGCCGTGTTTGCCGACGCCCCCTTGCAACCGGAAGCCCTCACCGTGGGCGAAGTCACCGCCCTGCTGGAGGAAGCCATCACGGAGCACCCGGTGCTGGGCGGCCCTGTGACGGTACGGGGAGAAATGAGCAACATCAAGCGCTCCGCGCGGGGACACATCTACTTCACCCTGAAGGACGAGGAGGGCGCCATCAGCGGCATCATCTGGGCCAGCACCGCCAGTCGCCTGCGCTTCGAGCTGGAGGACGGGCAGGAAGTCTTTCTGACCGGACGGCTGGAAATCTACAAACCCCAAGGCACTTATTCCATCGTGGCCACCAAGATTGAACCGGTCGGCATCGGCCCCTTGCAGCTGGCCTTCCTGCAAATCAAGGCCCGCCTGGAGGCCGAGGGACTCTTTCTGGATGAATTCAAGAAGGATTTGCCGGAATTCCCGCAACGTATCGGCATTGTTACCTCGCGAACCGGGGCGGTGATTCACGACATGCTGCGGGTCATCCGCCGCAAAAACCCCATGGTGGACGTGCTGCTGGCCCCGGTTAAAGTGCAGGGCGAAGGCGCCAGCGATGAAATCGCCCAGGCCATCAGCGAGCTGAACCACCCGCACTACGCGCTGGATGTCATCATCGTGGGCCGGGGCGGGGGCTCGCTGGAAGACCTGTTCTGCTTCAGCGAGGAACCCGTGGTGCGGGCCATTTTCAATTCCACCGTGCCCATCATCACCGGCATCGGGCATGAGCCGGACTTCAGCCTGGCCGACGCCGCGGCGGACTACTCCGCCTCCACCCCCACCGCAGCCGCCGAGCGGGCGGTGCCCGACATGCAGCTGATCCTGGAAAGCCATGCCAACCGGGCCCAATCTCTGCTGGAAGGCATGCGCGACATGCTGCTGGAGGGCGAGCAGACCCTTGATTACTACGCCACCCGCATGCTGGAAGGGTTTGAGCAATTGCTGGGCGGTTTTGAAAGTCGGCAAAGCCAGCGCCAGGAACGCTTTATCACCCGCTTCGAGTCGGCCTTCCGCAACCACCAGGAGCGCCTGGCCCGCCATGCCGCCAGCCTGGAGGCCTTCAACCCGCTCCAAACGCTGGCCCGGGGCTACGCCATCGCCACCCGCAACGGGCGCGCCCTGCGCTCCGTGCAAGAAATCCAGGCCGGGGAAACCCTCCGGCTGCGCCTTTCCGACGGCAGCCTCGATTGCGCCGTCCAGTCCGTTGAACCCCAGGGAGACCCATAATGCAGGAAACACCGACCTTTTCAAAATCCGCCGAGGCGCTCGACCAGATTGTCGAACGCTTCAAAGACGGCACGCTGTCACTGGAGGAAGCCCTGAGCCTGTTTGAGGAAGGGGTGGGCCACCTGAAGGTATGCCAAAGCAAGCTGAGCGAAGCCCGAGGCCGTGTGGAGGAGCTGGTCAAAACCCTCCAGGCTGACGGCGAAAGCGTCACCCGACCCTTCGACGCCTAGCGTCACCCCGTAACCGTTGATGCAAGAGGCCCCCTCATGAGCGCCAAACCCTACATCCTGGTATTCGACCACGGCACCACCAGCATCCGCGCCTGCATTATGGATCAGGCCGGGCACATTGTCGGCAGGGCCCAGGAAGCCTTCGGGCAAATCTACCCGCAGCCGGGCTGGGTGGAGCATGAGCCTTCCGTGCTGTGGGATCTGACCCTGCGCATGGGCGAGGCCGCCCTGCGTGGGCTGGGCATCCGCTGGGAGAATATTGCGGCCATCGGCCTGACCAACCAGCGGGAAACCACCATCCTGTGGGATCGTCTCACCGGCAAGCCCGTGCACAACGCCATCGTGTGGCAGTGCCGCCGCACCAGCGAGGCCTGCGAAAAGCTCAAAGCCGATGGCTACGGGCCCACCATTACGGAAAAAACCGGGCTGGTCATCGACGCTTATTTCTCCGCCTCCAAAATCCGCTGGCTGATGGACAACGTGCCGGACGCCCGCAGCCTGGCCGCCGAGAACCGCCTAATGTTCGGCACCGTGGACAGCTGGATCCTCTGGAACCTGAGCGGGCGCAAGGCGCATGTGACCGACTACACCAACGCCTCCCGCACCATGCTGTTTAACATCCACGACCGGGAGTGGGACAGCGAGCTGCTGACGCTGTTCGGCGTGTCGCAAGGCATCCTGCCGGAGGTCAAGCCCTCCAACGTGGTGTACGGATACACCGACCCGCAGCTGACCGGCGGGGTGGAAATTCCCCTGGCCGGCGTGGCGGGCGATCAGCAAGCCGCCCTGCACGGGCAAAAATGCTGGACGCCGGGCACCGCCAAAAGCACCTATGGCACAGGCGCCTTCCTGGTGATGAATACGGGGGAAGCGCCGGTTACTTCCCGCCAGGGGCTGCTAACCACGCTGGCCACCGATGCCTGGGGCCAGCCCGCCTACGCGCTGGAAGGGGCCATTTTTATCGCCGGGGCGGCCATCGAATGGCTGACCCGCAAGCTGGACGTGGTGCAGGACGTGGCGGAGATCGACCCGCTTATCCAGAGCATTCCGGGCAACGAGGGCGTCTACATGGTGCCCGCCTTCGCCGGGCTGGGCGCCCCGTACTGGGACCCGGACGCCCGGGGGGCCCTCTTCGGGCTGACCCAGGACAGCGGCAAGGCCCACCTGATGCGGGCCGCCATGGAGGCCATGGCCTACCAGACCCGCGAGGTGCTGGACGCCATGCAGGCGGAAGCCAATCTCTCGCTGGAGTTTTTGAAGGTGGACGGCGGCGTCACCCGCTCGGCGTTCCTTTCGCAGTTCCTGGCCGACATGCTGGACGTGCCCGTGGTGCGCAGCGATGATCCGGAACTCACCGCCAAGGGGGCGGGCTACCTGGCCGGCCTGGCCGTGGGCTTTTGGCAAAGCCCGGATGAAATCGCCGCCCTGCCGGAGGAAACCGAGCGCTTCACCCCGCACATGCGCCCCGCCGATCGCCAGCGCCTGTTTGCCGGCTGGCGCAACGCCGCGGCCCGGACGCTTTCCCATGCCGTGAAACCCGACGGGGTGCCGGTGGGCCAGGGCTAGGCGAGATCGCGAATCATGGTGCGGTAGTGGCCGGACTCGAACCCGTTGCGCTGGTAAGCGCGGATGGCGCGGGTATTGTTCTCTTCCACGTACAGGCGGATTTCCTTGACCCGCTCGCGCCGGGCGGCGACCTCCAGCGTTTCCAGCAGGCGCTCAAACAGCCCTTGCCCCCGGCAATCCGGCACGATGTAGAGGCTCTGGATCCACCAGTAGGGCACGTTGTTCCAGTCGCTCCACTCCACGGTGATGAGCGTGTTGGCCAGGATGCGCCCGGACGCGTCGATTGCCACCCAGTAGGTGCCCAGCGCGGGATTGTGAAAGACGGCCCGGGTGCCGGCAGTCAGCGTGGCCGGTTCCAGGGCCTTGCCCTCGCTTTCCAGGGCCATGGCCAGGGTGTTGGCGACAATGGCGTCTACCTCGCCCGCCTGGGCCGGACGGATGGTGCAGTTCAAAACCATGCTCATGCTTTTTATTTAAGCAGAAACCCGCCCCAATTCACCAGCAGGCAAAGAGCGCCTTGTCAGCCCGACCGGCAATCCCGCTTTGCGGCCTACTTATTGGAACCACCCCACCGCTCAGCGCAAGCGTCGCTTTGTGGTATAGTGGACTGGCAATCCGAGCAGCAGGACGAGTTATGACCGCCACCAACCGCGCGATTATCCTGGCCGGTGGCCAGGGCACCCGACTCAAACCCTACACCACGCTTTTTCCCAAGGCGCTGGTTCCGCTGGAAGAAGTGCCCGTGCTGGAGGTGGTCATCCGCCAGCTGAAACGCCACGGCTTTACGGAGCTGACGCTTGCGGTGGGGCACCTTTCGCACCTTATCGAAGCCTACTTCGGCGATGGCAGCCGCTGGGGCATCCACATCAGCTACGCCCGCGAAGAAAAGCCCCTGGGCACGGCGGGCCCCATGAAGGTGCTGCAGGATTTGCCGGAGAACTTCCTGGTGATGAACGCCGACATCGTCTCGGATATTAACTACCGCGAGCTGTTCGATTTTCATACCCGACACCAGCGGGAAAACGGGGCCCTGGCCACCGTGGCCGTTTACCGGCGCACCTCCAAAATCGACTTCGGGGTGCTGGAATTCGACGGCGACACGCACCGCATCCAGAACTTCGTGGAAAAGCCCATCCTGGAACACTCGGTCAGCATGGGCATTTACGTGTTCAACCGGGGCGTGCGCGATTTTATCCCGCAAAACGAGTTTTTCGGCTTCGATCAGCTGATGAAAACCCTTATTCGCGAAAAGCAGCCGGTGCAGGCGTTTCCTTTCAACGGCTACTGGCTAGACATCGGGCGGGTGGATGACTACGAAACCGCCGTGGCGGACTTCCAGACCAAGCGCCAGACCCTGCTGCCCGAGGGCGATCCGGCCCCGGCCATATCGGCCCTGAAGGACGGCTAGATGAGACGCGTCCTGGTGACCGGCAGCTCGGGCTATATCGGCAGCCACCTGCTGGAAAAACTGGCCGCCTGCCCGGATACCCTCGCCTTTGGCTTGAGCCGCCAGGGTGCGGCACGGCGGGAAGACCGGGTGGTTTTGCAAGGCGACCTGCTGATGGACGACATCGGCGCCGTGCTGACGGAAGTGCGCCCGGATGTGATTTTCCACAGCGTGGGCGTCAACCCGCTGGCCCCGTTTGAGGCGCAGATGCGCGTGCATGCCGAAGGCACCCGCCGCCTGTTGCAGGCGCTGGCGGAAAACCACCTGAAGCCGGTGGTGGTGGTGGCGGGCTCGGCAGCCGAGTATGGCTTGCGCGATGAAGCCGTGAACGAGGACAGCACTCCCCGCCCGGAAGGCGAATACGGCATCTGCAAGCTGGCCCAGACCCAGATTGCCCTGACCTATGCCCGGCGGTACGAAATCCCGGTGCGCGTGGCCCGCATTTTCAACGTGTACGGCCACACCATGCCCAGCCTGGTGGTGGCCTCCCTGGCTTCGCAGATTGCCGCGCTAGAGCATCAGGCGCCGGGCAGCCCGGTCATCAAGGCCATCAACCTGGCCAGCGCGCGGGATTTCATTCACATTGACGACGTGGTGGCCGCCTTGCTGGCCCTGGCAGACTTGCCCGCCGGCGAGCCATGGGGGCAGGTGTACAACGTGGCCTCGGGCGAGAGCGTGCCCATCCGCCGGGTGCTGGAAATCCTGCTGGCGGCCTCCACCCTGACCCACCCCGAAGTGGAGGTGCGGGCCGATCAGCATCCCGACGTGAGCCGGACGGAGATTACCAAAATCAGGCAGTTCACCGACTGGCAGCCCACCGTGCCGCTGGCGGACGGACTGCGGGAAGAATTGGACTACTGGCGCCACCGCGTGGCAGCCCTGGTTTAAGGAGACGCAACCCATGGATCTGAGCAGGCAAACGGTACTGGTGACGGGCGCGGGCGGCTTTATCGGCAGCCACCTCATCGAGGCGCTGGCGGAAAAAGGCACCCGGGTGAAGGCACTCATCAAGTACAACTCGCGCAACGACTGGGGCAACCTGGAAAGCCTGCCCCAATCCGTACAGGACGCCGTGGAGGTGCTGGCCGGGGACATCACCGACCCGTTCTTCGTGCGCAAGGCGGTGCAAGGCTGCCAGACGGTCTTCCACCTGGCGGCGCTCATCGGCATTCCCTACTCCTACATCGCCCCGCAGCACTATGTAAACGTCAACGTGCAAGGCACCCTGAACGTGCTGGAAGCCTGCCGCGAAGCCGAAACCGAGATGCTGGTGCACACATCCACCAGCGAGACCTACGGCACGGCCCGCTACACGCCCATCGACGAAAGCCACCCGCTGCAAGGCCAATCGCCGTATTCGGCCACCAAGATTTCCGCCGACAAGCTGGCAGAAAGCTATTTCCTCTCCTACGACCTGCCGGTGGCCACCATCCGGCCCTTCAACACCTTCGGCCCCCGCCAGTCGGCCCGGGCCATCATCCCCACCATCATCAGCCAGGCCCTGAAGCACCAGAAGACGGGTGAACCCATCCGGCTGGGATCGCTTTCCCCCGTGCGGGACTTTACCTTCGTGAAAGACACCGTGGAGGGCTTCATCCGCATCGCCGAATCGCCCAAAGGCATCGGGGAGGTGATTAACGTCGGCTCCGGGCAGGCCCACAGCATTGGGGACACGGTAAAGGAGATCCTGGATATCCTGGGCATGCCGGAACACCCGGTGGAAACCGAGGAGCAGCGGGTGCGGCCCGAAAAAAGCGAGGTGGGCCTGCTGCTGGCCGACAACCGCAAGGCAAAGGATCTGCTGGGCTGGGAGCCGCGCTACAGCTTTAGGGATGGCCTAAAGCTGACCATCGAGGCGGTCGAGCAATCGCTGGGCCGCTACAAAACCGGCATCTACAACGTTTAGGCGCTTAAAACACGCGGATGAGGGGGGTGCGCATGGCGGCTTCGATTTCGGCGCGGCGGGTGGCTAGCTCGGCCTGGATGACGCTGTGGTTCACCAGCACGGCCAGGTAATCGGCCCCCTGGGCCACATCCAGCAAGGTCAAGCCCGCATATTCGGGCAGCAGCGGATCGAAGGTAACGATATCCACGCCCTTTTCCCGGAGGATTTCCACCAGCCGGATGGCGGGGCTTTCCCGGGTATCGCCAATGTCGGGCTTGTAGCTGAGCCCGGCCAGGCACAAGCGCGGCGCGTTGATGTGGGCCACTTCCTTCAGAATTTTTTCCGCGCAGTAGGCAGGCATGCGATCGTTCACCTTGCGCGAGGTGCCGATCAGCTGGGTCACTTCCGGGGACTGCTCCACGAAGAACCAGGGATCCACGGCAATGCAATGGCCCCCCACCCCGATGCCCGGCTTCAGCAGGTTGACCCGCGGGTGCATGTTGATAAGCTCGCGGGCCTCGCGGATGTCGATGCCGTAGCCGTCGGCCAGCACGGAGAGCTCGTTGGCCAGGGCGATGTTCACGTCGCGGTAGGTGTTTTCGGCCAGCTTGCAGAACTCCGCGGTCACATCATCGGTGGTATAGATTTTGCCCTCGATCACCCGGGCCAGGAAGCTTTGGGCCAGCAGGGCCGTGGCAGGCGTGGTGCCACCCACCACCCGGTCGTTGTGCACCAGCTCATGTGTGGTGTTGCCGGGCAGCACGCGCTCCGGGGAGAAGCACAAATGCAGATCCACCCCGATTTTCAGGCCGGTGCCCTGCTCGATGATGGGGCCCACCACCTTGCGGGTGGTGCCGGGGGGCACGGTGGATTCCAGGATGACCAGGTTACCGGGCCGCAGCACCGGCACGATGGCCTGGGTGGCGGCCCGCACGGCGGAAAGATCGCAGGCCTTGGTTTGGGAATGTACCGGCGTGGGCACGGTAATGATGAACACGTCGCTTTCCACGGGCCGGGTATCGGCGTAAAAGTCGGCCTGCCCGTCCACCGATTCCCACCACTCGGACAGCTCGGGGTAGGCCTCCCCAACCTTGGAGGCGCGAATTGTCTCAATCACCCGCTCGCTGATATCGAAACCGTGCACGGTAAAGCCGCCCCGGGCAAACAGCAGCGCGGTGGGCAAGCCCACATAGCCCAGCCCCACCACGCAGACCTGCTTGAAGGCGGCGGCCCGGGCCGTCATGGTCTGGGCCACTTCACTGGCAACGGTGGCCTGGATGGCGTTGCTTTCCATGGAAAACTCCTGTCTGGAATTCGGGATCGAAAAACACTTTCACACGCGCGATTTCAGATTTTTATTATAGTGCGCACAAGGTTCGGCGTCATGTCGCAAAGCGAACTCAGCGGAGCCGCAAGCCGCCGGCTAGCGAGGCATACATCCCGACCAGGCGCCGGGAGGTTTCCCGCCAGTTGTTGCGCTCAATGACGGCCTGGTAGCCGTTGTGTCCCAGCTCCTTGCGCAGGGAAGGATCCGCCGCCAGGCGACGAATGGCGTTGGCCAGCGAGATGGCGTCGCCCGACTCGAACGCCAGGCCGCCCCGGGTCTGCTCCACGTAGCGTTGCAACGGCACCGCGTTGCTGGTGATAATGGGCTTTTTGAAGAGGTGATACAGATACACTTTGTTGGGGAAGGTGGCGTTGGTGTGATCGGTGGCCACATGCGGGCACAAGCACACGTCGCTGGCTTCGATGTAGGAAACGAACTCCGTCTCATCCAGCCAGCCGGTAAAAAAAACCCGGTCTTCAAGCCCGGCGCTCTCAATCAGCGGGGCCAGCTCGGCCATATAGGCATCCCGCACCGCCCCGGCGCCCACAAAGGCCAGCTCCGGAAGCTCGTCCCGCAGCATGGCCATGGCCTGCAGCACGGTGTGGATGCCCCGGTGCCGGTCGTTGATATGCCCCACGTAGCACAGCAGGAAATGGGACTTGAAGCGCCGGTTGATTTCGGAATCCACGGGGGCGTTCAGGAATTTTTCCACATCCACGGTGTTGGGCAACACCAGCACTTTTTCGGGCGGCACGCCCTTGGCCAGCAGGCGTTCGCGGGCCTCGTCGGCCACGGTGACAACCCGGGCGGCGGCATGGATGCAGTCGTACTCGATTTCCTCCCATTTGCGGCGCTGTTGCTCTCCCCGCCGGGGATTATGCTTGCCTTTGAGCATCTGCATCAGGGCGGGATAGTTTTCATGCAGGTCGGCCACCATGGGGATGCGGTATTTTTTGGCCACGTCCAGCCCGCTGGGACAAAGGCGCAGGTCGTGCACATGCAGAACCTGGATGCCGTAGCTTTTGACAAAGCGGTCGATAAGCGTGCGCCAGGCCAGGTCGATGTGGCGGAAGGCGCGGTAGGCGCTTTTAATCAACCCCTTGTAGGGCAACCGGGTCTGGATGTTGAAGAGCGGAAGGGTGGCGGTTACCGCCGCCGGATCCACCCGGTGCAGGTAGAAGCCCCGGTAGAATTCCTCGCGCTGCGTGTCCTCGGGACGGGCCATGCACAGCAGGTGCACCTCGTAGCCCGCCTCGGTCAGGGCGACGGCTTCCCGTTCCACCCGGGCATCGGGGGGGAAGGGTTGATCCAGCACCATGCCCACCCGGATTTTCGGCTGGCGGGAGGCGCTCAGAACTGATGTCGTGTCAGAATCGACCGGTAGCATGCATCCAGTTGCCTTATCTGCGCCTCAATGTTAAACCGTTCCCCAACCATTCGTCTAGCGTTTTGTCGCAGGGCTTCCAGCTTCCAGAAGGCAATGGAGAGCTCTTCCAGAATGCCGGCCAGCGCGGCGGCATCGCCCGGCGGATACAGCACCCCGGTTTCCCCCTGCTGGATAATTTCAGGAATGCCGCCCGAATCCGCCGCCACGCAAGGCACCCCGTGGGCCATGGCCTCGATGACCACCCGCCCGAAGGGCTCGTTCAGCGACGGCACCACCAGTACATCGATGCTGTAGTACACTTCATCCAGCTTGCTTTGGTAGCCCAGCAAAAACACGTGCTGAAACAAGCCCTCGTCGGTAATCTGCTGGCGGATGCGTTGCTTGTATTCCTCGTCCACAAAGTTGCCGGCCACCAGCAGCTCCACCTTCAGGTCGCGCCGGCGCAGCATGGCCACCGCCTCCAGCAGCTCATGCAGGCGCTTGCCCTCGGAAATGCGCCCGATGTAGCCGATACGAAAGACGTGCTTGTGATCCGGCAGGTTGAGGGCCCGCAGCGACAGCGAACGCAGGATGGCGTTTTGCGGATCGTTCAGCGGGGTCAGATCCTCGCGCGCGGGAAGCTCCATGGCGTTGTAGATGACCGCGTACTTGTCGGGGTCGCGCTCGGCATACTCGCCAAACTGGTTGCGCACCACGTGGGAAATGCACACCACCTGATCGGAGAAGCGGTCGATGATCCACCGGCCCAGGCGGCGGCCCAGCACCATGTGGAACTTGGGGCCGGGCTGCATGAACAGCTCCCGGATGTGCCACACGTGCGGAATGCCCGCCATGGCAGCGGCCAGCGCCCCTTCCAGGGAAACCGTGGAATTGGTATGCACCACGTTTATTTTTTCCCGCCGGATGGTATTAAACAGTCGCCAGGTTCTGGGCAGGGCCAGCAACAGCAGGTTCAACACATCGACAATGCGCTGGGTCGGGGTGCGTGGATCGTGCTTGACCCATTGCAGGCGGCGGTGCTCCCGCACGCTGGTGTTGGGATACTGCTCCAGCAAGCGGCACAAGGGCCCGGGACGGGCAACCGAAACAAAAGCCTGGTAATCCGGCGACGGCAAATGCTTGACGATCAGGTTAAGGCTTTGCTGGGAGCCGTACAAATCGCCGTCATGGCAAATATAGAGGATACGAACGGGCGGATGCATGTGCCGATCATACTAGACAATCGGGGTTTTATTATACCCGCTTGGCAAGTTGTTTATTGAATTCAAACAGACAACCCGGCGGATCTTTATATAATCTTAATGGGCACTGTCTTTACAGTGGTTCCCCTCCCTGAAGGGGTCTGTTAGAATATCCGTTAGGGCAATTGCGCCTGAGTTGGTAGCGGTTATACTGGAATCAGCAAGAAGTTCGGGCATCCTTGGCACATCAGAGAGTCGCTACGGTCGGTCAAGTTTCATCAGGTTACCTAACCTTCAATTGGGGATAAATTGTGGTACAAGGTGTATTTAACAGGCAACTCCAGCAGTTTTCGCGCAGCAAGGCAGTCCTTCGTTTTCAACGTGAACTGTCCCGCATTCGGGGCGCGTTCTCCGATTTTTTCTACATCCTTTTCCTGTAGTTGAATCCGCCCAAAGGCAGTCCAGTCCTTATTAACCCTCCCCCATAAAACCCGTTGCACGCGGACGGAACGCCGCGGAACATGCACCCCGACAAGCCCCCATGCGCGCTCCAGTGAAATTCACGGGGCGCGCGCAACAACGGGCATTCCAATCAGCAGACATCCGGGGTGCCTAATCGCAGTTTTTCTGAATGTAGGTCCACAAACGATCGGCGTTGGGATAGCCGGCCAGTTTGACCTTCTTGTAATACCGCCGGGCCCGGGTTTGGTCATCCGCCACGCAGTAGGCGGTGGAAAGGTTATACCAGGCCCGGGCCTGGTTATCGGGATCCATAAACGTTACCAGCTGGGGCTTTTGGGTCACGGCCATGGCTTGCTCAATCACCTGTTCCCAGTCGTTTTGCCGGGCATAGGCGGTGGAAAGCCCCACATGCGCATCGGCGAAGGCGGGATAAAGCTCCAGCGCCTTCTGGTACTCGCTGATGGCTTCATCAATGCGATCCCGATGGCCATAGGAGTTGCCGCGCCGGTAATGCAGCATGGCTTCCTCCACCATGTACTGCTGCTGGGGAGACAATGGGGCGGGCACCCGCAGGCGCCCATTGGAAGGCACCGAGGACGGGGAGGTCTTGGCCGCGCTGGCCACCGGCTGGGGCTGGAGTTGCCCGGGGAAGTGCACCACCGGTTTTTCCTTCTTCCCATGGCTGCCGGATGCCTGGGCCTTTTTGGCCGACACAGGCTTTTTTTGCGCCTTGGCCGGGGTTTTACTGGCCGGGGCGTCGGCGGGGGCTTCCTGTTTTTGTACTTTACCGGCAATTTGTCCGGCATTCTGGCTTTGCGGGGAATTCATGGCGCCATCCCGGGTTGTTGGGGCGGGCATGTCGCCGTGGCCGTCCATTCCCTCGGAAGGGGCCATGGAACCCGGCCCGGGCGATGGTTGCTCATCCCAGCCGGAAGAATTCGGCGGCGGCTGGGTTTCCGGCTGCCAGGAAGGCTCCGCGTCCGGTTGCGAGGGCGGGGCGTTATGCGGCAGGGCCGGGCCAACCTTGCCGTCGGTGGGGTTGGTCACGGCGGGGTATTTTTCCTTGCGGCGCGGTCTTTCGGTTTTGGCCGTGCGGCGGGACTTTTCGGCGGAGGCCTTTTTCATTTTGGGCGGGGGGGCTTGCTCGGCCTCGATGCGGGGCTCGGCAGCCGAGGGTTCGGCCTCGGGGGCCTGCAAGCGGGACTCCGCCGCCGTTTGCGCGGCATCAGGATCGAAGGCGGAGGCCAAGGGCCATTTGTCCGGGTAATTGAGGTTATACTTCAGGCGGGTATCGTTAACCAGGTGCTCAATTTCGGGGAGCAGATCCTCGTTGCCCTGGCCCATGCCGTACAGCACGACCAACGCATCGTCCGGGTAATCCAGAAAGGCCACGTACTGGTTGGGGGTGGCCGAGGGATCGCTGTTGCGGTAGTGGATGACCGGGTAGCGGCGATGGCGCACGCGGATGGTTTCCACCGTCAGGCTGCCCGGATCCGGCTTGCCGTTGAACATGATCCAGGGGGAGTGCATGCTGTTGTCCACCCAGACCTTGCCGTCGTAACGCGAAAACTGAAAGGTCTGCTTGCCGTGCGGGCTGGCCACCAGCAGAGTGTGCTGGTTCTCGGCGCTGTTGTCGTGCGCGGCCAGGGGGGCATAGCCGGGCAGCTCCGGCACGCCGAGAATCTCCCGGGTAATCAGCCGCACCTTGGGAGAGGCCCACGGGCTGGGCGTTTCGGCGGGCGCGTCATCGGCGGAAGGGTTGGCGGCGGCACCTTCAACTGTTGCAGGCATATCCTCGGCCTGCACCGGCGTCGGGGCGGGTTCCGACGTCATGGGGCGCGCGGGGGGCAACTCCGGCCACTGCTCCTCGGGGCTTGCGGCAGGGGCGGGGGCGGGTTCCGGCTCGATTTTCACCTCCGGCTGCATGGGCTGGGCCGGCTGCTTGCTGGGGCCGGAAATCTGCCGGGAGGGATGCCAGCGAACCTCCGCCTGGCCCGGAACGGGTTGCACGGCCACCGAGGCACTCAACAGCGCCAACACCGATACGGCAAGTCCGAACCGCCGGATTGCCGGAAAATTCTCAGCTTTGATTTTCACGAGCGTTACTCCGCTTCCACGCTACTTACAGAAAGCCTCCGGGCTGTACTGCCTCTACTCCCATTCAACCGTTGCGGGAGGCTTGCTGGTAATATCATACAGGATCAAATCGACTTCCGGCTCGGTCGAAAGGTCGATTGCGAGGTTGCGGATCAGATCCGACGGGATTTCCTCACCCAGCCCGGCGGGGCGGGCGGTCATATAATCGGAGGTGACCACCGCCCGGATGACCACGGAATGCTTTTGGCCCACGTCCAGGCCCGGGGTGGTGTCCACCGGGATGAGCACCGTCAGCAGCTGGCTGATGTCGCCGTAAAGCCCAGCCTCCACGAAGGCGCGGGTGACCTTGTGATCGAGTCGGCGCAGCTTGGCCAGCGCAACATGCTCCAGCCGGGTGGGGGTAATGTGGTGAAGCTGCTCCGGCAGGGCATGCGGGGGGTCGTTCAGGATGACCGCCACGCGGTTGATGGCATGCAGGCGGTTGGGAATTTTCTGTCCCATGGCGCGCAGGTCTTTCCAGGCGGTTTTGTCCCAGTCCACCCGCAGCACCGCGCAATAGCTGTAGCTGCGGCTGTCGCCCTGCACCCCCACGCTGTGGATGGGTAGCAGCAAGGCTTCCATGCCGGCCTCGGCAGCCAGTTGGCGCAGGTCACGGTTGGTCTGGAAGTACTTGTCGGTCACGAAAGGCCGCTCGGCGCACAGGGTGCGGATACCCAGCCCCGGTCCGGGGAAGGGGTGGCGCATCACCAGCGCTTCCGGCAGGCCCAGCATGCGGCCCACCTGGCGGACTTCGTCTTTGTGCCAATCGCGGTTGGGTTCGATGATGAGCCCCTTGCGGCGCTGCTCCTGAATCAGCGGCACGTCGTTGTGGTGGGTCTTGATGGTGTGGGCCTGATCGCTGATGTCGCGGTTGCCGCTCTCGATGAGATCCGGCCGCAGGGTGCCCTGGGCAATGAAGGTTTCTTCCAAATCCAGCCCGCTGTCGCGGATGGCCTCCTGGATGAGGTGGTAGAACACGTCGCCGATGATGCGGCGCTTGGTTTCGGGATCAGTCATGCGGCACAGGGGGCCCACCGGCTGGCCGTCAATTTCGGTAGTGCCTTTCAGGAAGCGCTCTTCGGCGTCGATTCGGCGCATGTGCTTCAGGCCAATGGCTTTCAGCGCCTCGCAAACCAGGTCGCTTTCCTCATGCCGCATCAGGCCGGAATCGATGTGCACGGCGAAAACCTGGTCGGGGCCCAGGGCTTTCAGCAGCAGGGCCGCCGTGACGCTGGAATCCACGCCGCCACTAACCAGCACGAACACCTTGCGGTCGCCCACCTGCTTGCGGATAGCCTCCAGGCTTTCGGTCAGCCGGTCGCCCAGCACATAGTTGCCGGTCAGCCCGCAAACCTTGTACAGGAAGTTTTCCAGCATTTTGCCGCCATTACGGGAGAGCTCCACTTCCGGGTGGAATTGCACGCCGTACAGCTTGGCGGCCCGGTTCTCGATGGCCACCACCACCTGGGTGTGGTGGGTTTCCGCCGAACGGGCCACCACGTGAAATCCCGGCGCGGGCTCGCCCACGCTGTCGCCATGGCTCATAAGAACGTGCTGCATGGGCTCCAGGCCAGCGAACAGGGGGCAGTCGGCTTGCACCGCAATTTCGGTCTCGCCATATTCCTTGGTGGGCGAGGGCAGCACCGTGCCGCCAAAGTGCCGGTTCATCAGCTGCATGCCGTAGCAAATGCCCAGCACCGGCAGCCCCAGCTCAAACAGCTTGGGGTGGCACTGGGGGGCGTTCTGCTCGTATACGCTGTTGGGCCCGCCAGAGAGAATAATGCCCGAGATGCCCGCTTGTCGGAGCACTTCGGGATCGACGCCCACGGGGAAGATTTCGGTATCCACGTTCAGCTCGCGGACGCGGCGATCGATGACCTTGGTGTACTGCGCGCCGCAATCGAGCAGGGCAATCTTGTCGGTATGGCGGGCGGCGGGATGGGTGGGGGCGATGGCGGTTTCGGATTTCACGGCGGGCTCTCGCTTTCGGGGGAGGTGAAGATGGCACGATTATACAGCGCGGGCGCCGCGGGATAAACCGCACATTCGGGCAGACGCCTTAAGTTTTGTAACAAAAGGGCCCACCCGGTCAATTCGGAGGCTTGGCCGGTGTTTTTGAACTGTTCGCTTTTGGCTTCATCACCGCGCCGGGCCTTTGCCCACCTTGAGGAGGAACCGCTTGCATCCAGCCATCCAGCCTGGGAATTCCCCGGATGCCCGCTAGCATTACCATCGGCCCGTACCGTTATGCCGCCGGCTGCCATGGTGGCATGCCGCCGAGCAAGCCAAGCAAACCGGATAAAATTTTCTTTTCCGGGGGCTTCGACCCGCCCTCGGTCAGGATTTACGAACTGCTGAAAACGCTGCGGGCGTCCACCATCGACGGTATCACCCTGTTGGCGCCAAACGAAGCCAGTCTGCGGCTGAACGGAAAGCCCTACCGCCTGTCCACCCGCACCGAGCCCATGGAAACCGAGAACCAGTGGCACCCCATGCAGAATACCTACTGGACGCTGGCCACCGAGGAAACCGTCACCTGCATTCGCCGGTACCAGGAGGAAGTGATTGACGGGGTCGGCAAGCCCCACCTGTGGGGGCTGATTCCCGGGCTAATCAAATCGCATATGGAGGATCGGCAGGAAGAAGTTGCGCGCCCCCGCATCGAGGTAATATACAGCAGCACGCTGCCCGGCCCCGAGGAAAAATACCTGGGCCTCATCCACCGGGTAACCTATGTCATCCGCAGCGAGGGAGGCAGCGCGGAAGGCACCCGCATCCAGGTCAACGACCTGGACGATCACCGCACCACCTACGGCGTGGAGCAATGGTTCCGCAACTTGCTGGAGCGGCGGGTTTTTACCTACACCAACCGAATGGAATACGAAAGCCGGCAAACCCTGCCACTGCCGCCCATCGAACTTTAGCATTCAAGCCCGGGATCGGATCTGAACCGAAAAATATCGTCCCTTGCTACAAATATCGCGGATGGCATGCCCATGCTAGAATGGCCGCAAACAGATGCGTGTGAGAGGAGAATGATATGACCACCGTCGTGGATCAAACCCAGCCCTTGCCGGTTGGCACCCCGGCACCGGCTTTCGACCTGCCGGCCACCGGCGGGCGCCAGGTGAAACTGTCCGACTACCGGGGCAAGAACCTGATTATCGTGTTCTACCCCAAGGATCAGACCCCCGGCTGCACCCAGCAATTGTGCGCCCTGCGCGATGACACCGAGCTGTTCGCGAGCCTGAACACCGAATTTATCGCCTCCAACCCGGACGGCATCGACAGCCACGAGCGCTTTGCCGAAAAGCAAAACTACCGGTTCCCCATCGTGGTGGACGCCGACTGGAAAATGGCCCGCGACTACCACGCCGTCAAGGTAAAGGACGACGGCTCCCAGGGCATCCAGCGCACGGTCTATATTCTGGATGGCGAAGGGGTCATCCGCTACGCCAAACAGGGCCTGCCCCCGGACAGCGAGCTGGCCGACGCCATCCGCGACTTCAACAAGTAACCCACACTACACTTTACCTGTCTATCCTACGCAAGCCGTCCGTTCGCCGGGCGGCTTGTCCATTTGCGCCCGCATCGGGGAATCGGCGCTATAATGGGACATAGAAACCACGAGGATGGAGAGGTACGGGCGATGAAAAATGGAAAGTGCATTCTGTCCACCGGCACCGCCGTGCAAACGCTGGGACTGTCCCTGATTGTAGGAGGCATTCTGGCCCTGGGCGCCTTTGTGGCCCCCGAGCTGTTCCGAAACATTGACCGCCATTCGGCAGGACAGGCCATGTCGGCCATCTTCTACCGCTACGACAAGGTGCTGCTGGCCGGGCTGGTGATGGTGCTGCTGGGCGAGCTGATGCGCTTTGTGTCCGGCGTGATGTCGCATAAAAGCGTGATTTCCCTGGGGCGCTACGCGGCGCTGGGCCTGATGTCGGTGCTGATGTTCTACTCCATCTTCGTGCTGACGCCCGATTTGTACGCCCGGGCCCAGGCCGGCGTACCGGCCAAAGACACCCCCGGCGCCCAGGAATTCACCCGGAAGCACAAGCAGTCAGAAAACCTGTACAAGCTGGAACTGCTGGGCGGCATTTTGCTGGTCATCCTGACCCCCTTTGTCCCCCTGCGATCGGAGGATGGGGCCGCCGCCTGCTGTCCCGGGGGCGGAAATGAGGAACCGGCGGGGGCTGACGAAGGGGCGGCATGATCGGACGGATTTTCGGGCTGCTGCTCTTTCTGGGCTGCCTGGCCCTGGTGGCGTTCAACGGCAAGCAAATTCTGGATTTCAGCGTGGCCCAGGGACTGAAAAACTCCACCCACGGGCTGGTTTCCGCGGGCAACTGGCCGGCAGCCATTAGCGAGTATGAACGCGGGGTGAAAAGTCACCCCGACAACACCGGGCTGGCCTTGCGCCTGGGCTGGCTTTACCTAAGGAACAACCAGCCCGACAAGGCGGAAGTGCTCTACAAAAACATCCTGAAGGTACAGCCCGACAGCATGGAAGCGCAAATGGGACTGGCCAACGCCTTGCAAGCCGATTCCCGCCGGGTGAACGAGGCGGTGGACGTATACCGGCAAGCCCTCAAAAAACACGCCGACAACCCGCAACTGCTGAACGAGATTGGCAACCTGTACAAGCGGGCCGCCGAAAACCCGGACGAAAAACGGGAGCCGGTGCGGGTGTGGCTTTATGACAATGCCCGCTATTACTACGGCTATGCGCTGAAGGAAAACCCGGAAAGCTTCCAGGGCAACTTCAACCTGGGCGTGGCCTGGCAAAACCTGGGCCACCAGAAGTCCGCCGCGCAGTCCTACTGCCGGGCCATCACCCTGAGGCCCGACAGCTATGAGGCCCGCTACAACCTGGGCCTGGTGCTGGTGGACATGGACTACCTGGACGAAGGCTACCGCCAGCTGGAAAAAGCCATAGACATCCTGCGCGAAAGCGGCGACATGGCAACCGCCCAGAAGCTGGCCACCCAGGTGCAGCAGGTCAAAAACAGCGTGTTCAACAGCCCGGACCGCAGCGGGCTTTCGGCGGAGATCTCACCGCCGTTCCTGACTCAAAAATGCCTGCTGTCCCAGCCGGAAGCCGAAAAGAAGCAATAGGCCTACAGAATAAACAGGCAAAGCACCAGGTTCAGCAGCATCACGCCGAACCACAGCTTCATGATGGGGCTGACGTTGCGCAGCATCGATTGCAGGGCGCTCTCCTCATCGCCTTGCAGGAAGCCGGGCAAGTCCAGCTCGTCCTTGAAAGCAATCTCCCGGAATGGCATACACACTCACGCTTTCTTTCTTACGTAAAAACCGACTCACATCACAATGAATATCAACATGGATCAGATTGATTGGATTAAATTGTCATCCCTACACATCCCTATTCTAATCCGCTATTGTACACGACACATCCACCAGGTGGTCAGTATTTGTTTATAAAATGAAACGTTTTGTAAAGCAGGGAGTCATGGGAGATGGGCCGTGGGGCCGGGTGGCAGCGCGGCCCTGGGCAGCCAACCCATGCTGCCGCGCCCAGTCCCCGGGACAAAACGACATGGCCCGGTTGGGTCATTGCGGCAAGGGTATTGCCCGTTGTTTCATTGCCCTATAATTGATCAGATTCGTTAGGGAGGCAGCCGAGTTGTTTCGATATTTCACCACGCTATTGCTGATTTGCGCCTTTGTGTTTGTGGCCGGTTGCAAGCCGCCCGCCAAAACCTCGGCAGGGCCGGAGATTCCCGGCGGCGGCAAGAAGATTATTACGGTAGAGGCCAACCCCAAGGCCCCCGGAGAGTTCAAGACCTTGGTAATAGACGGGGCGGAGCTGTTGCAGGCCCGGGGCGAAGCAGGCAAGCCGGGCGGCACCTTCCGCGACAACCAGATTGGCGACGGGCCCAAAACCTTCAACCCCTGGGCCTCGTTCGACGCCACCTCCAGCGCCATGGGGGCCATGATGTTCCCCGGGCTCACCACCACCGATGCCTACACCGGCGAGGTCATCCCCTACCTGGCCAAGGAGGTGCAGGTGAAGGACGACAACAAGACCTACGTGGTAACCCTGCGCAAGGGGCTGAAATGGTCGGATGGCCATCCCTTCACCTCGGAAGACGTGGTGTTTACCTGGAACGAGGTCATTAAGAAGGGCTTGGGCAACCCCAGCTCCCGCGATGTGCTGACCGTGGACGGCAAGTTCCCCGAGGTGCGCGCCCTGGATGACTATGCCGTGGAATTCAAGACCGCAGTGCCCTTTGCCCCTTTCAAACGGATGCTTTCCACCGAGATTGGCCCGGCCCACATCCTGCGCCCGGTGGCAGCCAAGGGCAACAATGCCTTTGCGGCCTTCTGGGGGGTAAGCGACGCGGCCAACAAGCCCGAAAGCTTTGTGAGCATGGGCATGTGGGTGCTGGAAAAATACGAAAACCGCCAGAAGGTGACTTTCAAGCGCAACCCCAACTTCTTTATGGTGGATAAAAAAGGGCAGCGCCTGCCCTACCTGGAGCGCTACACCATCAGCTTTGTGGGCGACATGAACGCCCAGCGCCTGCAGTTTGAACAAGGCAAGGCGGACGTGTATGCCGTGCCGGGCAAGTTCGTCAGCGATATCCGCCATTCCAAGAAGGAAGATTTCACCCTGTACAACCTGGGACCGGATACCAGCACCCTGTTTATGGCCTTCAACCTGAATACGCGCAAGGAAGACGGCAAGCCGCTGGTGGATCCCAAGAAATCGAACTGGTTCAACGACCCCAACTTCCGCAAGGCCATCGCCATGACCATAAACCGGGATGACATGGTGGCCAATATCCTGAAAGGGGTAGGTGCCCCGCTGTACACGGCGGAAAGCCTCTCCTCCATTTTCCTGAACCAGGATCTCTCCGAGCGCCTGGCCAGGCAGTCCAACAACGTGGAAGAGGCCAAAAAGCTGCTGAAGCAAAGCGGCTTCACGTGGAACGATCAGGGCCAGCTGCTGGACAAGGATGGCAACCGCGTGGTGTTCAGCCTGTATACCAACAGCGGCAACAACGATCGGGAAGCCACCGGCGTGAACATCAAGCAGGACTTGAACCAGCTGGGCATCCAGGTGGACTTCAAGCCCATGGACTTCAACGTGCTGGTGGGCAAGCTGAATGACGGCACCTGGGAAACCATGGTGATGGGCCTGACCGGCAGCCAACTGGAACCGCACGGCGGCGCCAACATCTGGAAGAGCAATGGCGGTATCCACCTGTTTTTCCAGCGAGCCAAGCCTGGCCAGGAGCCAAATCAGGTGGATCTCAGCGATCGCCTGCCCTGGGAAAAGGAGCTTGACGAGCTGATTGATGCCGGGGCCCGCGAGTTTGACCTTGCCAAGCGGCACCAGGTGTACAATCGCCTGCAGGAGGTCATTGCTGAACAGAACCCCATGGTGTACCTGTACTCGGGCCTGCGCATTGTGGCCGTCAGCAACCGCCTGCACAACGTGGATCCCACCCCGCTGGGCGGCGCCACCCACAACCTGGAGATGATCTGGGTGGACGAGGGCCAATAGCCCGAAACAGAAGCCGTAATAACCCGGCTCCGTTTGGGGCCGGGTTGTTATGTTTCCGGGAACACGCCGCCCGGGCTGGCCGCCCGCAGGTTACACGGCCTGCAGGCGCTCAGGGAAAAAATATTCCCAGTTTTTAATGGCTCCACATCCCTGGCAGACCCCAAACTGGTTCATGAACATGAGGTCGGCGATAAATTCCTGGTTGTTGATTTTGATGACCACCTCGTGGTGTTCGTTGGTCTGGATTTCCACCAGCCCGTCGAAATCGGGATGGATCACCAGCTGGAACTCCGTGGAGTGGCATTCTCGACACTTGAACATGGCTTTTCCTCTGTACGGCTTAGCCGCTGAAACCCCTCTTCTCACTTGAATTTCCGCTCACTAAAAAAAATTTAATTGGATCACGGGTACGGCCAAGTGCATGACCGTTTTTCTATGATACCCTTTTAGCTGAAACAACCATAGTCAAGCGGGGCAAATATTACAAAATATGACGGAATCGATCGCGCTGCTGGGTTCTACGGGTTCCATCGGAACGCAGGTACTGGACGTCATTCGTCGCATGCCCGAACGGTTCCAGGTGATTGCCCTGGGCGCGGGGCGAAACATTGGGCGCCTGGCTGAACAGGTTCTGGAATTCCAGCCCCGGCGGGTTTCCATTCAGCGACCAGAAGACCTGCAAGCCTTCCAGGCCATGCTCCCCGACTTTCAGGGGGAGATTTTCACCGGATCTGAGGGTTTGAATCGCCTGGCGCAGGCGCACGATGTGGATACGGCCATCGTGGGACTGGTGGGTCTGTGCGGACTAGAGCCCTCGCTGACTGCCCTTTGTGCCGGAAAAAAGCTGCTGACCGCCAACAAAGAAACCTTTGTGACCGGCGGCCACCTGGTCAAACCCTACCTGCACCAGGTAATTCCCATTGACAGCGAGCACGCCGCCATCCACCAGTGCCTGAAGAACGAGCCTGGCCGGGCCGTACAGCGTATCTACCTGACCGCCTCGGGCGGCCCCTTCCGCAACCACAGCCTGGAAGAGATGCAACGCGTCACCCGGGCCGAGGCCCTGCGCCATCCCAACTGGGTGATGGGTGACAAAATTACCATCGATTCAGCCACCATGATGAACAAGGGGCTGGAGATTATTGAAGCCCACTGGCTTTTTGGCCTGGATTACGACCAGATCCGCGTGGTGGTGCATCCCCAAAGCATCATTCATAGCGGGGTGGAGTTTGTGGACGGCTCGATCCTGATGCAACTGGGTGCCCCGGACATGCACGGGCCTATCCAGTACGCCATGACCTACCCGGAGCGCCTGCCCGCCATCGAGCCCGCCGTCAAGCTGGACCTGCTTGAAATTTCCCGCCTGGATTTGCAGCCCCCCGACACCATGCGCTTTCCATGCATTCGCCTGGCCTACGAGGCGGGCCACATGGGCCCCAGCGCCACCGCCGTGCTGAACGGCGCCGACGAAATGGCCGTGCAACTGTTTCTGGAAGAGAAGATTCGCTACATGGACATTCCCCGGTTGCTGGAGCAGGTGCTCATCCGGCACGAGGCAGAAGGCATGAACGTCTCGCCCAGCCTGGAGGAGATTCACCGGCTGGATGCCTGGGCCCGCCAGACCGTGGCGCAGATGGCCGGCAACCCGATTTCCTGCGCCTAGACGGGTTTACGTCCCCGGCATGCCGGAAAGTTCATAGGTCACGTTGCCGTTGTGCACGGCATCCGGGTTGGATGTGACGCGGCACATTGCCTGAAACCCTTCCAGACTTTGGCCCACGCCGCGCTGGAAATAATCCTTTACCGTATCGGTGGCCTGGGTGTTTTTTAACAAGTTGGAGGTGTCGAACACCAATTCCATAGCGGCCCAATCCGGGTTGCGTTTGAAATCCGAGCTCATAATGCGGCGAAGCCGGCCCAGCGTACCGTTTTTCAGCTCGTCATCCTGCCCCACCTTCTGGCCATTGACGAAAATGTCGGGGCTGGAATCCGCGCGATACTCGACAGTGGCCTTGGCAGGACTGGACTGGTGAGTAACATGCAGCGAACCAAAGCGAACATGCGAAGTGTGCATTGCGAATGTCCTCAAACAAACGGCGATGATGTTCAAGGAATAAAACCATAACAGGCATCTATTTGCCCAGCCCCCCCGGGGGTGAAACCACCAGAATCCGGCCCCGGGTTGAAAAAAGACCGCAGGCAAAAGGACGATCAGGCGGCCCGTTTTTTTCAAATAACACTTAATATTTACACACTTCTCATAATCCGGCCCTGAAAATGTTTTGGGGCGAAAAGGCCGATGTCATCAGCGAAATGGGGTTTCCTCGCATTTTTGTTTAAAACATGTGTTTGGTTTTAAAAACAAAGAATGATATATAATAGTCCTGTAAATGTATACCCCTTCGATTGGCCGGACTTGTTAAACCGAGTCCGGTTTTATTTTAAGCGTGAAATTCAAATCTTTATTATTATTTAAATAATCACAGAAACACCCGCCGTTCCGCCCGCTGCCAAAAGGAAAACCGGAGGGGGGCCTCCGGTTATTGAATCAGCTTCATAGGGGGTTTTACGTTTCGCTGAAGATTAGGTAGTTGTTCCGTAAGACTGGCTTAGCTGCCCAGAAAAGGCATCATCTTGCTGACGCGGCGGGTATCCGGCTCGCCCAGGTTTTTGAGCAGCACCGGCACCACTTTGTTCATCTGGCAGATAAAAGAATACTCACCCTTGGGAATGGAGCAGTTGGCGCAATCGGCATTGGTCAGGTAGCACTTGATGGCCTGATCCGTCCAGGTTTGCGTAATGGAGGTTGACACCTCGTCCGAAACTTCCAGTGAATGGGTCCACACCCGCGCAAATGCCATTTGAGTTAAGCCTCCTCGTATCCCTTGAACCAAAAAATGGATCGAACCTCTGGAACGTCTAACCAACTCGCTTTACACAAGCAATCATATGAAAATTTGCCGCCGCTTCCTTCCCCTGTGCAGATGACTTTGCGCCCGGGTGCCTACATCGTCCGAAGTAGAGCGAGGGCGCAGGGTGCCGGCATGTCTGAAAAACGCCTTTCAAAATCTGGAAAAGCCTTGTAAATACTTGAGATTCAGGATTGTAACAATCCGACACACTACAAAAACCAGGGTTTGGCGGCTTGCCAAAGCAGGCATTAAACCGGTAGCGCAAAGATTTTTTCAGTTTTGTCCAAGCCATCCGATAGAGTGATTGTCGGCACCCGGAGGACGGCGTCAAACTTGTAGTATCTTTGCGCGGAAATTGAGCGACCCCTTTTTTAGCTATGTACCAGATTTACGCGATCGCATCCGAACATCACACGCAGCCGTGGCTTGACGGCCTGGGCGAGCAATTGAACCGCCTGGGTTACCACCTGCAAAGAACCCTGGGACAAAACGGCCTGGTAGATGACATCAAGCTGGTGCAACCCGACCTGGTGCTGATGGACTGCGGGTTGCAGCAGCAGGGGCTGGATTTGTGCCAGCAGCTCAAAAACGATCCCGATACCGAAAGCATCCCGGTCATCTTCATGCACGACGGCGGCAATGTGAACGGGACCATGCTGAAAAGCTTCGAAAGCGGGGCCAACGACTTCATTTCCCTGTCGCAGCCGCGGGACGAAATCATGGCCCGGCTGCAGGCCGCCCTGCGCACCCGGCAGATGACTACCCATTCCGTGGCCCTGGCCCAGCAGCTGAGCAAAATGAACGCCGAACTCTACGACCGCAACCTGCAGGTGGAAAAAGAGCTCTACGTAGCCCGGCAGCTGCAGCAAAGCCTGCTGCCGCCCTGCCTGCCCGACGAGGAGGTGCGCCAGAAGGATCCCGAAGCGCTGGATCGCATCAGCCGCTGCCACTACCGCGACCAGCGCCTGCGCATTTCCGGGGTCTATCTGCCCTGCGACGCCTTGGGCGGCGATATTTACGACGTCATCAAGTTTAACGACGAGAGCGTGGGCGTCACCGTGGCCGACGTGTCCGGGCATGGCGTGCCCGCCGGCTTCATCACCGCCATCTACAAGTCCATCTTCTACCGGGCCACCCACAACTACAAAAAGCCGGGGGATATCCTCTTTCAGCTGAACAACGCGCTGGCCGACATTGTAAAGACCGGGGAGTACGTCACGGCCATCTATTGCCGCATCCAGCCGCCGGACATGTTTTCCGGGGGGCCGCTGCAACTGGATTACTCCGGGGCCGGGCACCCCTACCCCATGTTCTTCAAGGCCGAGGATGGTTCCATCGCACGGCTGAAGGAAAACGGCACCCCCCTGGTGTGGGTCAAGAATATGGAATACCCCATCGGCACGCTGAGCATGATGCCCGGCGATCGGCTGCTGATCTTTACCGACGGCGTCAGCGAAATGCGCAACGAGGCGGGCGAGCTGTTTGGCGAGGAACGCCTGGAGGAATGCTTCCGCCAGATGGCCAGGGAGCATCCCAGCCAGGTACTGGACCAGCTGATTGTGTACCTGTCCGACTTCACCCAGGGGCACCCGCTGGAGGATGACCTCAGCATGGTGCTGATTGAAGCGCTGTAAACCCCCGCCGGCCAAAGAAAAAGGCCCCGGGGTAGCGGGGGCCTGACTTGCCTTTGGAGAGTTTATCGCAGTGGTAGTAGGTGATTGATGGTCGGTGTGGGTTAAAAACTAGGCCGCGGTCGGTTGCTGGGGTTCCGAGGGTTCCGGGGCCTGGGCTTGGGCGGGCGGTTGCTCCGCGGGCGGAATGGACTGACCGCCGCCGGATTCCCCCGGCGCCTGGGCAAGCGCCGCAGACTGGGCCGGATCACCCGGAGCCTGGGAGGTGGGATCCTGGCCGGCGGGCACGGAAACGGGCTCGCCCTGCACCGGCGCCGGGGTCGGGGTTCCTCCCTGGGAGGCCACCTGCATGCCCTGGTTGTTGTAGTTCACGCCGCCAAACTGGTAATTGGTGACGCCGTAAACACGGGTGCCCTGGCCCTGGGCGCCTTTCTGCCGGACGGTATAGCCCTTGTTGCCCTGGTCGTCGGTGGCTTCGGTAATGTCATACTGGTCAATGCCCAGGTCGAACTGCACGGTATCGGTGCCGCCGCCGCCGTAGACCGCCAGGCCGTTCTGGTTGTAGTGGACCACGAAAGTATCGTTGCCCGCACCGCCGTCGATGGTCCCGAAGTTGTTCATGCCGTTCACGTCCACCCGGTCGTTGCCCGCGCCCAGGTTCATTTTGTAGTTGGATATATCGCCCTTGGTTTCGATTTTATCGTCAAAGGCGCTGCCGGTAAGGTTTTTGCCGGCATTGTGCCCCACCTGGGTCACCGTGACGCCTTTGCCAGTAGGCTGACCGTTGCGGGTCACCCCCATGCTCTGGCTGGCATCCACGCTGTGGATGGCATTATGGCCATATTGCACAGCCACAAGTCCTCCCTGGCCGGTAACAATGTGGTTGGTGGTGCCGTTGCCGCCTTGCTGGCTGACCCGCTGATCTGCGCCAATGCTGGAACCCTTGCCGTTGAAGAAGTTGTAGGAGAACGCACTGGTGCGGCTGCCGGCAGGGTTGGCGGCCAGTTGCTCAACCTCCTCGGGCTCCAGCAGCTTGAATCCCACCGGCGAGCTAGCCAGCTGGTCGAAGTAAGCCACCCCCCGGGTGTTGTTTTGGGCCACGCTCGACCGGGCGGCTTGACCAGCCTGAAACACGTTCTGGAAGCCGTTCTGCTCGGCGTAGTCGGTGGCCGCCCCGTTCCGGGAGCCCATGAAGGTGTTGAACTGACCGGACTGGTAGCCCCTGGTTTCCAGCGCATTCCGGGCCTCAATGTGGTTGATGGACTGATCCTGCCCGGTTTGCCTGATCCATTGCACGCCTTTCGCGTTGTCGGTGCCGTAGAACTCGTTTTTGGGAACCGATGCGGAGGTCGCCGGGTTAAAGATGGCCGGCCAGTTGCCGCCAGGCACGTTTTGAACCGCCTGGATTCCAGCCGCCCCCGTGTTCCAGAAGTCCGCATAGTTGGTATAGGCGCCGCCATCCACGTCCGTTTGGTCGGGGCCCTGCTTGACCGTATAGTAGCCGCCCGGTTTCACAGCCGTCTTGTCCATTTCGGAGCGGCGGTCATCCTTCAGGGAGCGCGGATCCCACCAGGAATAGCGCTTGCCCTTGGCTTCCTGCCAGTTGGTTCCGGCCGGTGCGTTGAAACTTCCCCAGTACGACGGAAAATTGCCTGGACTTAACCCCATAGCTGAACACCCTCCATTTTCACTTTCCTTGCCTGACCGATGCGGGAGGCGGCCCTCCCCTTCCTCTTCGCTGTCTTAATGTTTGCAAGTACTTGCTTGCATATTGATTTAAAAACAATGCAGCAAATGAAATTGCTCAAGCGTAAAGAAGTGTAAATTATTGGCAAAAATCAGCTTATAATGGTTAAAGAAGCTGAGAGACCCGTCGACAGAAAGAATGCAATCACTTACTTGCCTTTATGTCTGAAACCCACAAACCCAAGTCCAAAACTCGGGAGTCCTTGATTCAAGCGACTTTCGAGGTTTTCCTTGAGAAAGGTTACGCCGCCGCCACCACCCGCGAGATTGCCGAGCGCGCGGGTGTGAACGAAGTCACCCTGTTTCGCCACTTCAAAAACAAGGAAAACCTGATGAACGAGGCGGTGGCCGAATGCTGCCCGGTGCCGGAAGTGGAGGGGCTGATGGCGGTCATCCAGCGGTTTTCCTTCCAGGAGGGGCTGGGTACGCTGCTGCGCGGTGTCAACACCAACACCATGGAAAATGCCCCCCAAGTGCGTCGTTTGCTTCTGGAGGCAGCCCAAAACGAGACCATGCTGCGCATCAACCAGCAGATTCCGCTCAAACTCCGGGCGCTGATAAAAAGCCACCTGGAACGCGGCATGCGTGAAGGTTACGTACGCAAAGATATCAACGCGGAACTGGTTGCCCAAATGCTGCTGTGGCTGAATCTGGCCTACACCATTACTGTAAGCCTGCCCAACGGCACCGAGGTGTACCCTTTCAGCAACGACGAAGTAATAGATACTGTTTTGCAGGTGTTTCTCAGGGGCATCGCTCCGGAGCCGGAGACGGTTCCGAGCTAAAGGCGCTCCAGCTTGGCGAACTTGGGATCCAGCAGCTTTTTGCCGGGGATGTTCTCGAACTGGATGCTGTAGATGGCTTTATCGCCCTCGCCCAGCACCTGACTGACCACCCCGGTGCCGAACTTGGCATGGCGAACCTTGTCGCCCACCTTGTAGGCCGGTGGCGGCGCGCTGGCGCTTTTTACCACCGCGTTTTCGGCGCTCTCGCCGGCACGGGCCATGGCCGGCTTCTTGCGCCCTCGCAAATGCGGGCTAACGTGGGCCTCGTCGCCATAATCGGTAAACTCGTCCCGAACGCGGCTGGGCTTGCGCAGGGCGTCCACCTTGCCGTCCGACAGGCGGCTGGCCGACATCTCCCGATCCAGGGTGTAGTAGCCCGACAGGTGTTCGGTGGGGATTTCCTTCAAAAAGCGGCTGGGCTGCGAGTAACGCAATTCGCCCATGATCATGCGCCGGCGGGCGTAGGTTAAAAACAGCCGCTCCATGGCACGGGTGACGCCCACGTACATCAGGCGGCGCTCCTCTTCCATCTGGGCGGCGTCGTTGAGGGAACGGAAGTGGGGGAAGAGGCCTTCCTCCAGTCCCATAATGGCCACCACCGGGAATTCCAGCCCCTTGCAAGCATGCAGGGTCATCAGCACGAACTTGTTCTCGGCGGGTTCGCTGGTATCAATGTCGCTCAGCAGGGACATCTGGGTGAGGAAGTCGGCCAGCTGGCCCTCCGGGTTTTCCATCAGGAACTGCCGGGCCACGCCCACGAATTCCTCCACGTTGGCCTGGCGGCCTTCGCTGTCGGTAGGGTCTTCCACCTTCAGCTCGTCGTAATAGCCGGTTAAATCAAGGATCTGTCGAACCAGCTCATCCAGGGTTACCTCGGTGGCCAGCTTCTTAAGCTGCTCCATCACCCCCACGAAGGCGCCAATGGCCTTGGCCGCCTTAGGCTTGATGTCGGGCACCTGATCGGCCTGCTTCAGAACCTGGTAGAGGGTCACCTGGTGCTGGGCGGCGGCGGCTTCCAGGTACTCGATGGTGGTTTTCCCGATGCCCCGCTTGGGCACGTTCAGCACCCGCTTCACGCTGTAAGCGTCGGCGTCGTTGAAGATCACCGTGAGATAGGCCAGGATGTCCTTGATTTCACGCCGCTCGTAGAACTTGAGGCCGCCGATCATGGCGTAGGAAATGCCCCGGGAGATGAGCACATCTTCCAGCACCCGGCTTTGCACGTTGGTGCGGTACAGAATGCAGCAGTCGCCCGGCTTGTATTGGCCGCCGGAGGTGAGCTGCAACAGCCGATCGATGACGTACAGGGCTTCCTCGCGGTCGTCATGCGATTCGTACAGGTTGATTTTCTCGCCCTGGCCGCGCACGGAGAACAGCTCCTTGGGCATGCGCTCCTTGTTTTTCTCGATGATGGCGTTGGCGACCTCCAGAATGTTGGCCGTGGAGCGGTAGTTTTTCAGCAGTTTCACCACGGTGGCGTCGGGGAAGTCCTTCTGGAAGTTGAGCAGGATACGGAAGTTGGCGCCCCGCCAGCTGTAGATGGACTGGTCCACATCTCCCACCACGGTGAGCGAGCGTTGCTGCCAAAGCTGCTTGTGCAGGCCGGGGGTGCGCTCCGCCTTGGTGCACCCCTCGGAGAGCAGGCGCACCAGCTCGTACTGGGCATCGTTGGTGTCCTGAAACTCGTCCACCAGAATGTGCTTGAACTGCTCGTGGTAGCGTTGCAGCACATGCGGGTTCTGCTGCAGCAGCTTGACCGTAATCATAAGCATGTCATCGAAATCCATGGCGTTGTTGCGCGACAGCAGCGCCTCGTAGCCGTCAAATACCTGGGCCAGCTTCTCGGTGCGGAAGTCCTTGGCGTTGCTGGCATAGTCGTAGGCGTCGATCATGGCGTTCTTGAAGCCGGAGATGAGGTAGCGGATGTTTTTGGGGGCGTAGAGCTTCTCGTCCAGGTTGAGGGACTTGACCACCTCTTTGACCGCGGCAATGGACTCGCTTTCGTCGTAGATGACGAAGTTGGGCTGCCAGGTACGTCCGGCTTGCGAGGTGTAGTGGCCGATATCCCGCCGCAGGATGCGCCCGCAAATGCTGTGGAAGGTGCCGATCCAAAGCCATTTGGCCGCAGATTCGCCCAGCAACTGCCCAATGCGGTGCTTCATTTCTTTGGCGGCCTTGTTGGTAAAGGTTACGGCCAAAATTTCACCGGGATAGACCCCGTTTTCGATTTTATGGGCGATGTTGTGGGTCAACACCCGGGTTTTTCCGCTGCCCGCGCCGGCCAGCACCAGCAGCGGCCCCAGGGGATGGGTGACTGCCTGTAATTGATCCTCATTCAGGTTTTCCAGCAAACCATTCACTCGTCAAGCCCTCTCTAACGGCTGATTCAATGGAGGCACACTTCAGGGCGCGGATTAAATTTCTCTAAGGAAATGGCGCAAGACGCGGCTTTTTATATAATAATAGTGTTTGCATCGCCCATTTGTCGATGGCATGTAACCTGAGATTTACCTTGCCGGGATAATAATCTGTGGATGGAAGAGCCCTCATGCATAACGACACCAAGGATTTTGCCGCTTTGAGCACTTTGAACCTGTTGACCCAATTGAGATTTGGGGGCGACGGCGAGGGCGGAGAGCAAATCATCACCGTACCCATTCCCACCCAGGAAGTCGACCAGGACACCCCGGACCCGCACGACGACCTGGCCGCGGAACTGGCCATGCTGCAGCAGAAATCCAAGCAAATTGCCATCATCGGCAGCCGCAACATCCCGCTGCCGCACCAGACCCTGATTGAAATGCTGGCCTTCTCGCTGACCCACTGGGGCAACCAGGTCATCACCTCGGGCGGCTCCTCGGGCACCAACGCTGCGGCCATCAAAGGCGCCATGCGTGGCAACCCGGACCTGCTCAAGGTCATCCTGCCCCAAACCATTGGCCAGCAGCCGCCGGACGTGCAGGATCAGCTGATCGGCGTGCCGCACATCGTGGAGCATCCCGAATGGCAGATGATGAAGCTGGCCGACGCCAGCCGCCTGTGCAACCGGGAAATTGTCGATGAGTGCCAGCAGCTGATTATCCTGCTGTCCCACGACAGCCCCACCCTGCACACCGCCATTGACTACGCCCACGAAAACCACAAAATCGTCACCACCCTGTACCTCGATTAGTGGTTTTTTTGTTGGGCAAATTCTAGAACGCCAGGCCGGATTCCAGATAGGCCAGGCGCCAGCCGCCGCGTTGCTTCATCATGGTCAGCTCCACGCGCACGGTTTTTCCGCCCGGATACTCCAGGCGCGCTTCCACCGTGGCTTTGTTGCCTTCAGTGGCCAGCGTCTGGAAGTAGCCGTAGCGGTAAAACTCCATGGCGCGGCTCTGGCGCACGAAGCGCCGCCAGAACCGGATGATGAGATCGAGGTTGTTGGTCTCAAACATCAGCTTGATCTCCGGCGGGCCCAGCTTGGCCGTCTCGGCGGCCACCCGATGGTGCTCGTACAGGTCGTTGAGCGTCCACTTGATGAACTCCGACTGCGATTTGTCGGAAAACAGGTTCCAGCACACATGGCACTGGTTCTGCATCAGCGACTGGAAAAACAGCTTGGCGATGTCGTGGGGTTCCTGTCCCTTCCTCATGGCGCGGGGTCTTTATTCCGGTTTTCACATCACAACAGTCAGGGGTTCCGATTGCAGGATCGGATCGCCCGGGGGAATCTTGAATTTTATTGAAGGCTAGATGGCCGCATAGCGGATGACATAGTTGCCAGGGCCGGGCGCGTTGCTGTAGCTGCGCATGTCGCTGGCATCAATCTCCAGGTCGTAGGTACCGCCGGCCACCCCTGAAAAAGGCGGCACAAGCAGAATGCTGGTACGTCCTTCCATACTGGCGTCGTAGTACATCTGGGTGTAATAGGTGCCCCCGCCGTCCTTGATGCGGATGTTGCACTGCCCCATGGAGGCCAGGTTCTTGCAGGGGGAGGCCGGGTCGTTGGTTTTGAACAGCCAGGTGTCGGTAATGCTGCGGTGATCGAAGGGCCCCTCAAAGTAAAGGCGGATGGCATCCCGCTTGGAAACGGGGCCCAGGGCCGTAATATCGGTCACGCCTGTGCCCGGATCGCTCACCACGCGTTCGATGGTGTTATTGATTACATCGTAGAACACCACCCGTCGCAAGCGCAGCGGGGTATCCGTGGTGCTGTTGTGGCTCCAGGCGGCGTCAAAGTCGAAGTTGGCCACCCAGCCCTGCCCGGGCACAAAGGTGCTTTGGCCGCCGGGCAGCGTAATGGTACGGTTGCCGGGGCCCGCCGTCTTGATGACGGTGGTGCGGGTCACCCGGTCACGCATGTTGGCACCGGCAGGAACCGATTCCCGTTTCACCTGCACCTCGGCAACCAGGGTAATCTCGTCCGGCGTTGTGGGGTTGCCGTTCACATCGGCCCCACAGTTGATGTTCACCCCATTGCCCACCTGGGTGATGGTGATGACATCGGGCGCCAGCTGGCCGTTGTCCCGTTTGCAGGTTACGGCGTTGCTCACCACGTAAAAGGGATCGAGGTTGGCCATGGTAAACCGTGAGATCAGCCGCTGCTCCCCGTTGGGGCCCACATCCGGCGGGGTGTTGGTGGTTCCCAGGTAATTGCCGGCGGCATCGCGGGCGCTGTCCCCGCCCACAATAAGATAGCGATAAACGCCAATCAGACCGGTTCCGGCAGTGGGGTTCTGGAACACCCGGCCCGAGGTGGGGTAGTAGGGATCGGGGTTGCCCGGGGGGTTGATATAGTTGTAATAATTGCTGCGGGGCACCATGCGGGTAGCCAGGGCTTCCTGTAAGCCGGACTGGGCCACGTAATAGGTTTGCAGGGATTGCTTGGTGACCACCGAACGTTCGGCGTTGCTGTAGGTCAGGCCGCTTAAGCCGGCCCCGGCCAGCACCAGGGCAATCAGGATGGTAATGGCCACAGCCACCAGGCCACCTTGGCCCTTGGCCGGTATGCGATTGGGGAGTGCAATTTTCATGAAACGACCCTGCCTGCTTTTCACGCAATTAATACCTATCATCATACCCGTTTACACCCGGACAAAAATACAATAATGGTAGGATCGATATCGGCTTGATATGGAAAAGGTTGAACAGAATTAACAAAACTTAAAATAGGATTCAGGTTTGGCAGGCCTCGGTCGATGATCAGCGATAAGGCCTTTTGTTTCTACTGACGAGTGCACGCATTGAAAGACTTTGATAGAGGGTACCCCATGAGCTCAAACGTTTTGCCCCCAACGGTAGTCAGGCATCGCAAACCCGGTCTCTCCCTGGTTGAAATTGGCATGGTGCTGGTGATTATCTCGCTGGCACTGGCGCCCGTGGTCCAGATGGTGGCCGGGCCCACCAGCAAGACCGGCGAGGGCAACGCCACCCGCATGAACGCCATCCGCTCGAAAGAGGCGGTTCTGGCCAACACCATTGTAGAGCGCGTGATTGCCACGGGCGGGGACGTAATGAACTGCACCGGGACAGCCCCCATTACCCTGCCCACCGGCGGAGGCGCCCTGAATTACCCCGCTGCCGGCGCCTGTACCAATAACACCTACAACAAACCCATCTATTACCGCTGGACCATCCAGGACATGAGCACCGCGGGCAACGGCGTGCCGGACGGTAACTCCTATTACCGGGCCACCCTGAACGTGTACGACAGCTACCCCGGCACCCCCATCGTCACGTTTTCCACCTACTTCTACAAAACCGGCACCTACAGCGCCACCGCCAGCTCGGTGACCGGCATTATGATCGTGCAGGACATCTCGGGGTCTATGGTTTGGAGTCAGGTGGATGGTGCACTGACCAGAGGCGGCAGCGGCACGGCCAGCCCTTATCTGAAATACCCGTACAACGACCCCTCTGTAGGATATGTGGTCAACCCCTCCCTGAATATGGATGCCGTAGCCAATGGAGGAAACGGCAACGGCGTGATTGATGATGACGAACTCGACATTGTCAGCGCCAATCCCGTAAACGATCCTGACACCTTCTGGGATGATCGATACCCTCGCCCAGGCATCCATGGCATGGTGAACTGTGACGGAAGCCCCCCAAATCCAAACTGGAACGCCGCTTTGTGGAACACTCACTTTGTTTTTAATGACAACACCGACCGGAACCATATCAACCAACTTTGTAGCACCACCGCCGGCAACCGGGATGCCGTTTTGAACAGCAGCCTGTCGCGCATGGAAGCCTCCCGGGCCTCCCTGCTCAGCTTTCTGGTTTCCATCGAGCAGGATCCCGTAATGTTAGGCAACACCAAGCTGGGCTTCGTGACCTTTGAGACCGGCATGCAAACCCGGGTAGGCGGTGCGGGCCTGGAAACCCCGACAGGGGGGAAATTCACCCTCATGCGTAACCGCCTGACCTGGATGAATCGGCAGGGGCCGGGTTCCATTCTGACCGGGGGCGGCACCAACATGTATGGCGGTGTGGACCGGGGCGCCGATTTGCTGTGCCGGGATCGCACCCTGCAAAACCGCATTGTGTTCCTGGTGGGTGATGGCCAACCCACCGTGGGCAACACCAGCCATGCCTCTTTCCAAAGTTTGGCAGACAACCTGGCCAGCGGCAATTACTGCGCCACGCATGGCGGCAGCACCCAGGACAAGATCACCGTGTTTACCCTGGGCCTGCTGGCGCCGCAAGCCAGCATTGAGCCCTACATGAAAACCGACCTGGCGGATCGCACGCCAGGTGGCGCGTTCTTTTACACCAACAACGTGGCCAACATCCAGACCGTGTTCGAACAGGTGAAATACCAAATCTTCCGGGTGGCCATTCTCAACTCGGATGACCGCTACAACTACAACTAGAAGGAATCGAACCTTGGAAGGCCGGCTCCCGCGCAGGAAGCCGGCCTTCTTGTTTGCGCCGCCCCGCCAAAACTCCCCCACCGCAAAAGACATTTTTGTTTATTCCCTGGTTTTCTATACAATGGACTGGAAGTATCCCTGAAACGCATTCGCAGGTGTGCCCATGTTTACCGGCCTGATCGAGGAAGTTGGAACCATTGCCGCCGTGGAAGGCTCCGCGGAAGGCAGCCGCATTGCCGTCTCCGCCAAAAAAGTGCTGCAAGGCGCCGAACTAGGGGACAGCATTGCCATTGACGGCGCTTGCACCACGGTCGTGGCGCTGGACGGCGACACGTTTACCATCGAAGCCTCGCCCGAGACGCTTTCCAAGACCAATTTCGGCAGCTTCCGGCCCGGACGCCGGGTAAATCTGGAGCGCCCCCTCACCCCGGAAAGCCGCATCGGCGGGCACTACGTGACCGGCCACGTGGATGGCCTGGCCCGGGTGGTTTCCGTGGAACCCCAGGGCAACAGCATCATCTACGTGTTCGAGGTGGACGCCCCCGATTTGGCCGAGCTGCTGGTGCCCAAGGGCTCGGTCACGGTGCTGGGCATCAGCCTGACCGTCAACACCGTTGAAGGCAACCGCTTCTCGGTGGCCATCATTCCCCACACCCTGGCCCACACCAACCTGGCAGACTACCATCCCGGCGACGCGGTGAACATCGAAACCGACCTGCTGGGCAAGTATGTGCGCCGCCTGCTGTTTGAACGCACCGGCGAACCGGCCACCCCCGTCACGCTGGATGCCCCCACCCTGAACCACAGCCTCGGCTTGACGCCCGTCTCCAGCGGGGTTAACATCCACACCGGGAGCTGGTTCAACCACGATTTGACCGATTAAGCCCTTTGCAACCTGAAGGATCCCCATTCATGACATCCGAAACGCTTTCCGCGGCCAACGAGAACACCGGCCTGACCGACCGTTTCAGCACGGTGGAAGAGGCGATTGAAGCCATCCGCAACGGCGAGATGGTCATCATTGCCGATGACGAGGATCGCGAGAACGAAGGCGACTTTGTTTGCGCCGCCGAGAAAGTGACCCCGGAGATCATCAACTTCATGGCCCTGGAAGGTCGGGGGCTCATCTGCCTGACGCTCACCCCGGAACTGTGCGACAAGCTGGAACTGACCCAGATGATCGTCCCCTCCCCGGACCCCATGGGCACCGCCTTCACCGTCAGCATCGACGCCGCCCCCAAGTACGGCGTGACCACCGGCATTTCCGCCAGCGACCGGGCCGTCACCATCCAGGTGGCCGTGGCCCCGGATGCCGTGCCTTCGGATCTGCGGCGTCCCGGCCATATTTTCCCGTTGCGCTCCAAGCCCGGCGGTGTGCTGGAGCGGGTGGGACAAACCGAAGCCAGCGTGGACCTGGCCCGGCTGGCCGGCCTGAAGCCCGCCGGCGTCATCTGCGAGATTCTGAACCCGGACGGCACCATGGCCCGCCGCAACGAACTGTTCAAGATTGCCCGCGAGCACGGCATGAAGTTCATTACCGTGGCCCAATTGATTGCCTACCGGCTGGAGAAGGAAAGCATGGTGGAGCGCACCGCCGATGCCGAGCTGCCCACCCGCTTTGGCGACTTCCGGGTGATTGCCTACCGCAACAAAATCGACAATTCCGAACACCTGGCCCTGGTGAAGGGCGACCTGGACGCCAAAGACGGCAAAGTCCCCCTGGTGCGGGTGCATAGCGAATGCCTGACCGGCGACGTGCTGACCAGCCTGCGCTGCGATTGCGGCGATCAACTGCACGCCGCGCTGGCCGCCATTAATGACTACGGCAAGGGCGTGCTGGTGTATATGCGCAACCACGAAGGGCGCGGCATCGGCCTGCTGAACAAGATTAAAGCCTACAGCCTGCAGGATGACGGCATGGATACCGTGGAAGCCAACCTGGAGATGGGCTTTAACGCCGACCTGCGCCACTACGGCGTGGGCGCGCAGATCCTGCTGTCGCTGGGCATCCAGTCCTTCAACCTGCTGACCAACAACCCCCGCAAGATCCGGGGCCTGGACGGCTACGGGCTGGAAATCCTGGATCGCGTCCCGCTGGCCGGCATGGCGGGCGAGCATAACGCGCACTACCTGAAAACCAAGCAGGGCAAGCTGGGACACCTGCTGGATTTAGCCGAAACCCAACCGGCGGAGTAAAGGAGCAAAGCGATGGTACAGGTCTTCGAAGGCAAACTGATTGGCACCGGGCTGAAAATCGGCATTGTGGTGGCCCGGTTCAACGACAGCATCACCAAAAACCTGCTGGAAGGCGCCCTGGGCGCCCTGAAAGCGCATGACGTGGCCGAGGATGACATTGCGGTGGCCTGGGTGCCGGGCTCTTTCGAGCTGCCCCTGGTGGCCGGCAAGATGGCCATGTCCGGGCGCTTTGACGCCATCGTGGCGCTGGGCTGCGTGATTCGCGGCGCCACCACCCATTACGACTATGTCTGCAACGAGGCCGCCAAAGGCGTGGCCCAGGCCGCCCAGAAAAGCGGCATCCCGGTGATTTTCGGCGTGGTGACCACCGAAACCATCGAGCAGGCCATTGAGCGTTCGGGCACCAAGGCGGGGAACAAGGGAATTGATGCCGCCCTGGCCGCCATCGAGACCGCCAACCTGCTTAAATCGCTGAAAACGGAAAACGCTATCTTGGCATAGCCTTTTTTAGGGGTAAGCAGTGCCTCATAAACGGCTTATATAAAGACTTGTGAACTTCCGGGGCCTTTCAGCTCCAGATTCTGGGCAACTGAGCCGATACTTCACCTGTACCCGAACGCTCGGAGACAGGGCCTGCGGAAATTCCCCGGCAACACCCTCACGGAATACGGCCTGATTGGCGCCACCGTGATGGCCGCTTCCATTGCCCTGGTAATGGTGTGTGGGGGGGACCTGAACCGGGTTATGCTGGGTTTGAAGGGAGACTTGCGGGAAAACGTCGCCGCTGCCAGCACGGCTGAAGTGATGGGCAAATACGGAAACGGCAATGGCATTGGCGTGGGCGGGGCAGCTCAATATCCTTCTCCCCAGGGCACCCAGGCCTACTGCTTTGACAACGGAATCTGCCTGAACATTCCCATTGTGGACGGCAACACCCCGGCCACCCTGGGCTCCAACGGCGGCGAGCTGACCCATTCGCTCTCCACCATGCTGCACCAGCTGGCCCAGCAGCTGCGCGAGCAGGGGGCGGATCCCTCGCTGGTGGCCATGATTGAGGAGCTTTCCAAGCGCGGGCATACGATGGGCTACAACGAACAGGCCGTGCTGGATGCCTGCCCACCCACAAAGGGCTGCAGCATGGCCAACTCGTCACAGAACTCGGATGCCATGTTCGCCAAGCAATGGGCCATCCTGGACAGCCAGGATCAGTTCCAGCGCAAGCTGAACGAGGTGAACCGCTATCTCAGCAGCCATCCCGGCGCCCTGTCCGGTGACATGAAGCAGGTGCTGGGAATGGCCTCCCACAACGTGAACCAGATTGCCGCCGCCTTTGGTGACATCCGGGATGAAAGCACGTCGCAAAGTGCCAATAGCGGGCAGTACAACTTCAACGTGGAATTCGACCCCTCGGCGCCGCGTTTAACCCACATGAACGCCAACACCATCCACGGCACGGTGCTGCCCTGAAAGCATCAGCCCTGTAGCGGAGGGTGGGTCAAAGGCGCCCCGGCCCGCCGGAAGTTCATTGCCTTTTCCTCCAGCTCGGCCAGTTGTTCGGGGGGCAGGCTCCGTTGCATGATGACAAACAGCGCGTCTTCTTCCCGGCGGGTGTGATCCTGGACTTCCTCCAACAACTGCCTGCAAAGCTTTTTCCAAGCGGCGCTGCCAATGGGCTGGTGCGTCAAGAGCCTGAGGGTCACCTGCGCCCGCTCGTGGTCCATGGTGTAGCGCTCGGCCATTTCCATATTCACTTCCGACAGGTCGGAAAACGCCGGGTACAAATACTTCTCCTCCAGCAGGGTATGGATGAGAAACAGCTCGGCAAAGCGATTCTGAAGGCCCAGCAGGGTCTCCCGTCCCCTATCCGGTTCGGTGATCAGGGCGTTCAGCAGATCGCGGATTTCCCGGTGCTCGCTGGACAGCAGGTTAAACAGTTCCATAACCATCCCCTTTCTTAATGGCCTCATTCTAACCAGGGGACGAAAGCCCGGTAAATTGGACAGGCGAACAGTTTTGGCGCGGGCATGCGTAATGCCGGCGAACATCCGGGGGAAGCCGGGTCGGGCATTCATATTTCTTAGGCTTCCCTGACAGAAGGGGCGCCGTATCGGATAATGAAGGGATGAGGCAACCCTTGTCAGGATGGAGAGAGCGCCTGGAAACCGTGCCCGACGGCTCGGCACGGTTTGTACAAGTGCTGGTGAACGTCACATTCAAGTCGGCGCAGGAGCCGATTTACACCTACGCCGTGCCCGAGGACTTCCAGCCGCTGGTTCAAGTGGGGCAGCCCGTACTGGTACCCTTCGGCGGGCAGGCTGCCGTGACCGGCTTTGTCACCGAGGTGCTGGACACCTACGAAGGCACCTACAACCTGCGGGAAATCGCGGACATTCTGGACGAAACCCCGCTGTTCAACGCTGACTACTTTGATTTCATCCAGTGGGTGGCGGAATACTACGCCACGCCGGTTTCCCAGGTTCTGGACTGCGCCCTGCCGGCCAACCTGCTGCAAAAAACCCGAAAGACGGTGACCGCCGGGCCCTTTGTGGACAACCCCCTGCTGCTGCACCACTTTTCAGGGCCACACCGGGCCCGCGCCGAACGCATGGTGGAGTTCCTGCGCCAGCAAACGCCCGGCCACGCCAAGGGCTACACGCCCAAGTACCTGGCCGGGCAATTCCGAATGCCCCTTAAGAACCTCAACGGCCTGCTGGCCCGTTTGAAGCAACTGGGCCTGGTGGACGTGCGCACCGATCTCTCCCAGGCCACCGCCCCCAAAACCACGCGCGTGGTGGAACTAGCCGACCCACCCCCGGCAACGGGGTTGAGCGCCCGGCAGCAAGAGGTGACCGCTTTCCTGCAAAGGCACCAGGGCCGGATGGGATGGATGGATCTGCTGGAGGGGGCCGCCACCACCCCGGGCATGCTGAAAAAACTGGAGGCCCTGGGGGCCGTGGCTATCCGGGAGGTTCCGCTGGTGCGGGATCCGCTGGCTTATTATCGCAAGGCTTCGGAGCAGACCAGCTTCCAGCTTTCCCGGATGCAGCAAAAGGCGCTGGATACTATCGTGTCCGGCGACAACCAGCAGCCTTACCTGCTGTACGGGGTCACGGGATCCGGCAAAACCGAGGTTTACCTGAGCCTGACCCGCCATGCCATTGAGCAGGGCCAATCGGTGCTGGTGATGGTGCCCGAAATTGCCCTGACCTCACAGATTGCCAGGCGGTTTGTAAATTACTTCGGCGCGGAAAACATTGCCTTGTGGCACAGCAACCTGTCGGATGGCGAACGGGCCGATACCTGGCGCAAGTTGCAGGCTGGCGATCTGAAGATTCTCATCGGGGCACGCTCGGCAGTGTGGGTGCCCATGAAAAACCTGGGCATGATTCTGATTGACGAGGAGCACGACGGCAGCTTCAAGCAGGACAGTCCGGCCCCCCGCTACAACGCCAAAACGCTGGCCCGGGAGCTGGCCCGCCGCACCGGGGCCCGCCTGGTTCTGGGCAGCGCCACGCCGGAGATCAGCACCTTTTACGAAGCCCAAGCGTGCGGGCGCATCCTGCACCTGCCCGAGCGGTTCGGCGGACGCAACCTGGCCACGGTGCGCATCGCCGACATGAAACAGGAAAAAGCGGAAGGCAACACCTCTTACCTGTCCCGGCCCTTGCAGGAAGAGCTGAAAGCCAACCTGGAAGCCGGGGAGCAATCCATTATCCTGCTGAACCGGCGGGGTTTCTACACCACCATTCAGTGCGTCACCTGCGATTACGTCTTTTTATGCCCCAACTGCGACGTGGCGGTGACCTATCACCGGGCCCGCAACCATGTATGCTGCCACTATTGCGGCTATGAAAACGAAAGCCCCCGCTATTGCCCGGTGTGCGCCAGCATGGAACTCTCCCACAGCGGGGTGGGCACCCAGCGCATCGAGGACGAAGTCACAAAGAAATTTCCGGAAGCCCGGGTGCTGCGGCTGGACAGCGACGTAATGCAGCGCAAACACGCCTACCGGGAGATTTTTGAGGCCTTCTCCCACGGCGAGGCGGATATCCTGATAGGCACGCAGATGGTGGCCAAGGGCCTGGACATTGCCAACGTTACCCTGGTGGGGGTCATCACCGCCGACTCCGCCTTTGCCCTGCCGGATTACAAGTCCGCGGAACGGGGCTTCCAGCTGCTTACCCAAGTAGCTGGCCGGGCCGGCAGGGGGGAAAAGCACGGACGGGTGGTCATCCAGGCCGTGCAAACCCAGCACTGGGTGTTGCAGTACGCCAGGGAGCAAGACTATCCCGGCTTCTACCGCCAGGAAATCCAGAACCGGGAGATGACCCACTTTCCGCCCTACTCCCAGCTGTTCCGCTTTGTGGTCAGCTGCGAGAACGAACGCAAGGGCGAGCAGTTCTGCGCCGCCTCCGCCGTGCACCTGCGGGAATGGCTGAAGGAACGGGAGCTGGCCACGGGGATGATCTTCCTGGGCCCGGCCCCCTGTGTGCTGCCCCGCATCCAGGGGCGCTACCGCTTCCACCACCTGGTCAAAAACCTGGCGGGCCCTGCCGGCCACCGGGCCATCAACGACTTTTTCAAACGCGCCGAGGTGCCCGGCGACATTAATTTCATCCTGGACATCGACGCCCAGAGCCTGCTGTAATGGAGCATTGAGAAACAACCGGAGAAAACCCCGTGAGCCCCATTATCGAAGCCCTGAAAGAGAAGCTGATCCGCGAGCTGGACGCGGTACACGTGGAAATTGAGGACGATAGCTGGAAGCATGCCGGGCATGGCAACGTAGCCCCCGGTCTTCAGGCCACGCACCTGAGCATGTGGGTGGTATCCCATCGGTTTGAAGGGGTCTCCATTCTGGATCAGCACCGCATGGTGCATGACGTGCTGAAAGAAGCCCGGGAGGAGCATCTTCACGCCCTCATCCTGAAGACTTATACGCCCGCCGCCTGGGAAAAGCAAACGGGCGCTCATTAAAAGGCCACTAGCAAAACCTCGGCTTCAGCGGCTTTATAACCACTGCACCTTCCGCACAGGAGCTTTGCCCTGATGTTCAACCCTTTGATGCCGCTGTTTGCGGGCAGACGCATACTTTCCCATGCCCTGTCCCCCCAGTTCGCCCTGGAAACGGAACAGGCCGCCGTGGCCCGGCTGAACGAGCTGCTGGCACAGTTGCACCCGGGTACCGTGGTTGACACGCTCCACCTGTCGGGACGGCAAAAAAGCGTAATGCTGGATAACATCGGCCTGCCCCACAAGGCGGTGTACGAGCGGGAGGCCCAAAAGGCGCGCGAATCCGGGGAGGACAAGCGCAAAGAGGCGGACGCCGTGTGGGAAAGGCTGAACGCCATGACGGACACGCACCAAGCCGTGCTGGCACTTCGGGCCACGGTGGCCACACTGGAGCGGCAGCTGCAAAGCGCCAAAAGCAACGAGGCCGACAGTGCGGAAATTACCCGCCTGGAAACCGAGGCTAACGCGGCCCGCCGCAAGCTGGAAGAGACCGAAATGCCCCTCAAAGTGCTGGAAGCCGAGTTTGACAGCCTGATGGACGAAGCCAACGGCCCCCTGCGGGCACTGAAGAAGATGTTCATCCAGGAACCGGAAGCCAAGCTGGCAGCGTACGTGCAGGCACATGCCCAGCGGCAGGAATTGCTGGAGGCCGCCCGCCTGAACGAAAAAATCCAGCGCGCCGAACAACTGGCGCCGCCGCGAACATCGGCATCCACCGGGGGAATCCGGCGGTTATTGAATTTAACCGGCAGCCGGCCTGGGCACTAAACGTTCAGAACCAGGTTCTGCTCCTTGATGGTGCGGGTCAACTCCGGCAGGACTTCCAGGGTATCGCCCACAATGCCGAAATCGGCGGTTTTAAAGATGGGCGCGTTCTCGTCCCGGTTGATGGCGATGACGATTTGGCTGGTATTCATCCCCACCAGGTGCTGAATGGCGCCGGAAATACCGCAGGCCACGTACAGCTTGGGGCTAACGGTCTTGCCGGTCTGGCCCACCTGCTCGCTGTGCGGACGCCAGCCGGCATCCACCACCGCGCGGGAGGCGCCCACGGCGGCCCCCAGGGCTTCGGCCAGCTCTTCCACCAGGTGGAAGTTTTCCGGCCCCTTCAGGCCCCGGCCACCGGAAACGATGATATCGGCTTCTTCCAGCTTGCGGGTGCCCTTGTTTTCAGCTTGGGTCAAGCTCAGCAGACGGGTGCGGGGCTGTATGGAAGCCAGGTTCACGCTGGCGGTCTCCACGGTGGCGGAGGCGCTGCCATTGGCCACCGGCTTGGGGAAGGCCTTCTTCTTGACGGTGACCAGCTGCGGACGGGCCTGCGGGGCGGCCACACTGGCCAGCAGGGACGCCGCATAAATGGAACGGGTCACTTCCACCGCGCCCTGATCGTTCAGGTCGAGATCGGAAGCGTTGGTGATGAGACCGCCGCCCACCCGCACGGCCACGCGGGGCGCATAATCGGTGGTGTTGGCCGTGGCGCCCATCAGCACCACGTTGGGCTTGCGGCTGTTAATCAACTCGGACAAGGCCGCAGTGTAAAGCTCCGGCTGGTACTCGGCCAGCTTGTCATCTTTCACCACCAGCACTTGGTTGGCGCCCAGGTTGCCCAGCTGGCCTTCGGCGGCAGCGGTATCGGTATTGCCGGCCAGAATGACGCCGGTGACCGGCTGGCCCAGCTTGTCGCCCAGGCGGCGGGCCGGGGTGAGGAGTTCCTGGCTGGTTTCGCTGAGTTGGCCATCCACCAGTTCGGCGACGACCCAGATTCCTTGAAATTCGCTCATTGCAATAACCTCTCTAAATCTTTCGCTGCAACTACAAGACCTTGGCTTCTTTCAGGTAGTCCAGAAGCTGGCCCACGGCGGCCTTGGCGTCGGAACCGTCAATCACCCGCCCGCCGGACTTGGGCGGACGCTGCCAGGTTTTGAGCACCCGGGTGGGCGAACCGGAAGCACCTACCTTGTCGGCCTCCAGACCCAGATCGGCGACGGTTTTCACCGGGATTTCGGTCTTGTTGGCTTTCATAACGCCCTTAATGTTAGAGCTGCGCAGCTCGTAGTCGCATTTCATCATGCAGATGACGCCGGGCAGCTGCATTTCATGCTCTTCGCCGCCGCGCTCGGTCTCGCGATAAAGTTTGAGGGCGGTGCCGTTCAACTCGACGTTCTTGCAAGCGGTCAGGCTGGGCAGGTTCAGGATTTCCGCCACCTTGGGGCCGGTCTGGGCCGAAGCATCGTCCAGGGCCATCTGGCCAAAAACCAGCACGTCAAAGGCAGGCACCAAGGACTTCACCCCGCCGGCCAGCGCGTAGGCCACGGAGGTGCTGTCGCCCTCCTCCAGCACCGGTTCGGACAGCAGGAAGGCGTCATCGGCGCCGGCGGCAATGGCTTTCTTGATAATCTCCTTGGCCGAAGGCGAGCCCAGGGAAATCACGGTGACGGTGGAGTCGCCACCCGCGGCTTCCTTGAGCCGCAGGGCGGTTTCCAACGCATATTCATCGAACGGGTTAACCATCATCGGGACGCCCTCCTTGACAGGCTGGCCGTCAGCGAACCGCAGCTTGGTATTGTCCAGCACCTGCTTGATAAAGACTACGATTTTCATAGGTGTGACCCTCTCCTTTACCGATATGCGCGAAACTCGCCACAATCCTTACGCGATGTCCCCACTCTAGTAAAAAAGCGCCGCTTCCGCAAGAACTCCGGCGGCGGCAACGGAATTGACTTTGCCCCGCTTGTCTGGTACTTGTAGAGTCACGCAACGCCCGCCGGGCGCAAGTCGAAGGGGGCCGATCGCCGGGAGCGTCGGATGGCGCTAGCCTGGGCCGGATCCGTGGGTAACAATGCAAAAAGCGTACTGAACGAGAAGGGGAGTTCCCATGGCCATTCAATTTTCAGGGTTCCAGCCGTCCTCCGTTCCCGCCAGGGAGCCTGCCGAGTCGGCCCGCCCAGTCGCACCGCCACTTACCGGCTTTGCCGCCGTGTTTGCCGGATTGAAAACCCTGGAAAAGGACAAGTTCGAGCTGCGCTTTGGCAACAGCCAGCCCGCCTCCGCACCCAGCTATAAACGCGGCCTGGAAGGCGTGATTGCCGACCGCACCGAGATTTCCGACGTGGATCCCGCCAACAGTACGCTGATTTACCGGGGCTACGACATTCGTGACCTGGTCAACAACTCCAACTACGAGGAAACCGCCTACCTGCTGCTGAATGGCAAGCTGCCCAATCCCCAGGAATTGGCGGATTTCAACGCCACCTTGCGCCGGGAGCGCACGGTATCGCCCCAGGTGCTAAGCGCCATCCGCAAGTTCCCCAAGGGGGCCCACCCCATGGACAAGCTGAAGGCCGCTGTGGCCCTGTTGGCCCTGGAGCAGGACCGTTCCGCCCTGAACAACAACAGCCACGCCGCCAACGTGCAAAAGGCCACCCAGCTGATTGCCAAACTGCCCACCATTATTGCCGCCATGCACCGCATTGATCAGGGCAAACGCCCCCTCAAGCCGAAGCCCGAGCTGACGCATGCCGAAAACTTTCTGTACATGATGTCCGGCAAGAAGCCTGACCCTTACGTGGCGCGGGTTTTCGACCAAACGCTCATTGCCTACGCCGATCACGGCTTTAACGCCTCTACGACCGCGGCGCGGGTTACCGGCTCCACGCAGTCCGACATTTATTCCGCCGTGGTGTCCGCCATCGGCACCTTGAAAGGCCCGCTGCACGGGGGCGCCAACGAGCAGGTCATGCGCATGTTGCTGGAAATCGGCAGCGAGGACAAGGCCGAGCAGTGGGTGCTGGATAAGCTGGCCGCCCGGGAAAAAGTCATGGGCTTTGGCCACCGGGAATACAAAACCGGCGACCCGCGCTCCCGCATTCTGACCGAAAAGGCCGAAGAGGTGGCCAGGCGCCTGAACCAACCCCAATGGCACCGTACCGCGCAAAAGGTGGTGGAGGTCATGGACCGGGAGCTTCGCAAGAAAGGCAAGGATCCCCTGCCCACCAACGTGGATTACCCCATCGGCTATATCTACTACATGCTGGGCATCCCCATCGAGCTGTACACCCCCATTTTCGCCCTGGCCCGCGTGGCCGGCTGGACGGCCCAGGTGACCGAGCTGCATGACGATAACCGCCTGTACCGCCCCAAGGCCGATTACCAGGGCAAGCGGGGCGAAACCTACCAGCCGCTGGATCAGCGGGCCTAGCCAGGGCCGGCTCCGCTGATTTGAGCCGGGTTTTGGCGGCAATTGAAAAACCCTGACGCCTACGTTATGCTGAAGGGGTGAACCCTGGCGCGCGTATCGCGTCTTGAACCCAGGGAAGGCAATTGCAAGAGGACTCCCAAATGGCAGAAACGCTTCCGCAAACGCAAGGCCCAACCGGCGCCGTGGTGGATGTGACCGAGGCCGCCGCCCTGAAAGCCAAAGAAGTACTGAAAGACTCATCCAACACCGGCATTCGCATCAGCGTGGTTGGTGGCGGCTGCGCCGGGTTGCAATACGACCTGAAGCCCGAGGAAAAAGCCGCCGAAGGCGACCTGGTGCTGGAGTTTTTCGGGGTGCCCTTTTTCATCAACCCCATGGTGGTGCCTTACCTGAAGGGCACCCAAATCGACTTTTCCAGCGCGCTGATGGATGGCGGCTTCAAGTTCAAGAACCCCAACGCCACCAGCTCCTGCGGCTGCGGCACGTCTTTCGGCATCTAGAGTTTATTTCAAGGAGGTTCCCCATGGAAAACACGGAAAACACCGCGGTGGAAACGGCCCAGCCCGTGGACCGCGAAAAAGTCCAGCAGGTGCTGAACATGCTGCGCCCCTATCTGCAAGCCGACGGCGGCGATGTGGAACTGCTCGACATCACCCCGGAAGGCCAGGTGCAACTGCGACTGCAGGGCGCGTGCGGCACCTGTCCCAGCTCCACCTATACCCTGAAAATGGGCATTGAGGAGCAGCTGAAGCAATACGTGCCCGGCGTGACCGAAGTGGTTTCGGTATAGCCCACGCCACCCGGCAAACCAGGCCCAAGGGCGTCCCGCTGCGTGGCGGGATGCCTTTTGCTATTCGGCGGACTTGATGTCGATTTTAACCGGCACTTCTTCCAGCGACTTCTGGTAGTCGGCGGAAAGCTGCTGGATCACCTTTTCCGCCAGCCCATGGCTGTCGCGGTAGGTATGGAAGGGATTCTTGGTGTACTTCACCACCGTCTGCCAGATGACCGGGCCCTCTTTGCCCAGGGTCACTTCGGCCCGCACCGTACGGCAGTTGGCGCCCTGGCAATAGAAGTGCAAGAGGGCCTCGCCCGGAGAGGCCGTTTGCAGCAGCTTGCTCTGCTGAAGCTCCCGGCGGGCGTATTCGAGAATCTCCGGATTCACCCGGCCATTGTCCACGGAAAACTCCCAGTGGGGAAAGCTCTCGACCTCAAAGCTGGTTACCTGCCCCAGGGTGGAGGAGTTGGTGGCATCCACGGCGGGTTCGGCGCCCGCCACGGCCACGGTGGCCGAAAACACAAGGACTGCCAGGAGGGAGGCATTGAAACACTTCATAGCGCGCACAGTTCCACTCGGTTGCTAAACGTACTCATTCACCTATTTTAAGCCCGGTCTGCGGTTTTTTTAAACCTTCAAACCGCCTAGAAAATCTCCAGGATGCCGCCGGTGCTCACCGGGGCATCCAGCGAGGAGGAGGACTCGGTCTTGCTTTGCTCCTTTTGCTGGGCCAGCATGCGCTGTTGCAGCATGTTGAACTGTTGCAGCATCATCTGCATAAAGCGCTGGTTATAAGCTTGCAAGCTTTGCTGGTAGGCCAGCAGCTCCTGCTGGTATTTGGATTGGGCCGCCGCGTCGGTAGGATCGGCAGGCGGGGTGGGCGGAGCCGGCGGGGTACCGAAGCTGGCCGAACCGGCACCGGCGGTTTTGCCCAAAATGTTGTCAAAAGCGCTGTTGGCGGACTTTGCCTGCATGTCGGCAATCGGATCACGCTTGAGGCCCAGCTGATCGGGGGTCACGGCTATGCCGGCCTGCCTCAGGAGGTTCAACTGAAAGACTTTGAAAGCTTCGGAAAATTTCATGGCCATCTCCGTTCGTGTGGTTAATCAGGGTATCGGCAGCAATACGGAAAACTTCAAAATGCCTGTGTCCCACTTTAAGCATGCGCAGGTTGGGGAAAAATGCATGCGGTGCCCCCTTTGGGCCAAAGCCGTCTATAATAGGCAGGAGGGAGGCCTTTATGAACGCTTCGGGCGAGTCCGCCAGCCGCTACTTCGAAAAAACCGACCCGGCCAGCGGGGAAGTCCTGGCCCGCTACCCCGTCAGCGGAAAGAAGACCGTGGCCGACGCGGTTGAACGCTCCCGGCAGGCCGGGCTGGCCTGGAAAGCCACCCCTCCGGCAAAACGGGCGGAGGTTTTGCGCGCAGTCGCCGAAAAACTCTACCGGCAGGCCGAATCCATGGCCGCCCTGGTCAGCCGGGAAACCGGCAAGCCACCCGCCGACGCCCTACAAGCCGATGTAGGCACCGCCATCAACATCCTGAACTACTACGCCGGTATTGGCCCCCGGCTGCTGAGCCCCAGGAGCATAGCCCCGGACTGGGTGTCGCTGCTCACCGGGCGCAACCACCGGGAGGTGCGCCATCCACACGGCGTGGTGGCGGTCATCACCCCATGGAATTATCCACTGGCCATTGCCGCCAGTGGCATGGCCGCCGCCCTGATGGCCGGGAACACCGTGATTTTGAAGCCCAGCGAGCTTTCCCCCGCCGTGGGCGAAGCCCTGGCCGGGGTGTTTCGGGAGATTCTTTGTGGGAAGGAATGCCCCGAAGATGCGGTGCAGCTGCTGCACGGTGACGGGGAAACCGGGGCCGCCCTGGTGGATGCCGATATTGATGCGGCCATCTTTACCGGCAGCCACACCGTGGGCTTTCAGGTACAGCAAAAGCTGGTGGCCCAGGGCAAGTGGGCCAGCCTGGAGCTCGGAGGCTCCGACCCCATGATCATCCTGCCGCAAGTACGGGGAAACATGCTGGAAGCGGCGGCATCCTATGCGGTATGGGGCCGTTTCGTGAACGCCGGCCAGGCTTGCGCTGCCGTCAAACGGCTTTATGTGCCCGCCCCCATGCTGCCGGAACTGGTTGAATTGCTGAGAGCAAAAACCTTGGCGCTGCGGATTGGCCCGCCCACCGATCCCCACAGCCAGGTGGGGCCCATGATTAGCCAGAAACAGCGCCAGCTGCTGGACGAACTGGTGCGGGACGCAACCCAGCGCGGGGCCCATGCCGTGGTAGGCGGGCACATGCTGGATGTGCCTGGATATTTTTACGCCCCTACCCTGCTGGTGGACGTACCGCAGGATGCCCGCATATTGCATGAGGAGGCTTTTGGCCCCGCGCTGCCCATTATTCCTTACGAATCGCTGGAAGAGGCCATCAGAATGGCCAACGCAACCCCCTTCGGCCTGACCGCCAGCGTGTTTGGCCCGGCAGACGCCGCCCGGCAGGTTGCCAACCAGCTGGAATGCGGTACCGTGGTCATTAACGACGTGGGCGCCAGCAACTACGCCATGATTGCCGCGGGCTGGAGCGGCTGGAAGCAAAGCGGCTCCGGCACCAGCCACGGCCCCCGGGCCTTGCTGGAAATGACCCGCACCCAGGTGGTCAGTCATAACCGGCTGTTTGGCTGGCCGGTGTTTGGAAAACCCCTGTGGCACTTCTCCTGTGCGCCATGCAGCACCAGGGACGCGCGCGCCATATTCGACCTGGCCGTGGCGCGCCGCTTGTGGTCGCCGGCCATCGGGCTGGCAGTCTGGCGCAACCGGGCCGGGAAAAAACTCTGACTACTGCCCGGCCTGGGCTTTCAGGTAAACGTACAGCTCGTGCACCTGGGCTTCGGGAAGCTGCGCCTGGGGGAAGGGGGGCATCATCCCGCTGCTGGGCTTGCGCAGGAAGGCGGTAAAGTCCGCCTCCGAGGCCAGGCGGGAGGATTGCAGGATAAGGGCGTTGGGGCCCGGCGGGCTGCCGCTCCCGCCGTGGCAAGACACGCAATGGTTCAGAAATACCTGTTGCCCCGGAGAAACTGCCACGTTTTGTTCCGGCGGCGGGGAGGCGCAACCGGAAAGCAGCAGCAGGCCCAGGGCCAGGAGGTAATGGATCGGCTTGTTCATACCGACGATGCTAACGCAGGGACGCACGATGCGCAACCCGGAGGCCGACCTCACCCCGCCCAGGGAAAACCCATCCAATCTTCCCTAAGATCTGAAATTTCCTTATAATGGAAATGGATGAGAGCAGAGGTGTTTCCAGATGAGAGTGTTGGTTGGTTTGCTGATTGCGGTGGCAGCCGCGTACCAGTTGTTTTACCGGTATGATCATTGGACCGGTGCCGGGGATGGAATGGTTTACGAGCGCGATAACCTGACCGGGGCCGTCCGGCAGGTAAAGCCAGGGGAGCAGGTAGACTGGCTGGCCCGGCTGACGGGCATCCAGCGGTCGGGGGATTCCGGCTACCTGCAAAGCCTGGACACATTCAAAACCGGCGATGACGGTGTGGAAGAAGCCATGCAGATGAGCATGATTGAAGACGCCCGGCCCGTGCCGGCCTCAAAGGAAGTGGTGGTGGCCAGCAGCGCCCCGCCCATCCCGGACACGGGCAGCAGACCGTTTTCGCTGCGCACCATCGACCTGAACATGGACGGCGTGGCCGAGGAAATCATCCAGAGCGCGGGACAGCACGACGGCCTGCTGGACATCTCCATTGTCAAAAACGGGCAGGAGGTGTTTTTTGGCCGGGGCAAGGAGCTCTCCATCCTGCCCAGCCGGGGCAGCGGGGGCTGGGCCGATATCGTGCTGAAAACCGGCCCGGACAGCTTCCAGGTGTATCGCTACAACATCAACCAGGGCGGCTACAAGGCAGGCGAGAAATCCTAACCACGGCCCGCCCGGGTCGTAAGCCCGGTTCCTCCGAACGGTGCATTGAAGCCCCGGGCCGAACGGTTTACAGTGGGAAAGTCAGGAGAGGAGCCCCCTTATGGCTTGCCCCACCGCCACCCTGAGCCCGGATGAAATCGCTGCCCGGCTGGATGGCCTGCCCCTTTGGCAATACAAGGACAAGGCCCTGGAGCGGGTTTACACCGGCAATACCTACCTGGATGCCCTGGAGGTGCTGAACCGGGTAGCCCGCTTGTCGGAGGAGGCGGATCATCACCCGGATTTGGTGCTGCATTGGCGTCGCCTGACCATCCGCTTCTGGACCCATGTGGCCAACGGCGTCACCGAGCTGGATTTTGAGCTGGCCCGCCGGGTGGAAGGCATATTGCCCCCATCCGGCGCGGAACCTGCCGGCCCCACGGACGTCAGGTAACCATGAGCTTGCCGCCGGGTGTGCCCGCAACGGGGCGGCTTCCGTATAATAGTTGTAGCCGTTTGTGACAGGCGTGTTCATGAAACCTATTTTCAACCGAGCCATTACCGTCTCGCTGAGCGCCGCCCTGATGCTGGGGAGCGTGGCCGGCTTCCTGGGGCCTGCGTTTGCCCAGGAAGAATCCATCGAGATGTACAACCGCTACCAGGAAGAGGGCAGCCGGGCGTTCAACAACAGCCAGCAAACCCAGGCCATTGCCGCCTTCGAGCAGGCCCTTCGCTACGCCCCGGAAACCAGCATTCCCATTGTGTACAACAACCTGGCCGCCTGCTACATGCAGCGGGGCAACTTTTACGGCAACAAGGGCCAGTTCCAGGAGATGCTCAGCGATTACCGCAAGGCCTACTTTTACCTGATTTACGCCTGGCCGGAAGGCGCCGAGCGCAAGCCCGTGCATGAGCGCAACATCGCCGCCGCCAGGGAGAACCTGAACATTGGCTACCGCCGGCTGGGCATCAACCCACTGGACCGGGGGGCCCACCTGGAAATGGCCCGGCAACTCCGCCAGCGGGGCGGGGCTTATTTCATGGACGCTATTGTGGAATACACTCAGGCTTTTGAATTGGACAAGCAAAAGCAGGACTTTGAGACCGCCAAGGCCATTGCCGACCTGTACACGGTTATCAACCTGCCCGAAAAGTCCAAAAAATACTACGCCATTGCCGCCAACACCCCCACCTCGGGCGACAAGCCCGTTTCCGACGACGTGCTGGTGCAACTGGGAACCAGCCAATACCTGACCGGGGAAATCGACAAGGCGGTGCAAAGTTTTGACAAGGCGCTGGCCATCAACCCCAAAAATATGGGCGCCCTCAACCAGCTGGAAAAAATCTGGCGGGACGAGATCAAGTTCAACCCGGCCAGCGTGCTGGGCCATGCCAACCTGGGCAGCGTATTACAGAAAAAGGGCCAGTACGACCAGGCTTTCCAGCAATACACCGCGGCGGAAATGTTCTCCGAGCAAAACCGCAACACGCCGTTCGAGGTGAAAAAGCAGTTGCGCCTGAACATCGGGACGCTCTTTCAGGAGAAGCACGACTACCAGAAGGCGCTGGCCGCCTACGAAACCGTGCTGAAGGTGGATCCCAACCACGTGGACGCCAACTTCTACAAGGCCACCCTGCTGGAGGAAAGCGGCAACATTGACGACGCCCTGGCCGGTTACAGCAAGGTGCTTTCGCTGAACCCGCAGCACAAGGGGGCACAGGCCAAGATGCTGGGCCTGGTCAAGCAGCAGCAGGATCCCGCCCGCCTGGCCGCCGGGCTGAAAGACTACGCGGCGCGCTTTGCCAATGACGCCATCGTGCAGGCCCAGATTGGGGAGGAGTTCCACAACCGCAAGAACCTCGAAAGCGCAGCGTACTACTACCAGCGGGCCTTGCAGCTGAATCCCAACCTGGCCGGCACCTGGGCCAACCTGGGTGCGGTATACGAGGCCCAGGGCAACCAGGATGCCAGCCTGCAAGCCTACCAAAAGGCCCATGCCCTGGAGCCGGACAACACCACCTTCAAATCCCTGGCTGAAAACGCGGAAAGCGTCCTGGGCTACCAGGCGTTTGACGAGGCCATCAAGTTGCAGCAACAAGGCAAACACGCCGACGCGCTGGCTTATTTCCGCAAGGCCATGCAAACCATGGACAGCGGCGAGCTGCATGTGGCCTATGCCGTCAGCCTGCACAACACCGGCCAGCTGGATAACGCCATTGCGGAATATAACAAGGCCATTGCCAAAGAGGCCGGCAACGCCGAATATCACTACTACCTGGGCACGGCCTACCACCAGAAGGGCGACATTCCCAAGGCGCTGGCCGCCTACAAAAAAGCCCTCTCGCTGAAGCCCGGCTACAGCGAAGCCAGGGAGATGGTTGCCTCCATTGAAAACGATCAGAACGCCGCCGACCTGGATAAAGCCCTGCAAGCTTACGATCACAAGAATTATGGCCAGGCCATGAGCCTGATTAACGCGGTGCTTGGCCGAAACAGCCAGAACGCCACCGCCCATTACTACAAAGGCCTGATTCTTGAGGCCCAGAACAAAAAGCCTGCCGCCATCCAGAGCTACCGCGACGCCATCCGCTACGATGCCGACTTTGCCGACGCCTACTATGCCCTGGGGGTTCTGCTAGATTCCAACAGCGATACTGCCGGCGCAAAAAACGCATTCCAAAAGTACATCAGCCTTTCCGGCGACCGTCAAGACGAATCGGTGCAGTATGCAAAGGAACGGGTTCGTTCCATTTCCCCATAGACCCTTCCCATGGGGCTTTCGTGTCACATTGTGAACATTCCGGAGCCGGCGACGTCCCTTGTGTTGACATGCGTCGGCGCGGCTGCTATCGTACAACTACCCGTGGGCCATTAGCTCAGTTGGCTAGAGCGCACCCCTGATAAGGGTGAGGTCCGGTGTTCAAGTCACCGATGGCCCACCATTTCCTAAATCCAGTCATAGCAAGGATTTCAGCCTTTCAGGCTGATTTTTTGTTTTTGTATTTCCGGGTAACATCCTTTGGAGATCTGTGACCTCCTTTTGGTCGAGAGTCGGGGACCATAAACTTTTTCTTGATATGACTGGTTTTCAGCTCTCAAGGATTCACTCCAAAGCGGATGATCCCTGTATGCCTCAGAGTCTTGTGGTATTTGCTTTCTGTATGCTAGAGGCACCACCCCTTCGGGTATTGTGATTGATCACTTTCCCCGGAGGAATGAGCCATAGAAGGAGAGGCTTTGCCAAGAAGTCCGTATATCAAGCATTTCAGGCTTCCGGCGGTTTTGAGCACACACCCAGGGGTTTAGTAGGGCCTCATTCTTTGCCAGCTTCCCGGAGATCATTTCGCGCATCCCGGACAATGGACCAGGACGATTGCAGGAACAGTCCAGCTATGATAGCCGCTACTACAAGGTCTGGCCAGGATGTCCCGGTCCAAGCCACCAGACCCGCCGCTAACACGACAGCCAGATTGCCAATGGCGTCATTCCGCGAGAAAAGCCAGACGGCTCGGACATTGGCATCTCCAGAACGGTGGGGAATCAGGGCTACAGCGGCCAATACGTTCACAATCAGGGCAATCGCACCAAAGATGCCCATCATTTCAGCTTCAGGCTGGTTCATTACGATAGTCCGGTAGACTGTTGAAACAAGAACGCTGAGGCCAAGTGCGCCAAGAAACAAACCTTGAATGAGGGCTGACTTTGCCCGCCACGTTAAGCTCCAACCAATTGCCAATAGCCCCAGAAAAGTAATCATCCCATCGCCAAGAAAATCCAGAGCATCCGCCTTTAACGCCTGTGAGCCGGAAAGAAAGCCGCCCACCACCTCGATGACACCATAGCCAACATTCAGAAAAACCACAGTCCATAAGGCCCGCTTATAAGCAGGCGTGATGTGACTGAGATTCTTCGGTAGATCATCCTTGTCGGTTGCTGCCTCGGTAGCGGGTTGCTCTATACGATCAAGCTGGTACCCAAGACCCGTCACGGCACGTTCTACTTCGGGAAGCTGCTTATCAGGATCCAGAATGGACAAGGTCATAATCTGGGAAGCAATGGAAACCTTTACATCATCAATACCGACACTATGCACGGCTTTTTCGATTTTCGCGGCGCATGATGGACAATCCATGCCGGTGACACGATAACGGATTGGTTTATGCTCTTTACTCAGAGAAGCCATTTCGCTCAATACGAAAACTCCCTTTAAGCAAGAGTATATCACCACGATAAGCTTCAAGGGCAATCGCTAATGATGAGCTCACGTTTGGCCTTCCGGATCGCTAGGATTTGTAAGGAAGCATGGGGTTAAGGGCTCCCGAAAGCCGGGTATTGGCTTAACATGCGCATGAACCGCTCACAGGAGAAACTCCAATGATGAGTTCTGAATTGACTTTCAAAGGCATGACCGTCGAGCAGGGCTTTCAGCATGTGCTTTCCCAGCTCGAACCAGCCGACATCGAGTACGCCATCAGGACCGAGCATGAGGGGATTACCCCTTTCGGCAACCTCGGCGATATCTGTGACCACAATATGCTTTATCCCTTCGTTGAGGACGGGGCTTTCGGGGAAGACGGTTATCTGCTTGAAGAATGGACCGATTTCGCCAATGCGGTGGCGGAGCATTTCAATGAGTACGTTTATCAAATCCGGGAGGTGGAGGCCAATGTCGGAAACGATGCAGGCAACACAAATAGCCCGCCTCAATGACGCGTTTCGCAAAACGCTCATGGGCGGGCAGGTCATGCTCACGGCAGGGGTTCAGGCCCTGTCTGAGCTTGAGCATTATGAAGTTTTCAAGGCCGTTCAGACCTTCAATGACTTCTCACCCGATAACGACCCCTACGGAGAACATGATTTCGGGGCGTTTACAGTCAGCGGCAAGAAGTTTTTTTGGAAGATCGACTACTATGACCCCACCTTGACGTTTGGAAGCGAGGATCCGGCGGATCCTGCAAAAACCAAGCGGGTCATGACCATCATGCTGGCCGAGGAGTATTAGAAACCATGATTTATATGGGCGTAAGGGCGAAAATCAAGCTGATTAAGAAGCTCTGCCCGGATTATCAGGTGGAGAACCTCCGTTTCAGTGACTACACGGCGCAAGAGCTTTCCGAATTATGGCAGGATGAGGATCTATTGGAAGACATCCTGATTGAGCTTATTGACGCCATTCCCAATGACGAGAATTACGTCTGATTCAATTGCAGGATCAGACTTTCGGCGACCGCCTTGGTCAATAGAGGCGGTACCGCGTTTCCCAACCGCCCCCAGCGGTCAATGAAGGATCCCTGCAATACGAAATCGTCGGGGAAGGAGCAGACCCTTTTCAGCTCACCGATGCTCAGAAAACGGTTCTCCTCCGGGTGCAGCAAGCCGACTTGCCCCGGTCTCAGGGTTTTGAGCACCGTGGGGCAGGGGGCTTCCCAAGAAAGCCGAATCAGCGAGAACTCGTTTGCTTTCTGACGGTATCGCTTGTGAAGATCGGCCCCGGATTCTCCGGCCCGGATTGCCTTGGCCGTTTGAAGCGCCTTTCCTCTGGGAGTCTGGGTCAGTTCATGATTGGTCAAACCTTTTGTTGCCTCCCTGAATGTGACTGGCAACGAAGAAGGAGCGGGATGTTCGGGGACAAGCTCAAGGTCTTTCCGAAAGCCAATCAGAATGACCCTTTTTCGGCTTTGGGGGACACCGTAGTGAGCGGCGTTCAGGATCCGGCCCCTGACTTCATAACCCGCATCCGTAAGCGCCTTTACCATTTCATGAAAGATGGCTCTCATTTTGCCTGTTACCAGCCCCGGCACGTTTTCCATGACGAAAGCCTTGGGGCGTATGGCTTTGAGGAAACGGACGTATTCTTCAAACAAGCGGTTTCTGGGATCGTCCAGGCGTCTTTTGCCTGCCATTGAAAAGCCCTGGCACGGGGGAGAACCATCGAGAATGTCCAGTTCTCCCGGCTCCAACCCCAGATCTGAAAGAACCGCCAGGGGATCGAGGGTGGCAATGTCGGCTTCATACAAGCGGGTATCGGGGAAATTCGCCCGGTAAACAGCTGCGGCATTTTTATCGAATTCCACCGCGGCCCGCACCTTGCAACCGGCCAGATCGTAACCGAGGCTTGAACCGCCGCATCCGGCAAAAAGGCTGATGACTTTCGGCTTTTCTGATTGCTTAGACATAGACGGCTTCTCCGCAATGAGGGCAAATGACCTTGGGAGCATCCTTCATGGAACCGGTCAGCTCCTCTCCCAGTTCCGAAATGATGGGAGGGGCAAGCAAGTCATCCAGCTCGGCTTGTACAAAGCCTGTCGCTTCAAGCAATGCCGGATCCTCTTCCTTGCAAAGCAATTCAAATACGGAACGGATCCTTTCCAGATTGAATCCGCTGTTATGGCAGATCTTGTTATGGGCAATGCAATACGCCTTCTTTTGGGCTTCGCTTAAATGTAAAAGGGAAATGACCGGTATCTCAGTCATTCCAAGTTCGCGCGCCGCCAATACCCGGCCTACTCCTTCCACGATTTCCCCGTTTTCATCGATGGCGACCGGATCGTTGAAGCCGAATTGACGGATGCTCCCCGCGATTTGTTGAATCTGGGAGTCAGGGTGTTCTTTCAGCGGTTTTTCGGGCAGCTTGATCTTGTCGATAGACATCATGGCAATGTCCAGATTCATATCCGTTCCTCCTTAGATCCTGCGAATACGTGGCTGGTGAGCGGTTCGCCTGAGTTTCGATACGGCTCCCTGCAAGGCATCCGGCCCGTCATCGTAACTGGTGGGGAAAAGCGTCAATTGATCAATCAGTCTCGGGTGGATGCTGTCAGCGAAAAGCAGGTATCCGTTGCTAATGTCGGGTTCGAGAGTAGAAATCCGCTGGTATTTGTTCTGGTGCTGATGCACCCCCACCACGCGAAGATCGACAAGGCCCTTGTCCTCGATAGCCTGGGTGTATAAGGGTTTCATGAGTTGCTGGAAATGGTTTTCCTCAAGATACAGGACATCGAAATCCCATTTGCCTTGGAGAGACAAGGCTTTCTCGATCTGGATTGCGGGAGAGGCTTTTTCCATATAGCAGTCAAGCGCATACAGATACCCGTCCAAATCCTTTCCAACCACCACGATGGCCGCGAAATCGGGCTCGGTATGCTGACCTGGCTTTTTGCCAAGGGCCGGATCATGAAAGGCGACGATCCGCTCAAAATCTCCCCATCCAACTCTTCTATCCGATCCATCCAGCCAGACCACGCCGTCTTCTTCAATGCGGAACCGTTTGGCCCGTTTCATATCGAAAAGCTGGCGTTCGGGATCGAAGGGGTCATTCTGCTTTTCGCTGTAGAAGCTGGCTTGCCCATCATCGATGCGCATTTTCATCAAATGCAGATAGGATTCGCCCTCAGGCCATAAAACGCTTGTTCCTTTGAGCATGGCCTCCTTGTTGGTTTCATAAAATGTCGTAGCTTCTTCATTGCGGTTGGGGTTGGACAGATCGGTATATATGGCTTTCCATTTTTCCCAGAGGGCTTCATTTTCAGAAAAGCTCATTACAGCCTGGTATTTTCTGGAAGTCCAGCCGGGGGATTGGAGCAATTCGCAGAGTAACGCATCCGGATGAAGGCAAGTGCCAATCACCGTGATATTGGTCGATCCGTCCACTTGGCCGCATTTCATCACGTCTTTATAAAACCAGTCCCTGGTTTTGGCTCTTTGCTCCGGTGACAAGGTTCCATCCAGTGACTCGATGTCATCGCAAAGGATAAGGCTTGGCCGGTATTGGCCGTGCAGAAGCCCCCGGACTTGCTGGCCCTTCGATTTCGCCATCACCCGGATCCCGTTTTGGGTCACGAACCCTTTGCGGGATCGATGCTTTATGGGCGGCGCCAGTTCACCGAAGAACTCAATCAGCCTTTGGTTGGATTGAAGTTCATCCAGGATGTTCTGGACCTTTCCCTGGGCTTCTTGCGCCGAATGCCCGATGATCAGAATAAAGGGCTCATAGCCGTAGACAATGGCGTGAAGAGCTTTGAAGAGGACCTTGAACGTGGTCTTGGCATGGCCTCGGGGAGCCGCAATGACATCACGGCGTCCCCGTCGAAGCGGATCCGCTTCATCCAGGAAAAAACGGTCATGCATTCTGGAAAAGCCAAACTGGCAATGGTGAGGGAAAAAACAATGCACGAAAAAATCGAATTCCTGGAAACCCCGGATATAAACGGCAGCAATGTCTTTATTCGATTTGGAATAGGCGTTCTTCGTTTGCAAGTGCTTGGAGAATTTCTTCCATTTCACCAGATTCAATGAGTCTGGACTCACTTTTCTTGAATTCCTCATGACTCAGATCCCTTTTTACCTGTCTGAGCAGAGCCACCATGTCCCTGGCCGCTTTCCTGCGCATGTCGTTATCCTGTGACTGGGTTGCATCCTGGTAAATGGAGATGTACCAACTGATGACCTGGTGATAATGATCCGCAAGCGATTGAGAGCCAACCTCTTTCACTTTTTCTCTTGCGGTCTGGATATACCGTTTGGCCTGACGCTCGGAAATTCCCCATTGCTGACAAGCAAGTCTTATCATGTGGGAATAGGGAATGCTTTTCGCCAAGAGCGCCGTCATGACGTCAACGCGCCTGAGATATTCAATTTGTTTGATGCGTTTATACTGATCCATCGTTTTCTTCTCCCTATATCAAGCCCACGGGGCGGTGGAACACTATGAACAATGACAAAACTTTTGCCACCAGCCCCAAAGCCGCTTGTAGACAATGAATGAACAGAATCATGGTCACCACTTGCACAAGCCCGGTCAGGGCCTGGAATAAACTATCCGTTTGTTTTCGTTTCATCCCAAATCCCCTTCCGTTGTCAGGAAGCCTTTATCCCGGCTTCCCCGTAAAGTTCCAGAATCTTTTGCTTTTGGGAATGCACATATACAAACAAGTCATGGGCATTGTTAATCCGGAATTGATCCTTTGCCTTGCAGCCTAGACTCGCGATCTTTCCGCCGATAGGATCGAACCTTCCCCAGACGTTGAACCAGCCTGCTACTTTCGGCCTCCTGAAATCGGGCACATGCAGGAAGCGTTTCACCAGCTCTTTGGAAAGTGGAGAGCCGAAAGTGAAAAGTGTGTACACCTTGAGGTTGTAGTTCTTGAGCGTTTCATAGGCCACCACGGTTCCCAGCGAATGGGAAAGTAGGATGGCATCCGGATAGGTTTCAAGGGTCTCTTTCAGCCGCGCCTGAACTGCATGTCGGGTTTTGCCCAGCAAGAAATAGGAAACGAGGTCATTAAGATAATCCTTTGGGAACAGGGCCAAGCCAGCAGCTTCAGGTACGGCGTTTCGGGTCAACAGGATCCGAATCAGGGATGCCACGACCCGATTAAACGGAGAGCGTTCCAGCAGGTCTTCATAATAAAACTCGATCCAGTCCGGGCCTGGGATATTAAGTTCCAGGCGCAGGAATTCAGACCATCCAGGCTGGGCATTCCCAATACCGTGAATTGCAACGATTTTACGGGTCATATGTAGCTCCTAGAGAAGCTCTTGTGTTATTCTGCGGATAATCACGCTTGTTCGAGGATGAAATGAGCAAGAAGCATTGGAAAAAAGTTAAGCGGATACATAAACAGCTTAGAAAGCAGCTTTCTACCCCCGCCCCATATCTCGATTTTGGCGATATTGATAACCTTGATAAACAGCCAGAGGTGAAACAGGCGGTTGATTTGATGCTTTCAAAATGTGGCCAGGGAGGTTACAACGTAAATGAAATCATTGAGCAGCTTAAAGATATGGTGGAAGGAACTTTTACACTTCGGTATATAGAACCAATTTTGAAAGACTTTGTGAAGCAAGGACAGGTAAGGACGAGCATAAAAAGAGAGAGGATCTCTGATAAGCCCCAGATTAAAGTTTCCCTTACCCGGCCTGGACTCCTATACAGATCCACCTATAAAACCGATTCGAGTTCACAGTATCGGGAAATCGTCTACTATCACTCCATTACACCAGAACAAAGGGTACAGCCACAAAAAACCAGCAAACAGAGTACCCCCTCGCCTGGTGCGAACCGGCAAAATACTTCCAAGAAAGCAAAAAACCACAAAGGGGCAAGTAAAATCCTCAAAAAGAACATCGAGTACCGATTGGATTTTAATGGGCAAAAGGTCGCGGTATATGCCACGGGAGACAATATTATGATTCCCCGAGTGACCTTGCAGCTCTTACCGGGAGAGTTCTACAAGTCAGGCGAAATCGCATATGAACAATTTAGAGAAATGGTTTCTGAGTCAGCAGAGGGTGTTCAAAACGAAATGATTGAGCTTATGGACCAGTTGGCGGAATTACAAGCAATTCTTACAAGAAACATGGAAATTTATGGCGGCTCAAAATAGGGTGCCTAAAGGTTCAACAATTTGAGTTGCTTGTAGACCGTGAAGGCGCCAGGGCGCTTATCAATGATGGAAACTTTTCGCCTTCCGCCCTTGCCGTCCGGTATCGTTCCCTTGAGAACCATATCCCGATGCTTTTCATCAAAGCCGTTCATCACATAAGGGCTTTTATCAGCGGATCCGTAGGCTCTGCCGTTATACCCGTAAAAGGCATCCTTGATGACTTCATCGGAGACTGCGGGCGTAATGACCGGCCCTGTCTTCAAGCGCAGCCAGCAAGCCGCACACAAGGCTCCCGTCTCAAAGTCATTCACCCCTTTTTGGGCATACTGTTCAATCCAGGATTCTGGAAGGCTCGTAAAGCGTTTTAGAAGCTTTCGGATGGCGCATGGAGTTAATACCGGGTCGAACTGGAAGGGGCCGCCATGCGTTTTAGGGGGCGTAATTGAAAAGCTCTCCCGGTACCAAACGGCTGCCACGGCTTGCCAGGGAACGCCAGTGAATGCTTCAACAATCACGAAGACAGGTTTCACTAGCCGAATGCGCTCAATCTGGCGATCCGTTAGTCTGGGTAATGGCATCATGGCTTATCGCTTTCTGGGCCTTTTCTTGAGGCCCGCTTCCACCCGGAAAAGAATCGTTCTCAACGGCCCTTCGAGCTGATCCACTCGCTCTTGCAAGGTGGCGCATTTTTCGGTCAAGAAAGTAATCTGCTTTGTACACTCATCCCGGTGCTCATTGCAGGTGGCCAATTCCACTTTCAGGAGTTCCAGCACGTCCATAAAGGCGTTGCGGTTATGGTCGGCTTCCTTAGCCAAGTAATCACGTTGTTCTTGCGCCGAAAGACGGCTTGCTTCTCGTTCCTTGATGAACATCAGAAATAGCTCCCTTACAACAACCAAAGCCCCGATGGTAAGCCCCATGGGGCCAAGAACCTGGGTCAGCAAACCATCCAGCCAGTTCACTTGTTCCATGTCGATTCTCCATTGTTAAAAGCTGACAGAACCGCTGACTACCTGATTGGCTTGAACATGGGTGGTCGCGGTCTGGGCGGTGGAATTTCGGATGGCAACACCCGTGCAGTTCAAAGAGCACCCGGTAATGAACAGATGCGGGGTGCTGGGATGATCCAGGCCGTTAGCAGCCGTAATATGGCAATTAGAATAGCGAAAATGGCTGATAAAGCTGAAAAGCAGCGGGTCGTGGAAGTTTCCGGAGGGGGCGGTATAGATGATATTGCTAAAGAGCACGTTGGAAACATTAATGGCCCGGATAAGGGGAACCGGAATGGTAATGATGCTGTTTGAAATTATGAAGCCCTGAAGCTTTCTATTCCCTACCGCTCCGCCCTGATTGTCCAGTGTTATATTGATCAAAACCGCATTGGAATGGGTCATTGTGCCAAAGAAGTTATTATCGATTACATAATTGCAGAACTGAGTGCCGTCTGAGTCATCGATTAAAAAGAAATACAGGCAATACTGGCTTGCGAGATCGTCAAAGTGATTGCCTGAAATTTCCACGCGCCGCACCGGATTCAGGCTAATGGAAATGGCTCCCTCATTGAACGTGGAAGTGAGATTCCTGAAGTGATTACCCCGAAATGTCACATCCTCAATCACTGTCGGGCCATCGGGGAAGTTGCGGTTGGATATCTTGAATCCTCTGGGACAGTTTTCGACAAAGTTGTTCTCAATGATGATATTACTAATCGGGCCTTTGGATGCCGTAGAGGAGTTGTTGGGGATAACCAGGATGCAAAAAGGCTCAATAGTGCCTGTGGTGCCCATGTTCTCAAACGTATTGTCTTTCACCCGAACCCGGCTAAAAGATTGGATTTCAAGCGGGGCGTTGAACTGATGGGTAATCTTGCTGTCTTTCCATTTGTTTCCGATAAACCAGCAATCGGTGATGCCTTCGGTCTTCTTGGATGAGACTTTCACTCCGCCCCTGAGCTTTTCAAATGTGTTGTAGAGATAACGAACGGTGGTTGCCGCAGCGGGGTGTGCGGTATTAGATACGGTGGATGTGACTTGGGTACACATGAAAAACCAGCAGTTTTCAACTGTCAGCATTTCAGACATGGGGCCGATATTTTTATCGTTAAAGGCGGTCTGAAAGCGAATGGCCGCATCCCCGAAATACTTGAACCGGCAGCGGTTGAATTGTACGTTATGACAGGATTCCACCCGAAACCCGTCATCCCCCCAGCCGGGGAAAGAGCCGCCGTATTCATCGATCCAGCGATCTTCATACAGCCTTCCCCAGAATTCGAGATCTTCCACAATCAAATTATCGTATCGATGCGCCCAGAAGGTTAAAGCCAGGGATTGATTGGGGTCCTTGGCAATGACGGCGTTACCGGATCCTTTCAAGATCAGCCCGTTTAAATACTTGGTGGTGCCTGGATGCAGTTGCCCGCCCACCCGCTTCATATCGATGGTGCCGGAACCTGAGCTTGTAATATCGATAATCTCAGGGGTACGGCCACCGGAGGGCTGAGAAGCTGGATAGTAATAGGCATGGTAAGCCGGAAAGTCGTTGGAGGTGGTGAAGTTGTTAATGGGGTGAATGGTTCCAACTGTAGCGGAAACCACGCGAAAGACGTATTCGGTATTGACATCGATGCCGCCGGGCAAGGCGCCGGTTGACTGGAAGCGTACTCGCTGACCCGTTTTCATTAAGTGCGGGGCCGTAAACGTGATTTCATTGGTGGCCAGATTAATGGAAGCGATGCTCCGGGCCTGCAAATCGATTCGGCCGGCTGTGGAAGCCGTATTCCGGGCGTTTGCGCGCGTGTCATAGAGTTCATATTCCAGAGCACTGATGCGCCGGGCGCTAAAGACCTTGTTTTCCGTGACGGTCCAGGGCAAGCCGTCCCCTTGAAAAGCGATGGGGTCTCCGTTTTGCAAGCCCGGATCCTTGTCAAAAGTAATTCGCTCGCTAATCGGGTTCCAATTAACAATAGAGGGGCGCTCGCGAGCCGCGGAACCACCGGGAGGGGTGAGAGCCGTTGTTATCCGGTAAACCCCATCCGGGAAAAAGACACCAGCCAGCCCCAGGGTAATCGTGTCATTGATGGCTGCCTGGATGGCCGGGGCGTCATTGGTCACCCCGTCCCCGACCGCTCCGTAATCCTGGACGTTCAAAAGCTGCCCGCCCCCGTTCCCGGTTGCCGCGGCAATGGTCACATCGACTTCGTTATTAGCCGGGTCATCGGTAACGGTGAGGGTAATGTTGCTGCCCGGATGGAAATTGATATTGGGGCGGGTGCCGACTACTGTTGCACTGTTATTGCGGATTCCAATGCCGCTGATACCGCTTCCACCCCCACCCCCGCCGGAACCGGATTCGGCCACATGCTCAATCCAGGCGGCTTCCTTGGTGATGACAAAGCTTGTTGAGCTTGAAAAGAGCGTGGTCGAAAAGACAAACGCCTGATCCACGGTCATATCGAGACTGAGATTGGTGGTATACAGCCAACCTTCTTGTTCCGGATCGGCCTTATGCTGGGCTGTCGATAGACGGGCGGTGACTTGTTGTGAGCCTGAGCCATTGGCCATGATTTCGTAATCCAATGCCCAATCAAAGCCATTGGCAAGTGATCCGTAGTTACTGAAATTGGATTCCTGGATTTGCCCGCCTAAACTTGTTCGCCAACTGACCGCTTGCAGGCTTCCTGTGTTGTTCAAGCCCGAACCCCGGACATGGATGCGGATGACATCCCCGATGCCAAGCGTCCCGCCTGGAATCGTAAAGTTAAACAAGGGAGAGGTCGTGGTGGTATTGGTTACAGTAACATCGGTTGAATCGCGGTGCAGGATTCCCCCAGATCCGCCGCCGCCGCTTGCGCTGATGGTGATATCCACCTGATCGTTACCCGGATCATCGCTTTGGGTAATGGTGACATTGTCGCCAGCGATAAAGTTAATACCGCCCCGTGATCCGGTAAGCGCTCCTTCATCATAAACGTCGATGACCCCGGTTCCCCCTGGCGGAACGGCCCAGACATTATCCCCGCGCAAGAATGTCGTGGCATCGGGAGTACCGGTGGCCGAAAAATCCGTGGGCGCATCCACTTGATCTTTGGCCGAAAGCAACCCGGCATCGCCAATTTCAGAAAGCGTGTGAGTATGAGTCACATCCGCTTTGCCGGAGAGATCGACATCCACATTGACATCGAGGCGGTTATTGGCGGGATCGTCAGTAACGACGGCAACCGTGTTCAAGCCGTCCTTGAAATTCACCTTCCGCCGGGTTCCCACATCCACCCCATCGTCTTGAACCGTGATATTAGCGTTTATGGTTACATCCACGCTGGAGGGGATGGCCGGATCGCCTTGAGGGTCTCCGGGATTAAAGGTCATCTCGGTGGTGACGTTTTGACCTTCAACGATATTAACGATTCCCACCGTACCGGCTAGAGCAATGCCGTTATCATGCACTTCCAACGGCCCGCGGGCCAGGAGCTTGATTTCAGCATCAATCTTGTTATTAGCAGGATCATCGATAAGTTCAACCAGCACATCGCCGTTATTGATAAAATTGACCTGTTTTCTTACTCCCCCCAGGTTTCCGTCAACGGATACTTCGACTTTCTGGGTATTGGTGTCATCCACCACGTTAATGGCCCCGCCGTTTTCAGCAAGCGTCGGCCCCATAGCCACTTCCGTCATGGCATCCGTTTGTGTAATGAGCAGTTTCCCGCCATCCAGCGTCCCAAGACCCGTACCGCCCTTGACGGGCGGAAGGACGCCTGAGAATTGATCGGCATTCACTTGCCGGTTGGTGAGTGCCGTATCGATTTCGTTTCGGGTCTTTTGGGAAGACCAGACCGTTGTGGGAGTAGTCACCGTATCATCCATCGGGCGATGCGCTTCGAGATCGGCTAAATGGGCGCTCACCCCGATGGTAGTTGAAATCTGGCCAAGAGTGGCTTTGCGCGTGTCTCCGGCATTGTTAACCGCCACTTCATCGGTTTCATTGAGATTGAGCGTCGATGGTAGCTGGCTTATCTGGATTCTGTCTTCAGCCATGCCTTAGACCTTGATAATGTAATTGAGGGTCAGAAAAGGGGGCATGTTGTTATGGGCTTGCCCGCCCCCGGTGGCGCCGGTTGTGGAGCCAACGACCCCGTCTCCGGAGCCGTTGACGTTCATGCCGGATCCGCTATGGGACATCACGGCATACGTATGAGAGTGGCTTGGCATCTCGGCAATGGTCAAGGTATGCGTTTCTGCTCCGCCAAAGCCACCCAGAACGTCCGCTTGCCCGTCGGTGACGCGATTTGCTGATGTCCCGCCCATATCATCTTTTCCAAGCGCAAAACGTCCCCTGAGATCAGGCAGGTTGAAAGTCGTGGCCCCATCTCCCGCGCCATAAGTCGTGCCAATGACGGTAAAGAGATTGGGGTACTCAGTTCTGCTGACGGGAGAGCCATCACAAAGCAGATAGCCTTCAGGTATGGTTTCGGTGGGCCAGGGGTGAAGCGTACCTGAGGGAATGCCGGAACCCGCCGCGGCAATGCGGTTTTGAATCGATTGAGATAGTTGTGTGTTATCGGTTTTATTGGGGATAAGCCCCGCATCCACCACGGCTTGCCTGATTTCTTCCTGAATCATGTTGAACCACCAGGAATCGAGTTTGGTTGCGGCAATACCGGCTCCGGGATCCCCGTTGGTCCAGAATTTCTCCGTTCCAGCCGGAGGGACATCCGGGGGCGTGGTGACAGAGGTCGCATTATCGATTCGATACATGCGGCAAGCCCTCCCTAGACCTTGATGATGGCTTTGAGCGTGATAAAAGGCGGCATATTGTTATGGGGCTGGTTACCGCCCGTCGATCCGGTTACGGTTGAAATATTGCCGTCTCCGGAATCGTTGAAATTCATCCCGCCTCCAGCGGAACTAGCAACGGAATAGCTGTGGGTGTGGCTGGGCAATTGGGCAACGGTTAACGTTACCTTGTCTTGTCCCGCCCCGGCACCCAAGGTATCGGCTTGAAGCGCGATTACGCGATCAGCACTCGTTCCGCCCATATTGTCTTTTCCCAGTACGAATCGCCCGCGCAAATCGGGCAAATTAAAGGTCGTCGCCCCGTCTCCCACGCCAAAGCTGGTATCCAATACCGAAAACAACCGGTTGAATTGGGTTCGACTAATGGCTTTCCCGTCGCATTCCAGATAGCCCGCGGGTATCAGATCGCCTGCAAACCACAAGATGGATCCGGTTTGAACCGAAAGCCCGGCTTCCGTAATCAAAGCGTCTATAGCTTTTGAGAGCTGGGTGTTATCCGATTTGGTGGGTGTCAGACCGGCTGCGAGAATAACGTTTCGGATTTCTTCTTGAATCATGTTCAGCCACCAGTCTTCAATAGTGGTGTCCCGACCCCAGAATTTTTCGGGCTGAGCAGGCGGAATCTCCGGTGCCACAGGCACCGCCGTTAAACTATCGATCCGGTACATGGATATCCCCTACGGGCTTAATTCAAGTTATGAATAAAGGAATCTCGCGACCGTATGGCCTGGCTTATAGCGGTTGATGAGGCACTCCAATATCTCGTTGCCCCAGACCCGAATCGGGTCCCCTGCCGATCCCCGGTCCGTTCGGGTATGGCGAATGGTGTCAAGTGGCGCGTTCACCTCAAAATGGTGGAGCCATTTATCCCCGTACATGCCGATATTGACCGGATGCCCGCATGTGGTGGGCCAGGTTTCGGTGATGCTGATGGCAAATCCGTAGCGACTGGCTAAATCGATGTAGTATTGTTTATGTTGCCCCCCACGGGCGTTCAGTTTATCCACGACCGCATGTCGGCGTAGTTCTACCGTTCTAGCCAGCCCCGTACAAGGATCCGGAAGCCCGCAAGTGCGCTCCCAATCCATTAAAAGTTCAAGGGTGACATGCGGATCGAGTTCCCGGATCAGGTCTTCCACCCGTGCATCGACCCGTGCGGCTTCATCGGATAAGGCTCTCAGCAGCTTATTCTGGATGAGATCCTCATTGTCCGGCCAGGCATGCCCCAAGGGCTTAAGCTTTTTGATTTGCTCATAGTATTCATTGGCGCTTGCGGGCATGAATTATATCCACGTTATGCTTCCAACCACCGGGATTTCGCCCACGCCCGCCACTACATTGGTTGTAGGGGTGATGAGCGTATGGGCATATTCCCCTTCGGCAATGGAGATGGCTTCCCGGATGCGGGAGAGATAAATCGTTCCATCCGGTTCGCCCTCGCGTTTGAACAAGTCTTTAAGTTCCGCCGTGACCGCCGCTTGAACAATGGGGTCGTGTACGGATTCCCCGTCCGTATCAATCAGGGCAACCTGAAAATCGATGGGCTTTGCCGTGGGGGCCACCACAAAGACTTGCGCTGTCACCGGGCGACGGGCCTGGATAAAGGCATTTAAATCTTCGGCATCTTCAGCTTGAGGAATCCCATCGGGATAGGTGTCATCCATCATAAAGCGGACGGTGACGGTGCCAGGACCTAGATCTTGCGTGGCCCAGGCTCTGGTCACTCCCGGAAATTCACGCGCCCAGTTGATGTAATCAAACATGGCCCCGCCATGAGGCGGCTGCTGGATGCGGGCCAGCATCCTTTCGCGAAGGCTGGCATCGGTTTCCGTATCGGTTCCGCCCGTTAATTCGCCACTGTTTAATTCAGCGTTAAAGCCTGAAATGGGGTTTACGAAGGTCAGAATTGTTCCTGCCTCGGTATTGCCTGAAGATCCTGCATGCATTGCGCGAATCAATAGCGTGACCGAACCTGCATTGATGATGCCTGCCTGAGCGGTTTCAAAGAGCACCCCGTCTCCGCGTTGAAGGCGTTGGCCGATATTGATGAAACTGCCGTTATTGCCTGTAAAAACGCACAACCCTTCCGCCTTGGTCGCCGCTTTACGGTCAATCCCCCAGACAGCGGCCCAACGCTCCATGTACTCTTCTTGGGCCGTATCCGGAATTCCTTGACGGGCGATAAAATCAAGATAGCCGTATAAGCCATGCACAAGGCCCGCCATGATGCGGGCAATCACCCCTAAGAATGAACGGCGCACACGGGCATCGGCTCCGGGGATGCGTGTATTGATATCGCCCCGGATGCGGTCCAGTAGCTGAACCAGCGTGGGACGCTTGAAATTGGTATCCATCGCTTTTGCTCAGGTTAAATTTCAAGGACTTGCGCGTCATCGGTTGACAGAAAGGCGGATCCGGCATCGATGATTTTCCGCTTGGCAACGGCCGTTGACGGTTCCCCGTACAGCAAGCGGCTCCATAGCAGGTTGTAGCGCTCTCTGGCCCCGTTCAGCCGCTGAATCTCCACTTCAATGGCCATGACCCCTTGGATTTTGTTTACCCAATTGGTTTCAACTTGTACGCTTTCAGCAATCCCGTCTTCAATCACCCAGCTCAAGGCTTCCAAAGAATATTCCTTAGCCCGGTTCAAGGTGTCTTGAGTGGTCTTTTCCCGTTGCAATAGCCAAAGGTGAGAGCCAATCTGATCGCCTGAAATTGCGGCGTAAGAATCGCCCCACCACCCTCGGCGGAAGGTTTCATTAAATGGAAGTGGATCCGTGATATCGGCCCGCTTGTCGGTAAATAGCGAGATGAAAACGGCGGTTTCCAGGGTTTCATCGGCTTCAAGATCCCGAAATAGCAAACGGCTATCAAAAATTCCAAGCGTACCGTTCTGGCCCTTTAAATGAGCCAGTCTGATATCCCGTATGGCGCTCATGAAGGCTCCTTACGTTGCTGGAGGGGATCCGTGCTCAGGGGGCTGACATGGGTTCGTTGCGCCTGGCGCGGTGCATTGTTCAAAGCTGTTGGTTAGAGTCGGCAAATAATCAAAGCCCCGCCCGCCGCAATCCCACTTGATCCGGGTCTTGGCATGGATTTCAATCTCATTCCCTTCAAGACGGGCCACCTTGTCAGATTGGATGATGATGTTATCCGTTGCTTTAAGATAAATCTTGCCGTCTTTGCTCTCAATGGTGATGTTGCTTTCCGGGGTTTCCAGAACCATTTCCCCGTTGGCTTTGATCTTGCAGAAATTGCCTTTCTTGCTGTAGACGGCCACATCCCCATCATCCAGATCCCGCAAGCGAAATTGCCGGTTGTCGATGGCGATAACCACTCCATGAGAACGATCCCCGTTCAGGAATAAAACAAAAGCTTCAGAACCGGTGGGAGGATGACCCGTAAAACCGTATTGCTGCATGCGCTCTAAACCCGTTCGGGTTTCTCCGGCAAGCAAGGTCGATTGAACGATCTGATAGCCCTGCTTGTCATCGATAAGCTGAACCACGCCACGGGCGAGCATATTGAAAATGCGCCGTTTCAGCTTGGCGCTCAGTTTTTCAAAGTCTTGCAACATGGCTATTCACGCAGCTCGTTTGGGTTTGGGCTGAATGCTTCGGGTTTGGATAAGGTCAGTTCCGTTATCCGTCCCCCTTGATCGTTTAAGCGAAAAGTAATGCCGCTGATAATCAAAAACTCATCCACTTTAAATAGCGGATCCCGTACCCGGACGCGCCGGTTGATATCCCATAAGGGGCCGGTATGGCCTTGTCGCCAATCAGCGACCGTGTAATCGACTTCAAAGCCCTTGGCTTTGCGAATCGCCGTTTCCCAGTCAGCCCTCTTTTGACAAATGGCGCCATTGGCTTGGCCTTCAGCCAGAAGCACCAGCGGGCGATAACGCCTGACGGATGCGTCTATACTGATGGCCGTTGGGGTCGTATTGGTTTTGGGGTGACTTGTATCGGATCCCTCGGTTTGCCCTTTGACCGTGATTTCCGAAAACTGGTCCTTGGCTGAATGCCGAATAGAGCCTTTGAGAATATTTTCACCCGTAATCAAAGCAACCGCCGATTGGGCCGCATCGGTTCGGGTGATAAGCAAGTTGCCTAACCCATCCGGAATACAGAGTAAGCCCCGCAGCTTGCAAAGCCGCTCGATGGCTTCTAACACCGTTTCCCCTTGTTCAAGGGCGAAGGTCTTAAACACTTCCCCGGTCGGGACTGCCGTAGCGACATTAATGCCAAAAGGGCTGGTCAAATCCCGAACGATGGTTTCAAGGGGCTGGTTTTTCCATTGGCCGGGACTGTGTCTGGCTGAGCAATCGACCAAATCGCCCGATTTGTCCCGCCCGGTAATGGTCAGCGTATGAGTATTGGCATCATAGCTTTGCTCAATGTCATCGATATAGCCTGTAATGACAATGTCTGAACCGATGCGAACCGTGCAGGAATCGGATAAGCCAATGGGCCGAGACAGAGTCTGTCCGGGCCATCGTTCAGTCAGCCCCAAACGAAAACGGCCTGATAAGGTTTCCATGGAGCGGGTTATTTCCACATCTTTCCAGCCCCCGTAACGGGTCCCGTTAATGACCAGAAAGACATCGTTCATGGGTGTAACTCAAGCTATGGGTGTGCCTCAATGCCATGTTTACTCCACCAACACCTGGATTTCTTGGGCCGCCGGGATAAAAAGAGGATGGCGAACCTTATTCCGGGTGCGTATTTCTTCGGATCTTAAAGAATCCCCATACAGGTGATAGCTCAAGACATCGGCGGGAAGGGCGCTTGCAAGATGAATCGTTTTCATCCGATCCAGGTTGATACTGCGCTGGGTCAAATCATGGATGACTTGCGCCCGCAAATCTTCAAGGGCAAAAAACAACTGGTCATAGTCGGTTTCACCCAGGCGAACCAGCTCTTCATCGAGTAAATCTCCGATATCCTGGCGAAAGCGAACGGCTTCTTCATATGAATCAAAATCCATATCGGTTGCCGCTCTTGCCATACCCACCACGCTTAATCGCTTGAGCATCCCTATTTGCACTTCGCGGTTCTTGCGCATTTGAAATCTGGACGGGGTGGCTTCCCAGCTTGGAATATTGTCATCGGCCCCTTCCCATAGCCTTCTGTACGTTAAAAAGGCATTGACCGGGTTACTGTAAACGGCACCTAAGGCCGAAAAGAGCTTGGCTGTTTGCTCAGCGAAATTCCGGGGCTCATTGACCAGATCCGTGATACTGGCTTCATAGTCATCAAGCTGGATATTAAAATCCGGCGTCTTGCTTGATTCCAACTGCACCGCTTCAATCGAGCGCCGAATGGTACGGATCATCTCGTCAGCATTGTCTTGAGCATCTTTCAGGACAAATTCGGGAACTTCCCGCACCCGGTAATTATCGACAAAGGCAGTTATGGTTGTGGCTTGCACAAGGCTTGCCGCGTCTCCTACTGCTTGACGCGTATCAAATGAGGCATCGGGAAAGCGGTTTTCGCCTGCTTCAAAGAAAGTGAGCTGGAAATATTCAATCCGGCTTTCCTTGTTGTCGTAGCGATGGCGAACCGGGCCAGGAATAACCCGAATTGAGCCAAAAAGGGGGTGTACCAGGGTGCCGGGGGTGGCATTGAGTTCAATGGCTTCAAGAAGGCGTCTGCGCCGGTCTTCATGATCGCTGCCAATCACAAAGGCATCAAAGGTGTATTCTCTTGCTTTTCGGCCCAGGTCTTCGGTGTACGGTTCATCTTTATACGGGTATTCATGCAGGATGTTTCGCCTGCCTCCCGTGGTTTCTGAAATATCCACCAGGAACCGGATACCCCGAAAAGAAGCGGGTCTGAGCGTTTCCGGTCTAGCCATGAGTCTGCCTCAAGTCATGCATAAGAATTGATCAGCCCCATATCCAGGCTCAAATTGGCCTTGGTGCCTTTTTGCTCCATGCCTGCCAAGCGAGGACGGCCTTCAGAATCGATTTTGAGGTGGATATTGATATTGCCGGTAGCAGAGCCTGGTGCTCCCATCAAGGAGCGAAACGCGTTGTTGGGAATGATGCGACCATCGGCTCTGGGCACGAACAGCTCTCGGCCAAATTCGCCGACTTGATACGCCATTCCTTTGCGGACGAAGCCCCCATGAGCGCGTCCTGGATTATGACGGGTCACCCGGTTGGCAAAGCCCTTGAAATTCTGAACCGCACCACCAATATTGGATCGAGCTGCGGCCATCGCCCCACTGATGGCGCTTTTGACCTGATTGGCCGCGGAAATCAGAGGTTGAAATGCAGCCGCCGCCCGTCTGGCTGCTGAAGCGATGGCCGCAAAGAGTTGTTGAAAGAACCCCTGAACAGGCCCCCATGCGGCGCGAACTGATCCTGCCAGCATCACGATGGCATTGATCCAAGGAATGAGCAGTCGGATAACTCCGCCCCATTCCCGCCACATGTTCGTAAACCATGCCTTGACCTGCGACCAGTTCCGGATAATCAAAAAGGCCGCAGCGCCCAGCAGCGTGATCCCAGCAATCACCCAGCCGATAGGGCCTGACAAAATGGCGATGGCCGCACGAATGGCAATGAACGCCCGTTGCACCCATTGACCGGCTTTCGCCAGTTCAAAAATTTTCTGCCCGAATTGAAACAGCGCGATGCCTGCTTTGATTAGAGAGGCAACGAAAGGGGCGGATAACAAGGCAATGACGATCTTGAGCATATTGCCGTATCCCCCCACGGCCTTTGAAAAAGCCACAAAGGCTTGAGCAATCCCCTTGATGACCGGCCAAACCTGAGTGGCGACCAGCTTCAACTCCTTGAAGACGGCAATCGTGTTGTTCTTGAATTCAATTGCGAATTGCTTCAACTGGCCCGATTCGGCCATCTGATCCACGCGGGCGAGCACCCCTTGCAATTCGTTCTTGAAGAACTGGAGCAACCCCTCGTCATAGAGGATCTTGGTAAACCGCTGCCAGGCATCTTGCAGGTTTGAGATGATCCCTTGCGTGGTCCCCGCCATCTTGACCGACTGGCCCTGATATTCTTTTCCCATCGTCTGAATGAGCGCGTCGATTTCTTTTCGGCCCAGCTTGCCTGCTTGGGACAGCTTTTGCAGTTCCTTCACGTTCTTGCCGGTCGCTTTAGAGAGCAAATCCCAGACATTGATGCCCGCCTCAGTAAGCTGCATGATCTCTTCACCCTGCAGCTTCTGTTTGACATAGGCTTGGCCCAGGGCCAAAGCGATGCGGCGCATGGTTTCCTGCGAGCCGCCGAGAGCACTGGTGGTATCGACAATCGCTTCCATTTGCCCTTGCATGGGCTTTAAGCCCAAGGCGGTCATCATCTTGAAGGTGTCCGCCACCCCCTGGACATCCATCGGGGTGCGCTTGGCAAAATCCGTGATCCAGTCGAGCGCGACCTTGGCTTTTTTCTGGCTTTTCAGAAGACCGGTCAGCCCGACTTCCAGGTTTTCCCAGGTGACCATCTGATCGAAAATCATTTTCTTGAAGGCAAAGCCCCCAGCCGCCGCCAGAGCGCCCAGGCGTGCCACAAGGAGTCCTGCTTGTTCCGCCACTCCGCCCATTGCCGATTTCAGGCCGACAAAGGAACTGCGAAGGTTCTGGACACCTTTGGTATTGCCCAGATTCCGCAGCTTTTGGGTAATCTCACGAATGGGGCGGGATGCTTGATCGATGGCTTCAATCAGGATCCGGACATTGAAACTACTCATGATTGCTTTCTCATGGCTTGATTTACCTGTTGCAGGTTCTCCCACCACCAGAGCACTTCATCGACCGTCATTTCTGAGAGTTCCGATGGCGCAAAACCATACCCTTGCGGATGGGCAAGAACGGCTAGATAGCCTCGAAGGTCTCTACTTCGGCCTTCTCCTCCGGCAAAAAATCCTTGAAATGGACTTTCGCCTTACCGAGATCGTGACAGGCGTCCAATTTTTAGGGCCAGTTGAAGGCAGAGATTTTCCAGATAGAGTAATCGAAGGAGAATCTCGAAATGAAAGCCAGTCGATTCACGGAAGAGCAAATCGTCCGGGCCTTGAAAGAGGTTGAAACGGGCGGCAAAACAGTTGCGCAGCAATGCCGGGATTTGGGTATTACATCCGGCAC